>NZ_NFLL01000009.1 GCF_002160895.1 Faecalibacterium sp. An122 | reverse complement strand
GAATTACTTTTTGGAATTTTAAGTGTTTCCAACACTTTAAAGGTTCCGTTACAAGTATTCGATATTGTTCAATTTTCAAGGTCCTGTCCGCTCAGCCTCTCGGCTGGCGACCCGTTTATTTTATCACGTCCGGTCCGTTTTGTCAAGCACTTTTTTCATCTTTTTTCAAGTGATTTTGAAGTGCTTTCATTCTTTCGGACTCTCGCGGAAGCTGTTCCGCTGGGCGCCTGAGTATAATACTACAGAGTCTGACTTTTGTCAAGCATTTTCTGGAACTTTTTTGCTCAAAAATTGACTTTATTTCACTTTCTTCGATGACGTGTTCATTTTTTAATTTAACCCTCACAATCTCCTTACTGCTATGCTCTCTCCGCCGGTCATTTCCCCTGTCTCACAAAATCCAAAGCGTCTATACAGCTCTCTTGCATCCTTATTCTGGGGTGCATAGGACACCCAGCAATACTCCGCCGGGCCGCAGGGCAATGTCCGCATCCAATCCAGCGCCAGCTGGAGAGCGGCCGTCCCATATCCCCTGTGCTGATAGCGCTCGTCGATCATCAATCGCCACAGACTGTAATTGCCATGGGCCACCGCCGGCGGGTCGATCCATTCCTCATCTGTCCCAAAACCCACCATCAAAAACCCTACCGCCTGCTCTCCTGCATAGATGCCAAAGGGAAAGGCCCGTCCGCCGGCTGCCAGGGCAGTTTCTGCCTCGGCCAGACTCTGCCCATTGGAGGCTACAAACGCCCTCTGTTCCTTTTTCACCTGCAAATGCAGAATCTCCGCTGCGTTTTGGCGGTCTACCGGCACCAGCTTTACCATGGTTCTCTCCTCTTATAAGAAAGACCAGGGCACGGGGCCCTGGCCTTGGAATGGTTTAGAAATAGCTCCGTATCTGAAACTTATCCCCCGTCTCCTTCTTTTCCTCCACCACGATGTGCTCGTGGTTGAAATCGAAGTGGACCGGCAGGCACAGATCGGTGTTGCGGGTCATCCGCAGCAGCTCATCCACCCGCTTCTTCTCGTCGGGCATATAGAACAGGTAGCTGACGCCCTCCTTTTTGGCGCGGCCGGTACGGCCGATACGGTGGGTATAATGCTCATTGTCCGAGGGAACGTCGTAGTTGACCACAGCGTCCACATCCGACACGTCGATGCCGCGGGCGGCCACATCGGTAGCCACCAGGACCGACACCTTGCCATCCCGGAAGCTCTGCATAATCCGGTTGCGGTCCTTCTGGGAGAGGTCGCCGTGGAGGCAGTCCACCGAGAAGCCCAGACGGGCCAGCTGATTGGCCAGGGTGGCGGTGCCGAACTTGGTATCACAGAACACCATCACCCGCTTATAACCCTCTCCAATGATGAGCTGGGCCAGGTCGGACAGCTTATTGCGGCCGGAGGTCTCCAGCTTGTACTGGGTGATCTTGGGCTGGCTCTCCTCTTTGGGCTGGACGGTGATCTCCTCGGCATCCCGCTGGTACAGCCAGCCGATGTCCATAACCTCCCGGCTGATGGTGGCCGAGAACATGGACAGGGACTTCCGGCTCTTCATCAGGTCGATGATGTGCCGCACATCCTTGTAAAAGCCCATATTCAGCATCTCGTCCGCCTCGTCCAGGACAATCTGGGTCACATGGCTCAGGTCGATGCTGCGGTGCTTGTAATGGTCCATCAGGCGGCCGGGCGTGGCCACCACGATCTGGCAGCCCTCCGCCAGGCGGCGGGCCTGCTTGTCCATGTTGGCGCCGCCGTAGACACACGCCACCTTGACCCCCGGCATAAAGTAAGTCAGATCTTCCATATCCCCTGCAATCTGCTGGGCCAGCTCCCGGGTGGGGGCCAGAATGACCGCCTGGGGCCAGGCCTGTTCCGGGTCGATATGCTCGGCCACCGGGATGCCGAAGGCACAGGTCTTGCCGGTGCCGGTGGGGGCTTTGGCGATGATATCCCGCCCCTGCATCATGAGGGGGATCACCTTCTCCTGAATTTCGGTCATATCCTCGAAGCCCATCCGCTCCACGGCCTGGTGGATGGCCTCACTACACTGTAATTCACTGTAACGCATGGTTTTCTCCGTTCTTTCTGGGGGTACGCAATTTGTCAAGTCCTTATCAGTATAACACGGCTTGCGGGATCTGAAAAGCCTTGTTTCCAATCTCCCGGCCCATTGCATACAAAAAGGCCGGGCGCCCATCGACGCCCGGCCTGTGGTTGGTATGGAATTGTTACGCCGTCTCTTCCAGAGCCTTATTCTCGGCTGCCGCGGCTGCACGGGCAGCCTCCAGCTTCTGCTTGAAGCGGCCGCTTGCCTTGAAGCCGGGAATCGAGGTGGACTCCAGCCGGCTGGACACCTTGGTCTTGGGGTTGGTGTAAGCCTTGGGCTTGCGGGGACGCATTTCAAACCGGCCAAATCCGGCAATGGTCACCTTTTCGTCAGCGCGCAGGCACTCTGCGATCTGGTCGAACATGGCGTCCATCGTCATTTCGACCTGGCTCTCGGGGAAGCCAGTTTTGCGGGCAACGGTTTCGATCATCTGGGAACGGGTCATGTATCAATATCCTCCTGGAACTACTTGTTATATCCAGAGTTTTCCACTGCGGGCCGGGCCCTGCAGGAAACTCATAAAAGTAACGTACTTTTGCAAAATTTACGTCGCAGAGTATAACAAACGGTCGGTCTCAAATCGATACTCTGCGCACGAAACAGGCCTTCCTGCACACGAAGGCTTATTTTTCCTTATACAGCGTTGCAATGTCCACCAGCGGCACATTTTTCAGGCTGTGCTCGCTGCGCAGACAATCCACCAGAGCGTTGGCGGTATCCACTGCCGTAATGCAGGGGATGCTCAGTTCGACGGCCTTGCGGCGCAGCCGCACCGAGTCACGCCGGGGGTCGCGGCCCTTGGCGCTGGTGGAGAAGACATAGTCCACCAGACCGCTCTGGAGCAGGTCAATGATGTTGGGAGCCTCGCCCGACATATTCCGCACCTCGTTGCAGGGCACCATGTGCTTGTTCAGCCAGGCGCAGGTGCCGGAGGTGCCGTACAGCTTGTAGCCCATGCTCTTGAGCTTCCAAGCGATGTCCACAAATTCGGGCTTGTCGCTGTCCTTCACGGTGAAGATGCAGCAGCTGGCGGGGCCGGGGGTCTTGAAGGTATAGCCGGCGCCAATGAGGCCCTTGAGCAGGGCGTCATGGTAGTTGGGGGCAATGCCCAGCACTTCGCCGGTGGACTTCATCTCGGGGCCGAACTGGGTGTCCACGCCGTGCAGCTTCTCAAAGCTGAACACAGGCACCTTGACGGCCACATAGGGAGCGTTGGGGTGCAGGCCGGTGCCATAGCCCATGTCGGCCAGCTTCTCGCCCAGGCAGCAGCGGACCGCCAGGTCCACCATGGGCACGCCGGTGACCTTGGAGATATAGGGCACGGTACGGGACGAACGGGGGTTCACCTCGATGACGTACACCTTGCCATCCGAAACAGCATACTGAACGTTGACCAGACCCACCACTTTCAGCTCACGGGCAAAGCGGCCGGTATAGTCCACCATGGTGTCGATGATGTTCTGGGTCAGATGCTGGGCCGGATAGACGCAGATGGAGTCGCCGGAGTGGACGCCGGTCCGCTCCACCTGCTCCATGATGCCGGGGATCAGGAAATCGGTGCCATCGCAGATGGCGTCCACTTCGCACTCGGTGCCCTGGATATACTTATCCAGCAGGACGGGGTGATCCATGTCCACGTGCTCGGTGATGACACCCATATACTCGATGACGTCGGCCTGGGTGTAGGCCACGATCATGTTCTGGCCGCCCAGCACGTAGGAGGGACGCATCAGCACGGGCAGACCGATTTCCTCGGCGGCAGCCAGGGCCTCGTCCAGGGTATAGACGGTGCGGCCGGGGGCGCGGGGAATTCCGCAGCGCTCCAGCAGCTCGTCAAAACGCTCCCGGTCCTCGGCCTCGTCGATGGCGTCGGCGGGGGTGCCCAGGATGGGCAGGCCCACTTCGTCCATGTGCTTGGCCAGCTTGATGGCGGTCTGGCCGCCGAACTGGACCACGCAGCCGTCCGGCTTCTCGGTGGCGATGATGTTGTCCACGCTCTCGGGGGTCAGGGGGTCAAAGTACAGGCGGTCGCCGGTATCAAAGTCGGTGGACACCGTCTCGGGGTTGTTGTTGACCAGAATGGCCTCACAGCCGTGCTTCTTCAGGGTCCAGACGCAGTGAACCGAGCAGTAGTCGAACTCGATGCCCTGGCCGATGCGGATGGGGCCCGAACCAAAGACCAGAATCCGCTTCTTGTGGGGCTGGCCGTCCTCTTTCTTGGCGATGAACTCGGCGGCCTCGTTGTCGCCGTCGTAGGTGGAGTAGAAGTAGGGGGTATTGGCCGAGAACTCGGCGGCGCAGGTATCAACCATCTTGAAGCCGGCGCGGTAGTTCTCCACCGGCAGCTGCTCCACCTGGGCCAGGCGGCGGATGGTCTTATCCTGGAAGCCGTACTTCTTGGCCTCCTGGTACTGCTCCAGGCTCAGGACGCCGTTGCAGCGGGCCAGACCATTTTCCAGGTCGGCCAGGTGCTGCATCTTGTCCAGGAACCACCAGTCAATCTTGGTGATGTCGTAGATGGTCTGATGGTCGATGCCGCGCTTGAGGGCCTCATAGACGCAGAACACCCGCTCGGAGTCCTGCACGTGCATGTGAGCGATGATCTCCTGATCGTCCAGCTCCTCAAAGGGCTTGTGGGTCAGGGTGTCCATGCCCAGCTCGATGGAGGAGACAGCCTTCATCATGGCGGCCTCGAAGCTGTTGCCGATGGACATGACTTCGCCGGTGGCCATCATCTGGGTGCCCAGGGACTTGTCCGCATAGACGAACTTGTCGAAGGGCCACTTGGGGTACTTGACGACAATATAGTCCAGCGCGGGCTCAAAGCAGGCGCAGGTCTTGCCGGTGACGTCGTTGGTTATCTCGTCCAGGGTATAGCCGATGGCGATCTTGGTGGCCACCTTGGCGATGGGGTAACCGGTGGCCTTGGAGGCCAGAGCCGACGAGCGGGACACACGGGGGTTGACCTCGATGACCGCATAGTCAAAGCTGTCCGGCTTGAGGGCAAACTGGCAGTTGCAGCCGCCCTCGATGCCCAGCTCGGTGATGATGTCCAGGGCAGCGGTGCGGAGCATCTGGTATTCGTGGTCGGTCAGGGTCTGGGAGGGAGCCACAACCACCGAGTCACCGGTGTGGATGCCCACGGGGTCCAGGTTCTCCATGTTGCAGACGGTGATGACGTTGCCCTTGTGGTCGCGCATCACCTCATACTCGATTTCCTTCCAGCCGGCGATGCACTTTTCCACCAGGATCTGGTGAATGGGGGAAAGACGCAGGCCGTTGGTGCCGATCTCGATCAGCTTGGCCTTGTCCTCGCAGATACCGCCGCCGGTGCCGCCCATGGTGAAGGCGGGACGGACGATGACCGGGTAGCCGATGCGGTCGGCGCAGGCCAGAGCGTCCTCCAGGGTCTCCACGACCTCCGAGGGGATGATGGGCTGATGCAGCTTTTCCATCGTCTCTTTGAACAGCTCGCGGTCCTCGGCCCGGTCGATGGTCTCGGGCTTGCAGGCCAGCAGGCGGATGCCGGTGCGGTCCAGGTAGCCGCTGCGGGCCAGCTCCATGGACAGGTTCAGGCCCATCTGGCCGCCCAGGTTGGGCAGCACCGAGTCGGGCTTTTCGATGTCCAGGATGCGCTCCACGACCTCCAGGGTCATGGGCTCGATATAGACGTGATCGGCCACGTCGGGGTCGGTCATGATGGTGGCAGGGTTGGAGTTGAGCAGAACGGTCTCGATGCCTTCCGCCTTCAGGGCGCGGCAGGCCTGGGTGCCCGAGTAGTCGAACTCAGCCGCCTGGCCGATGATGATGGGTCCCGAGCCGATCACCAGCACCTTTTTGATTCTGGGGTCCTTGGGCATATCAGCGAGCCTCCTTTGCGCTCTTTACATTGGTCAGGAAACGGTCGAAGAGGAACTCTGTATCCTTGGGGCCGCCGTTTGCTTCCGGGTGGAACTGGACGGTAAAGCAGTTCCATTTCTTGTACTGGATGCCTTCACAGGTACCGTCGTTGGCATTGACCTGGGCCACAACGCCCATTTCGGGGGGCAGCTGGTCCCCCACCACCGCATAGCCGTGGTTCTGGCTGGTAATGAAGGTGCGGCCGCTGGCAAAATCGGTCACGGGCTGGTTGGCGCCGCGGTGGCCGTACTTGAGCTTGGTGGTCTTGGCGCCGGCGGCCAGGGCCGACAGCTGATGGCCCAGGCAGATGCCGAAGGTGGGGATGCCCAGCTCAAAGATCTTGCGCAGGTTCTCGATGGCCTCCACCGGCTCGGCGGGGTCGCCGGGGCCGTTGGACAGCATGATGCCGTCCGGGTTCAGGGCGGCCACCTGCTCCGCCGTCGAGAAGGCGGGCATGACGGTCACCTTGCAGCCGCGGCGGACCAGGCAGCGGACAATGTTCCGCTTGCAGCCGTAGTCCATCAGGGCGATGTGGGGTGCGCCGTCGGGGTTGTGGACCTCGGGCGCGGCACAGGTGACGCTCTTGACGGCGTCGGTGACAGCATAAGTCTGCACCTGGGCCAGCAGGGCCTCGGTGCGCTCTTTGTTGGCGGGGTCGGCGGGGTCAAACTCGGTGAGAATAGCGCCGTTCATGACGCCGCTCTCGCGGATGACGCGGGTCAGATGACGGGTGTCGATCCCCTCGATGCCGATGATGTTGTTTTTCTTCAAAAAGCTGTCCAGCGTCTCCTCCGAGCGCCAGTTGGACGGGGTCTTGCAGGCCTCGCGGACAATGTAGCCCCGGGCCCAGATTTTGCCCGACTCCATATCCCAGTGATTCATGCCGTAGTTGCCGATCAGCGGGTAGGTCTGGGTGATGATCTGGCCATAGTAGCTGGGGTCGGTCAGGGTCTCCTGAAAGCCCACCATGCCGGTGGCAAAGACCACTTCGCCCACCGTGACGCCCTCAGCGCCCACCGACTGGCCCGCAAAAACCATTCCGTTTGCCAAAAGAAGATATGCGTTCATTGCGTTCCCTCGTTTTATCTCGTTGCAGGACTCACAGGGTCTGCTTGGCCTGCTGGTTCATCTTGCGGCTGCCCAGGTGCACCAGGGGCAGCTTGCCCTCCTTGCACAGGGGGCACTCCTCGGGTGCATAGTTGGGCAGGTCCAGCTTGAGGGCGCTGGCCAGGATGGGAATGGGAGACGGAGCCTCGGGCTTGGTGCGGTCCACCACGCAGGTGATGCCCAGGCAGATGCCGCCGGCCTCTTCGATGGCCCGCTTGGTCTCCAGAGAGGAGATGCCGGTGGTGACCACGTCCTCGGCGATGATGCACTTCTCACCCGGATGGATGGCGAACCGCTTCAGGGTCATGACGTTGTCCACACGCTCGGTGAAGATGGCGCGCAGGCCGGTCTGACGGGCCAGCTCGTAGGCGTAGACGATGCCGCCCATGGCGGGTCCCACGATGACGTCGGCGCCCAGCTCCTTGACCTTGGCGGCCACAGGAGCCATCACCTCGGCGCAGCGGTCGGGGTACTGCTGCAGGAATGCCATCTGGCAGTAGGCGCTGGAATGGCGGCCGGACGACAGCAGGAAGTGACCCTCCAGGAATGCTTCACAGCTCTTCAAAATTTCAATTGCTTCGCTCATTGTTTTTACTCCCTTCCTCTTTCCACATAAATCGGTCTCACGGTATTGTATCACGCAAGCCCGGAAAATGCAAATTTATTCGTTATATTCTTATTTTAATGAATATATGTCATTTTTTAGGTATACTCACCGAGCGCAGCCGCGGATTTCATCCAGGCTGGCCACCCCGTGGGCATCCATCCAGGCGGCCATCTCGTCGGCGATGGTCTCCATGGCCCGGGGGTTGGCGAAGTTGGCCGCGCCCACCTGGACTGCGGCGGCGCCCGCCATGATGAACTCCAGGGCGTCCCGGCCGGTTGCGATGCCGCCCAGGCCCACCACGGGGATCTGGACTGCACCCACCGCCTGCCAGACCATCCGCAGGGCAATGGGCCGCACCGCCGGGCCCGACAGGCCCGCGAAGATGTTGTCAAAGACGGGACGGCGCTTTTCCAGGTCGATGGCGCAGGCCTGGAAGGTGTTGGTCAGGCTGATGGCGTCGGCACCGGCAGCTTCCACCGCCTTGCACATCTCGGGGATGTTCTCCGCCTGGGGGCTGAGCTTGACCATCAGGGGCTTTTTGCAGACGTCGCGGACCATCCGCACCACCTCGCCGGCGGCGTCGGCCTTGACGCCGTAGGCCATGCCGCCCTGCTTGACGTTGGGACAGCTGATGTTCAGCTCCACAATGTCCACAGCGCTGTCGTTCAGCAGGGCTGCGCCCTCCACATATTCTTCCTCACTGTGGCCGCCCAGATTCGCAATGGCCACCGTGCCGTACTGCCGTTTCAGGCTGAGCATCTCGGGCAGCTCCACGTCGATGAAGTGCTGCACGCCGGGGTTCTGCAGGCCGATGCTGTTGATGAGGCCCGAAGGGGTCTCCCACAGGCGCTCGCCCTTGTTGCCGAACTGGCCGTGAAGGGTCAGTCCCTTGCCGGAAATGCCGCCGATCTTGCTGAAATCGGCCAGGTCCTCATACTCGACTCCGTAGCCCACCGTACCGGACGCGCCGATGATGGGGCTATTCATGGTGAAGCCGAGGAGGTTGGTTCTCAGGTCTGCCATCCAAACACCTCCGTTCCTGCAAAGACAGGGCCGTCCTTACAGACGCTCCTGGCGCCCGAGGCGGTCTCGATGGTGCAGCCCAGGCAGGCGCCGATGCCGCAGGCCATCTTCTTTTCCAGGCTGACCAGGCAGGGGGTGCCCTTCTCCGCGCAGAGGCGGGCGGCATTCTTCATCATGGGCGTGGGGCCGCAGATCAGGACGATATCGTAGTCCGCCGGGTCATACAGCTGGGTGACAAAGCCATGGAAGCCGAACCGGCCGCTGTCGGTGGACACCTTGACGATGCCGGCCAGACCGCGGTACTGCTCCATGCAGTAGGGCTCGTCCCGGAAGCCGAAAAAGACGTCGGGCTGGCGGCCTGCGGCGGCCAGTTCCCGGGCCAGCTGGTACATGGGGGCGGTGCCGATGCCGCCGCCCACCAGGGCGATCTTCTGGTATTTCTCGGCGATGGCGGGCACATCGAAGCCGTTGCCCATGGGGCCGGTGAGCTGGATGAAGTCGCCCTCGGTCAGGGCGGCCAGCTTTTCGGTGCCCTGGCCCACAATCTGATACAGGAAGGAGACGGTCAACGTCTCAGGCTCCCACTTGTGGACGCTGATGGGCCGGGAGAGGAACGGTGCCTCCCCTGCGCCCCAGCTGCGCAGGGTGAAGAACTGCCCCGCGTGGGGGGCGTGGCCGGGGTCCGGCCAGAGAACCCGCAGCAGCCGGACGTCCGACGCCACGTTGCTCTGGCCCAGGACGGTGGCCTTACAGCAGGCTGCACGCATGGGCAATGGCCTCCTTCATGTTGACGCACTCGTTGTAGGCGGCCTCATCGAAGGCCACGCCGGGCTGCTTCTTGTAGGCCAGCAGGATGCCGCGGCTGGAGTTGACGGTGCCGCCGTTGCCCTTGTTCAGGTACTGGGCGATGTCCTCGGCCTTGCCGCCCTGGGCGCCATAGCCGGGGATCAGGAAGAAGCTGTCCTGATACCGTGCGCGGATCTCGGAGGCCTCCTCGATGTGGGTGCCGCCGATGACCAGGCCAATGGAGGAGTAGCCGTGCTCGCCCATGTAGCCCTTGCCCAGCTCGTTGAGCTTGTCGCCCACCAGGTCGTAGACGTGGCGGCCGTCGGCCAGCTTCTCATACTCAAAGTCCTTGGCGCCGCCGTTGGAGGTGCGGCAGAGGACGAACATGCCCTTGCCGGCCTTTTCGGCGTAGGGCAGGTAGGGGCTGATGGAATCCAGGCCCATGTAGGGGGCCAGGGTGACGAAATCGGCCTCGAAATCACCGGTGAAGTGGCCGATGGCGTACATCTCGGCGGTCTTGGCGATGTCGCCCCGCTTGATGTCAGCGATCACGGGCACGCCGGCGGCGCGGACAGCCCGCAGGGTCTCGGCGTAAGCCCGCAGGCCGTCCAGACCCAGAGCCTCATAGTAAGCGATCTGCACCTTGTAGCAGCCGGCGACCGCCTTGGTGGCCTCGATCAGAGCCTTGTTGAAGCGGACAATGTTCTCGCCCTTGCTCAGAGCGGTGTCCACAAAATCCTCGGGAAGATAGGAGAAATCGGTGTCCAGGCCGACGCAGACCGGGCCCCGAGCCTCGACTGCCTCATACAGCTTATCCATGTTGGTCATCATAGCATCATTCCCTTTCTTTTGATCTTACTCAGCCTGATAGGTCAGCTGGCCGCCTTTGATGGTGGCGCAGACACGGCCATAGAGTGCAGCCCCCTGATAAGGGCTGTTCTTCGATTTGGAGTGGAGCTTGTCCCGGTCCACCGTGTAGGGGGTGTCCAGATCCACCAGAACCAGGTCGGCGTCGTAGCCGGGCTCCAGACGGCCCTTGTTCAGGCCCAGAATCTGGGCGGGGCGGCTGCTCATCAGCTCGCTCAGCAGCTCCAGGGGCAGGCCCTCGCCGCGGCACAGCTTGGTGTAGCAGACGCCGAAGGCCGTCTCGCTGCCCACCATGCCGGCGGCGCCTGCCGCCTTGTCCTCCTCCGAATGGGGAGCGTGGTCGGTGGCGATGGCGTCCACGGTGCCGTCCTGGATGGCGTCCACCAGGGCCGCCACATCGTCGGCGGTGCGGATGGGGGGATTGACCCGGTAATCGCACAGGTCCTCGGTGAACCACAGGTGGTGGGGGGTCACCTCACAGGTGACCGGCGCGCCCCGCAGCTTGGCGATGCGGATGGCCTCGATGGCTCCGCGGGTGGAGACATGGCACATATGCAGCCGGGTCTGGTAGTACTCGCTGAGCCAGCAGTTCCGCAGGGTTTCCACGTCCTCGGCCAGCCGGTAGTCCCAGGGGCTGATCTCCATGTCCTCGGCGTGGCTCATAATGGTGATCCCCTTCTGGTGGCAGATGGCGAAGGCCTTGGCCATCACGCTGGCGCTCTGGACCCCGTGGCCGTCCTCGGTGACAAAGCGCACCGACTCGGGCAGGGTTTTCAGGTGGTCCAGGGTATGGCCGTCAAAGTTCTCGGTGATGGACACCGTCTGGTTGGCGTCGCACAGACCCACCCGGGCGGCCTCGTCCTCGATCATGGCCGCCTGGGCCGCCGAGGAACAGACCGGCTTGGTGTTGGGCATCAGATTGACAAAGGTATAGCCGCCGGCCGCCGCCGCATGGCTGCCGGTGGTGACGTCCTCCTTATATTCAAAGCCGGGGGTACGCCAGTGGACGTGCAAGTCCACAAAGGCGGGCAGAACCGTCAGCCCCCCTGCGTCCAGGACGGCGTCCTCCGGGCCGGCCAGGGCCGCCAGACCACGGCCCACCGCCTGGATTTTGCCCTCGCTGAGGTAGAGTTCGATTTCTTCTCCATGGACGTCCACTGCATGTTGAATCAGCATGACCGCTTCCTCCTTTTTGAAGCCGCGCCTGTCCCGGTGCGGGCAAAAAAAAACTTTTCCCAGACGGGAAAAGTTCAAATTTTGAAAATGGGGAACAAACCGGCTGCGAAAAAACCGGCTGCAAAGCACATCTTCAGCTTCTCAACGCCGCAGACGCACATCATAAAATACAGGTTCCCCTTTCTGCAATTGTCTTTCAGGTATTTTATCATAGAAACGCAAAAAGTGTCAATAACATCTGCAATTTTGTTTGTGAGAAGTAGTACGTCCATGCCCGGAAATTTTTAGTAAAGCTTACAAAAATTCTGCATAGGGGTCCAAATTCCCCCGCTGGCAGGCCAAAAACCCGCTTCTGTGTGACCGGCGCGCTGTACTTTGGCCGCCGGCTGTGCTAAAATAAAAACACATTCACATGCCAATCGCTTTCGGATATGAAGGAGGTACGTCCATGGGTCTGCTTGACGACGCGCGCAATATTCAGCGCAAAGACCCGGCCGCACGCAGCGTAATCGAAGTTATCCTGTTGTACCCGGGTTTTCACATCTTAGTATACCACAAAATCGCCCATTGGCTCTACCAGCGGGGACATTTTTTCCTGGCGCGGTGGATCAGCCAGCGGGGCCGGCATAAGACCGGCATCGAAATCCATCCCGGCGCCACCATCGGCAAAAACCTGTTCATCGACCACGGCATGGGGATCGTCTTTGGCGAGACCACCGAGATCGGCGACAACTGCACCATCTACCACGGGGTCACCCTGGGCGGCACCGGCAAGGACACCGGCAAGCGTCACCCCACCCTGGGGGACAACGTGCTGATCGGCGCAGGCTCCAAGGTGCTGGGCCCGGTGTACATCGGGGACAACGCCCGGGTGGGCGCCGGCAGTGTGGTGCTCCACAACCTGCCTGCCAACTGCACCGCTGTGGGCGTGCCGGCGGAGGTGGTGCGGATCAACAACAAGTCGGTGAATCCCGCCGACGATCTGGACCAGCAGGATCTGCCGGATATTGTCTCCCAGCGGATCACCGCCCTGGACCAGCGCATCAGCCATCTGGAAAAGGCGGCCCAGGGGGACATTCCCCCCACCCACGAACAGGTGGCAGCCCGGTCCAACCCCAGCGCCAAACCGTAAAAATCCATCGACAGAAAAAGGGCGAAGCCATTGCGGCTTCGCCCTTTGTTGTGTATGGGATTATTCGTACAGGGGGAACTGCTTGGTCAGAGCCAGCACCCGGGCTGCGATGTCATCCTTCTTTTCATCGAAGTGCCAGATGCAGTCAGCGATGCAGTTGGCGATGATCTTCATCTCCTCGGCGCCCATGCCGCGGGTGGTGACCGCCGGGGTGCCCAGACGGACGCCCGAGGTCACAAAGGGGCTGCGGGTCTCGCCGGGGACGGTGTTCTTGTTGGCGGTGATATGGACGGCGTCCAGACGGGCCTCCAGCTCCTTGCCGGTGCACTCCTCCTGACGCAGGTCCACCAGCATCAGGTGATTGTCGGTGCCGCCCGAAACCAGCTGGACGCCCCGGGCCTGCAGTTCGGCTGCCATGACCTGGGCATTCTCCACGATCTTGTGGGCATAGGCCTTGAACTCGGGCTTGAGGGCCTCGCCGAAGCAGACCGCCTTGCCGGCGATGACGTGCTCCAGGGGACCGCCCTGGGTGCCGGGGAAGACAGCCGAGTTGATCCGCTTGGCCAGAACGGCGTTGTTGGTGAGGATCAGGCCGCCGCGGGGGCCCCGCAGGGTCTTGTGGGTGGTGGTGGTCACCACGTCGGCGTAGGGCACCGGGCTCTGATGGGCGCCGCCTGCCACCAGGCCGGCGATGTGGGCCATATCCACCATCAGGTATGCGCCGTAGCCGTGGGCGATCTCGGCCAGCTTCTCGAAATCAATGGCCCGGGGATAGGCCGATGCGCCCGCCACCAGCATCTTGGGACGGACCTTCTTGACCGCCTTTTCCAGCTCCACGTAGTCGATGCGGCCATCCTCCCCCACGCCGTAGGAGAAGAAGTGGTAATTTTTGCCCGACATATTCACCGGAGAGCCGTGGGTCAGGTGACCGCCCTGAGACAGATCCATGCCCATGACGGTGTCCCCCAGCTCCAGCAGGGCGAAGTAGACCGCCAGGTTGGCCTGGGCGCCCGAGTGGGGCTGCACGTTGGCATACTTGGCGCCGAACAGCTCACAGGCGCGGCGGATGGCGATGTTTTCCACTTCGTCCACGTAGACGCAGCCGCCGTAATACCGTTTGCCGGGCAGGCCTTCGGCGTACTTGTTGGTCAGCACGCTGCCCATGGCGGCCATCACCGCCGGAGAGACGATGTTCTCGCTGGCGATCAGCTCGATGTTTTCCCGCTGGCGGGTGAGCTCGCGGCCCATGGCCGCGCCCACTTCCGGGTCCACGCCGTTGACCAGACCGATGGTGTCCATCATTTCCTTGTACATAACAATACCCCTCTCTTTTTCAAACTGCATCCGCCGCTGCACCCTCGCAGCAGTTTCCTTTATAATAGCAAAACCCAGGCGTCTATGCAAGACAAACAACTGTATTTTTATAAGAAAAACAGTTTTTTCTTTTTTCCGCCTTCCCTGCCCCATCAAAAAAGCCGCCTCCCCGGCAGGGGAAGCGGCTTGTGTGCGCTTTAAGTCAATCAGGATTCCTTGTTCTGGCTGTTCTTGCGGGCCTCCAGCGCGATGATGGCGTCGCGGCGGGACAGGTTGATGCGGCCCTGCTGGTCAATGTCGGTGACCTTGACCACGATGGCGTCGCCCACAGCCACCACATCCTCCACCCGCTCGACACGCTTGGTGTCCAGCTTGGAGATGTGGACCAGGCCTTCCTTGCCCGGAGCAATCTCAACGAATGCGCCGAAGTTCATCAGGCGGGTGACCTTGCCCTTGTAGATGGCGCCGATCTCGGGATCCTCCACAATGGTCTTGATGGTGAAGATGGCCCGCTTGGCGTCCTCCTGGTCGATGGCCGAGACAAAGACGTGGCCGTCCTCCTGGACATCGATCTTGCAGTTGCAGTTGGCGCAGATCTCCTGGATCACCTTGCCGCCCTTGCCGATGACGTCCTTGATCTTGTCGGTGGGGATGACGATGCTGAACATCTTGGGTGCCCAGCGGCTCAGCTCGGGACGGGGCTGGGCGATGACCGGCTTGATGATCTCGTCCAGGATATACAGGCGGCCCTTGCGGCACTTCTCAAAGGCATCCGCAATGATGTCGTAGGTCAGGCCGTCGATCTTGATGTCCATCTGGATGGCGGTAATGCCCTTGCGGGTGCCGCCCACCTTGAAGTCCATGTCGCCGTGGAAGTCCTCCACGCCCTGGATGTCCAGCATGGTCATCCAGCGGTCGCCCTCGGTGATGAGGCCGCAGGAGATGCCGGCCACGGGGGCCTTGATGGGCACGCCTGCGTCCATCAGGGCCAGGGTGGAGCCGCAGATGGAAGCCTGAGAGGTGGAGCCGTTGGAGCTCAGGACCTCAGAGACGCAGCGGATGGTGTAGGGGAAGTCCTCCATGGAGGGCAGCACCGGCACCAGAGCGCGCTCAGCCAGAGCGCCGTGGCCGATCTCGCGGCGGCCGGGGCTGCGGGGTGCGCGGGCCTCGCCCACCGAGTACGGCGGGAAGTTATAGTGATGGATGTAACGCTTGGTCTGCTCATCGGTCAGGTCGTCCATCAGCTGGCTGTCCTTGGTGCCGCCCAGGGTGCAGGTGGTCAGCACCTGGGTCTGGCCGCGGGTGAACATGCCCGAGCCATGGACGCGGGGCAGGATGCCCACTTCGGCGGCCAGAGGACGAATCTCGTTGATGCCGCGGCCGTCCACACGCTTGCCCTCATCCAGCAGCCAGCGGCGAACCACCTGCTTCTGCATCTTGTAGCTGATGAGATCCAGGTCGGCGGCGGTCAGGTCGGGGTACTCGGCAGCGATGTCGTCCAGAATGGGCAGCAGGGCTGCGTCACGGACGTTCTTGTCGTCGGTGTCCATGGCGGCCTTGAACCGGTCGAGGTACTTGTCATGGACGGCGTGGAAGATCTCCATATCGATGCCGGCGGTCTGGAACTGGACCTTGTCCTTGCCCCGCTCGGCCACGATCTCGTTGATGAAGGCGATGGTCTTTTTGATCTCCACATGGGCGGTCTTGATGGCGTTGAGCATGGTGTCCTCGTCCACCTCGTTGGCGCCGGCCTCGATCATGACGATCTTGTCCATGGTGCCGGCCACCGTCAGGGCCAGGTCGCTGACCCGGCGCTGCTCATAGGTGGGGTTCAGGACGATTTCGCCGTCCACCAGGCCCACCTGGACGCCGCCGATGGGGCCGTTCCAGGGAATCTCGGACACGGCGGTCACCAGAGAGGCGCCGATCATGCCGGCGATCTCGGGGCTGCAGTCGGGATCCAGGCTCATGACGGTCATGGTGATGCAGACGTCATTGCGCATTTCCTTGGGGAACAGGGGGCGCATGGGGCGGTCCACCACCCGGCTGGTCAGGATGGCACGCTCGCCGGGACGGCCTTCACGGCGCATGAAGCTGCCGGGGATGCGGCCCGCTGCGTACAGCTTCTCCTCATACTCGACGCTCAGGGGGAAGAAGTCCACCCCTTCCCGGGGCTTGGGGCTCATCGTGACGTTGCACAGCACAACGGTCTCGCCGTAGCGGATCAGAGCACTGGCGTTGGACAGCCCGCACATTTTGCCCATCTCGACCTTGAACGGGCGGCCTGCCAGTTCCATCTCATAGACCTTGTAGTTGGGGAAGGTCTCTTTGCGGGAGCCGAATTCGATTGCCATGTAGTTACCTCCTTGTTTGTCCGGGCGCTGGGGCGCCCGGCATATCATCAGGCCGGCCGCCGCGAGCTATAGCAATAAATCCGACGTCCCAGAGGGGCGTGCGCCTCTCAGACGCCCGATTTACTGCTGCAACACGCAGCGGCGGCCCGGCTTACCAATACCCGGCCAAAAATCCACCCTAAGGAAAAAGGCAGGCACCTTTGGATGGTGCCTGCCCCCTCGTTCATTGAAATTACTTGCGCAGACCCAGCGTAGCGATCAGGGCGCGGTAGCGCTCCACATCCTTCTTCTGCAGGTAAGCCAGCAGATTGCGGCGGCGGCCAACCATCTTCAGCAGACCGCGGCGGCTGTGGTGATCGTTGGGGTTCTTCTTGAGGTGCTCGTTCAGCTCATTGATGTGAGCGGTCAGCAGAGCGACCTGAACCTCGGGGGAACCGGTGTCCTTCTCGTTGAGGGCAACCTTGGCCATAACTTCCTGTTTGTTCATGGAAAAATACCTCTTTCTATTATTTCTGCCGTGACAAAGCGGTGGGAAACGGTCTTCCCTCGCAAACGGGCATACTCCCATCGCTGCGCCGCGGTAACGTGGATAGTATAGCAAAAAAACGTACAAAAAGCAAGCACAAAACCCCCGAATTGTTGAAACAATTTTAGGTAGTTCTGCCGGAGGCTCTGCCACGGAATTTTCACTTGTGTTCGGGGGATGTTTTGTTATACTGGTAAGCAGTGCAACAGAAAGGAAGTAAATCAACCATGAACATTTCACGGCGAGGCTTTCTGAAAGCGGGGGCCCTGACGGCGGCCGGTCTGGCCGGCGGCCTGCCGGCCCAGGCCAGCCAGGCCGAAACCCCTTCCGCTCCTCTGCAGGGCACCCTCCGGCCCACCTCCTTTGGCCCGGTTCAGGGCCGGGAAAACGGGACCGGAGGCAGTCTGGCCTGGTACGGGGTGCCCTACGGCGCCGCCCCGTCGGGGTCGCTGCGCTGGCAGCCGCCCCAGGACCCGGCCCCCTGGTCCGATCCGCTGGACTGCACCGCGCCCGCACCCATGGCCCTGCAGTGCTGCAACGGGATGGCCGCCGGCACCGAGGACTGTCTCAAGCTGGACGTTTACGCCCCGGACGGCGCCGCCGGGCTGCCGGTGGTGGTGTATTTCCACGGCGGCGGCAACCGCACCGGTTCCCCGGAGGAGCTGCCGGGCGGCTCCCTGTCCGCCCGGGCCGAATGCGTCCTTGTGTCGGTGGGGTACCGGCTGGGCCTGCTGGGCTTCAACAGCCTGCCCGCCCTCCAGAACGGCCCCGACAGCACCGGCAACTATGCCCTGCTGGACGCAGCCAAAGCCTTTGACTGGGTGCAGGAAAACATTGCCTCTTTTGGCGGCGACCCCGCCAATGTCACCGCCATGGGCTTTTCCGCCGGCGGACGGGATGTGCTGGCCATGCTGGCCAGCCCCTATTTTGCAGGGCGGTTCCAGCGGGCGGTGTCCCTGTCGGGCGGTCTGACCATGGCCGACCCCGACGCCAGCGCCCGCCAGACCGCCGCGGCCTTTGCGCCTCTGGCGGTGGAGGACGGCCTGTTCTCCGACCCAACCGCAGCGGCGGACTGGCTTCTCACCAACGGCGAGGACGTGACCCGCTGGCTGTACGATCTGGACCCCGCCCGGGTCTGCCTGCTGATGGCCGACGGCGGCGGGATTCGGATGAGCAGCTTCCCCCACCTGTTTGCGGACGGGGTTCTCCTGCCTGAAAACGGCCTGGACGCCCCCCTGTCCTGCCCGGTTCCCCTGCTGCTGGTGACCGGCACCACCGAGTTCAGCCTGTTCAATCCCCTGACCACCACGGTGCAGACCAACGGCCTCAGTGCCGCCGACACCGCCGCGGCCCGGGATTTTGCCACCGCCTACGGCTCCGAGCTGTACCGGATTTTCAACGGCGGAGCCGCCGCGGCCTCCCTGTCCAGCCGTTCCGCCGCCCCTGTCTGGGTGTGCGAGATCGCTTACGGCAGCGCAGACAGCGCCAGCCCCATCCGGGCCATGGGCCTGGGGTCCTATCACGGCATCAGCCTTCCCCTGCTGTCGGGTGAAAACAACCTGTCCGGTTTTGTCTCCCTCAGCAGCCCCGGCTTTGCGGCCCTGTCCGACCGGTTCACCGCGGCCTTCCGCTCCTTCATCCGCACCGGCACCCCCGACGGTGCCGGGGTGGACTGGCAGCCCTGGACCGCCGCCTCTCCCCGGGCCCTGGTGCTGGACGCCGGGAACAGCGCCGATTCGGCCGCCTTCACCCTCCAGGACGCCCCGTCGGACTGCGGCGCCGTTCTGGACCAGCTGGACGCCGACAACAGCGTCCCGGACAGCACCAAGGAGCTGGTGATCCGCCAGATTTTGAACGGGCGGATTTTCAGCGCCGAGCTGGACGCCCGCTATCAAAACCCATCCCTCTGGGTCTGACGAGCCCGCTGACCGACAACAAAAAGACCTGCCGTCCTGGAAACAGGAGGCAGGTCTTTTTGTTATTGGAAGTATTCCTGTGCCCGGCGGGCGGCGTTCTGGATGCAGGCACGCAGCTCGTCCAGCGTATCGAACTTCTTGCTGGGGCTCAGGTAGGTGTGGAACTCCACCACCGGGTCCGCGCCGTACAGGTCCCCCGAGAAGCCGGGAATAAAGGTCTCGCAGGTGACCTTGGCGGGGTCGTCGTTGACGGTGGGGCGGCTGCCCAGGCCGGTGGCCGAGGGATATGCCTTGCCGCCGATCCAGGTGCGGGTGATGTAGATGCCGTACCGGGGCAGCTGGTAGCCGTCGGGGTAAATCTGGTTGATGGTGGGCACCCCCAGGGTGTGGCCCAGGCCCTGGCCATGCCGCACCGGGAACCGGATGGCGTAGGGCGCACCCAGCATTCCATTGGCGGCGGGGATGTCGCCCCCCTCCAGAGCCGCCCGGATGCGGGTGGAGGAAACCGGCTTGCCCTCATACTGCGCCATGGGCAGGATATGAACCTCCACCCCCAGGGGGGCGCAGAGTTCCTGCAGCAGGGCCGGGTTTCCGGCGGCCTTGGCGCCGAAGGTGAAGTTTTCCCCGCAGAAGAAGGCCCGGGCCTGACAGTCCGCCACCAGACCCCGGACGAACTGGTCGGGGGTCATGGCCTGGATGTCCTCAAAGGCGGGCACCAGATAGTGTTCCACCCCCAGGCCCGCCACCAGACGGTGCTTGTCCTCGGCGGAAAAGAGGCGGCGGCCCTTGATCTTGCTGCCGGCGGGCAGCTTGAAGGTGAACACCGCCGGGGCTGCGCCATGGGCTGCGGCCCAGTCCACCGCCCCGCCGATCACCGACCGGTGGCCGATGTGGATGCCGTCAAAATAGCCCAGCGCCACCGCGCTGCCCTGCTTGCCCCCGAGTTCCAGGGGCGACATGGTTGGATAAATCTGCATAGTTTCTGATTCCCAAAAGATTGATCGGGGCCTGCGGCCTCATCCGCGCTCCACAAAGAGCTTTTCCACCCGCAGCACGCCGCCGGTGATGTTGGCCAGGCCCAGGAACTGCCCCGCCTCATCCTGCACGCGGTAGCGGCCGTCGGGGGCCGGGTAGCGGCTGGTGGGGCAGCCATTGTAGAGGTGCTGGACCACGCCGGGGCTGACCTTCAGCAGGGGCAGCGGTTCAAACACCCGCTCCACCGGCAGCAGCAGCCCTTCCAGTGCGTCGGGGCCGGCTTCTTTGGCGGCCAGAATTTCCTCCAGGGTGTGGGCGTCCGCCTCGGCGAACAGGCCCGCCTGGGTGCGGCGCAGGGCGCTCATGGTCCCCAGCTGGCCCATCCCCTGGGCGATATCTTCCAGCAGGGTGCGGATATAGGTTCCCTTGGAGCAGCGGACCGTCAGGGTGTACTCCCCCGGGGCGGGGCTGCCCTCATAGGTGATGCCGTAAATCTCGATGGGGCGGGCCTTCCGCTCCACCGTCAGGCCCTGGCGGGCCGCCTTGTAGAGGGGCTGACCGTTGATCTTCACCGCCGAGTACATGGGCGGCACCTGCATCTGGGGCCCCACAAACCGGGGCAGGATGTCTTTCAGTTCCGCCTCTCCGGCGGTGACGGGGCGGATTTCCAGCACCGTGCCGGTGATATCGCCGGTGTCGGTGCGGCTGCCCAGCCGCAGGGTGGCCCGATAGGTTTTGTCGTGGTTGAGCTGAAGGTCCACCGCCTTGCTGGCTCCCCCGCAGAACACCGGCAGGACGCCGGTGGCCATGGGGTCCAACGTGCCGCTGTGGCCCAGCTTCCGGGTGCCCAGCACCCCCCGCATCTTGGCGATGACGTCAAAGCTGGTCCAGCCGGCGGGCTTGTCAACGATGAGGATTCCCTGCATTATGCCTCCTCCCCGCTCTGGTCCAGAACGGCTTTCGCCTCGGCCAGAACGGCGCTCTTGGCATTGTCCAGGGTGCCCAGCAGCTCACAGCCGGACGCCCGCAGATGGCCGCCGCCGCCCAGGCGCCGGGCCACTGCCACCGCATCCACCCCGTTGGCGGTGCGGATGCTCACCCGCCAGCTGCCGCCGGGCTGCTGACGGAAGGTCAGGCCGATCTTGACCCCCTCGATGCCGATGGGCAGGGCGGCCAGCTCCTCCAGGTCGGAGGGATCGGCCTGGCTGGCCTCGATTTCGTCCCGGTCCAGCCAGATCAGGGCGCACCGGCCATCCAGAGCGTATTCCAGATGGCTGCGGGCGATCCGCTCGGCCTCCATCTGTCCCCGGGTCTTGGTGGCAAAGAGCAGGGTGTTCAGCTCCTCCACCCGGGCCCCCGCCTCCATCAGGCGGGCCGCCACCCGGTGGGTCTTGGCTTTGGTGTTGGCAAACCGGAAACAACCGGTGTCGGTGGCCAGGCCGGTGTAGAGGCAGTCGGCCATCTGGGAGTCCAGCTGCACCCCCATGGCCTCGATGACCTCCCACAGCAGCTCGGCTGCCGCGGCGGCCTCGGGGTTCAGCAGGGTGTACTGGGCGTAGCCGTTGTTGCCGGCGTGGTGGTCAATGCACAGATCCACCCGGCGGCTGTAGGACGGCATCAAGCCGCTGTCCCCGAAAAGCTGGGTCCCGGCCACGTCCACCGCCACCACCAGACCCGGCTCAAACTCGCCCCGGAACAGCCGGGGCCGGGTATAGCTGAGCCGGCGGGGGATGGGATCGGAACACAGGACGGCCGCCGTCTTGCCCAGGGAGGCCAGCGCGTAATACAACGCGCTGCCGCAGCCGATGGTGTCGCCGTCCGGGTTTTTATGGCAGAGGATCAGAATGTTGTCGGCGTTCCGCAGCATGGCGGCCGCCTGCTCCACATTCAGCGGTTCGGTCATAAGTGTTTTGTCCTTTCCGCGGGCGGGTTATTCCCCGTCGGCCTCCTCAGAGGCGTCCGGCCCGCTGTCCACGTTCAGTTCCTTGAGCAGCTCGTTGATATGGGCCGCATAGGCTGCGCCGTCGTCCTCGACGAAGATCAGGCGGGGAGCCTTGCGGATGTGCATTTTGCGGCTGATTTCGGTGCGGACATGGCCGGCGGCGCAGTTCAGCGCCTTGATGACCGGCGCGGGACCCTCCGGGTTGCCCAACACGCTCACATAAACTTTCGCCACATCCAGGTCGGGCGTGACGTCCAGCCGGGTGACGGTCAGAAGGCCGCCGGACAGACGCGGATCCTTCAGCCGGGAGATGATGGCAATGATCTCCCGCTTCATGTCCTGCGCCAGACGGCCCATGTTTTTCTCAGACATGGTGTTGCTCCTTTCTCACAAGACGTGAAAAAAGCGTTGATTCCATAAGATTTTACCCGCCGGGACCACGGCTCCGGGCCGGGGATTCTCAGTCTCTGTACTCCTCCATGCGGAAGGCTTCGTACACGTCGCCCTCCTTGACGTCGGAGAACTTCTCCAGGGTGACGCCGCACTCGTAGCCGTCGGCCACTTCCTTGACGTCGTCCTTGAAGCGGCGGAGGGATGCGATCTCGTCCTCGGCGATGACGATGCCGTCACGGACCACGCGGATCTTGCTGTCGCGGGTGATCTTGCCGGAGGTGACGCGGCAGCCGGCGACGGTGCCCACGCTGCTGATCTTGTACACCTGGCGGACCTGCAGCTCGCCCAGAGAAACCTCGCGGAACTTGGGAGCCAGCATACCCTTCATAGCGTCCGAAACATCGTTGATGGCGTCGTAGATGACGCGGTACATACGCATTTCCACCTTGGTGGCGGCAGCTTCTTCCTTGGCGATGTTGTCGGGACGGACGTTGAAGCCGATGATGATGGCGTTGGAAGCGTCAGCCAGGTCCACGTCGGACTTGCTGATGGCGCCGACGCCGGCGTGGATGACCCGGACCCGGACCTCCTCGTTGGACAGCTTTTCCAGCGACTGCTTGACGGCCTCGGCAGAGCCCTGGACGTCGGCCTTGACCACGATGGCCAGCTCCTTCATGTCATTCTGGGCCATCTGGTTGAACAGATTATCCAGGGTGACCTTCTGGAAGGCGGAGAACTGCTTCTCGCGGGCGGCGGCAGCGCGCTTCTCGGCCAGCTCACGGGCCAGGCGCTCGTCCTCGACGGCCTCGAACAGGTCGCCGGCCTCAGGCACAGCGGTCAGACCGGTGATCTCCACAGGGGTGGAGGGGCCGGCGGTGGTGATGGCGCGGCCCTTGTCGTCCCGCATGGTGCGGACACGGCCCACGGCGGTGCCGGCAATCAGGACATCGCCGGCGTGCAGGGTACCGTTCTGGACCAGCAGGGTGGCGATGGGGCCCTGGCCCTTGTCCAGACGGGCCTCCACCACGGCGCCCTTGCCGCGGCGGTTGGGGTTGGCCTTCAGCTCCATGACCTCGGCCTCCAGAGCGATCCGCTCCAGCAGGTCATTGATGCCCATGCCGGTGAGAGCCGACACGGGGATGCAAGCGGTATCGCCGCCCCAGTCCTCGGAGATCAGGCCGTACTTGGTCAGATCCTCCATGACGCGCTCGGGGTTGGCGGTGGGTTTATCCATCTTGTTGATGGCCACGATGACCTTGACGTCGGCGGCCTTGGCGTGGTTGATGGACTCAATGGTCTGGGGCATGATGCCGTCGTCGGCAGCCACCACCAGGACCGCAATATCGGTCATGTTGGCGCCGCGGGCACGCATGGAGGTGAATGCCTCATGGCCCGGGGTATCCAGGAAGGTAATCAGGTCGTTGCCCACCTTGACCTGGTATGCACCGATGGCCTGGGTGATGCCGCCGGCCTCGCCTGCGGTGACGTTGGTCTTGCGGATGGCGTCCAGAATACTGGTCTTGCCGTGGTCGACGTGGCCCATGACGCAGACAACCGGCGGACGGGACACCAGATCGGCCTCGTTGTCCTCCTCCTGCACAAACAGGCGCTCCTCAATGGTGACGTGGACCTCGTGCTCAACCTTGGCGTGGAACTCCTCGGCGATCAGGCAGGCGGTATCAAAGTCGATGACGTCGTTGATGGCGTGCATCTCGCCCATCTGCATGCACTTGGCGATGACCTTGCTGGCCTGCTGCTTCAGGCGGGCGGCCAGGTCGGCGATGGTGATCTCATCGGGGATGGAAACCTTCAGCTGGGCATTGCGGGCCTTCTCCAGCTGGATGCGCTGCATCCGCTCGGCCTCGGTCTCCCGCTTGCCCTTCTGGAACTGCTGGCGCTGACGCTGGGTCCGCTGGGAGAACTTCTGCTTGTTGCCCTGGGGCGTGGGCTTGCGGCGGTTCTCGGTATTCTTGGTGGAGGCCAGGTCGTCGTAGCGGACATCGAAGCGGTCCACGTTGACGTCCACGGTGCGGGTATCCACCGTCACCTGGTTGCTCTCGCGCTTGACTTCCACAGCCTCGGCGGCCGATGCCTTGGTGCCGGTCTCACGGGCCAGCTCGCTGAAGGAGACAGTCTTCTCGTCCCGCTTCTTGTGGGGCTGCTGGGGCTGGTTCTTGCGGGCGTTATTGGCGTTGTTGCCGTTGTTGTTATTGCTCTTGGCAGCCTGCGCCTGCTGCTTGCCGCTGTTGTCAGCGGCCTGGGCGCTGCCGCCCTTGCCGGCCTTGTCGTTGTTCTTGGCGGCTGCCTTGGGGGCATTGGCCTTGGCGGCGGGAGCTGCCTCCTTGGCGGGCTCGGGCTTGGCGCTGTTCAGGAAGGCCGACAGGTCTGCCTCGCTGTTGTCGCGGCTCAGCCGGTCCAGCAGGGCGTTCAGGTCCTTTTCCTCCAGGACAGAGCTGTTCTTCTTGCCCTCGATGCCGATGGCAGCCAGCGTATCGAGGATCTTCCTGACGGGCAGGCCGGTGTCCTTTGCAAAATCGGTCACTTTATATTTTACGATCATTCAGTCATTTCCTCCTCGTGTTTGATGGTGCCGCACGCATCCAGGCGGTCGTAGCACAGCCGGGCCAGATTGCGGTCTGTCACGGCAAAGACGGCCACGGGGCGGCGGCCCAGCGGAGCCAGACGGTCCATGGTCAGCGGGGTGGGCAGAACGTCCACCAGGTCGCCGACGTTGCGCGCCATGCGCTGCACCGTCTTGGGGCTGGCATCCGCTGCGGTGAGAACCAGCCAGGCCGTACCCTTGACGGCGGCGTCCTCCACCGCGTCAAAGCCCATCACCAGTTTGCCGGCTTTGCGGCACAGGCTCAGGGCCTGGAACAATGCGTCCTCCGGGGGCAGGGCCGGTTTCTTGGGGGCAGTGTTATGCTTTGGCATCGGTTCCCTCCTCCTGGGCGGCGGCCAGCTGTGCGGCCAGCGCCTCATAAACTTCGGCGGGGACGGGCTGTTCAAAGCTGCGCTCCAGCGCCTTTTTCTTCTGCGCCTTGGCCAGGCAGGCGGGGTCGGGGCAGAGATAAGCTCCCCGGCCCGGCTTTTTGCCCACCGTGTCGATGCTGATGGAGCCGTCCGGCCCCCGCACGACACGCACCAGCTCCTTTTTGGGGCGGCTGGTCTGGCAGCCGATGCACTGGCGCATGGGTATCTTCTTTTGCGGCATCCGTTTCCCTCCCCTGTTTATTCAGCGGCCTCGTCCGGCTGAGCCGATGCCTCGGCTGCGGGGCTCTCAACGGGAGCGTCCTCGGGCTTGTCTTCTTCCTCGCCGTAGTAGCCGCTCTCGGGCCGGATATCGATGTTATAGCCGGTCAGACGGGCGCACAGGCGGGCGTTCTGGCCCTTGTTGCCGATGGCCAGGCTCAGCTGGCCGTCGGGCACGGTGACGCGGCAGGAGCGGGTCTCGCCGGGCAGCAGCTCCACTTTCAGGACCTTGGCCGGGCTGAGGGCCGACGCGATGAAGGCGGCGGGGTCCTCGCTCCACTGGACGATGTCGATCTTCTCACCGTGCAGGTGCTCCACCACAGCGGCCACACGGTCGCCGCGGGGGCCGATGCAGGCCGACACGGGGTTGACGTTGGGGTCGCGGGAGGCAACCGCCATCTTGGTGCGGGTGCCGGCCTCGCGGCTGATGGCCTTGACCTCGACGGTGCCGTCGAAGATCTCGGGGACCTCCAGCTCAAACAGGCGCTTGACCAGGCCGGGGTGGGTGCGGCTGATCATGACGCGGGGACCGCGCTCGGTGCTGACCACGTCGATGATATACACCTGCAGCTGCTGGCCCTCGGTGTAGGTCTCGCCGGGCACCTGCTCGCTGCGGGGCAGGATGGCCTCGCCGCCCTTGCCCATATCCACCGCCACGATGCCGCGCTCATGATCCACGCGGGTGACCGTGGCCATGACGATGTCGTGGCTCTTGGACTGGATCTCGCTCAGCTGCTGGCTGCGCTCAGCCTCACGGATGCCCTGACGGATCACGTGCTTGGCGGTCTGTGCAGCGATGCGGCCGAACTCCTTGGTCTTGAGGGGAGTGATGACCCGGTCGCCGGGCTGATAGGTCCGGCGGAGGGTCTGGGCCTTGCTCAGGGGGATCTCGGCGTACTCGCTCACCCAATCCTCATCGGCCACGACCTCCTGCACCAGGGCAACGTTGAACTTGCCCGTGGTGGGGTCGATCTCCACCGCCACATTGTCGTCCTCGACATCGTAGTTCTTCTTGACCGCAATGACGATGGCCGCGCGGATCTTCTCGATCAGGTATTCTGCAGTGATGCCGCGCTCATGTTCCAGCATGGTAAGCGCTTCAAAAAATTCGTTGTTGCCTGCCATTTTTAAGTCTTCCTCCCGGTATGTTCTCATTCAATCAGGCTGTCAAAGGGTGTACGTCCGGCCCAGACGTCCTGGGCACAGGCCGGACGCCGGCGTCCCGCCCCAAAGGGCGCGGAGCCGGGCAGAAATCCTGCGCCGCTGGGGGCCGCAGGGATCAGAACAGGTCCTCGTCGTCGCACAGACGGGCCATGGTGATGGCGCTCAGGGCCACCTGGGCGGGGCCTGCCTCGGTCTCAATGGTAATGGTGTCCTCTTCCCGCGCCGTCAGGATGCCGGCCAGATCCCGCCGGCCCGACGCATCGGGGCGGTACAGACGCAGACGGATCTTCTGGCCCATCATGGCGTCGTAGTGCTCGGGACGGGTCAGGCGGCGGCCCAGGCCGGGGGAACCCACTTCCAGATAGTAGCTCTGGGGGATGGGGTCCTCCGCATCCAGCACGGGGTCCAGCGCATGGGAAACTTCTGCGCAGGTATCGGTATCCATGGTGCCGTCCCGGTCAATCAGAACGCGCAGGTACCAGTCGGGACCCTCCTTCTCAAAGACCACATCCCAAAGCCGCAGGCCCATGCCCTCCACAATGGGGCGCACCAGAGCCTCCACCCGCCGCGCGGTATTGCCGCCAGCTTGTTTCGCCATGCTTAAACCTCCATATCAAACAAGAAAAGCGGACCTTGCGGCCCACTTTCCATTCAATCGTGTATTCGTACTATCAGAATATACCACACATCGGCGGAATATGCAAGTATTTTGAAAGAAAAGAGGCCCCTCCCCGTCCGAAAGGCCCCTGCCCGTCCCCAAACAAAAGGGAGAAAGAGAGGCCGTGCCCTCTTTCTCCCAAAAGTTTCCGGATAAATTAAGCCAGGACCCACTCGCCGCCCTCAAACAGAGGCACGGTGCGGCCGTCCCGGGTGAGGCCGGTGATGCGGGTGTCCTCGGCGCCGATCATGACGTCCTCATGGATGAGGGACTGGTTCATGCCGCGGGCGGTCAGCTCCTCCTCCGACAGGGTGGTGCCGCCCCGGGTGGTGCCGGGATAGCTGGCGCCGAATGCGATGTGGCAGGAGGCGTTCTCATCGAACAGGGTGCTGTAGAAGATGACGCCGCTGCGGTTGATGGGGCTGGAGGCGGGCACCAGAGCCACCTCGCCGATGTGGCGGGCGCCCTCGTCGGTGTCCAGGATCTCGCCCAGCAGGGCCTCGTTTTCTTCGGCGCCGTACTCCACAATCCGGCCGTCCTTAAAGGTCACATGGAAGCCCTTGATGGCCTGGCCGCCGTGGATATAGGGCTTGGTGCCGTAGACCACGCCGTTGACCTTGTCCTTGTGGGGAGCGGTGAAAATCTCCTCGGTGGGGATGTTGGGCAGGAACACATAGCCCTTTTCGCTGACGCTGGAAGCGCTCTCCCAGACAGCGCCGTCGGCCAGGCCCACCGTCAGGTCGGTGCCGTTGGAGCTCTCAAAATGTACCGACTCCAGGTCCAGGGCGTTCATCTTGTTCTGCAGGGTCTTGAGGCGGTCCAGATGGGCCTGCCAGGCGTGGACGGGGTCGCCGCCGGTGACACGGCAGGTATCAAAAATCAGCTGCCAGAGCTTTTCCACGGCTTCCTCCTCCGGCAGGTCGGGGAACAGCTTTTTGGCCCAGGCCGGAGAGGGCATGGCCGCAATGGACCACTGCACCCGGTCGTTCATGGTGTACTCCCGCCAGGGGCGCAGGGCCTTGCGGCGGGCCGCCGACACGCGGCTCACCTTGCCGGCGTCCAGGCCGGCCATGGCCTCGGGGTCGTTGGCCAGGAGGCTCAGGACGCAGACGCTGCCCTCGCTCTCGGCGTAGTCCAGATAGCTGCGCAGGACATAGGGCTTGACGTCGCAGAGGGCCTCCTCGGCGCCCAGCTCCATCCGGGTGCGGGTGACGTCGTCGTCGCTCCAGTCCACCCGGACATCCCGGGCGCCGGCCTCAAAGGCGCTGCGGACGCACAGGCGGGCCAGGGGGGCCGCCGCCAGGGGCGCGCTGATAATCAGGGTCTGGCCCGGCTGGACGTTGCAGCCCACCCGGACGATGAATTCGGCGTATTGCTTCAGCAGTTGTGCAAAGTTTTCCATAGTTCCTGATCCTTTCCCGGCCGGGGGGCCGGATGATGATGATTTTGCTATCAGTATAGCCCAATCGGCCCCGGTTGTCCACCGCCCGCCCCAAAACCGCTGCAGGCCTTGTTATTTTGCGCGGAACATGGTAAAGTAAAGAGGTACTGCGCCCGGGGCTGGCCCGGGCCGACACAACGACACGGCAAACCAGCCGCGGACGGAAAGGATGTATTTGTTATGGAACACAGCGAAAAGACCCTTGATATGATTGTCGCCCTGTGCAAGAACCGGGGCTACGTTTTCCCCGGTTCGGAGATTTACGGCGGCCTGGCCAACAGCTGGGACTACGGCCCCCTGGGCGTGGAATTTAAGAACAACGTCAAGAAGGCATGGCTGAAGAAGTTTGTGCAGGAGAGCCCCTACAACGTGGGCCTGGATGCAGCCATCCTGATGAACCCCCAGACCTGGGTGACCACCGGCCATGTGGCCAGCTTCTCGGACCCCCTGCTGGACTGCCGCGCCTGCAAGGCCCGTCACCGCGCCGACAAGCTGATCTCGGACGAGTTCCCCGACGTCAACGTGGACGCCATGAGCTTTGACGAGATGGACCAGTTCATCGCCGAGCACGAGCAGGTGGTCTGCCCCGTCTGCGGCAAGCACGACTTCACCCCCATCCGCAAGTTCAACCTGATGTTCAAGACCGCCATCGGCGTCACCGAGGACAGCTCCTCGGTGTGCTACCTGCGGCCCGAGACCGCCCAGGGCATCTTTGTCAACTTTGCCAACATCCAGCGCACCACCCGCCGCAAGCTGCCCTTCGGCGTGTGCCAGGTGGGCAAGGCCTTCCGCAACGAGATCACCCCGGGCAACTTCACCTTCCGCACCCGCGAGTTCGAGCAGATGGAGTGCGAGTTCTTCTGCAAGCCCGGCACCGACCTGGAGTGGTTCGCCTACTGGAAGGAATACTGCAAGAACTGGCTGCTGAGCCTGGGCATCAAGGAAGAGCACCTGCGCCTGCGGGACCACGAGCCCGCCGAGCTGGCCTTCTACAGCCGCGCCACCACCGACATCGAGTACGCCTTCCCGTTTACCGACTGGGGCGAGCTGTGGGGCATTGCCGACCGCACCGACTATGACCTGAACCGTCATCAGGAGGCCTCGGGCAAGAGCCTGGAGTACTTCGACGCCGAGAGCGGCGAGCACTATATCCCCTACGTCATCGAGCCCTCTCTGGGCTGCGACCGCGTGGCCCTGGCCTTCCTGTGCGAGGCCTACGACGAGGAGCACCTGACCGACGCCAAGGGCAAGGAAGATGTCCGCACCGTGCTGCACCTGCATCCGGCTCTGGCTCCCTTCAAGTGCGCCGTCCTGCCCCTGAGCAAGAAGCTGGGACCCAAGGCCATGGAGATCCGCAACGAGCTGTCCAAGTACTTCATGGTGGACTACGACGAGACCGGCTCCATCGGCAAGCGCTACCGCCGCGAGGACGAGATTGGCACTCCCTACTGCATCACCGTGGACTTTGACACGGTGGGCGACGAGGCCAAGGGCATCGCAGCCGACAACTGCGTCACCGTCCGCGACCGCGACACCATGGAACAGGTCCGTATGCCCATCGACCAGCTGCGCAGCTGGCTGGAGGAGAAGATCGCCTTCTGATCTGTCTCTGTCCCCGCTGAGCTTCTGAACCCATAAAAACAGCGCCCCTGCTCTTCCCATCCGGGAAGATCGGGGGCGCTTTTCGTTTGCTGTGGTTTTATTTGTGGTACTTCATGCCGGCGTTGATGGTGCAGGCCCGGTAGAGCTGTTCGGTCACCACAAGGCGGGCCAGCTGATGGGGCAGGGTGATTCGTCCCAGGCTGATGCGGGCCGAGGCGGCCCGCTTGACCTCATCGGAGAGGCCGTGGGAGGAGCCAATCACAAAGGCCACATCCCCGGCGCCGCTGCCGGCCTTCTGGGCCAGCAGATCCGCCAGGTCCTCGCTGGAAACAATCTTCCCTTCCACGCAGAGAGCCACCAGGCTCTCCCCCTTGCGCAGGCTGGACAGGATGGCCTTGCCCTCCTTTTCCAGGGCTCGGGCCACCAGGGCGGGGGAAGCGTTCTTTTCCTCGATTTTTTCCTCCGGCAGCTCGATGATCCGGAAGTTGGCAAAGGCGGACAGCCGCTTGGCGTATTCCGCCACACCCTCGGCGCAGTATTTGGCGTTCAGCTTGCCCAGACAGATCAGGTCAATGTTCTGCATCGGTTCTTCCTTTCCGGCCGGCCTTACAGCAGGCTGGTCTGTTCTGCAATGTCCTCGCCCCGCAGCAGAGCGCCCGCCGCCGGCAGGGTGCGGACCCGGTACCGGTGGGGGCCGGCCAGGTCCAGCCCGGCCGCCGGGCGCACCGAGGTGATGGACTGGTTCCGCTTGAGGGTCACCACTGCCACGCCCTGGCTGTCACGGGTGGCCTTTTCGGGGATCTGGGCCGAGCCCACCAGAAGCAGCCGGCCCGCACTGGTGCGGATGGCGATTTCGGCCTCCTCCGGCAGGAACAGCATGGTGGACAGGGGGTCCTTGTCGCTGTAAGCCCGCAGCAGCTTGCGGCGGTTCTGTTTGGTGGCGTAGGCCGACAGGGGGATCTTGGCGCACTTGCCGCTGGCAAAGAAGAACAGCATCCAGCCGCTGTAATCCCCCGTCAGCACCATCGAGACGATGTTCTCCCCTTCGTCCATGCCCAGGCGGGTGGGCAGATAAATGCCCATCTGGCCCACCTTGCCGTCCTCAAACTCGGCCAGGCGGGTCTTGTAGACCTGGTGCTGGTCGGTGAAGAACAGAGCCTCCAGATTGTTCCGGGCCTCGGCCTGGACCACAATCTCGTCCCCTTCCTTGAGCTTGTGGGCGCCGGCCGTCCGCAGGCTCTGGGGCGGGATCTTCTTGAGATAGCCCTCCCGGGTGAAAAAGACGGTGACCGGGTAGTCGGGCACTGCCTCCTCTGCGGCGGCGGCTTCCTCCTCGGGCAGGTCGTAGAGGATCTCACTGCGGCGGGGCTGGCCGTACTTTTTGGCCACGGCGGTGAGCTCCTGAATGATGATTTTCCGGATGCGGGCGGGCTTGGCCAGGATGTCGTTCAGGTCGTCGATCTCCTTTTTCAGGGCGTCGATCTCGCCGGTCCGCTTGAGGATATATTCCCGGTTCAGGTGGCGCAGCTTGATTTCAGCCACATAGTCGGCCTGCTGCTCGTCGATGCCGAAGCCAATCATCAGGTTGGGGACCACCTCGTCCTCTTCCTCGGTCTCCCGGATGATGCGGATGGCCTTGTCGATGTCCAGCAGGATGGCCGCCAGGCCTTCCAGCAGGTGGAGGCGTTTTTCCTTGCCGTGGAGGTCATAGTAGGTGCGGCGGCGGACGCACTCGGTGCGGAAGGCGGTCCACTCCTGCAGAATCTCCCGGACGCCCATCACCCGGGGCTGGCCCGACACCAGAATATTGAAGTTGCAGCTGAAGCTGTCCTCTAGGGGGGTCAGCTTGAACAGCCGGGTCATCAGCTTGGCGGGGTCCACACCCCGCTTCAGGTCCAGGGTCAGCTTGAGGCCGTTCAGGTCGGTCTCGTCCCGCATGTCGCTGAGTTCTTTCAGCTTGCCGGCCTTGACCAGCTCGGCGATTTTATCCATGATGGCCTCCACCGTAGTGGTGGGAGGGATCTGGGTGATCTCGATCATGTTCTGACCGGGAACCGCCTGCCAGCGGGCCCGGACCCGGACGCTGCCCCGGCCGGTCTCAAAGATTTCCCGCATCTGGGCGGCGTCGTAGAGAATCTGGCCGCCGCCCACAAAGTCAGGGGCCGGCATGGTGGTCCCAATGTCGTGCTGGGGGTCCTTGATGAGGGCAATGGTGGTGGTGCACAGCTCGGCCAGGTTGAAGGAACAGATGTTGCAGGCCATGCCCACCGCGATGCCCAGGGTGTTGTTGGCCAGGATGGTGGGGAAGGTCACCGGCAGGAGGGTGGGCTCGGTAGTGGTGCCGTCGTAGTTGGGGACAAAGTCCACCGTCTCCTTGTCGATGTCCCGGAACAGTTCCTCGCACACCGGCTCCAGCCGGGCCTCGGTGTAACGGGCGGCAGCGTAGGACATATCCCGGCTGTAGGCCTTGCCGAAGTTGCCCTTGCTGTCCACATAGGGCACCAGCAGGCTCTCGTTGCCCCGGCCCATGCGGACCATGGTGTCGTAAATGGCGGCGTCGCCGTGGGGGTTCAGGTGCATGGTGGCGCCCACGATGTTGGCGGACTTGGTCCGGACCCCCTTCAGCAGGTTCATGTCGTACATGGTGTACAGCAGCTTGCGGTGGGCGGGCTTGAAGCCGTCGATCTCGGGCAGGGCCCGGCTGACGATGACGCTCATCGCGTAGGGCATATAGTTGGTTTCCAGGGTGCGGGTGATGGGGTCCTCCAGGACGCTGCCCGCGTTCAGGATTTCCACCCCTTCTCCCAGCTGGGGCCGCACCGGTTTGGTTTGCTTTTTGGTTGCTTTTTTCGCCATAGTTTTATCGTTTCATCTCCCGGTTGTGCGCGGTCTGTCAGGACAGATCCAGTTCGTCCAGATACTCCGCCCCGTGGGCGGCAATGTGGTCCTTGCGGCCGGCCAGGTTGTCGCCCAGCAGGATATCGAACACCTGGGCCGTCTGGGCCGCGTCGGTGGGCATCACCTTGATCAGGCGGCGGCTCTCCGGGTTCATGGTGGTCAGCCACATCATCTCGGGGTCGTTTTCACCCAGACCTTTGGAGCGCTGGATGGTGTACTTTTTGTCCCCGATCTTCTTCAGGAAGGCGGCCTTTTCCGCCTCGGTGTAGGCAAAGCAGGTCTGATCCTTGGTATTGATTTCATACAGCGGGGACTCGGCAATATAGACATAGCCCTTTTCAATCAGGGTGGGGGTCAGGCGGTAGAGCATGGTCAGCACCAGGGTGCGGATCTGATAGCCGTCCACGTCGGCATCGGTACAGATGACGATTTTATTGAACCGCAGATTGTCCAGGTTGAAGGTGGCCAGCTCTTTATTGTACTTGCCGCCCAGCTCGATGCCGCAGCCCATCACCTTGATGAGGTCCACAATGATGTCCGACTTGAAAATCCGGGCATAATCGGCCTTCAGGCAGTTGAGGATTTTGCCGCGGATGGGCATAATGGCCTGGAATTCACTGTCCCGGCTGGTCTTGACGGCGCCCATGGCCGAATCGCCCTCCACGATATACAGTTCCCGGCGGGCGGGGTCTTTGGTGCGGCAGTCCACAAACTTCTGGACCCGGTTGGCCAGGTCGATCTGGGTGGCCAGGGTCTTTTTGATGCTCTGGCGGGTCTTTTCGGCGTGTTCCCGGCTCTGCTTGTTCACCAGGACCTGCTGACAGATCTTCTGGGCCTCCTCCGGCTTCTCCAGGAAGTACACTTCCAGATAGTGTTTGAGGAAGTCGGTCATGGCCTGGGAGATAAACTTGTTGGTGATGGCCTTTTTGGTCTGGTTCTCATAGCTGGTGCGGGTGGAGAAGCTGGAGGACACATACACCAGGCAGTCCTGGATGTCCTGGAAGCTGACGCTGCTCTCCCCCTTCTTGTACATTCCCTTTTCCTTCAGATACTTGTTGATCTGATAGACAAAGGCGGTGCGGACGGCATGCTCAGGGCTGCCGCCGTGTTCCAGCCAGGAAGAGTTGTGGTAAAACTCCAGCATCTGCACCTTATTGGAGAAGCAGAAGGCCGCGCTCATCCGCACCTTATAATCGGGCTGGTCCTCCCGGTCCCGGCCGGTGGCCTCCGACTCACAGGTGAACACCGGGGTCAGGGACTCCTCCCCCGCCACCTCCTGAACATAGTTGGCGATGCCGTTCTGGTAGCAGTAGCTCTCCTGCCAGGGCTTGCCGGTGGCGGGGTCCTTCTCCTTTTCATCGGTAAAGGTGAGGGTCAGGCCGGCGTTGACCACCGCCTGACGGCGCAGCACATCCTTAAAATAGCTGGCCGGCACGTCGATGTCGGTGAAGACCTCCTCGTCCGGCTTCCAGTGGATGACACTGCCGGTGCGGCGGCCCTTATAAGGTTCCTTCTGCAGGCCGCCCACGTTTTCGCCCTTGGCGAAGTCCAGATGATAGTGGAGGCCGTCCCGGTAGATGTCGGCAGTCATCCAGGCCGAGGCGTACTGGGTGGCGCACAGACCCAGGCCGTTGAGGCCCAGACTGAACTCGTAGTTGTCGTCCCCTTCGCCGTACTTGCCGCCGGCGTACATCTCACAGAACAGCAGCTCCCAGTTGTAGCGGTTCTCGCCGCTGTTCCAGTCCACCGGGATGCCCCGGGCGAAGTCCTCCACCCGGATGCTGCCATCCTTGCAGCGGGTGACGTTGATCACCTTGCCGTAGCCGTCCCGGGCCTCGTCGATGGAGTTGGAAATGATCTCAAAGATGGAGTGGGCGCAGCCCTCCACCCCGTCGGAGCCGAAAATAACCGCCGGCCGCTTGCGGACCCGGTCGGCCCCTTTTAAAGAAGTAATGCTTTCATTGCCGTATTCCTGTTTTTTTGCCATGTTGTTCCTCCGGCAAATTTGCTGATGGATTCTTTTCAAATGTTCATTTAACCATATTCACCGGCCAAAAGTCAAATATACGCCCCTCTCAGAGCAAAAGAAGCAGCGTCTGAACGTCCTTTTTCAACTTTTTTGAAAAAATTTGCATTTTCCTCTTTACAAATTTGGATTTTGCGGTATAATAATCAACGTCCGGTGCGCCTCTGTAGCTCAGTTGGTAGAGCAGGGGACTGAAAATCCCCGTGTCATTGGTTCGATTCCGATCGGAGGCACCATATGCGGCCGTAGCTCATCTGGTAGAGCGCCACCTTGCCAAGGTGGAGGTAGCGAGTTCGAGCCTCGTCGGCCGCTCCATGGGAGTGACAAGTTTCACTCCTTTCTTTTGGCCCGGTAGCTCAGTTGGTTAGAGCACCAGCCTGTCACGCTGGGGGTCGTCGGTTCGAGCCCGATCCGGGTCGCCAACAAATCCTACTCCAATAACATGGAGCGCCCTTCGCCGGGCGGACGCAGGGAAAAATGCGTCGAATATGCGGCCGTAGCTCATCTGGTAGAGCGCCACCTTGCCAAGGTGGAGGTAGCGAGTTCGAGCCTCGTCGGCCGCTCCATAACGGAGCAGATTTTCTGCTCTCTATGGTGGCGTGGCCAAGTGGTAAGGCAAAGGTCTGCAAAACCTTCATTCACCAGTTCAAATCTGGTCGCCACCTCCAGAAACCGCTGTTTCCTTTGGGAGACAGCGGTTTTTTTGTATCCCCTGCCCGGGCTGCGGGCTGGAAGGCGGGTTCCAGCTTTGGTTCCTTGCGCCGGCCCCGGTTCGGTGCTACAATAAGCATATTCCATGAAAGGAGGCCCTGCCCATGTGCCCGGCGTCTTTGCCCGAAAACCGCACCACCCTGACCCCTGACACCCCGGTGCAGTACCTCAAGGGGGTGGGCCCCAAGCTGGCCCAGCGCTTTGAAAAGCTGGGCATCCGCACCCTGGCCGACCTGCTGGAGCATTATCCCCGCCGGTATCTGGACTTTACCCATCCCTATCCCCCCTCCGAGGCCCCGGCCGGGGTGGAGTGCGTGGTCCGGGCCGAGCTGCTGTCCAAGCAGGGCGGCCGGTACGTCACCGGGGGCCGCCGGGTGGAGAAAGCCACCGCCGGGGACGATGTGGCCACTTTGGAGCTGACCTGGTTCAACAATCCCTACACCATCCAGAAGCTGGAGGTGGGCCAGGAGTATTTCTTTGAGGGAGAGGTCACCGGCGGGCTGCTGCGCCGCCAGATGGTGAACCCGCAGGTGCGCACCGCCGCCCAGGTGCAGGCCGCGCCCCTGGCGGCCATCTATCCCCAGACCGAAGGCCTCACCAGCAGCGCCATCAGCCGCTGTGTAGCCCAGCTTCTCCCCCATGCCGAACTGCTGGGGGACCCGCTCCCCCCTGCCCTGCTCCAAAAATACCGGATGCCCGGCAAGGCCCAGGCGGTGCGGGACATCCATGCGCCCTCCTCGCCGGAGGCCGCCCAGGAGGCCCGCCGCCGCCTGATCTTCGAGGAGCTGCTGGTGCTCCAGCTGGGAATGGGCCAGATGAAAAACCGCGGCTCCGCCTCCACCGGCGCCCCCATGCGCCGGATTGACCCCGCCCCCTTCTGGGCCAGCCTTCCCTTCTCCCCCACCGGCGCCCAGCGTCGGGCGGTGGACGAGATTCTGGAGGACATGGCCGGAACCGAGTCCATGAACCGTCTGCTTCAGGGGGACGTGGGCAGCGGCAAAACCCTGGTGGCCGCGGCGGCCCTCTGGGCAGCCATCGGCGCAGGGTATCAGGGGGCACTGCTGGCCCCCACCGAACTGCTGGCCGAACAGCACGCCGAAAACCTGAACCGGATGCTGGCCAAATTCGGCATCCGGGTGGCTCTCCTGACCGGCGGCCTGAAAGCCGCCGCCCGCCGCACCACCCTGGCGGCCATCCGTTCCGGGGAGGCGGACCTGGTGGTGGGCACCCACGCCATCCTGTCGGAAGGGGTGGAGTTTGCCCGGCTGGGTCTGGCGGTCATTGACGAGCAGCACCGCTTTGGCGTCCGCCAGCGGGGCGCCCTGGCCGAAAAGGGCTGCGCGCCCCACCTGCTGGTGATGAGCGCCACCCCCATCCCCCGGACGCTGGGCCTGCTGATTTACGGCGACCTGGACATCTCCATCCTGGACGAGCTGCCTCCCGGCCGCCGCCCGGTGAAAACCCGGGTGATGACGGGCGCCCGCCGGAAGGATCTCTACGGCTTTCTGGACCGGGAAATCGGCGCGGGGCGTCAGGTCTATATTGTATGCCCCGCCATCGAGGAAGGCCCCGACGCCAGCCTCACCCCCGTCAAAACCTATTACGAGCAGACCGCCAAGGCCCTGCTGCCCAACCGCCGGGTGGGCCTGATGCACGGCAAGCTGAAGCCCAAGGAGAAAGCTGCCGTCATGGAGGACTTCCGCACCGGGCAGCTGGACGCCCTGGTGTCCACCACCGTCATTGAGGTGGGGGTGGACGTGCCCAACGCCACCGTAATGGTCATCGAGAACGCCGAGCGGTACGGCCTGAGCGCCCTGCATCAGCTGCGGGGCCGGGTAGGCCGGGGCGCCGCCGAGAGCTGGTGCTTTCTGGTGAGCGACAACGAGGCCGAGAGCGTCCGCAGCCGGCTGAAGTTCCTCTGCTCCACCACCGACGGCTTTGCGGTGGCCCAGTACGACCTGGAAACCCGGGGCCCCGGCGACTTCTTCGGCAGCCGCCAGCACGGCCTGCCGGCCCTTCAGATCGCCGACCTGGCCAACGACACCGCCACCCTTCACGCCGCCCAGAGCGAGGCCGCTGCCCTGCTGGACAAAGACCCTCTGCTCACCGCGCCGGAACACGCCCTGCTGGCCCAGCAGGTCAACCGGATGTTTGAACGCACCGGACCCATGAACTAACATATCGGGAGGTTTGCAACGCCATGATATTCACCCTTCCTGTCCACACCCGGGTGGAGGACTTCGATCAGCGGGGCCTGCTGGCCCCGCCTGCCTTCCTGTCCATCTTCGAAAACACCGCCTCCCGCCACGCCGAGCTGGTGGGGTATTCCGTCATGAAAGAGAGCCTCTGCTGCGGGATGGCCTGGGTGGTCACCAACTGGCGGATTCAGGTGCTTCGGTCGCCCTCCTATGAGGAGAACTTCTCGGCCAGCACCTGGCTGCGGAACGGTCCCCGCCAGGCCACCCGTGAAATGCTGCTGAAAAGCGAATCGGGCGAGCTGCTGGCCCGGGGCCAGGCCAAGCTGTGCATGGTGGTCCGCAGCACCAGTACCCCCCAGCTGCCCTCTCCTGAGCGGATGGCCGCCTACCAGCCCGAGGATGCCTCCGCCTTCCCCGACCGGCTGCCCCGGCTGCGGCCTCCCACATCCTACACCGACGAACAACCGGTTCTGCTGCGCCGCAGCGACATGGACTACAACGACCACCTGCACAACACCGCCTATCTGAATCTGGCTCTGGACGCCGCGCCCCAGGAGATCCTCTCCCAGGGGGTGCGTTCCATCCGCATCTCCTACCGCAGCCCTCTGCGGCGGGGTGACCCTCTGGTGCTCAAGAGCACCCGTCAGGACGGCGGCTGGCTGGTCTCCTTTGTGCGGGAGAACGAGGTCTGCGCGGTGGTAGCCCTCAACGAACAACTGAAACCCCTGTAACCATACATAAAGCAAAAGGCCCGAACCCTGCGGCACACCGCAAGGTCCGGGTCTTTTTTGTATACCATCAGGCAAAATCCGTGTCGGTTTTGCCTTTTGTTATGATTTTATAGGGATGGATCAGAAATCAATTTCCTCCAGCCGCAGCAGGGCCAGAATATAAATCTTGATCGACTGGAGCAGAGCGTCCACCGGGGCCGACTCGTTGGCGCCGTGCATGGGGCCGCCGAAGGAGGGCAGCACCAGGTCGTGGGACTCGGGGCCAAAGCTGACGGCATAGGGGAAGTGGCGGGCATAGGTGCCGCCGCCCATGGTGAAGGGCTTCTCGTTCTTGCCGGTGACCTGGTTGTAGGTGTCGATGCAGGCCAGGATGGCGGGGGTGTCCGCCTCAATATAGAAGGGATCGGCAGCGTCCACATCCTCCAGGGCGGCGCCGTCGCCGATGGCATTGCGGATGGCCTGGGCGATGACCTCGCCGTTGGTGGAGGTGGGATAGCGGCTGTCCATGGTCTGGACCATCCGGCCGTCCTCCATATAGATCCGGCCGCCGATGATGGTCAGGGGGCCGAAGGGACCGTCCGAAGTGGCGATGCCCAGGCCCTCGCCGGCGGTGGAGCTGTGCAGCTTGTGGAGGGCCTCCAGATATTTCCGCTCCTCCTCGGTGCACAGGTCATTGGCCAGCAGGTAGTCCACCACCAGGCCGATGGCGTTGACGGTGCCTTCGGGGCTGGCTGCATGGCCCGACTTGCCCCAGCCGCGGACCCGGACCCCACCGTTCTCGGGCTCCAGGGTGATGTTGGGGGCGTTCTTCAGGCCTACGATGTCGGCGTCCACCAGGGCGCTGGCGCGGTCCGGCACAGCGTTGTTGGCCACACCGCCGGTGAAGGAAAGGATCTTGCCCTTGCACACCGGGCTGACCAGCTTGCCGTGGAAGTGGCCCTTCTCGCCGTTGCAGACCGGGAACTCAGCGTCCGGGGTGAAGCAGAAGGCCGGGGCCTTGTTGTGGGCCAGATAGTACTCCACGTCCTTCATGCCGGTTTCCTCGTTGGTGCCGGCCAGGGCGCGGATGGGGTAGCGCAGCTGCACGCCCATCTCCTTGAGGAACTTGAGGGCGTAGAGGGTCACCACCATGGGGCCCTTGTCGTCCATGACGCCGCGGCCCAGAATCCAGCCGTCCTGACGGCGCATGGTGAAGGGATCGGCCTCCCAGCCTTCTCCGGCAGGCACCACGTCCACATGGCAGATGGTGGCCAGGTACTTGTCCGGGTCGGCGCCGGGCAGCTCGGCATAGCCGATGTAGCCCTCACAGTTGTGGGTGGCAAGGCCCATCTTGCCGGCCAACTCCAGAGCCTTGTCCAGAGCGGCCCGGGCCCCCTCGCCGAAGGGTGCGCCCTCCGCCGGGGCGGTCTCGACGCTGTTGATGGCCACCAGAGCGGCGATGTCGTCGAGCAGCTGCTCGCGGTTGGCCGCAATGAAGGCGTCAATCTTTTGATTCAGTTCCTGATCCATAGATATCCATTCCTTTCTATTCTAAAGCTGCCCGCCGGGGCGGGAGCTTTGAGAAACAACAACGGGTTTACACCGCAAAGAAGACGCTGAACACGCCCAGCAGTCCGGCGCTGGCCAGGCCGATGATGATGCCGGCCATCAGGACGCCGCCCATGCAGGCGATCAGCACATCCTTGAACTTCATGTCCAGGATGGACCCCGCCAGGGTGCCGGTCCATGCGCCGGTGCCCGGCAGGGGCACGCCCACAAAGATCAGCAGGGCAATCACCAGGCCGCGGCCGGCCTTGGCTTCCAGAGCGCGGCCGGCCTTTTCGCCCTTGACCACAAAGAACTTGCAGATGCCGCCGATCAGGGGCTTGTTGTAGCCCCAGATCAGGAACTTGCGGGCGAACAGGTAGATGAAGGGCACCGGCAGCATGTTGCCCAACACCGCCACCAGATAGGTGGGCAGGGCGTCCAGACCCAGGCCAAGGCCGATGGGGATGGCGCCGCGCAGCTCAATGATGGGAACCATGGAGACGAAAAACACAAACAGATACTTTTCCAGCATGGGGCCTCCTTTGATCAGTTGGTAGCTTTGGGAGCGGGATTGAGCTTCTTCCACTCAATCACAAAGAACAGGATGGTGCAGGTGGACGCCGAGATAAAGTCACTGACCGGCTCTGACACATACAGGCCCAGCAGCTGGCTGATGCCTAGCAGGCCAAAGACCCGGGGAATCACCAGGGACAGGGGCAGCAGCAGGATCACCTTGCGCAGCAGGGCGATGAACATACTCAGCTTGGCCTCGCCCAGACCCAGGAAGGTCTGCTGGCAGGCGTTCTGGGCGCCCATGAAGAAGTGGCCCAGCATATAAATCCGCAGCGGTGCGGAGCCCATGGCCACAATGGCCGCGTCGCTGGAGAACAGGCCCAGGAACATCTGGGGCGCGATCTCCACCGCCGCCACCACCAGGGTTGTGGTGCTCATGGACACCGTCAGCATGACCTGGAAGGTCTTGCGGACGCGTTCCAGCTTCTGCGCGCCGAAGTTATAGCCGATGAGGGGCTGTGCGCCCTGGCAGAAGCCCTGAACCGGCAGGCTGGCGATCTGGGACACCGAGAACAGGATGCTCATGATGGCCACGGCGCTGTCGCCGCCGTAGGTGGCGGCGCCGGTGTTGAAGGACAGCTGAATCAGGCACTCGGTGGCGGTCATCAGGAAGGGCGAGACGCCCAGCGACAGCACCAGCACCAGAATGGCCTTGTCGGGGATGAGGTTTTCCTTGCGGATACGCAGGACGCTGCGCTTGCCCAGGAAGAAACAGAGCACCCAGATCATGCTCAGGGCCTGGCTCAGGATGGTGGCCACCGCAGCGCCCACCACGCCCATGTTGAACCCGTAGATAAAGATGGGGTCCAGGATGATGTTGCTGATGGCGCCGATGCAGGTGGTGGCCATGCTGGTCTTGGCAAAGCCCTGGTTGGTGATAAAGGGGGTCATGCCCAGGGTGAACTGGACAAAGATGGTGCCCAGCAGGTAAATCCGCAGATAGGCCATGGCGTAGGGCAGGGTGTTTTCGCTGGCGCCGAAAGCCAGCAGCACCGGCTCACCGTAGATGGTGAACCCCACGCTCAGCACCACCGACAGCACCACCAGAATGGTGATGCAGTTGCCCAGGATCTTCTCGGCGGTCTTGTAGTCGCCGCGGCCCATGGCCACCGAGGCCCGGGGCGCGCCGCCCATGCCCACCAGGTTGGAGAAGGCGGTGATCAGGACGATGATGGGATAGGTCACGCCCAGGCCGGCCAGCGCCAGGCTGCCGGTGCCGGGGATGTGGCCCACGTAAATCCGGTCCACGATGTTGTACAGCATGTTGACCAGCTGGGCCAGGGCCGTGGGCAGGGCCAGGCTGAAAATCAGGGGCAGCAGGGGCGCTGTGCCCAGGCGTTGGTCGGCGGTCCCGACGGACGCGGTCTCAGACCGTTTTTCTTCCATAATACCTATATGCTCCTTTCGGTTCAAAGATCAATGACCAATTCCACCGGGCAGTGGTCCGAGCCCATGATCTCGTTATGAATTTCAGCGGCCTGCACCTTGTCGGCGATCCGCCGGGAAACCAGGAAATAGTCGATCCGCCAGCCGGCGTTCCGCTCCCGGGCGCGGAAACGGTAGCTCCACCAGCTGTACTTCACCTCGTCGGGGTGCAGCAGCCGGAAGCTGTCGGCAAAGCCGGCCTCCAGCAGCTGGGTCATGGCGTTCCGCTCCTCGTCGGTGAAGCCGGCGCTGCGGCGGTTGGAGGCGGGGTTCTTGATGTCGATCTCCCGATGGGCCACGTTCAGGTCGCCGCAGAGGATCACCGGCTTTTTGGCGTCCAGATCCAGCAGGTAGCGGCGGAACATGGCCTCCCACTCCATCCGGTAGTCCAGGCGCTTGAGCCCGTCCTGACTGTTGGGGGTATAGCAGTTCACCAGGTAAAAACCGGGGTATTCCAGGGTGACGACGCGGCCCTCCTGGTCGTGCTCCTCCATCCCCACCCCCATGGTCACCGCCAGAGGCTGGGTGCGGCAGTAGCAGGCTGTGCCCGAATATCCCTTGCGCTGGGCCGAGTAGAAATACTCCTGATAGCCCTCGGGGTGGAAATCAGCCTGACCCGGCTGCATTTTGGTCTCCTGCAGGCAAAAGACGTCTGCGTCCAGGGCGGCAAAGCTCTCGGCAAAGCCATGGGACAGGCAGGCCCGCAGGCCGTTGACATTCCAGCTGACTAGCTTCATACAGTGTTCCCTTCTTTTGCTTTAAAGCATGGGGCATGGCCGCCGCCCGCACCGAGCCGGCGTCACGCCAGGTATTTGGTTTTCCAAACGCCGCTGCGGAACCGCCCCACAAAGCAGGCCGAACGGAAAATCCAGTCGATGACCATGGCAATCCAGACGCCCACGGCGCCGTAGCCCATCTGGACGCCCAGCAGATAGCTGAAGCCCAGACGCCAGACCGCCATGCTCAGCACCGAGACGGTCATGGTGAACCGCACATCGTTGGCCGCCCGCAGGGCGTTGGGCAGGACAAAGGCCACCGGCCACAGCAGCAGGCCGCAGCCGCAGTGAATCCGCACCAGCAGGATGGCCAGCTCCATGGTCTCCCCCGACAGGGCATAGATGCCCACCAGCGGTTTGACAAACAGCAGGATGGCCCCGTTGAACAGGCCCATGGTCAGATAGGTCCATTTGAGCAGGCGGCGGGCATAGGCGGCCGCCTGTTCGTTGTCCTGGGCGCCCACGCACCGGCCCACCACCGTAATCATGGCCAGACTGATGGCCTGGCCGGGGATGCAGCCCATGCCGTCCAGGTTGTTGGCCACCGCGTTGGCGGCGATCTGAACGGTGCCGAACAGGGAGATCACGCTCACCACCACAATCCGGCCCGCCTGAAACAGGCTGTTCTCAAAGGCGGACGGGATGCCGATGCCCAGAATCCGCCGGGCCAGGCCTCCGTCCACCCGAAGGGTCATCCGGGCCTGGACGGTGTTGGACTTGCGGCCGCAGGCGGCCAGAATCAGGGCGGCGGCCAGAGCGCGGCTGATGACGGTGGGCCAGGCCACGCCCTCTACGTACATATTTAATCCGAAGATGCAGACGGCATTGCCCACAATGTTGATGGCGTTCATCAGCAGGCTGATCTGCATGGAAATCTTGGAGTTGCCCATACTGCGGAAGATGGCCGCTCCCGCATTGTACAGCGCCAGAAAGGGATAGCTCAGGGCCGTCACCTGCAGATAGCGGACGCCGGCGTCCAGCACGTCCGCCTCGATGTTGCCGTAAAGCAGCCGCAGCATGGGCCGGGCCAGCGCCCAGCTGAACAGTCCCAGGCCCAGGCCCAGCAGCAGGCTCAGCAGAACCAGCTGACCGGCGCTGTCGTCGGTCTCCTTTTTGCGGCCGGCGCCCAGATACTGGCTCACCACCACCGCGCCGCCGGTGGCCAGGGCCGCCAGCAGGTTGATAATCAGGTTGTTGATCATGTCCACCAGGCTGACGCCCGAGATGGCCGCCTCGCCGCAGCGGGATACCATCATGGTGTCCGCCATGCCCACCGTGGTGGCCAGCAGCTGCTCGATCAGCAGCGGCACAATCAGCCGCAGCAGGTCATTGGTGGTAAAAATCGGGCCCCCTGGCCCGTTCTTCAAAATTTTGGGTGTATATACCTCTGACTCTTGTTCCATTCGCTTTTCTTTCGTCCCGACCCGACCTTCCGGGCGGGCAAATTTTCCCACAGATCATAAAAACGTACCTGATTATCATAACATAGCCCCGCCGGAATGTAAAGCCCGCTCCCCGGCCCTGCCGGCGGGCTGTCCGTCCCGGAACGACAGACGCCCCTGCGCAAGTTCGGCATTTGTTGCAGCAAAGCTCCCCTATATTTGTGCGCTTTCACGAAAATACGTTTTTACGCTGTTTCAAAGGCTTTTTTGTTCAAAAAAGTCTTGCATTTCCCCGTGAAAAGTGGTATGTTGTATCCCAACGGAGCGCCTTGGATACAAGAATGGTATCCCCCCTGCTTCCCAGGCCCTTTGGCCCCTGCGCTCCGCCCTGAATGTTGCTATTTTCTTCATTTACCTTCTTATCATTTACCCTGCCTGCCCGCGAGGGCAAAGCGGCGGCCCAACCTGCACGGGCCGCCGTTTTTCTTTTGCCGGACGGCGGCGGATTCTGGGCATCTTGCACGAAAAGACAGTCGTTCCATTGGGAAAGATGTTCTTCCAGCGCCTTGCACCCCGGCTGCAAAGCGTGTATAATACAGACAGTGCAGGCCATCCGCCTGCCGCCGTCCGCCCCGGCAGGGCGGATGCCGGCCGCCCGGCCGGAAGGGGCCATCCCGGCCCCCTGATTGCCAAAAGATCAACAGAGTAAGGCTGTGCGCGTTAAGTGCCGCATCAACGGGGAGTTGTGCTGCGGACGAAGGCGAAGTTTTCCCGCGGTGCACAGCCTGCATCCCGCTGCTGCATGGACCTGGGCGCGGGCCGCGGTATGCCCGTGGCCCGGTGTGAACGCTGCCGGATTTCACGGCCCTCCTTTGTGCGGTTTTGTCGCATGGGGAGGGCCGTTTCTTTGTCCTCCTCTGGCTGGATTCAGAAAAGGAGGCATTGCCATGAATCCGAATCGTCCCAAATCCCTTCGCAGTCTGACCTTCTGTGCCCTGCTCATCGCCATGAGCATCGTGTTCAGCCGGGTGTTCAGCATTTCCACCGGTTTTCTGCGGTTCAACCTGGGCAGCCTGCCGGTGGTGCTGGCGGCGGTCCTGTTCGGACCGGCAGCCGGCTTCGCCGTGGGCGCCATCGCCGACATCATCGGCGGCGTCCTGGCCGGCTACGCCATCAATCCCCTGATCACCCTGGGGGCCGGCGCCGTGGGCCTGTTTGCCGGTCTGGGCTGGCGCTACCTGCCCGCCCGCCGGGACGGCGTCCGACTGGCCGGCGGCATCCTGCTGGGCCACGTCATCGGTTCCATGATTTTGAATTCGCTGGCCCTGTGGCTGTTCTATGGCTATCCCTGGAGCGTGCTGGCCGCCCGCATTCCCAACGCCCTGATCCTGTCGGTGGCGGAATGGTTCCTGATGCGGGCCCTGCTGGCCAATCACAGCCTGATGGCCGCAGCCCGGGGCAGCCTGAACGGGAGGCGTTCGGAATGACTTACGAACAGGCATTGGATTATATTCATGCCATCCACTGGCAGGGCCACAAGCCCGGTCTGGATCGAACCCAGACCCTGCTGGAAGCCCTGGGCCGGCCCCAGGACAAGCTGCGGTTTGTCCACATAGCGGGCACCAACGGCAAGGGCAGCACCGCCGCCATGATGGACAGCTGTCTGCGGCAGGCCGGCTACAAGACGGGACTGTTTACTTCCCCTTTCATCAATCGTTTCAATGAGCGCATCCAGATCGACGGCCAGCCCATCCCGGACCAGGACCTGGTCCGGCTGGTGGAGCGGGTGCAGCCGGTGGCCCAGGCCATGACCGACCTGCCCACCGAGTTTGAGCTCATCACCGCCCTTGGAATGCTCTATTTTGCCCAGCAGCACTGTGACATCGTGGTGCTGGAGGTAGGGCTGGGGGGCGCGCTGGATTCCACCAACGTCATCGCCGCCCCTGAATGCGCCGTCATCACCGCCCTGGGGATGGACCACGTCAAAGAGCTGGGCCCCACCCTGGCGGACATTGCCGCTGCCAAGGCCGGCATCATCAAGCCCGGCTGTCCGGTGGTCAGCTACGGCGGAGAGCCCGAGGCCGACAAGGTCATTGCCGACGTCGCCCGGGCCCGGCACGCTCCTCTGTCGGTGGTGGATTTCGGACGTCTGCACCGGACCAGCGCCAGCCTGGACGGCCTGGTCTTTGATTTCGACGGGATGGAAGGGCTGACCCTTCCCCTGCTGGCCAGCTATCAGCCCCGCAACGCTGCCGTGGCCATCACGGCCCTGCGGGTTCTCCGGAACCGGGGCTGGGACATTCCGGACGAGGCCATCCGCCAGGGTCTGGCCCAGGTGAGCTGGCCGGGCCGGTTTGAGTTGCTTCGCCGAGACCCGCCCTTCCTGCTGGACGGCAGCCACAACGCCCACGGCATGCGGGCCACGGTGGCCAGTCTGCGGGAGCGGTTCCCGGGCGAGAAGTTCGTTTTCCTCATCAGCATCATGGCGGACAAGGATTCCGACGACATGCTCAAGCTGCTTCTGCCTCTGGCCAAGTGTTTTGTGACCGTCACGGCCCCCAGTCCCCGGGCCATTCCGGCGGCTGACCTGGCGGCCCAGATCACGGCCCTGGGCGGCGTAGCGGAGGCGGCGGACACCATCCCGGCCGGTGTGCACCGGGCCGACGCCCTGGCTGACGGCGGGCCCGTCGCCGCCCTCGGCACCCTCTACTTCTCCGGCCCCGTCCGCCTTACTTTTCTGGAAGAAAAGTAAGCAAAAGACTTTTTACTGTGTACCATACAGTTTCCGGGTCTCCGAAGGTTCCGCGGAGCCGTTTCGCTCCGGCTCCCTCGCTGCGTCTGTGCCTGCGGCACGGTACGATGCAAGGCAGCCATAGCGACCGCGTCCTGTGGACGAAACAGGGAGCTATGGCTGGCGCAGCGCTCCGATTTTTGCAAGCGACCACCGCGGCGCGCCGCAAAAATCGGCTAAGCGCAAGAGGTTTCAATGTGTACCATACAGTTTCCGGGTCTCCGAAGGTTCCGCGGAGCCGTTTCGCTCCGGCTCGTTCGTTACGTTTGTGCCTGCGGCACGGTACGATGCAAACTGCTGGAAAATGCCATTTCCCGCAAGCCAATGCGTTCTGAGAGTTAATTCCATTTCGATCTATACCAAGCGTAAACACCTATGCCACACAAAATCCTCGCTCCTACTCCGGGGCGGGGATTTTTTCTTGCCGTTTTATTCCTCTCTCCCTTTGCTGTTCACAGCACCGGCACGCCGCACCGGTTCTTCCGAAAAAGAGGTTTTTCCTTAGATAAAAGAAAGGATTTTCCATGGCTGGGCCGGGGTTCTGTCTCCGGCTGGGACAAGGCGCTTTTCCGGCCCACCGGGTACGGCGTTTCCACTGGGAACAGGCACACCGGCTATATTTCACGGCAGGGATACAGCCCCAAGCCGGGGCGTCAGGGCGCCGGTTCAGGCGTCTTCACCACTGTACTTGATTAAAGCCAAAAAGTGAGTATTCATGCCCACTTGCACCGGCTGAAAGGATTTCACTTTTACTTTTTTGTGCCCGGCTTTTCTTTTGCATTCGGTTGTGGTATCCTAATGGCAGGATAAAGCCCCCCACGGGGCCACAAGGAAGGAGAATGAACGCTCATGAAATTCAGTGAAATGCCTTATGCACGCCCCGATATTGACGCCATTCTGGCGCGGTGCGCCCAGTTTGCCGCCGACGCAGCCGCGGCCGACTCCGACGAGGCTCTGGTGAAACTCTACTACGACCAGAGCGCCGCCATGGCCGACTACACCACCGCCGCCAACCTGGCCAACATCCACTATACCTGCGACACCCGCGATCCCTATTGGCAGGCTGAGCAGGACTTCTTCGACGCCAACGGCCCTGCCGTTTCCAACGCCGTCACCGAGATCTACCGCGCCATCCTGGCCAATCCCCATCTGGACGCCCTCACCGCTGCCTACGGTTCCACCTGCGTACCCGGCATGCGCAACGCAGTCCTGTCGGTGGACAGCCGGGTCACCGCCCTTCAGCAGGAGGCCAACACCATCTCCAGCCTGTACCAGCGTCTGTACGGCGGCGCTCTGGTGGAGCTGGACGGCCAGCAGCTCACCATCCCCCAGCTGGGCCCCTACAAGCAGAGCCTGGACCCCGCCGTCCGCCGCGCTGCCTTTGAGGCCGAGGCCAGCTATTTCGACGCCCACCGCGGCGAGTTCGACGAGCTGTACGAGCGCACCGTCCACAACCTGAACCAGCAGGCCGCCATCCTGGGCTACAAGGACTACAGCGAACTGTCCTATGCCCGAATGAACCGCATCGGCTACGGCCCCGAGGAAATCCGCATCTTCCGGGACCAGGTGGCCCGGGACGTGGTGCCTCTGCTGGCCGAAGTGGTGGCCCGCCGCGCCCGCCGCGCCGGCATCGAGCACCCCACCTTTGCCGACCTGAACGTAGCTTTTCCCGACGGCAACCCCGTCCCGGTCAAGGGCTATCAGGTGCGCATGGACGCTGCCCGCACCATGTACCACGAGCTCAGCAGCGAGACGGCCGAGTTCATCGACTTCATGCAGGACAACGAGCTGTTTGACGTCCTCAGCCGTCCCGGCAAGGCCAACGGCGGCTATATGACCATCCTGCCCACCTACAAGGCCCCCTTTATCTTTGCCAACTGGAACGACACCGCCGCCGATGTGGACGTCCTGACCCATGAGGCCGGCCACGCCTTCGAGGGCTATCTGGCCGCCCTGGACGAGGCCATGCCCGAGGACCTGAAGTGCCCCAGCATGGAGAGCGCCGAGATCCACTCCATGGCCATGGAGTTCCTCACCGCCCCCTGGCATCATCTGCTGTTCGGCGCAGACACCCCCAAGTACGCCCTCACCCACACCGAGGAGAGCCTGATTTTCCTGGCCTATGGTTGTGAAGTGGATGAGTTCCAGCATATCATGTACCAGCACCCCAACCTGACCCCCGACCAGCGCAACGACGTCTGGCTCAAGCTGGAGAAGAAGTACCGTCCCTGGATCGACTTTGACGGTCTGCCCTTCTACGGCCGGGGCGCAGGCTGGCAGCGTCAGCTCCACATCTACGAGTGCCCCTTCTATTATATCGACTACTGCCTGTCCACCATGGCGGCTCTCCAGTTCTTCCTGCTGAACGAGGCCGACCACGCCGACGCATGGCAGCGGTATCTCCGGCTCTGCCGCCGCGGCGGCACCGCCAGCTACACTGAGCTGTGCGAGACCGCCGGCCTCCGCACCCCCTTTGAGGAGGGCAGCGTCAAGGCCATCGCCCAGCCGGTGGCAAATTGGATTGCGGAGCACCAGATCTAATCCCTCAGGAGGAATCATTACCCTATGACCCAAGGCATCCAGCGTTTTTTCAAGGAATTCCGGGCTTTCGCCATGCGCGGCAACGTGCTGGACATGGCTGTGGGCGTCGTGGTTGGCGCCGCCTTCAAGAGCATTGTGGATTCCCTGGTCAACGACATCATTTCCCCTGTCATCGGCCTGTTTTTCAACATGGATTTCTCCCATGTGGTGATTCAGGTGGGGCAGGTATCCATCGGCATCGGGTCCTTTCTCAATGCCGTCATCAATTTCCTGATCGTCGCCCTGTCCCTGTTTGTGGTGATCAAAGCGGCCAACAAGGCCGCCTCCTTCCGCAAGAAAAAGGAGACCCCTGCCGCTCCCACCACCCGCATCTGCCCCTATTGCCAGAGCGAGATCTCCATCAAGGCCACCCGCTGCCCCCACTGCACCTCGATGATTGATCCCCCTGCCCCGTAACACTTTTTGATTTTTTCAAACCGAAAAGCCCCCGCCTGCACCGTGTCGCGCGGTGTTGGGCGGGGGCTTTAGCATGTATGCCTGGTGTATGTTAAGAAGATTAAGGAAGAAGGAGTCTCGTGTTTTGTTTTGGGAGAGCCGGGACGCGGTTTACTTCACGTCGGTCAGCTCAGCCAGCTTGTGGAAGATCTCGGTGTTGTCGAAAGCACCGGTGAACTTGTCGGAGCCTGCGCCCACAGCGTAGATGTTGACGGGGGCGCCGGTGTGGCTCCAGGTGGTGTGGTCCATGCCGGACTTGTGGTTCAGCACATGGCACAGCTCGACCGAGAAGGGCTGATAGGTGCCGTACAGCTCGTAATCCCGCTGGGTCATGTCGCCCTGGCCGGCGGCGCCGACGGTCATGCTGCGCTCGTAAGCAGTGCGCAGGCCCTCGAGCTCGTAGTCGGTGAGGATCAGGTTCTCGTACTCGGGGTTGGCGGCGTCGGCATCATTCGCGGTGATGAGGCCGAACGCCTTCTTGGCCTCGGCCATGGCAGCCTCGAAGGAAGCGCCCTGGGCGCGCAGGGTGTCGATGATGCTGTCGAACTTGACAAAGGACATGGTCTGCTTGGTCAGGTTGGTCAGATAGGTGTCGTAGTTGGTGGTGGTGAAGCCGATGGTCATGCCGCCGGTCTCGTGGTCGGCGGTGACCAGGATCAGGGTGTCGTTGGGGTGCTGGTTGTAGAAGTCGACGGCCACCTGGACGGCGTTGCTCATCTCCAGCACATCGTGGATGGAGGCGGCGGTGTCGTTGGCGTGGCAGGCCCAGTCGATCTTGCCCGACTCGGCCATCATGAAGAAGCCGTTGGGGTTATCCAGCACTTCGATGCCCTTGCGGACGTAGTCGGACAGCTGCCACTCGCCGGCGGCGGCGTCGATGGAGTAGTTCATGGCGGCGGCGTCGGCGCGCTGCTCGGCGATGACCAGGGCCTTGTCGCCGGCCTTCAGGGCAGCGGCGCCGGCCTGGGTGGTGACCAGCTTGTAGCCCTTGGCGATGGCCATGTCGTAGTTGGAGACGGCGCCGCCGCGGGGATCCTGGAAGTCGCCGCCGGCAAAGTACTCAAAGCCGCTGTTGGCCAGCTCCTCGCCGATCTCGTAGTAGTTCTTGCGGCTGGCCTGATGGGCGTAGAAGGCAGCGGGGGTGGCGTGGTCGATGTTGACGGTGCTCAGGATGCCGACCTTGTAGCCCTTCTGGCTGTGCAGCTTCTCGGCGATGGTCTCGAAGGGGACGTCACGGGTCCAGGGGGTCATGTTGATGACGCCGGACTCGGTCTTTTCGCCCGAAGCGATGGAGGTGGCGGTGGAAGCGGAGTCGGGGCAGAAGGAGGTGGAGTCATAGGTGGTGACGCTGCCGACGAAGGGGAACTTCATGAAGCTCAGCTCGGCGGGGGTCACAGCGCCGTTGTTCTCGACGGTGCCCTTGTAGAAGGAGGCGGACTGGATCTGGGCCACGCCCATGCCGTCGCCGATGAACAGGAAGATGTACTTGGGGGTCTTGCCGCCGAACATACCGTCAAACAGGCCGTTCTCCTGGGCGGCAGCCTTGGGCTCGGCGGCCGAGGCGACGGCGGCATTGGCAGCCACCAGGCTGGCCACCGAGGCGGCAGCGCCGGCCTTCAGGAAGCTGCGGCGGGAAAATTTCACGTTCTTCATACCAATTTCCTTTCTCTCGTACCCAATATGCGGCGGGCCTCGCAGCCCTGCCCCGGCCCATCTGTTCGGGCCCTCATGTCTTGTTCCCCGGGTGATCCCGGGTCCTCTTTGGGACGGCTTTATTGTATCCTAAGCCGCTTTTTGGTGAAACCATGTCTGCGCAAAACTTTGGTAAAAAGTAACAGCCTGTTTTGCCGTCCAATGTAAAAAGGCGGTTTTCTGTGTAAAATTCACATACATACGCGGGGAGGCTCTTTGCATCCAGCCCAAAAAGATTGCTTTATTCGTATGAATTCTAAGCAAAGCGACAAAATCCAGCCCGTTATCCCTCAAAACATTGAAATGTTCATAATGGGGTGTTATTCTGTATGATATCGAACGATATACCCCGACGGGTCCGTTCGAGACGCCAGACAACCTTTTTGGATTTATAAATATGGGTATACAATGAAAGAGATCATGAAACGTTTAAGTCTCGGCCTGGACATTGGCTCCACCACCGTCAAGGCCGTCCTCACCGACCGGCAGACCGGGCAGATTCTGTTCCGCCGCTACCAGCGCCACCACGCCGAGCAGCGGCGCACCCTCTGCGAGCTGCTGAGCGCCGTGTGTGAAAAGTTCGCCGGGCTGCCCATGCGGATTGCGGTGTGCGGCTCGGGCGGCCGGCCCCTGGCCGACCAGATGGGCGCCTGCTACGTGCAGGAAGTGGTGGCCAACGGCGCCGCCGTCCGCGCCCTCTACCCTGCCGCCCGCACCGCCGTGGAGCTGGGCGGCCAGGACGCCAAAGTCATCTTTTTCCGCCAGGAGGAGGACGGCACCCTGACCACCTCCGACATGCGGATGAACGGCAGCTGCGCCGGCGGCACCGGCGCTTTTATCGATGAGATCGCCGCCCTGCTGCGGGTTCCCTCCGAGCAGTTCGACGCCCTGGCCGCCCAGGGCAAGCAGGTCTACAGCATTTCGGGCCGGTGCGGCGTCTTTGCCAAGACCGACATCCAGACTCTGCTGAACCAGGGCGCCAGCCGGGCCGACATTGCCCTGTCTGCCTTCCACGCCATCGCCAAGCAAACCATCGGCGGCCTGGCCCAGGGCCTGGAAATGACCCCGCCGGTCATTTTTGAGGGCGGCCCTCTGACCTACAACCCCACCCTGATCCGGGTGTTTGCTGAGCGTCTGGGCCTGACCCCGGAACAGGTCATCCGCCCCGACAACGCCGACACCATTGTGGCCCTGGGCGCCGCCCTGGCCATGGATGAGCTGTATCCCCTGCCCACCGGCCGGGCCGCTCCCATGACCCCCGAGACCGCGCTGGAACGGCTGTCCTCCGCCCCCGAGGTCACCGAACAGCACACCGCCCAGCGGTATTTTGCCTCCGACGCCGAGCGGGACGCCTGGAAGGCCAGCCACACCCTGCCCCAGCTGGCAGAGCCGGAAACCCAGCCCGGGGACACCCTGCGGGTGTACATCGGCGTGGACGCCGGCAGCACCACCAGCAAGCTGGTTCTGATGGACGAGAACGAGCAGGTGCTGGACCGCTTCTACGCCAGCAACCGGGGCGATCCCATCGAAGTGATCCGCCGCGGCCTGCAGGAGATGTACAAAAAGTATACTGCCAAGGGTGTAAAACTCGATGTTTTGGGTCTGGGCACCACCGGCTACGGCGAAGTGATGCTGAGCAAGGCCTTCGGCGGGGATTATCACACGGTGGAGACGGTGGCCCACGCTTCGGCGGCCTGCCACTATCTGCCGGACGTCACCTTCCTGCTGGACATCGGCGGCCAGGACATGAAAGCCATCTGGATCAAGGACGGCGTGGTCACCAATATGCTGCTGAACGAGGCCTGTTCCTCAGGCTGCGGCTCCTTCCTGGCGGAATTTGCCGCCGGGCTGGGGATTCCGGTGGAGGACATCGCCGACGCAGCCTTCCGGGCCGAAAACCCGGCCGAGCTGGGCAGCCGCTGCACCGTCTTTATGAACAGCAGCATCATCACCGAACAGAAAAACGGCCGCACCCCCGACGACATCATGGCGGGCCTGTGCCGTTCCATTATTAAGAATGTCTTTACCAAGGTGGTCCGCATCCCCAACACCGACGTGCTGGGCAGCCGGATTGTGGTGCAGGGCGGCACCTTCAAAAATGACGCCGTCCTGCGGGCGCTGGAACAGTATCTGGGCTGCACCGTCACCCGCGCCCCCTACCCCGGCGAGATGGGCGCCATCGGCGCGGCCCTCCTGACCAAGCGTCAGGCCGAAGCCAACGGCAACCCCGCCAGCCATTTCATCGGCTTTGAGGCCCTGGACACCTTTACATACACCCAGAGCCAGAATGAGCCCTGCCCCTTCTGCCAGAACCACTGCACCCGCACCGTCATCCGGTTCCCCAGCGGGGAGAGCTTTGTCACCGGCAACCGGTGCGAGCGGGGCGAGATTCTGGGCGACCCCAAGGACAGCGCCGTCCAGGCCCGGGTCCGCCAGACCAATCAGAACATCCAGAGCATTCCCAACCTGTTTGCCCTGCGGGAAAAACTTCTGTTCGCCGACTACGACGCTCCCGCACTGGCCCCCGACCGCGGGGTGACCATCGGTATTCCCCGGGTTCTCTCCTTCTGGGAGACCATGCCCTTCTGGAATGCCTTCTGGCGCAGCCTGGGCTTCAAGATTCAGCTGTCGGGCAAGAGCACCCGTCCCCTCTACGAGGAGGGCCTGTCGGCGGTGACCTCCGACACCGTCTGTTTCCCGGCCAAGCTGGTTCACGGCCATCTGCGGGACCTGGCCAAGCGGAAGGTGGACCGGATTTTCATGCCCTCCATCACCACCGTCCAGCCCGAGGGCACCGCTTCCACCAGCGAGTCCATGTGCGCGGTGGTGAAGGGCTATCCCATTGTCATCCGCAACTCGGACGATCCCCAGAAGCGCTGGGGCATCCCCTTTGACGCTCCCCTGTTCCACTGGCACCGCCGGGCCGACCGGGACCGCCAGCTGACCGACTACATGGCCGCCACCTTCGGCATCGACAAAGAGCTGACCCGCCGGGCCATTGCCCTGGGCGACGCCGCCCAGACCAGCTTTTCGGACCAGCTCAAGGCCGCCGGCCAGGCGGTGCTGGACCGCTGCCACGCCGAGAACCGCTATGCGGTGGTGCTGGCCAGCCGTCCCTACCAGAACGACGAACTGGTCAACCACGCTCTGCCCGACCTGTTCGTCAGCCTGGGGATTCCGGTGCTGACCAACGACTCCCTGCCCGACGTGAACAAGGTGGACCTGTCCCGCAGCCGTCTGGACATCGTCAACAACTACCACGCCCGGATGCTGGCCTCCGCCGTTCTGGCCGCCCGGGATGACTGTCTGGAGTACGTCCAGATCGTCAGCTTCGGCTGCGGCCACGACGCCTATCTGTCGGACGAAATCACTCGCATGATGCACGAGATCTCGGGCAAGAGCCCTCTGATCCTCAAGCTGGACGAGAGCGACGCCCAGGGCTCCTTGCGGATCCGGGTCCGGTCCTTTGTGGAGACGGCGGCCCTGCGCCGGGCCCAGGGCGCCCGGGCTGAGGTGCATCCCCTGCCCGATCCCTATCCCGTCAAGTTCACCAAGGCCGACATCCAGGAGCGGGTGGTCCTGGTGCCCAACACCTCCCACGCCTTCTGCCGGGTGATGTCGGCGGCCTTTGCCGCCCAGCACGTCCGGGCTGTTCCGCTGGAAGTGGGCCGGGAGGAGGCCATCCGTCTGGGCAAGCAGTATGTGCACAACGACATCTGTTTCCCCGCCCAGATTGTCATCGGCGAAATCCTGGCGGCCCTCCGCAGCGGCAAGTACGATCTGGACCACACCGGCGTGGCCATGGCCAAGTACATTGGCGACTGCCGTCTGACCCACTACAGCGCCCTGCTGCGGAAAGCCCTGGACGACGCCGGTTTCGCCCAGATTCCCATTCTGACCAACGACGACAAGGACAGCCACAACATGCACCCCGGCTTCAAGATGAATCTGGCGTCCTCCTTCAATCTGGTGTTCTCTCTGCCCATGATCGACGTCATGGAGGAGCTGCTGCGGAAAATCCGCCCCTATGAGAAGGTGCCCGGCGCAGCCGATCAGGCCTTTGAGACCGGCATGGACGACATTGTGGACGGCATGACCCGCCACGGCATTCCCGGCCTGAAAAAGGGCTTTGAGAAGGCCATTGACCGGATGAAGGCGGTGGAGTACGACCGCTCCAACCCCCGCCCCACCGTCCTGATCGTGGGCGAGTACCTGCTGAACTTCCACCCCGGCGCCAACCACGACATCGAGAAGTATCTGGAAACCAACGGCTTCGAGATCATCGAGGCCCGGATGACCGACGTCATCCGCAAGACTTACTTCTATATGGACGCTCAGATCAAGGAGTACCACATCTCCAAGCCTCTGGGCGAAAAGATCTGGTACCGCACCGCCGACGAGGTGTTCAACGCGGCCCACGCCATGACCGATTCCATCGCCAAACGGCATCCCCTGTACCACCGGGCCGCCCGGATGCAGGACATTGTCCGGGCCAGCGACCCCATCATTCACCACACCTTTGACGCCGGCGAGGGCGTTTTGATCCCCGCCGAAATCCTCCACCACGCCAAGGAGGGCTGCCGCAGCTTCATCATTCTGCAGCCCTTCGGCTGTCTGCCCAACCATGTGGTGGGCCGCGGCGTGGCCAAGCGGCTGAAGGAAATCTATCCCGACGCCCAGATCCTGCCCCTGGACTACGACCCCGACGTCAGTTTCGCCAACCTGGAGAACCGTCTCCAGATGCTGATTATGACCGAAAAGGCCCGCCGCCCGACATCGGCTCCCGCACAAGAGTCCGCCGGGCAGACCCCGCCGGCGCCCCCGGCCGCCGCCTCCGGCGCCCAGCCCAGAAAGCGGGCTGCCAGCGCCCGCCGCGGCAGCCGCACCGCCGCCGTTGTCCCGGTGCAATCCTGATGTTTCACCCCCAATCCCCTGCCCGCCCGGCAGGGGCTTTTGTTGCATACGGCCCCTTCACCAGGCCCAAAATCTCCGCTCCGGCGCTTTTATTCCTGTTATTCCCGTTTGTTTAGCGGGTTTTTTCGGTATTGTGAAAACAGGCATAAAAAGTCCATATATATCAAACAAAGTCACATATTCGTATAACAACGGAAATCAAATAAAATTTTGTTTTCGGGGCGGTTTTCAGGCCGGCTCCGGCGGCCCGTCTGGGATACATAATCCGCACTTTTTGTACATATGATGCGTTGAAATGCAGTTTTGTGCCACATGCCGCAAAATCCACAGACCAATTTGCTTTTTGTTGTCAAAATCTCCTAAAACTTTTTCTTCAAGCTTGTTTGTTTTTACTATTGCACATAGTTTCACGGCGAGGGTATAATAAGAGACAGAGAGGACATGCCCCTTAGCGTGTGGGGGGCCTGCCCGCACCCGATTTTGTTTTTTGATGAAGGAGAATGCTATTATGAAAATGATTTCTCGCCGCGACTTTCTGAAGGCATCTGCCGTTGTCGGCACGACTGCTGCCCTGACTGCCTGCGGCGGCGGCGATTCCAGCTCTGCTGCTTCGACCGCATCTTCTGCTGCTTCCACTGCTACTTCTGCAGCTTCTGCTGCTGCCGGCAGCGCCAACATCGGCGTCTGCATCTATCAGTTTGCTGATAACTTCATGACCCTGTACCGCGCCGACCTGGAGGAGTACCTCACCGAGCTGGGCTATGGCGTCACCATCATGGACGGCAAGAACGACCAGAACACCCAGACCGAGCAGATCAACACCTTCCTGCAGCAGGGTGTGGACGTCCTGATCATCAACCCGGTCCAGACCACTTCGGCCCAGACCATCGTGGACACCATTTCTCCCTCCGGCATCCCCATCGTCTTCATCAACCGTGAGCCCGACAAGGCTGTTCTGGACAGCTATCCCGACAAGTGCTGCTACGTCGGCGCTGACGCACGTCAGTCCGGTACTTACCAGGGCGAGCTGATCCTGGCCACCGACACCGAGGGCGACATCAACGGCGACGGCGTCATCACTTACATCATGTGCAAGGGCGACCCCGAGAACATCGACGCCCAGTACCGCACCGAGTACTCCATCAAGGCTCTGGAAGACGCCGGCAAGACCGTCAACTGCCTGTATGAGTACCTGGACAACTGGGACCAGACTCTGGCTCAGCAGGACGTGGCCAACGCTCTGGCACAGTTCGGCGATCAGATCGAGGTTGTCTTCTGCAACAACGACGCCATGGCTCTGGGCGCTCTGCAGTCCATCGAGCAGGCTGGCCGCACCGTGGGCACCGACATCTACCTGGTGGGTGTTGACGCTCTGGCTGAGGCTGTCCAGGCTGTTGTCGATGGCCGCATGACCGGCACCGTTCTGAACGATGACGTGGGCCAGGCCACCGCTGCCACCGAAGCCACCAAGATGTACGTCGAGGGCGAGGCTGTGGAGCAGTACTACTGGGTCGACTACGTCAAGGTTACTTCGGAGAACGCTGCAGATTACCTCTGATCCTCCGGCTGCCTGAGCGGAACGAATTGTAAGGAATGAGAGGTGCGTGCGTGGGAGCGGCTTCTTCCCCCCGTACGCACCTTTTCTTGCGGGAATCAAGTGAACAAAAGGAGGCTCTACGGAATGGCAGAGTACCGTCTGGTAATGAAAGACGTCGTCAAGGTCTTCCCCGGCGTCAAAGCTCTGGATCATGCCCGGCTTGAGCTGCGCCCCGGCACGGTTATGGCCCTGATGGGCGAGAACGGCGCCGGCAAATCCACCCTGATGAAATGCATGTTCGGCATTTACAAGATGGACGAGGGCGAGATCGAGTACGATGGACAGAAGGTAACCATCCCCACCCCGCTGGACGCGCTGGAAAAAGGCATCGCCATGGTGCACCAGGAGCTCCAGCCCATCCCGGCCCGGACCGTCGCCGAGAACATCTGGCTGGGCCGCTACCCCACCAAGCGTTTTGGCCCCATCGTCACGGTGGACCACGCCAAAATGTACAAGGACACCAAAGAACTGCTGAATCACCTGAAACTGGATATCAACCCCTACGCCAAGCTGGGCTCCCTGAGCATCGCTCAGATGCAGATGGTGGAAATCGCCAAGGCCGTCTCGGCCAACTGCAAAGTCCTGATTCTGGACGAGCCCACCTCCTCCCTGACCGCCAACGAAGTCGAGTCCCTGTTCCGCATCATGCATGAGCTGAAGGAGCAGGGCGTCGCCCTGGTCTACATCAGCCACAAGATGGACGAGATCAAGGTCATCGCCGACGAAGTCACCATCATGCGCGACGGTCAGTACATCGGCAAATGGGACGTGGCCAGCATCACCAAGGAAGAGATCATCGCCAAGATGGTGGGCCGCGAACTGTCCAACCAGTATCCCCCGCTGGAGAACCACCCCTCCGACGAGATCATGCTCAAGGTGGAGGACTTCACCTCCATTCACCCCCGCAGCTTCCGCCACTGCAACTTTGAGCTGCGCAAGGGCGAGATCCTGGGCGTGGCCGGCCTGGTGGGCGCACAGCGCACCGAGCTGATGGAAGGCATCTTCGGCCTGCGCGCCCACACCACCGGCAGAGTGTGGATCAAGGGCCAGGAGGTCCAGATCAAGCAGCCCCGGGACGCCATCTCCAAGAGCCTGGCCCTGCTGACCGAGGACCGCCGGGCCACCGGCATCATGGGCGTGCTGAGCGTCGCCGACAACATCTCCATCGCCTCCCTCGACGACCTGCGCAAGGGCCCCATCATGCTGGACAACAAGAAGATCCTGGATCTGGTCCAGTCCAACAAAGAGAAAATGGCCATCAAGGTGCCCAGCCCCCGGACCCAGATCAAGAGCCTGTCGGGCGGCAACCAGCAGAAGGTTCTGATCGCCCGCTGGCTGGCCAACAACCCCGACATCCTGATCCTGGACGAGCCCACCCGCGGCATTGACGTCGGCGCCAAGTACGAGATCTACTGCATCATCGCCGAGCTCGCCAAGCAGGGCAAGAGCATCATCATGATCTCCTCCGAAATGAGCGAGATCATCGGTATGTCCAACCGGGTCATGGTCATGTGTGACGGCCGCATCACCGGCTTCATCGACGGCAAGGACGCCACTCAGGAAAACATCATGGCGCTCGCCACCCAGTTTGAGACCGCACCCGACAAGGCCGCGGCCAACCAGTAAATAAGGAGGCAGTCTAATCGTGGAAGCTACCAAGAAATCAACCGGCCGTCTGATTAAGACCTGGCTGGGCAACAACGCCATCATCGTCCTGATGGTCCTCGTTTCTCTCATCGTTGGCATCATCCACCCCAACTTCTTCGGCGCCGCCAACATCATCAACCTGCTGAAGAACGTGTCCATCCGCTACATCATCGCGCTGGGCATTTCGGGCTGTCTGATCACCACCGGCAACGACCTGTCGGCTGGCCGTCTGGCCGGCTTCGCAGCCTGCCTGGCCTGCATCTTCGCCCAGACTTCCGGCGCCGCCGGCAAGTTCTATCCCAACCTGCCCACCCTGCCCACCCCCGTGGTCTTCATCCTGGTGGTTGCCATCTGCGCCGTCGTGGGTCTGTGCAACGGCCTGGTGGTCTCCTACCTGCGGGTTCAGCCCTTCATCGCTACCCTGGGTATGCAGCAGGTGGTCTACGGTATCTGCCTGGTCTACACCGGCGGTACCCCCATCGGCTCTCTGAACAGCGACTTCACCTCTCTGGCATCCAACACCATCATCGGCATCCCCGTCCTGATCTGGATCGCTGTCATCGTGGCTGTCTGCTTCTGGTTCCTGTACAACAAGACCCGTCACGGCAAGTACATGTACGCCATCGGCGGCAACGAGGCCGCTGCTGAGGTGGCCGGCGTCAACGTCGCTGCCACCAAGATCCGCATCTACATCCTGGCCTCCTGCATGTTCGGTCTGGCCGGCTGCCTGCTGGCTGCCAAGTCCGGCGGCGCATCCGTCAACACCGCTATGAGCTATGAGCTGGACGCCATCGCTGCCTGTACCATCGGCGGTGTTTCCACCACCGGCGGCGTCGGCACCGTCCCCGGCATCCTGGTGGGCGTTCTGGTCTTTGAGCTGATGAAGGTCGCTCTGCAGTTCATGAACGTCAACTCTTCCTACACCTACATTGTCCAGGGCCTGGTCATCATCCTGGCTGTCGCCATCGATATCCGCAAGTACCTGGCCAAGAAGTAAGCACCTTTCCCAAGGGACCTTTTGATGATACAGGGGGCTGTCGGAACACCCGGCAGCCCCCTGCTGTATTTTCACTTGCATTTCCGGCCGTCTGCGCTTATACTACGGATAGCAAAAGGAAGGAGGAAACTTCCATGCCCGATCATTCCAATGACCCGTCCCTGTCCGACCGCGAGGCCCAGCTGGCGGCCCGGGAGGCCGCCCTTGCCGCCCGGGAAGCGGAGCTGGAAGCCCGGGAAGCCGAAGCCGCCCGGGCCGCCCAGAGCGGCCCCGCCGAAAAGCAGGGCCTGCTGAACAACGGCGACCCCGGGTTCAAGAACTCCAAGGAAAAGATCTACGATCACTTTCCCCTCAGCGTCCACCAGATGGATATTCTCATCGCCGTCCTGGTGGCCCTCATCGCCATCTTTGTCTTTTTGGGGGTCAACCACATCAGCTTTTTCGGACTGTTCTGACGGGACGGTTCACCCAGAGAAAAACGGAGCCGCACCCCTTGCCGGGTGCGGCTCCGTTTTGTTGTTTCAGGTTTTGGCGTGCGGCAGGTTATCAGACCAGGCCCTGGATCAGGATCACCAGAATCAGCACCGGCAGCACGAACTGGAGGTACCGCTTCAGCAGGATCGAGTCAGGCAGCTTGATGCCCTCGCCGCTGTTGGCCTCGGCGCGGTACTTGTCGTAGCCCCAGCCCCACTTGGACACGCAGAACAGCAGGTAAACCAGAGAGCCCAGAGGCAGCAGCAGGTTGGAAACCAGGAAGTCCTCGATATCGAGGATCTGGCCGCCTGCCGGAGCATTGGGCAGAGGCAGGGAGAAGTACCAGACATTGTAGCCCAGCACGCAGGGCATGCTGGCAATCAGGATAAAGATGCAGCAGATGATGGTGGTTTTCTTCCGGCTCCAGCCGAAGGTATCAATGCTGCTGGAGATAATGTTCTCAAAGACGGCCAGGACGGTGGTAAAGCTGGCAAACGTCATGAAGAGGAAGAAGAGCGCACCCCAGATCCGGCCGCCCACCATGTTGACGAACACCCGGGGCAGGGTCTGGAAGATCAGGGACGGGCCTGCATCCGGCTGCACGCCGAAGGCGAAGCAGGCCGGGAAAATAATCAGGCCGCTCATCAGGGCCACAAAGGTGTCCAGAGCGCAGATGCGGATGGCCTCGCCGGGCAGGGTATTGTTCCGGCTCATGTAGCTGCCGAAAATCTCCATGGCGGCAATGCCAAGGCTCAGGGTGAAGAAGGACTGGTTCATGGCCGCAGTAATCACATTGCCCAGACCCACCTCGGCAGCCCGCTCCAGGTCGGGCAGCAGATAGAACTTGAGGCCCTCCGAACCGCCTTCCAGCAGGATGCTGTTGACGGCCAGAATGACGATCAGGGTCAGCAGAGCCAGCATCATCCACTTCGAGATCCGTTCCAGACCCTTCTGCAGGCCGAAGGAGCAAACCAGGAAGCCCGCCAGAACGATGATGACCATAAAGATGCTCATTTCCACGGGGTCGCCCAGCATCGAGCTGAACACATCGTTGATCGCATCATTGGGAACCCCGACAAAGGCGCCTGTTGCGAACTTATAGAAGTAATCCAGCATCCAGCCGGCCACGGTGGTGTAGTACATCATCAGCAGGCAGCAGCCAATGATGCAGAACCAGCCATGAATGTGCCACTTGCTCTTTTTGGGTTCGAGGGCCTTGTAGGCCAGCACAGCGCTCTTGCGGCTGGCACGGCCCACCGCCAGCTCCATGGTCAGGACGGGCACGCCCATAATCACCAGGAACAGCAGGTAGAACAGCACGAACACGCCGCCGCCGTTGGCGCCGGCCATCCACGGAAACTTCCAGACGTTTCCTATTCCGATCGCACAGCCCGCACTGACCAGGATGAATCCCAGCCGCGAGCCGAATGTTTCACGTTTCATGTTTTTCCTCCTCTTTATCACGCAGAAATACCTATGCCGACAGGCGGCATGTTCCTATTGTATCCGCCCACCGGCCCAGATGCAAGCCTTGTTCTCAATTTTTTTGAAGCTATCTACAAATTTTTTTAATAGTAAAATCAGGGAACCATCGGTTCCTCTGATAAAGCTCCCCTGCCCTGCCTGCATGACCGTCCCCCGGACGGGGCAACCTAGGATGTATCTGAAAACATCTCCCATTCTGCCCCAAAGCGCAGCTGCCTCTTTGGGGCGAAGGGTCCAGCATGTTTGCATTCTCAGATACACCCCAGCAGAAAAAGGAGGGCTGTTTCAACCTATGGAGAAGAAAAAGAAAAAGCACGCCGCCGAAGCTCCGGCGGACGAGGCACCTGCACCCGGCAGCGGCGAGGACACCGAGCGCCGGGCCTTTGAGCAAAGCCAGATTCAGGAGATGGGCACCGTCAACCTGACCAAAGGTCCCCACGCCATCCACTGCCTGACCGTGATCGGACAGATCGAGGGTCATGTGGAGGCCCCCCAGGGCCAGAAAACCACCAAATACGAGCACGTCATCCCCCAGCTGGTGGCCGTCCAGGAGGACCCCGCCATTGAGGGCCTTTTGGTTTTGCTCAACACGGTGGGCGGAGACGTGGAGGCCGGGCTGGCCCTGGCCGAGCTGATCGCCAGCCTGTCCAAGCCCACCGCCACCCTGGTGCTGGGGGGCGGGCATTCCATCGGCATTCCCCTGGCGGTGAGTGCCCAGCGCAGTTTTATTGTTCCCACCGCCACCATGACCGTCCACCCGGTCCGCCACTCCGGGATGATTCTGGGGGTACCCCAGACCATGCGCTGGTTTGAGCAGATGCAGGAGCGGATCACCGGCTTTGTCACCGGCCACAGCCGGATGACCGCCGACCGCTTCAACGAGCTGATGCTCCACACCGGGGAGCTGGTGCTGGACATGGGCACCGTGCTGGACGGCCGCCGCGCCGTGGAGGAGGGGCTCATCGACGAGCTGGGCGGTCTGTCCGACGCCATGCGCTGGCTCTACCGTCAGATCGAATCCTGACCGGGTTTTGGCCTCTGCCGCAGCGCAGAGGCTTTTTCTCTGCTTTCTTTTGGGAAGCAATTTGTCTTGTTTGGGTTAAAACCCATTGATTTTGTCTGTATAAGACAGAGGAATCCCACCAAAATTTAAAATTTTGTCAAAAACATTGACAAGGGTTTGACATTCTCAGCAAATGTCGTATACTTATAGAGAGAAATGTTTCCTTTTTCCTGCCAAGTTATCCAAAATTTCAGGTAAATGCAAGAGGAGGTCCTGCCATGAATCCGTCCGTCAAGGCTTCGGTACCGGTCATCCGGCGCCTGCCCAAATATTACCGCTATCTCCGAGCCCTGAAGGATGCCAACATCACCAGCATCTCTTCCCGAGAGCTGGCCGCCCAGATGGGCACCACCGCCTCCCAGGTCCGTCAGGACTTCAACTGCATCGGCGACGTCAACGGCCGCCAGGGCATCGGCTATTCGGTGGACAACCTGCTGGCCATTCTGGAAGGACTTCTGTTCGGCAACGGCGAGCGTCTGCCCGCCATCCTGTTTGGCTGCGGTCGTCTGGGCACCGCCGTCAGCAGCTTCATTGCCAACAACAACAACGGTTTCAGCCTGATTGCCGCCTTTGACGTCAAGCCCGAACTGATGGGCCAGACCATCAGCGGCATCCCCATCCGCCACCTGGACGATCTGGACGCCTTCTGCGCCGAGCATCACCCCCAGGTCGCGGTCCTCTGCCTGCCCCGCAGCGGCGCCGAGGAAATCAGCGGCCGGCTGGTTCAGCTGGGCATCCGGGGTTACTGGAACTTCTCCCACTACGACCTGTCGGTTCCCTTCCCGGACGCGGTGGTGGAGAACGTCCACCTGGGCGACAGCCTCATGAGTCTGGGCTACCGTCTGCGCAACGGGGACTGACCGCCCTTACTTTTTAAAGTCTCAAGTCAAAAGCCTTCGATTTTCTGCATCCAAGATTCTGCCCTGTCCGCCTGTGGCGGGCGGGGCGGCTTTGTGCATACAACGATTTTATAAAAAGGAATTCTATGGCTAAGTTATATTTCCGCTATGGCGCCATGAACAGCGGCAAGAGCACCGCCCTGATGCAGGTGGCCCACAACTACGAAGAACAGGGGATGCGGGTGCTGATCCTCAAACCCCAGGTGGACTCCAAGGGCGGCAGCGACCTGGTCAGCCGGCTGGGCGTTCGCCGGGCCGCCGACCTGCTGATCCTCCCCGGCGACGACGTCTTTGCTGCGGTGGAGGCCGACCGCGCCGCCCACGACGCGCCCCTGGCCTGCGTCCTGTGCGACGAGAGCCAGTTTTTCACCCCGGCCCAGGCGGAGCAGCTGTTTATGGTGACGGTGGACCTGGGAGTCCCCGTCATCTGCTACGGCCTGCGGAGTGATTTCTCCCTCAAGGGCTTCCCCGGCTCCACCCGTCTGATGGAGCTGGCCCACACCATCGAGGAGATGAAAACCATCTGCTCCTGCGGCCGCAAGGCCATCTGCAACGCCCGCAAGGTGGGCGGAAAGTTCGTCTTTGAGGGCGAACAGGTGGCCATCGACATGGAAAACGACGTCCAGTACGTCAGCATGTGCCCCCAGTGCTACTTCCGGGAGCGGCGGGCCTTTTATGCCGCCCGGCGGTAAAATCTTTCTCTTTGCGCCGTTCCAAAGCGAATTTTATTTGTCATCTTTTTCACAAGAATGGTTCTCTTTTCCGGCCCCTTCATTTCTGCCGTCCGGGCTGCCCCGGCGGCAAAGCGGAAGGGGCCCATCCTTTTCCAGGGCTGCCGGGAGGGCGAAAACCCGCTTTCCCGCACAAATTTTGCCCCCGGTTTACACTGCGCCGCAGCACGTTCCTGCGGCGTTTTATTTTGCCTTTTTCAACTGAAATACCAGTTGTATCCCGGGAAAGTCGCTAATATATCAGTATTTTCAAAAGCTCAGACCCCTTATTTCTGTCAAATTTGTACAAAGCCGTGTTGTGTACAAGTTGCACAACTTTTTGTGGCAAGTTTGGATATTTCGGCAAAGGGTCACAAACAGCCTTCCACAGCACAGCAAGATATGCGCGTTTTTGGCCGTAAATCCACAATTTGCGTCTTTCTTTTCGCGCAGTTTTTTGCCATCATAATTGTATACAAGGGGGTCCGGTAAAGCCCCTCTAGGAGTTTTGTGTTTTTCAATTTAGGAGGAGAAAAAATGAGCAACGCAATTTCTCGTCGTGACTTCCTGAAGGTTACGGGCGCTGTTGGCGCAGCCGGCCTGCTGGCAGCCTGCGGCGGCAACGGTTCTTCGACTGCCGCTTCCACCGCCACTTCTGTGGCCGCCCCCGCTGAGGGCGACGTCTCCCTGACCATCAGCTGGTGGGGCGGCGACACCCGTCACACTGCTTATCAGGAAGCCATCACCGCTTTCTCGGAGGAGCACACCAACATCACCGTCAGCCCCACCTTCGCTGCATGGTCCGGCTGGGAGGACACCATGTCCACCAAGTTCGCCGGCGGCGTGGCTGAGGATGTCTGCCAGGTCAACTGGAACTGGCTGTACAACTACTCCAGCAACGGCCAGACCTTCATTGATCTGAACACCGTTTCCGATTACATCGACCTGACCCAGTGGGATGAGGGCCCCCTGAACGCCTGCGTCGTCGCTGGCATGCAGCAGGCTGTCCCCGTCTCCATGACCGGCCGTATCTTCTTCTGGAACATGACCACCTTCAACAAGGCTGGCATCACCGAAGTTCCCAAGACTCTGGACGACCTGTACGCTGCAGGCGAGACTTTCCAGACCAAGCTGGGCGAGGATTACTACCCCCTGCACCTGGGCGGCTACGATCGTATGATCCTGACCGTCTTCTATCTGGAGTCCATCTATGGCAAGGATTGGGCTGATCCCTCCACCTCCACCCTGAACTACACCGCCGACGAGATCGCCGAGGGCCTGGACTTCATCAAGAGCCTGGTGGACAAGCACGTCATCATGCCCCTGCCCACCTACTACGGCAACAACGGTTCCACCGCTGCCAACCAGTCCAACGAGTGGATCACCGGCAAGCTGGCCGGCATCTTCGAGTGGGATTCCGCTGCTTCCAAGTACCGTGACGCTCTGGACACCGACAACCGCGACGGCTTCACCGTGGGCGAGGAGATCCAGTTCGGCGACTACAAGGGCGGCTTCACCAAGGTTTCCATGGGCCTGGCCATCACCAAGACCTGCCAGCACCCCGCCGAGGCTGCCATGCTGATCAACTTCCTGCTGAACGAAGAGGCTGGCGCTTCCATCATGGGTTCCGAGTGCGGCATTCCCGCTTCCAAGTCCGGCCTGGCTGCTGCTGAGGCTGCCGGCGCTGTGGACACCCTGGTCGAGGAGGCCAACAGCAAGGTTCTGGCCTTCTGCTCCTTCCAGCTGGATCCCCTGTTCGAGCACAACAACCTGAAGGCTGACGGCACTGGCATCTACCAGGAAGTCTTCGACACCATCGACTACGACGGTGCTTCGGGCGCAGACGTTGTGGACATCCTGCTGGACGGCATGGAGAGCGTCGGCTACACCATCAACGCCTAAAATTTACGCACAAAGGCTCCTTTTCTAAAAAAGCAGCCCTGCTGTGACAATGCCAAGCGGGGGTACCTGTTTCCCTCATCCGAAGCGGGTATCCCCTTTTTCAGGCCAAGGTCTAAGCTTTTTGCCTGATAGTTTTTCGGTTTGTTGGCATTTTTGCGGCAGGTTGCTGCATGATAACGTAAAATCCTGCCAAAAAGGAGGAATCCCTTGATGAAAGCCAACAATGCGCCTGCGGTCGGGCGCACACCCTTTCAGAAATGGTGCGACAAATACCAGGGCCTGTTCTATCTGATTCCGTGGATCATCGGCTTCGTGGTGTTCAAGGCCATTCCCTTCGGCCAGTCGCTGTTCTACAGCTTCACCGACATGAACTTCTTCTCGGGCATCAGCCAGTACGGCGTGATGAACTACGTGGATGCCTTCACCAACACCCGTATCACCAAGGCCCTGATCACCACCTTCCAGTACTCCTTCATCACGGTGCCCCTGAAGCTGATCTTCGCCCTGTTCATCGCTTACATCCTGAACTTCAACATCAAGTTCGTCAACGCCTTCCGTACCGCCTACTACATCCCCTCGATTCTGGGCGGCTCGGTGGCCATCGCCGTGCTGTGGCGCGCCGTCTTCCGTGACGACGGTCTGATCAACACCCTGATCAAGATGGTCACCTTCGGCGCTTTCGACGGCCCGTCCTGGCTGTCTGACCCCAGCTATGCCCTGTGGGTTATCTGCCTGCTGCGTATCTGGCAGTTCGGTTCGGCCATGGTGCTGTTCCTGGCCGCCCTGAAGGGCGTGCCCGCCGACCTGTACGAAGCCGCCACCATCGACGGCGCAGGCAAGTGGCGCCAGTTCTTCTCCATCACCGTCCCCATGATTACCCCCATCATCTTCTACAACCTGGTCACCCAGATCTGCCAGGCTTTCCAGGAGTTCAACGGACCCTACATCATCACGGGCGGCGGCCCCCGCAATTCCACTACCCTGATCTCCCTGCTGGTTTACCAGTACGCCTTCAAACAGAACGAAATGGGCATGGCCTCCGCTCTGGCCTGGATCATGTTCCTCATCGTCTGCGTGCTGACCATCATCGCCTTCACCAGCCAGAAGAAGTGGGTCTACTACTCGGACGAAAGGTAAGGTGAATGAGTATGGGAATGAAAGCTGCACATCGCATCGCTACCTTCTTCAAGTACTTCGTCCTGATTCTGGTGGGTCTGATTATGATCTATCCCCTGCTGTGGATGGTCAGCGCCACCTTCAAGGACAACAGTGAGATCTTCGCGGGCATCAGCCTGTGGGTCAAGAACCCCACGCTGGATGGTTACCGCAATGCTCTGAACGACTTCGGCGGCTCCATCAACATCCTGCAGGCCATGGTCAACACCTACAGCTACGTCCTGCCCAAGGTCATCTGCACGGTGGTCTCCTCCTGCATCGCCGCCTACGGCTTTGGCCGTTTCGACTTCCCCGGCCGGAAACTGATGTTCAGCGTCATGCTGGCCACCCTGTTCCTGCCCCAGGTGGTTCTGAACGTGCCCCAGTTCCTGCTGTACAACAGCTTCGGCTGGATCAACAGCCCCTTCTATCTGGCAATCTGGGTCCACACCGCTTTCGCGACCGAGACCTACTTTGTCTACCAGCTGATTCAGTTCATGCGCAACGTTCCCCGTGACCTGGACGAGGCTGCCGCCATCGACGGCTGCTCCTCCTTCCAGACCCTGTACCGGGTTATCGTCCCCATGCTGCTGCCCGCGCTGGTTTCCTGCGCGCTGTTCCAGTTCATGTGGAGCTGCAACGACTTCATGGGCCCGCTGCTCTACGTTTCCACCCCCGCCAAGTACCCCATGTCCCTCTTCGTCAAGCTGTCGATGGACGGTGATACCGGCTTCCAGTGGAACCGTATCCTGGCTCTGTCCCTGATCTCCATCCTGCCGCAGCTGATCGTCTTCTTCTGTGCACAGGACCAGTTCGTCGAGGGCATTTCCGCCGGCGCAGTCAAGGGCTAATCCCCCCGCGCCCGGTCACCTGACGACCCACTGAACAAAATCCCCTGTGCCGTGGTCATGGCACAGGGGACTTTTTGTTGGAACCCAAACGTTTTCACTTTTCGCCGCCCCGGTGCACCTTGCGGTACTGCACCGGACTGACCCCCACCTGTTCCCGGAACACCCGCCGGAAATGGGCGGTGGTGGAGAAGCCGGTCTGTTCGGCCACATGGTTGATCCGCAGGTCGGTGTTCTCCAGCAGGCGGCGGGCCTCCTCGATGCGGCGCACGTTGATGAAGTCCACGATGGACTGGCCCGTCACCCGGCGAAACAGCCGGCTCAGGTAGTAGGGCGACAGGTAAAACTGTGCCGCCACCCCGCTGAGGTTGAGTTTCTGGCTATAGTTGGCGTTGAGGTAGGCGCAGATCTTCTCGATGGTCTCGTTGCGCTGCTGGGACGCGCTGCCGCTCTCGTCGGCGGCCTCTTTGCCTACATAGTGGAGCAAAAGGGCCAGGTACAGCCGCCCGGGACAGTCCGGCTCCTGCCAGGCGCCGGCGGCCAGTTCCAGCAGGGTGCGCATCCGGCCCGACCACACCGGGTCTCCCAGCAGCACCACCGGCGCTTTGCTGTTGTCCAGCAGCTGGGCCTTTTGCACCTCGCTCATCATCTCCAGGGGAAACCGGCAGACCAGCAGTTCCGCAGGCCAGCCCCCCGCCGGCTCAAAGTCATAGTCCCGGCGGCCCAGCAGCAGGACGCTGTCCGGCCCGGCGCCTACGCCGTTGCCCGGGACCTGGTTCCAGTACAGCATTCCGCTGCCGCTCAGCACCATAACCAGACAGCCCTCGTTGCTGCTGGCGCTGGCCAGCCGGGCTGTCTGGGTGACCTGAATGGTCCGGACTTCCAGTTTGCCGTCCTGGCTGTTCTTTTTGCCGCCCGGGTCGTTTTTCATCTTGGGTTCCCCTTTCCTGTGTTGTTTTTTCTCATCATAACACACTTTGCCCACACGAAACAATAGTACAAGGATGATTTTCTATGAAACTGACATTGATTCGTTCCATGACCCGCAGCGCCGTCTTTGAGCTGGAGAACGGCCTGTGCTTCCGTCCGGCCGAGCCCTTCGCCGTTCTGCTGGACGGTCAGGAGGTCTACGATGCCTGCAACACCAACGTGTTCTCGGTCTACTCCCTTCTGCCCGGCCATCATTACACCCTCACCGTCCGGGCCAGCGGCGAGGAACTGACCCTGGACTTTGACACCCGGGCCGAGACCTTCTTTGTGGATGCGTCCCGGTACGGCCTGGCGGGCGACGGCGTCACCGACGACACCGCCAAACTGCAGGCCGCCCTGTCCACCTGCCCGGCCGGGGGCACCGTCTATCTGCCGGCGGGCCGCTACCGCTGCGCCAGCCTGTTCCTCAAGAGCCATACCACCCTCTATCTGGAAAAGGGCGCTGTGATTCTGGGCGACAACGACCGCACCCACTACCCCATTCTGCCGGGTGTGCTGCCCAGTGAGAACGAGGTGGACGAATACTATCTGACCGGCTGGGAGGGCAACCCCCTGGACAGCATGGCCAGCCTCATCAACGTCACCCAGGCGGAGGACGTCACCATCACCGGCCAGGGTGAGCTGGACGCCGACGCCCAGAACGGCGACTGGTGGCAGGACGCCAAAAAGAAAAAGATCGCCTGGCGTCCCCGGGTGGTCTCCATCACCGACAGCAAGTACGTGGTGCTCCACGGCGTGACGGTGAAGAACAGCTACTCCTGGACCATCCACCCCATGTTCTCCACCGGCCTGGATCTGCTGGACTTCAAGATCCGCAATCCCTATGACGCCCCCAACACCGACGGCATCGATCCCGAGAGCTGCGTCAACACCCGGATCATCGGCGTGGACATCCATGTGGGCGACGACTGCATCGCCATGAAGGCCAGCAAGGTCTTTCTGGGAATGAAGCTCCAGAAGAGCTGCAAACAGACCGTCATCCGCAACTGCCTGCTGGACAAGGGCCACGGCGGCATTGTCATCGGCAGCGAGATGTCGGGCGGCGTCAAGGATATGGTGGTGACCCAGTGCCTGATGGACCACACCGACCGGGGCCTGCGGGTCAAGACCCGCCGGGGCCGCGGCAAAACCGCCGTCATCGACGGGCTGGTGTTCCGCAATGTGGAGATGAAGGGCGTCAAGGCTCCCTTTGTCATCAACATGTTCTACTTCTGTGACCCCGACGGCCACAGCGATTACGTCCAGTGCCGCCAGGCCATGAAGGTGGACGACTACACCCCGCGGCTGGGCAGCCTGACCATGGAGAACATTGTGGCCACCGACGCCCAGTACGCCGGCTGCTACTTTGACGGCCTGCCTGAAATGCCCATCGGGGAAGTCATCATGAAGGACGTGAAGATCACCTTTGATCCCAACGCCGAAGCCGGCCAGGCCGCCATGGCGGACAACCGGCCCCTTGTCAAGAAACTGGCCATTTACGCCGAGAACGTGGAGAAGATCGAGCTGCACAACGTCCAGATCGAAGGATACGAGGGCGAGCGGCTCCAGTTTGCCAATGTAGGCAGCTTTGAGGAGGACTGACAACCATGACGCACCAGGAAATTCTGACCATGCTGGGGGAGTACGTTGACTATCTCATCGCCAACTCCAGCGCCGAAGCCCCCATGTGGAACATTGAGAAGGTCCGCAGCGGCCAGCCCAACAAGTGGAACTACATCGACGGCTGCATGATTACCGCCTGCCTGAGCCTGTACAACACCACCGGGGACAAAAAGTATCTGGACTTCTCCAAGGAGTTCATCGACTGGTTCGTCCAGCCCGACGGCTCCATCCTCACCTATGACCCCAAGGAGTACAACCTGGACAACGTGAATCAGGGCAAAAACCTGTTCATCCTCTACGACATCTTCGGCGAGGAGAAGTACCGCAAGGCCATCGACGTCATCGACAGCCAGCTGCAGACCCAGCCCCGCACCAAGGAGGGGAACTTCTGGCACAAGAACATCTACCCCTGGCAGGTGTGGCTGGACGGCGCCTACATGGCCCAGCCCTTCTACATGGAGTATGAGACCCGCTTCAACAAGATGAGCGGCTGCATCGACAGCTACCATCAGTTCATGAACATTCAGAAGTACATGCGGGACCCCAAGACCGGCCTGTACTACCACGGCTACGACGAGAGCCGCCAGATGTACTGGGCCAACCCGGTGACCGGCTGCAGCCCCAACTTCTGGCTGCGGGCCATGGGCTGGTTCATGGTGGCCATGGTGGACGTGCTGGAGCGGATGGATGAGCAGCTCTACAACGAGTACCGCGGCATCCAGGCCATGCTCAAGCAGACCATCGAGGACATCCACAAGTACCAGGACGAGGAGACCGGCATGTTCTGGCAGGTGATCGACCACGGCGGCGAGGAGGGCAACTATCTGGAAACCAGCGGCACCGCCCTGTTTGCCTACGCGGTCCTCAAAGGCGTCCGGCTGGGCCTGCTGCCCAAGCGGATGACCGCCTGGGCCGAGAAAGCCTTCTACGGCACCTGCGACAAGTACCTGTCCAAGAACCCGGACGGCAGCCTCCAGCTGGACGGCATCTGCCTGGTGGCCGGTCTGGGCGGCGCCCAGCACCGGGACGGCAGCCTGGCCTACTACTACAGTGAGCCGGTGGTCTGCAACGACGCCAAGGGCGTGGGCCCCCTGATCCTGGCCTACACCGAAATGATCGCCGAAAAGAACTAACCTATCCCATCTCCTAAAACAAAACACAAAACAAGACCCCCGGCCCCGATGGTTTTCCGTCGGGGCCGGGGGTCTGCTCTATCTCATTGCAAGGGGTTATTTCCGGTTTGTGCGCTCAGGAGACCGCTTCCACCATCGCCTCGTCGGGGTAACGGGTGTTTTCCCCTGCCGGGACCGCCTGGTCCGAGGGCTGCACGGTGTTGTCCGATGCAGAGACGCGGTCCGCCGGGGCGGTGCTGGCGGCAGAGTCTGGGCTGTTCTCCTGGTCCAGATTCTGGTCGTCGGTGGCCGGGTAGGCCTCCGCGGCCCATACCTCGGTCCGCTGGGCCATCTGGTCGGTGGACCAGGCCATCTTGGCGGGGGTGTCCAGGTTCAGTTCCAGGCTGGACTGACGGTCGGGGCTCACCCACTCGATATTCACCCGGTCGGGCAGCACGCCCTGGGCCCGGACGGCCTCCATCACACGGGCACAGTCGGCGGCAAAGGCCTCGGTGCCCTCATAGGGTCCATAGAGGTCGATATCCAGCCAGAACCGCACCCCGGCGCCGCCGATCTCCTCCAGAGTCCGGGGCGCATCTACCCCGAAACGGGTTTCCAGATAGGCTTCCACCCCGTTCAGCTCCACCTGATCCTCCAGGGCCTGGTAGAGGCTGCTCTCGTATGCCTCCCCCAGATCGTCCAGCTGGATGCGCTTGGTGGGGTTGGCCGTCTGCCAGAACAGGGGCAGCAGAGTCAGACAGAAGGCGCCGCCCATCAGCACCAGGCAGCCCAGCACCGCCAGGAAGTCGTATTTCCACCGGCCGGGATGGGAGGCACACCACAGCACCTCGGCGCCCAGGGCGATGAGGGCCACCGGCGCGCCGATTTTGACCACCAGCAGCCAGTTGAACACCGGCAGGAAGTAATAGCACAAAAAGCAGATGCCCACAGCAATCAGGCACAGGCCCAGGGTGACGCTGCCCACCCGGCGGATGCTGCGGCCGTCCTGGGGCCCAGGGGCGGAAGCCCTGGGCGGGGTATTGGGAGCCGGCCCGGCGGTGCCGGGGGCAGCCTCAGTTTTCTTCTCCGTCATGGCTTTCCTCCTCCTTGACGCCATACTCGCAGAACTCCTCCAGCTGATCGAAGGGGTCGGCCTGAGACGGCTTGTTCCGGGGACCGCGCACCAGCCAGATGCCCAGGGCAATCACGGCCAGGCAGATCACCACGGTGGGGACCTCATTCATAATGTTGTAGATCACACGAATGATCCAGCTGCTGTTGGTGTTCCAGTACAGTTCCCGCAGGAAGTCCATCACCAGCTCATCGTAGAGGGTGTAGACGCCCACCGCCACCAGGCACCAGCCAAACAGCTTGTGCCGGCGATGCAGCAGCTGATCCAGGGTCACATCGTGGCCCAGGTGGATCAGATAGTCATCCTCGGGGGGCATATTGGCGCTGAGCATGGCCCGGAGATTGAAGGTGTCGAAAAAGCTGTACATCCACGCCACGCAGCAGATGCACATGGCCGCCGCCACCAGCGGCTGAAACAGCGAACCGATAATCACGGCCACGCAGCAAATCCCGATCAGGGACAGGCCCCGTTTCATGTAACCCTGGTACATCTGCCCTGCGCCCGGGACAAAGGCAAAGCAGAAGGTAAAGAAACCGTTCTTTTTCATCGTTATCTCTCCCATCAGTTGGTAGTGTTCGCCTCATCGGCGGCGCCGGTCAGGGCATCCCAAAGGCTGCTGACCGCTTCATGGGCTCTGCGAGCCACAGAGGTTTTCTCTTCCGGCCGGGGCGGCTCGGTGTAATTGCTCTTGGGGGGCAGCTTAGACGCTGCCGGGGGATCAATCTGCTCCGGCACATAGGCTTCCAGCGAGGAAGCGTTCCGGGCCAGAATCAGCCCCAGGCTGCCGCCCCGCCAGAGGGTCAGCGCCAGCACCGCCGCCACGCCGGCCACCACCATGCGGCCATAGACGTTTTGCATCAGGCGGATCAGGATGGTGCGGCCCACCGGCCGGGACAAATCCCGCGCCGGCTGTTCCAGCGCGCTGCCGGTCAGCAGCGCCGTATAGCGGTCCAGGCACCGGTCGCAAAAGGACAGGTGTTCGGCGGCTTCCAGCCGTCCCAGTTCATCCAGCGTCCCGTCCAGCAGGGCCTGCAGCCCCTCGTCGGTCAGACATCCATCATCTCGAAATAGTTCCATCCTCGGTCCTCCTTTCCTGTTCGATCTCTTGCCGCAGGATTTTTTTCGCCCGCCAAAGCTGGGCGCTCAGCGTTGCTTCCGGCCGGCGGCAGATCCTGGCCGCCTCGGCCGGAGTATATCCCTCCAGCAAACACAGCCGGCAGGGGGTTTTATAGGGCTCCCGCAGATTCAAAATCTTTCGCTCCAGTTCGTCCATGCCTACGCCGGCCAGGGCTTTCGCCTCGGGGCCCTGGTCGGGTGGTGCGCCCGCCAGTGCCATCACTTCGTCGCCGGGGGTGCTCATCTTCCGCACCCAGCCGCTGCGCAGGTGGTCTTTCGCTTTGTTTGCAGCGATACGGGCCAGCCATTGTTTTTCGTAGCCTGCCGGGCACCGGTCTATGGCGCGCCAGGCGGCGAGGAAGGTGTCCTGCGCCAGGTCCTGGGCTGTATCTGCATCCTGGACCAGCTGGAAGCACACGGTATACACAAGCCCCTGATAGGTTTTTACCATGGATGTAAATTCCTGTGCTGTCATATCACTTCTTCCCCGCCTCCTTTCCTTTGGATCTGATGAACGGCCCGTTCTGTCTACTAATACGAGGGATGCCTTTAGTTTTTTTCAGATATCTCAAAAATTTTTTGCAGGCCCCCGGCCCAGCCGGGGCGTTCCGGCCGGCGACGCCCTCCATTTTAAATGTTTCTTCGTGTTTTTCCGATGGGATGCGTTCTAAAAATCTGGAAAACATTTCTTTTTCCCGCTGCAGAAAAACCCCGAGGGCAGGACGCCTTCGGGGCTTTGGTGTTGGTATGTATGCTTATTCCTGATAGGGCAGCGCGGGGCCGATGTCGGCGGTGCCGATGACCTTGACCCCTTCCCGCTCCATGACGGCGCGGATGGCGTCGGTCAGGCCGGCGCGGCCCAGCTTATCCTGGATGCAGCAAATCAGCTGCCCGTGAAGGCTGGCGATCTCAAAGCCCACCGACGCGCCGTCGGGGGGAACCCAGACTTCAAAATCCCGGATATAGTCGTTGAGGGCGGGGGGATAATCCCGGTCGGGGCCCAGCGGGTCTCCCAGATAGCTGATCCAGAAATCCGCCGGGAAGTTGCCCATGGTCTCGCCCATGCGGAACACCCGCTGCTTGATCCGCAGGGGCGCCTTGAGGGCGTCCACCCGGCAGACCCAGCCCATCATCTTGGCCATCTGGGTCAGCTGGGCCTCAGGCTGGAGGCTGGCGCGCAGGTTGGCGTCGATGTCGGCGGCGATGTCCGCCAGCCGCACCTCCGGGCCGGCGTCCACTCCATGGCGGAAGGAGGCCACACAGTTATAGAAGGCCTCGGGCACACCCAGAGTGCGGCGGGTATCGGTGGAATAGCAGTACTCCACCTTTTCCCGCTCCACAAAGGGCTGGATGGAGAGGCTGAGCAGACCCAGCAGGGCGCTGACCGGCTTGACGCCGCAGTTCAGGGCGGCATCCACCAGGCTCTGCTTGTCCAGCCGGATCATGGTCCGGCGCAGCTGGCTCTCCTGAACCGGCACCGGCTCGATCTCGGGCATTCCCTCCTCCCCCGAGGTGGGGTCATAGGCCAGCAGGGCCTGCATATCGTAGGCCGGAGCCGAACCCAGAGGCGGGCATGCAAAGCCGGTCTGATAGCGTCGGTTGCAGTACTCCATCAGGATGCGGGTCAGAAACCGGGTCACCCCGTGGCCGTCCGCCACAAAGTGATACCAGTCAAAAAAGATGGTGTCCCCTTCATAGGAGACGTTGAACAGATAGCCGCCGGTCTCCTCGGGCATGGCCCGCAGCTCATTGCCGGGGCAGATGGTAAAGGGCTGTTCGTTTTCTTCCAGCCGAACCTCCCGTTTGTCCCGGACCAGCTTCATCTTGAAGTAGTCCGCCTGTTCCAGGGCGGCGTCCACCGCTTCCTGAAGCAGCACAGGGTCCACGGCATCCCGCAGGGCGTACTGATACCGGCAGTAGATGGTCTTGGGGCGGTAAAAGTACATGGCTCCCTGCAGGAGATACTGGGATACGCGGGTGATGGTTTCCGTCATAAATCAGCCCACCCGTGTGCTCAGATAGTCAATCAGGTCGTTGATGGTGACAAAGCTGCGCAGCTCCTTCTCGGGGATGCGGATGCCGAAGGTCTCCTCCAGGTCGGCCACGATGGTCAGAATCTCCATCGAGGAGAGGTCCAGGTCGTCCATCAGGACGCTGTCCTCGTTCACCTCATCGGGGCTGATCTCGGCCACATCCTCCAGGATACCCACAATCTGTGCCATAATTTCGGTACGGTTCATAGTGATAACTTCCTTTCCATGTTTTCCTTTGATTGATTCCAAACGGCAGGCCCTGATAGTATTTCATCCAGGCCTGGACAGTATGCATTTCAGGTGCGCTGCAGCTTGCCTGCGGCGTTCCGGGGCAGGGGTTCTGCCGAGAAGTGGACCGACGAAATCCGCTTGTACAGGGGCAGGGTGCGGTTCATCTCGGTGACGTAGGCCTGGACATCGGCCTCCTTGGTCTGGCCGCCTTCGCCGCAGTAGACCAGAGCGCCGATCTTCCCGTTTTCTTCCCGGACCAGACTCTCGGTGACGGCCTCGCACTGGTTCAGCAGAGCTTCCAGCTCCTCGGGGCTGACGTTTTCGCCGCTGCCCAGGATGATGACGTTTTTCTTGCGGCCGGTGAGGAGCACAAAGCCCCGCTCATCGATGCGGGCCAGGTCGCCGGTGTGGAGCCAGCCGTCGGCGTCCAGCACCTCGGCGGTGCCTTCGGGGTTCTGGTAATAGCCCAGCATCAGGCATTCGCCCTTCAGGCACAGCTCGCCGTTTTCCAGCTTGTACTCCATGCAGGGGATGGTGTGGCCGGCGGCAATGTGCTTTTCGTCCTGGGCTTCATTGACCAGACCGCCGCTGCCGGTCTCGGTCATGCCGTAATTCTGAATAATGAGGATGCCGCGGCGGCTCAGGTCCAGCAGGGTTTCCCGGGAGAAGGATGCCGAGCTGCACATCAGAATCCAGAGCGGGCCGATTTTATCCCGGCGGTCCCGCAGGATGTCCCGGTGAAGCATTTCGGCAATGGAGGGCACCACCGCCACGGACTCACTGGGCATATCCGCCAGATCCCGGTAGAAACTCCGGGCGTCGCCCAGGTTGGTGGCGGCGCCGTACAGGGGCCAGTGGAGCAGGTTGGCATAGGCCGCGATATGGAACAGCGGCAGGGTGGAAAAATGGCTCAGGCGGAAGGTCTCCTCGGTATAGCCCATCTCCTTGGCCCGGGCCACCGCCGCCCGCCAGCTGCAGATGCTGTCGCGGCCGGTAATCATGATGGACCATTGGTTCAGCATGACGCCCTTGCTGCGGCCGGTGGTGCCCGAGGTAAACATAATCATCGAGAGGGCGTAGGGGTTGGCGGTCTCATGGAGTTCCGCCGGGTCGGCCCGGGTGCACTCCTCCAGAGGCAGCAGCCGGTCCCCCCATTCCTTCAGCAGCTGATCCCGCCAGGGGTAATTGTCCCCATCCCAGAGGATCACATCCGGCTTCACCAGATCCAGTTCGTAGCTCAGCTCCTCCCAGCGCTTGTGCTGGTTGAGGGGAATCTGGATGCTGTCCGCCGCCAGCAGGCCCAGAATGGCCACCGCATACCAGTAGCTGTTCTGGCCCAGAATGCAGACCTTGCGGCGCTGGGCGCCGCCCAGTTTTTCGTTGAGATAGCCCACGCAGCGGCGGATGTCCTTGGCATAGTCCCCAAAGGTCACCGTCACAATCTTCCCGTCGGCCCCGCGGTAGCGCAGGCCCGGACGGTCAGCGTAGATGTCCTCCATATTCTCGGTGATCAGGCGGTAGACGGTATCTACCAGATGTCCTTCAAATCCCATGGCTGTTCCCTCTTCTGGTTCGGCGGCTCAGCGCAGCAGCTTGCCTGCGGTGTTCCGGGGCAGGGGTTCTGCCGAGAAGTGCACCGCCGAAATCCGCTTGTACAGGGGCAGGGTGCGGTTCATCTCGGTGACGTAGGCCTGGACGTCGGCCTCTTTGGTCTGGCCGCCTTCGCCGCAGTAGACCAGAGCGCCGATCTTCCCGTTTTCTTCCCGGACCAGGCTCTCGGTGACGGCCTCGCACTGGTTCAGCAGAGCTTCCAGCTCCTCGGGGCTGACGTTTTCGCCGCTGCCCAGGATGATGACGTTTTTCTTGCGGCCGGTGAGGAATACAAAGCCCCGCTCATCGATGCGGGCCAGGTCGCCGGTGTGGAGCCAGCCGTCGGCGTCCAGCACCTCGGCGGTGCCCTCGGGGTCCTTATAGTAGCCCATCATGACCGAGTCGCCCCGGATGCACAGTTCGCCGTCCTCCAGCTTGTACTCCCGCTTGGGGTCGCACAGGCCCACCGAATGGATGTCGGCGGGGTCCTGGGAGTTGTTCCAGGTGCCGTCGCCCACTGTCTCGGTGAGGCCGTACATCTGGCAGATAAAGAAGCCCGCCTTTACCAGGTCGGACATGGTCTCGGCGTCCATGGAGGCAGCGCCGCAGGTCAGAGCCTTCAGGCTGCCCAGACGGTCCCGGCGGCCCCGCTTCACATCCCGATAGATGCTCTGCAGCAGGACCGGCACCACCGCCATCACCTCGCTGTCCATGGCGGCCAGGTCGCGGTAGAAGTGTTTCAGGTCGTTGCACAGGTTGACGGTGTTGCCCATGATGGCCCAGGAGATGGAACTGGTGAGGGCCGCCACATGGAACATGGGCAGGACCGAGAAGGAGCGGAACTTGCTGGTGTCCCAGCCGGTCTGCTTCTGGATGTCCTCAAAGGGCAGGCAGAAGAAGTCCATGGGGGCAAAGAGGTTCCGGTGGCTGATCATGACGCCCTTGCTGCGGCCGGTGGTGCCCGAGGTGAACAGAATCACCGACAAAGCGTCCACGTCCTCGCACTCGCTGCACCGCTCGCTCCACCGGGAGGTCTTGTAGCCGTCCATGGGCAGCAGCTTGTCGCCGTAGGTGGCGGTCAGAGCAGGTTCCCGCTCGGCAAACTCCCCGTCGTGCAGGATGTACGCCGGCTCCACCAGGTCGATCTCATACTGGATCTCGTCCCAGTTTTTCTGGAGGTTCAGGGGCACCAGCACCCCGCCGGCCAGCAGAACCGAAAGAAGATTGACCAGATAATCGTAGCCGTTGCGGGCCAGCAGGCAGACTTTCTGTCCCTTGATGTCGGGTTTGCGGTGGAGCAGCAGGCCCGCTGCCCGGCGGATGTCCTGGGCATACTGCCCATAGCAGATGCTCACCACGCCGCCCTTCGCTTCGTCGTAATACTGGATGGCCGTTTTCTCGGCCTGGTCGGCCTCCATATGGTTGACCAGCTGATAGACTGTCGAGATCATTGTCTCTCCTCCTGTCTGTGTGCCCGCCGCCCGGCCCGGGCCTTGGGCAAGATTGTACTTATTATATAGAATCCTCCACCCCATTGCAACCGGAATCCGACATTCTCCGCAGCGGGTCTCGACTTGTAATACAGGTATACCGAAAGGATACCACGTTCCCGTCCTGGTGTCAATGGCGGCCCGGGCCAAGGTTTTCTCCGTTCTCTCTATTTTTTGAAACATTTTTTATGTAAAATGGACAGCGGCCCCGCCCCGGCGCCCGGACGTTCCGCCGGGGGCCCAAGGCAGGCCGCACCTTGAGAAAGCCGCCTGCCGCCGTCCTTTTGACCCCGGCTGGAACGCCTTCCCTTGTGTAAATCTTTCCTTTCGCTTGGTCAGGACGAAATTTATGTTATAGTGGATTCCAGGCCGCCCGGCCACCCGGCTGCGAATCGCCTCAAAACCCGATTCAAATTGACAGCCGGAAGAAAAAGCATTATACTAGATTTGAACAATCTTTGTCTGAAAATCCGGGTATGATGTGTAGAACCTGCCAATCCTTCCTTTTTTCGCCGGGCCTGCTGGAAGGAATTTTATTTCTGCGAGGAGGACCCCTTTGATGAAAGGAACCAAAACGCGCACCGTCAACTCCCTCGGGATGTTTGACTTGTTCAAAGGCATAGGCATGGCAACCGTCATCTTTGTCCACACAGCGGAGGCGTATTCGCTGAATCTGGGCAGCGGGCTGTCGGTTTCCAGTTTTCTGCTCTTCATCTACCGCGAAGCCCTGATGTCGGCTTTCTACATCGCCAGCGGCTTCGGCTTCCGCAAGAGGTCGGTGGGCAAATGTGTCCAGCAGCAGCTGCGGGGCATCCTGCCGCCCTTTCTTTATACAGCGCTGGCCACATCAGGCTTTCATTTGATCCTGCACCACTACTGTTTCGGCTCCTGGCCGGCGGCCATCTCGGAAAGCCAAAAGGTGCTGGCGGGCTTTTTGCTGGGCCTGCCCCACACCTCCACCTATTTCGGTTTCAGCATCTTCTCCTGCGGGCCCATGTGGTACCTGCTGACCATGGCGGTGGGCTGGATCATTCTGGATATCCTGTTCAACGCCTTCCCCGAGCGGTACATACCCTGCGCCGTGGCGGTCACCGCCATTCTGGGCTGGGGTACCTGTCTGGTATGGGAGCTGCCCTTCTGCCTGTCCCAGGGCATGGCTGTGGTCCCCTACCTGTACATCGGCCACATCGCAAAGAAGCGCCGCTGGTTTGACCAGCCCCGTCTGACCTGGCTGTTCCCCTCCGCCATGGTGTGCATGGTGATCTCGGCCGTAGGCGCCCTGGTGTCCGGCACCACCGACAACATGTCCATGGGTGAATGGACCCTAGGCCCGGTGGGCATCTTCATCAACGGCATCATCGGCCTGTGGATCGTCAACCTGTTTGTCCGTCTCAGCGCACGGAGCGAGAACTTCCTGACCCACTTCCTGGAAGCGGTGGGCCGCCGTTCTCTGAACATTTTCTGTCTCCACACGGTGGAGCTGACCGCGGTGCCCTGGTATCTGTACGCCGCCCAGTTTGCTTCCAGCCCCATTGTGGGCCTGCTGTCCCAGTACGCCATCCGGTGTAGTTTCATTGCCCTGAGCTGCGTGCTGCTGGAGCTGCGCAAGCGGATCGTCCCGCCCCGGACCAAAAAGGCCCGGATGGAGCGCAGCCGGGCCCGTTTCCAGCGCTATGTGGCCCGCCACTGAGGCCGGCCCTCTCGGCGCCAAATCCTCCTGAAATCGAACATCCGTCGTTCCTGACTGTTTCTGCGGCAGGGCCTGCCCCTGGCCGCAGAATTTTTGCATGTCTCCAGACGGCCGGGCAGGGGTCCGGCTTTCCCTTCTGCGGCTTTTTATTCAGCAAAGTGATTCCCGGGCCGCCGGCCCGGATAGACTATGGATATGAGGTGAAGATTCATGCCCCCTGCAACCAAACAGACTCCGGAGGAGCAGATCGCTGAACTGAAAGAACAGCTCTCCCTCTCGGATCAAGGCGTGTCCAAGCTGGCACAGCGGTGCCTGGCGCTGGAGCAGCAGCTTGCCCAGCTGGAAAAGCACGAGTCCTACGACAACATGTCCCTGTTCCGCCTGACCCTTTACTACGACTGTGGCCTGGGCTTTTCGGAGCAAGACACCATTCCCGCGCCGGTGTCGGCCTACTCCGCCGCCAACCACACGGTATCGGCGGTCTTTGAGTTGCCGCGGGAGGCCAAGGCCATCCGTCTGGACCCCGGCGAGCTGCCCTGCTATGTGGTCGGAATGACGATTTCGGACGAGCGGATTCATGCCGCCCCCGTCACCGCCCTCTCCCTCGACGAGGAGAAAACCCTGTTTTTGAATGTGGACCCCCAGTTTTACGCGGAATGCCCGGAGCGTCTGCCTGCCGGAACCAAATTCTCGGTGTCCTACACCTACTACCCCCTTCAGCTGGGGGCCGACGACACCGTCTTTTTTGCCATGCGCCGGGGCATTGAGCAGGTCCAGGACCGGGCCGCCGCGGCCGCAGCCGCGGCCGACGAGCAGCGGGCCTTGGCTGAGAATTTCGGCGAACAGCTGGCCGGCCAGGAGCGCCGGGCCGCCCATCTGGAAGAACAGCTGGCGGCTGCCATCGCGGAAAAAGAACACTTCCGGGTCAGCTATGAAGCGGTGCTGTCCAGCGCCTGCTGGAAACTGACCGCCCCGCTCCGTGCCTTTCTGGGCCGCAAAAAATAAAGGGACGTCCAACGAGGTACCTTATGTTTTCCAGTTACAGTCAATTCCAGCAGTTCCAGCTGGCAAACCAGCCCTACCAGGACACCCAGCGCACCTGGTTGGCGGTCTATGCGCCGGGGCGCTGTGCGGCGCTGACCTGCAGCATGGAGCTGCAGCTCCACCGGAAATTCCGGCTGATCCAGAGCCTGGACGCCCTGCCCCAGGGTCTGGACGGCGTGGTGCTGGCGGCCGAAGATGTGGAATGCCTGAGCACCACCCTGACCTATTTTGCAGCCGCCCTGCAGGACGGCGCTGACCTGGCCTTCTGTGATGCGGTATTCGGCTTTGAAGGGGACACCCTGGTCTACCGCGCCGCCCATCAGCCCTCCGGCGCCAAGTGCGCCGTGGTCTCCCGGGATCTGCTGCTGCGTTGCCGGGCCCAGGCCCGGGACCCCGACGATCCCGCCTCTTTGCTGCGGCTGGCCTTCCGCCTGGCGGACAAGCCGGCCCACATTCCCCAGGCCCTGCTGCGCTACCGCCGGGAGCCCGACGCCTCCGACCTCTTTTCTGCCGAGGGCAAGCGGGCCCTGCTGCTGAGCCATGTGCTGGACATGACCGGCGCCCCCATCGTGCTGGTGAGCGCGGTGCCGGTCCTCCGCCAGATGGGCTATGAAGTGGTGGTGCTGGGCCCCGGAGACGGCGGTTCCCTGCCCCTGTTTGTGGAGGCGGGCGCCACCGTCATCACCCACCCCGACTGCGTCAGCTCCCCCATGCTGTGGGGGCTGGCCACCTCCGCCGACCTGGTGGTGGCCAACACCATTGTGGAAGTCAAGGCCATCCGCGCCCTGAACGGCGCGCCGGTGCCCATCCTCTGGTGGCTGCACGACGCCTTTGTGGGGTACGGGTATCTGTCCCACCTGATTCCCCGGACCCTGTCCTCCAACATTCGGGTCTGCGCGGTGGGCAGCCATGCCACCGCCGCCATGCACGAACACCGCCCCGACTTTGAAATCGGCCAGCTGATCTACGGCCTGCCCGACTACGCACAGGACGACTTCGAGCACTACGACATCAGCTTTGCGGGCGGTCTGCCCCTGCTGGTCAGCGTGGGCGCCTTTGAGATCCGGAAAGGCCAGGACCTGCTGGTCCAGGCCATCCGGATGCTGCCCGGCGAAACCCGGGCCAAAGCGGCCTTCCTCTTTGTGGGCAAGGGGGCCGACAAGCGGCTGCTGGCCGACGTCAAGCAGCTGGCGGCCGACTATCCTTCCAACGTCTTCTATGTCAACCGCCTCACCCGCGGGGAGATCAAGTCCCTGATGGATCAGTGCGCCTGCACCGTGTGCAGCTCCCGGGATGACCCCATGCCCACCTTTGTGACCGAGGGTTTGATCTTCGGCAAGCCGGGCATTGTCTCCGAACATACCGGCACCGCCGGCCTCATCACCGAGGGGGTGGACGGCTTCGTCTACCACAACGACAGCCCCGCCGAGCTGGCCGAGGCCATGACCAAGATGATCGAGAACCCCGGCCTCCCGGCCCGGATGGCGCCCGCCTGCCGCGCCCTCTACCAGCGGTATTATTCCAAGGAGGCCTTTGCCAACACCCTGCGGCAGCAGGTGGAGACCCTTTTGGCCCAGAGCCATCCCGCCGATCTGTAATATCTCATTTAAATATTACAAAAGTTACTCGCGTATATTTTTACAGCCCGGAAGAAGTTCGCGCTTCTCTCCGGGCTGTATTTTTGCTTTCTTCGCGCCGGGGCGGCCTTTTTCCACAAAAATTCCATTCTGTTTATAAACTTTCCCGACCATGCGTGGTATACTTATCCTGTATTCATCCCGTCCGGATGTCCCATTTTGGAAAGGAGTCTGTCCTCTATGTCATCCCCTCATCCCGCCCAGCCCGACAACAAACTCTCTCTTCGGCGGGGCCTGCTCTCGGTTTTGACCCTTGTAGCCCTGACCGGCCTGATGTTTTACATCTTCAAGGACCATCTGTCCGAGATCTCTGCCGCCCTTCACAGTCTGACCGTCGGCCAGACTGCCCTTTTGCTTCTGCTGGGCCTCACCTATCCCCTCATGGAGGGAATCATCAACCAGCGGGTTCTTTCCAGCCGGGTGCCCGACTATCCTTTCCTCCGGGGTCTGGATTTGTCCTTTCTGGGAGCTTTCGGCAATGTGGTGACCTTCGGCGCGGGCACCATGCCCATGCAGGGCTATGACATCAGCCTGAACGGCCTGGACGTGGGCCCCGGCATCGGCCTGATGACGTTGGAGTATGTCTTTCACAAGGGAGCCGTCCTGCTGTATGCGGCGGTGCTGCTGTTGTTCTATGGCCGCTGGCTGCTGGACGCCGATTCGGCCGGGCTGATGCGCTATCTGCTGCCCGCCTGTCTGGTGGTGGCCGTCATCATTCTGGCGCTGGTGCTGGTCTGCACCAGCCGCACCATCCAGAAGCTGGCCTACTGCCTGCTGGGTCTGCTGCCCCGGACCGACAAGTGGCAGGCCCGGCGTCAGAGCTGGACCGCCCAGCTGGACGGCCTGTGCACCGAGAGCCGCCGTCTGCTCCAGAACCGGTTCCTCTGCCTGCAGGTCTTTGCTCTGCAGGTGTGCAAGCTGGCCCTGATGTACACCATCCCCTGGTTCAGCATCCGGTTCATGGGTCTGGCTCCCCTCACCTTCGGACAGGTCCAGACCCTGGCAGCCCTGATGATGCTGCTGTCCAACGCCCTGCCCAACGTGGGCGGCATGGGCTCCATCGAGACGGCCTTCTATCTGATTTTCACCGGCTTTCTTGGGGAAAGCGCCGCCATGTCCGCCCTGGTGGTCTACCGGGCCGCCACCTATTATCTCCCCTTTGTGGTGAGCTGTGTGGGCTTTTTCTTCATCCAGCGGCGCTGGACCCGCGCCCGCCCCAAAAAATCCGGCTGAACCAAACAAAAAGGCGGGCCTCCGGCTGGTCAGACCGGACGACCCGCTTTTTTGTTTTGCCGTGTGGGGCGCGGCTGCGGTGCAAACCAAAAAACCGTCCGCTGCCCCCAGATATAAAGAGAGAATGGAATGGAGGAGTTCTCGTATCAGCAGGAATCCTCGCGCTGTTCCTGCTGAGGCTTCATCGGTTAGTGTTTTCTAACCTCTGCGTCAAAAGGATACCATACCTGTGGGTATCTGTCAATACCCCAGAACAAATTTTCCAAAATTTCTGTCTGGATGTTCCGCACAATCCTTGCCGCGCCGCTCCCCCGGCTTTGTGCAAAGCACCAAGTTTTGTGACCGGGCGACAAATCCTAGTGGTTTCCTCTTGATTTTTCGTCGTTTCATGCTATGATAAATAAGGCAGGGACAAACTCACCAACCACAAAATGGTGTGGTCGACCCGTGCCGGGCGGCGCATATGTCGTCAGAAGGGGCTGCCCGTTGGTCAGTGCCCTTTCTATTATTCCGATAAGTTAGTTTATCCTAACTTTTATCTACCCAAATCCTAGAGGAGGCAACCAATGAAGGATTATATGCAGTGGGAAGGCTTTGAGGGCCGCATCTGGAAGGAAGAGGTCAACGTCCGGGACTTTATCCAGAAGAACTACACCCCCTACCACGGGGATGAGAGTTTCCTGGCCGGCCCCACCGAGGCCACCAATCAGCTCTGGGGCGCTCTGCAGAAGCTGCAGAAAGAGGAGCGCGCCAAGGGCGGCGTTCTGGACATGGAGACCGAAGTGGTCAGCAGCCTGACCTCTTACGGCCCCGGCTATATTGATGAGAGCCTGAAGGATCTGGAGCAGATCGTGGGTCTGCAGACCGACAAACCCCTGAAGCGTGCTTTCATGCCCTACGGCGGCATCAAGATGGCGGAGCAGGCCTGCACCACCTACGGCTACCAGCCCAGCGCCGAGCTGCACAAGATCTTCACCGAGTACGCCCGCACCCACAACCAGGCGGTCTTTGACGCCTACACTCCCGAGATGAAGAAGGCCCGTCACAGCCACATCATCACCGGCCTGCCCGATACCTACGGCCGCGGCCGCATCGTGGGCGACTACCGCCGTGTGGCCCTGTACGGCATTGATTACCTGATCGAGTCCAAGCAGAACGACCTGGCCAACTGCGGCGACGGCACCATGACCGACGACGTCATCCGCCTGCGCGAGGAGCTGGCCCGCCAGATCAGCGCCCTCAAGGGGATGAAGAAGATGGCCGAGATCTACGGCTACGACATCTCCCAGCCCGCCAAGAACGCCAAGGAAGCCTGCCAGTGGCTCTACTTCGGCTATCTGGCCGCCATCAAGACCCAGAACGGCGCTGCCATGAGCGTGGGCCGCATCTCCACCTTCCTGGACATCTACATCCAGCGGGATCTGGACAACGGCACCCTCACCGAGACCCAGGCCCAGGAGCTGATTGACCACATGGTCATGAAGTTCCGCATGGTCAAGTTTGCCCGCATCCCCAGCTACAACCAGCTGTTCTCGGGCGACCCCGTCTGGGCCACCCTGGAGGTGGGCGGCATCGGCATGGACGGCCGCAGCATGGTCACCAAGACCTGCTACCGCTTCCTCCACACCCTGGAGAACATGGGCCCCGCCCCCGAGCCCAACCTGACCGTTCTCTACTCCTCGGCCCTGCCCGAGAACTTCAAGAAGTACGCCGCCAAGGTGTCCATCGACACCAGCTCGGTCCAGTACGAGAACGACGACGTCATGAAGCCGGTCTGGGGTGATGACTACTCCATCTGCTGCTGCGTCTCGGCCACCCAGACCGGCAAGGAAATGCAGTTCTTCGGCGCCCGCGCCAACCTGGCCAAGTGCCTGCTGTACGCCATCAACGGCGGCGTGGACGAGAAGAACGGCGAGCAGGTGGGCCCCGAGTACGCCCCCGTCACCGGCGAGTACCTGAGCTACGACGAGGTCCTGCCCAAGTTTGTCCGGATGCTGGACTGGCTGGCCGGCCTGTACGTCAACGTGCTGAACCTGATCCAGTACATGCACGACAAGTACTACTACGAGGAAGCCGAGATGGCCCTCATCGACACCGACGTCCGCCGCACCTTTGCCACCGGCATTGCAGGCTTCTCCCACGTCATTGACTCTCTGAGCGCCATCAAGTACGCCAAGGTCAAGACCGTCCGGGACGAGAAGGGCCTGGTGGTGGACTTTGTCACCGAGGGTGACTTCCCCAAGTACGGCAACGACGACGACCGCGCCGACGAGATCGGCGTCTGGCTGCTGCGCACCTTCCTGGAGATGATCAAGAAGCGCCACACCTACCGCAATTCCGAGGCTACCACCTCCATCCTGACCATCACCTCCAACGTGGTCTACGGCAAGTATACCGGCGCCCTGCCCGACGGGCGGAAGGCTTACACTCCCTTCGCCCCCGGCGCCAACCCCAGCTATGGCGCAGAACAGAACGGCCTGCTGGCCTCTCTGAACTCGGTGGCCAAGCTGCCCTACCACTGGGCACTGGACGGCATTTCCAACACCCAGACCATCAACCCCGACGCCCTGGGCCACAGCGAGGGCGAGCGTGTGGAGAACCTGGTCCAGGTCATGGACGGCTACTTCGACCAGGGTGCACACCACCTGAACGTCAACGTCTTCGGCAAGGAGAAGCTGCTGGACGCCATGGAGCATCCTGAGAAGGAAGAGTACGCCAACTTCACCATCCGCGTCTCGGGCTACGCGGTCAAGTTCATCGACCTGACCCGCGAGCAGCAGCTGGATGTCATCAGCCGCACCTGCCATGCCCGGATGTAATACACAGGGGCTGGTCCACTCCCTGGAGAGCTTCGGCTCGGTGGACGGGCCGGGGGTCCGGTTTGTGGTCTTTCTCCAGGGCTGCAATCTCCGCTGCCGCTACTGCCACAATCCCGAGACTTGGGCCTGCGGCTGCGGCCAGCCCTGGACCGCCGGCGACCTGTTCCAGCATGTCTGGCGCTACCGGAACTACTGGGGCAAAAAGGGCGGCATCACCGTCAGCGGCGGAGAGCCGCTGCTCCAGATGGATTTTGTCACCGAACTGTTCCGGCTGGCCTGGGCCAAAAAGGTACATACCGCCATCGACACCGCCGGCGAGCCCTTCCGGCCCGACGACCCCGCCTATCTGGCGGCCTTTGACGCCCTGATGGAGGTCACCAGCCTGGTGATCCTGGATCTGAAGGAGATCGACCCCGAAAAGCACCGCCGTCTGACCGGCAAGTCCAACGAGAACATTCTAGCCATGGCCCGGCACATTGCCGACCTGGGGGTTCCCCTCTGGATTCGCCATGTGCTGGTTCCCGGCCTCACCGACGACGAGGAGGGTCTCCGCCAGACCGGCGCCTTCATCGCCAGCCTGCCCACCGTCCAGCGGGTGGAAGTTCTGCCCTACCACACCCTGGGCCTGTTCAAGTGGCAGAAGCTGGGCATCCCCTATTCCCTCACCGACGCCCAGCCCCCCACCGACGAACAAGTTCGCCGCGCAGAGGAGCTGCTGATGGTGGACCGCTACCCCGGCTGATTTTCAACCATCCCGCCCGGAGCCTGTGCAAAACAGGTTCCGGGCTTTTTTGTGCTCTCCCGCCCCTTTTGCCTTGCCCCGGGGCTCCTTCCATGCTATGATAGGAACAGAACCAACCGGAAAGGAGTCCCCTGCCATGACAAACGAAAAAGTCTACGCCATGCCCTTCGCCAAAGTCTATCCCCTCCTGGTGAACAAGGCGGTCAAAAAAGGCCGCACCGCCGACGAGGTGGACCAGGTCACCAGCTGGCTCACCGGCTACACCCCGGCCCAGATCGCCCAGGCGGTGGAAACCGGAGTCACCTATGGGGACTTCTTCCGCCAGGCCCCCGCTCCCAACCCCAACCGGGAACTGGTCCAGGGGGTGGTCTGCGGGGTGCGGGTGGAGACCATCGAAGACCCCCTCATGCAGGAGATCCGCCGTCTGGACAAGCTGGTGGACGAGCTGGCCAAGGGCCGCCCCATGGAGAAGATTCTCCGTCAAGGGTGAGAGGAGGCCGGACCATGGATTGGGATACCCTGCACTTTTTTGAACTGCAAAAGGAAGCTCTGCCCCTCTACGAGGCCCTGGAGGCCCGCATCCTGGACGAAATCCCCGACGTCCGCATCAAGGTGCAGAAAAGCCAGATTTCCTTTTATAACCGCCACCTGTTCGGCTGCGTCTCCTTCCTGCGGGTAAAAAAGAAGAAAGAGATGCCGCCCTGTTATATTATGGTGACCGTCGGCCTGGCCCGAAAGCTGGAATCTCCCCGGGTGGCGGTGGCCACAGAACCCTATCCCGGCCGGTGGACCCATCATATCGTGGTGTCGGCCCCCGACCAGATCGACGACCAGCTGATGGACTGGCTGAAAGAAGCCGCCGCCTTCTCAGCCCAGAAGTAAACAAAAGGAAAAGGCGCGCCGGAATGGCGCGCCTTTTGCGTTTCTGCCCGGCGTCAGCCGAACAGTTTTTTCTTGTTGTGCATGTGAACCGACAAAACCAGGCCCACACAGATATACAGCATGGTCACCGAGCTGCCGCCGGCGGAGTAGAAGGGCAGGGTCACGCCGATGACCGGCAGCACCCGCAGGTTCATCCCCACATTGACGGCGATCTGGGCCAGGAAGGCCCCGCCCACACCGGCACAGATGAAGCTGCCCAGCATATCCTCGCTGCGGGCCCCGATGGCAAAGGTGCGGATCACCAGGGCAATCAGCACCACCAGCACCACCAGACACCCCACAAAGCCCAGGGCGTTGCCCACCCAGCTGAAAATAAAGTCGTTGTGGGCGTTGGGGACGCTGTAATAGCCCCCGCTGAACAATCCGTTTCCGAACACCCTGCCGGAGCCCAGAGCCACCTCGCCCCGGTCCTGCTGGTAGACGATGTTCTTCCAGACATCCTCGCTGGGGGCCCAGTTGGTCTCGTTTTCGGGGTCGATGACCGCCAGAATCCGGTACCACTGATAGCTCTTGCCGATGCTGTCGCTGAGGAACATGAAGGCCGCCGAAATGGCCGCCGTCGCCCCCGCCAGGGCCGCCACAATGTATTTCCAGCTCAGTCCGGCGGAAAACATCATGCAGCAGCCGATGATGCCGTAGATGATGGCGGTGCCGTCGTCGCCCTGAATGTGAATCAGGAGAATCGGCGCCGCCAGATGAACCAGAAGCTTTGCCAGCTCCTTGGGCTCATTGATCCGGCTGCGGACGTTGTTCAGGTGCATGGCAAAGGTCAGGATAAAGCTGATCTTGGCCAGCTCGGTGGGCTGGAAGGTAAAACCCGCCAGCTTATACCAGGAATAGTTGTCGGTGTCGCCTGCATTGTATCCAATGGTCAGAGGACCCAGACTCAGATTGTGGATGAACAGGGTGGGCAGCACCAGGCCCCAGGTGAACACCACATGAAAGGGCCACACCTTCACCAGGCTCCGGTAATCCACCGTAGACAAAATCAGGGCAATGACAATGCCCAGCCCGGCCGATGCGGCCTGAACCATGGCCCGGCGAAAATCGCCGATGCCGGTGATCTGGCCTGTGATCTCATCCACTGCAAACCCGCCGCCCTGTTCCGCCGCCCAGGAGGCCAGCATCAGCACCGCCATGGCGCTGCTGAACAGGCAGAAAAACCAAAAGACCTTGTCGGTCCGCTTGACATAAAGTCGAACGCTTTCCAGCAAAAAAGCACCACCTCTCACAGCAAATCCAACGATTTCAGGCGGCGCTCCCCCGGCCCTGCGGCGTTCCTGCCCGCCAGGGCGCACTGCGCCGCGCGGCCCTGCGCAGCGGCACAGGGCGAAAAAAGTTGATTCTCCATCAGTATACCGCATTTTTCGCTCCCATTCAAGCCGGGCCCCCAGCCAAACTGTGACAGCTTTGCAAAAACAACCCAAAAGCAAAGTTCGATTCTTGACAAAGACTTTGGATGAATCTACAATGGAACCAAGATATTTGGAAATGATTCCTGAATATCCCGAAGGGCCGGATTGACCGGCCCGCTTGATTTGGGAGGACAGAACATGAATTTGAATCGTTCGCACCTCGGACGGCGCGTTTTGTGCGCCGTGTGTGCTCTTACCTTGCTGGTCACCGTGGCCAGCCCGGCCGCCTTTGCGGCCGACCAAGCGGCTGCTTCCGGCACCGCTGAAACCCTGACCCAGGCCGACGCCGCCCAGATGGCGGAGGCGGACGCCGCCGTGGAAGCCCTGGTCCAAAGCGAGGCCTACGCCGAAATGGAGCTGGACCAGCGCCAGGAGGCCGCCCAGACCCAGCTGGATGCTCTGGCGGAGGAAGGCCTGATCCGGGCCGACTCCATCTATTACGATGAAGAAAACGGGATGTACTCCTTCACCTACGACTGCGGTGTTCTGGGCGGCATCCTGCTGACCGACTGGGAGGAAGAGGACGAGACCCTGGTCCAGCTGCCGCTGGATATGCCCGAGGAGCTGGCCGTCAGCCCTCTGGACGAGCAGAACGACACCCTTCCTCTGGGCAACGCCATCATTTACTATGCGTTTGACAACACCGTCAATTCCAGCCGCTACCCCAACTACACCGTGATGCAGGAAAACTGGACCAAGTGGGGGCTGAACACCACCCTGGACACCGAGGTCACCGTCAACGACCTCAAGCACATGGACGACTACGACCTGTGCATCCTCAGCACCCACGGCGCCTACTACACCTACAATTCTGGCTGGCTGTTCCCGCGCCTGTCCACCGCCCCCGTCCTGATCCTGCGGGAGGAGTCCTCTCTCTGGAACGACCTGCGGTATGGCTTTGACCTGCTGACCCATCGGGTCATCAAGGTGAACGGCGTCTACTGCATCACCCCCTCCTTCTTCTCCTCCACCTACCGGGGCGGCCAGCTGAACGGCACCATGGTGTTCTCGGAGGCCTGTGAGTTCTTCGGCGGCAGCAACCAGTTGGATCTGGCCATGTCCAAGGCGCTGCTGGAGGGCGGCGCCAGCGCGGTGGTGGGCTTTGTGAACAACGTCTACACCATCTATTCCCGCAACATCCTCTGGGGCACCGTCAACCAGCTGATCATGGGCAAGAACATTCTGCAGGCTGTGGACTCCGCCGTCGCCACCTACGGCTCCGACGACGTCTATTGGTACCTGTCCCAGGGCGGCACCTCGCCCCACCGCTATGCGGCCTTTGTCCTGGTCCACGGCAACGACCAGGCCACCCTCTACACGCTGGATGAGGGCAGCGCAGCCGCCTAATCCCCGCCATCCGGGCCGGACGGCCCTTCCGCCGCCCAGCACCGGATTGCACTTTTTGCCGATTTATACTATACTGGATGCAGCGGCTGTGCCTGGCCGCTGCATCTTTGTTTTTGAGGTGACAACATGGCTGAATTTATCACCCGCTCCCCCGAGGAGACCGCCGCGCTGGGCCGCCGCCTGGCCGATGTCCTCCCCGACGGGGCGATCATCGCCTTTACCGGCGGGCTGGGCGCAGGCAAAACCGCCTTCTGCCGCGGCCTGGCCGAAGGCCTGGGCTGCACCGACCCGGTCAGCAGCCCCACCTTTGCGATTGTCAACTATTACCGGGGCCCCCGCCCCATGGCCCATTTCGACCTCTACCGCATCCACACCGAAAACGACCTGGCCGCCGCCGGCTTCTACGATTATCTGGACCAGGGCGCCATTGTGGCGGCGGAGTGGAGCGAAAACCTGGCCCCTCTGCTGGACCAGGAAAATCCCGTCCGGGTGGACATCCAGCCGCTGGACCCCACCACCCGCCGGATCACCATTGAGGGGGTGCAGCTATGAACATCCTTGCCGTAGACACCGCGGGCAAGACCGCCAGCGTCGCCCTGATGAAGGACGGCCGCCTGCTGTACGAAGCCTTTCTGGACGGCGGCCTGACCCACAGCGAAACCCTGCTGCCCATGATCGACACCTGTCTGAAAACCTGCGGGATGAGCTGCGCCGACATTGACCTGTACGGCGTCAACGCCGGACCGGGCAGCTTTACCGGCCTGCGGATCGGCCTGGCCGCCGTCAAGGGCCTGGCCCTGCCCCGCCAGACCCCCTGTGCCCCGGTCTCCACCCTGGAGGCTTTGGCTGCCTGCCATGCCGGCGTGGGAACGGTTCTCTGTGCCCTGGACGCCCGGCGCGGACAGGTCTATTGCGCCGCCTTTGACCTGGAAACCCACGCCCGCCTGATGGAGGACGACGCCCGGGCCGCCGCCAGCCTTGAGGATTTTGTAAAAAGCTGCAAAAAGCCCCTATTTTTTGTTGGTGACGGGGCCCATCTGTGTTATAATATCTACAGTGAGGCGGAAGGCGTCCTGCCTGTTCCCCCTGCCCTGCGGGGCGGGCACGGGGCAGGGGTGGCCCTGACCGCCCAGCGGATGGCCGAGGCCGGCCTTACCGTCCCGCCGGCGGCCCTGCTGCCCGACTATCATCGGCTCAGCCAGGCCGAGCGGGAACGCGCCGAACGCCTGGCCGCTGCCCAAACTGAACAAGAGTGAGTGAGGTATTTTTCATGGCAAAACCCATCGCGCTCGCTGCCGATCACGGCGGCTTTGAGCTGAAAGAAGCGGTCCGCGCCCATCTGGACGAGGCCGGCATCCCCTACATTGATTTCGGCACCCACAGCACCGACAGCGTGGACTATCCCGATATGGCCGTCCCCGCCTGCGACGCCGTGGTCTCGGGCCAGTGCGACAAGGCGCTGCTGTTCTGCGGCACCGGCGTGGGCATCAGCATGGCCGCCAACAAGGTCAAGGGCATCCGTGCCTGCTGCTGCTCGGACAGCTTCAGCTGCGAGTATACCCGCCGCCACAACGACGCCAACGCCCTGTGCATGGGCGGCCGTGTGGTGGGCCCCGGCCTGGCCTGCCAGCTGGTGGATCTGTTCCTGTCCACCCCCTTTGAGGGCGGCCGGCACAACCGCCGCATCGAAAAACTGATGGCGCTGGAGCAGCGCTGAGCGGACCCAACATCCTCTGTACCAAACCTTTTAAAGGAGAGTGTATTTATGAACCCGATGATCGTTGAGCATCCCCTGCTGCAGCACAAGATCAGCCTGCTGCGCAACAAGCAGACCGGCACCAAGGAATTCCGCGACCTGGTGGGCGAAATCGCCACCCTGCTGTGCTATGAGGCCACCCGCGACCTGCCGCTGGAAGAAGTCCAGATCGAGACCCCCATCACCATGGCCAAGACCAAGGTCCTGGCAGGCCGCAAGCTGGCTCTGGTGCCCATCCTGCGGGCCGGCATGGGCATGCTGGACGGCATGCTGACCCTGATCCCCGCCGCCAAGGTGGGCTTCATCGGCCTGTACCGCAATGAGGAGACCCTCCAGCCTGTGGAATACTTCTGCAAGCTGCCCACCGATATCAGCGAGCGCGACGTCCTGGTTCTGGACCCCATGCTGGCCACCGGCGGCAGCGCTGTGGACGCCATCACCATGATTAAGAAGCGCGGCGCCAAGCACATCAAGTTCATCGGCCTGATCGGCGCTCCCGAAGGCGTGGAGGCTCTGCGCACCGCTCACCCCGACGTCCAGATCTACCTGGGCGCCCTGGATGAGTACCTGGATCAGAAGGGCTATATCGTCCCCGGCCTGGGCGACGCCGGCGACCGTATCTACGGCACCAAGTAAACCCCTTCCCCCAAAGACCACAAAACCCCGCTCTGCACAGCTGCAGAACGGGGTTTTTCTTTTTGCTTTTTTACCGATCCAGGCGTCCTTTTCTCCGCCAGCAGCTATCCTACCATTTGAGGCAGGCCGCAGGCCGGGAGCCCTGTAAAGCGGCTGGAACCTGATTACCGGCTGCGGCCACCACCGCCGCCGTGGCTTCTGCCGCCGCCCATGCCGCCAAAACCACCGGGACGGCCGCCGCGGGGTCCGCCGAATCCGCCGTGCGGCGGCCGGGGCCCGCGGAATCCACCGCCCATGGGAGGCCGGGGTCCGCGAGGCGGACGGGGCGGGCGGGGCGGATGATAGTGGCGATGGGGCCGGCCCATTCCCATGCCCAGCCCAAGGCCGAAGCCAAATCCACCACCGCCGCGCGGCGGAGGCGGAGGTCCGTCATGGGGCCCGCGGGGTCCGCGGGGCATCAGGATGGCGAGAAGCACCACCGCAATGATGATTACGATGAGAATTTCCATGCCCTCATCTCCTTTCCATCCAGCGGGACAGGTCCCGCTTGGTGTCATCGGGGCAGCCGGTCACCCAGCTCAGGATTGATTCAATAAACCACTCTGCCCGCGGTGAAGCGGGCCGCAGGCCGGGAGCCTTGTAAAGCAGCCGGAACCTGATTGTCAGCAGGGCCCGGTGAGGATTGCAGCAGCCGATGGTACCAGGTAAAACCTCTTGCGCTTAGCCGATTTTCTGCGCCGGATATAGTCCGCTTGAAAGTTCGGACCTATGCGCAGCCAGAGTATACCGTACCCTGTAAAAAGGATAACCCAGGCTATGAAGGAGTTTGCATCGTACCGGGCCGCAGGCCCAAACGCCGGGAGCGAGCCGAAGCGTGAAGGCCCCGTGGAGCCTTCGGAGACCCAGAAACTGCATGGTACACAGTGAAAACTTCCAGAAAAGTAAGTTAGCGGCCGCGGCCACCGCCGCCGCCATGGCTGGAACCGCCGCCCATGCCGCCGAAGCCGCCGCCTCCAAAACCACCGCCGCCGAATCCTCCCCCGAATCCGCCGCCATAGGGCGGACGAGGCCCGCGGGGCCCGCGAGGACCACGGGGCGGAGGGGGCGGGGGCATGTGATGATGGTAGTGGTGGTAATAGCGGGGCCCGCGGAACGCGCTGCCCAGACCAAAACCAAAGCAGAAGGGGAACATGCTGTTCAGCAGGGGACCAAAGACCAGAATTACCATGACCACCAGCAGGGCCAGGGCGATGACGATGGCGCCCACGTTGACAAAGCCGCCCGACTGGGGCACGGCTTCCCCGCTGTTCAGGTCCACGCCGTAGATATCGGCGATGGTGTTGGCGACGGCAGAGGCACAGGTCTCGATGGCCGCATCGTAGTCTTTGGCCACGAAGTCATCTTCCATGGTCTGGGCCAGGGTGCTGGCCTGACGGTCCAGGGTGCTGTTGCGGAACCCGTCGCCGTAGGTCACATAGTAGTCGCCGTCGGCGTAGAGGGGCGACTCCATCACCAACAGGATCAAAACGCCGTTGTTTTCGCTCTTGTCGCCGATGCCCCAGGTGTTGAAGGCCTCCAGGGCGTACTCCTCGGTGGAAGCGCTGCCGGTGTACTGGACGGTCAGGACGCCGATCTGTGCGCCCTCGCAGTTGGCCTCCAGCTTGCCGTTCAGCTCGTTCATATAGGCGGTGGTGGACTCCGACAGGACGCCGGCGTCATCCACCACGCACTGGTCGGCCGGCAGGCTGGGCAGGGTGACGGCGGCCGAAGCCGGAACCGCCACCACCGCCACGGCCACCGCAAGGGCGGCTGTGCCGGCGGCAATCTTTTTCCAAAGATGGATCATCCAAACACCTCCAGTTCTTTCACACCGAACAGACCCTTGAGCAGGCTTGCCGGGAAACCGTCGGTGTCGTTTTGGTACGCGGTGATTGCTTCGTTGTAGTGCAGGCTGCCCAGGACGGTGCCGGCGCTGTTGAAGCGGCCGTATTGGGTCTGGACGGCGCCCATGTTCAGGGGATCATCCGCCAGGGCCTGCATTTCGCCATACAGCAGGTTGATGGCCGAGTCCAGCGCCTCGTCGGCGTCGTACATCTCCCCCATCCCTGCGGTTCCCTGGGCCACCCGTTCCTGGCAGTCCTCAAAGGCATCCAGAGCCTGCTGGGCCGCCGTCACAGCGGCGCTGTCGGCTCCCAGGCCCGGGGTGTTGAGGGCAGTGGTGATGACATTGGCCGCGGTATAGGCCCGCTCGTTCAGCTCATCGCTGAGGGTGTAGCCGTTGTCGGCGGCCACGCCGACGGTGTACCAGCTCCTGGCCTCGTTGTAGCGGCTGCGCAGCTTGAAGCCGCCCACGCCGACGGCAGCCCCCGCCACAATCACCAACGCCAGCAGCAGAGCCGCCGCCCGGGTGCGCAGAGCACCCGGCAGGGCCTTTTCCAGGCCGGCCAGCTTTTTCTGAAAGGGCGTCAGGCTGCGGGACGGCGCGTCCTGTTCCACTGTGCGGTAGCTGGACGCGTCAAAGCCTCCGGATGCCGCCTTTTTCGGTTCAAAATCTGCGTTTGCCATATCAGCTGCGGATCTCCATCATCTTCTGTTTCAGCTCGTCCTCGATGCGGGTCAGCTCCTGCTCGGCGGCCTGGCGCTTGCTGCGGCCCTCGGTCTGGATCTTGTTCAGTTCGTCCAGGGTCTCGATCAGGCTCTTGTTGGTCTGCTGCAGGGTCTCGATATCCACCACGCCCCGCTGGCTCTCTTTGGCCGTCTCGATGGTGCCCAGCTTGAGGGCCTCGGCATTCTTCTTGAGCAGGTCGTTGGTCATATTGGTGACAGCCCGCTCGGCCTCCATGGCCTGCTGGCTGTGGGCCAGGCCCAGGGCCAGCACCATCTGGTTTTTCCACAGGGGAATGGTGTTCACGATGGTGGACTGAATCTTCTCGGCCATCATGGTATTGTTGTTCTGCAGCAGGCGAATCTGGGGGCCCATCTGCAGGCTGATGTTCCGGGTCAGCTCCAGGTCATAGAGCTTTTTCTCAAACCGCTCGCACTGGTCGGCCAGGTCACGGGCCGACTGGGCGTCTTCGGGCAGGCCGCTGCGCTTGGCCTTGTCCATGGCGGCCTGCAGTTCACCGGTCCGCACATCCGCCAGCTTCTTTTTGCCGGCCAGGATATACATGGACAGTTCCTTGAAGTAGGCCATGTTCAGCTCATACATCTTATCCAGCATGGCGATATCCTTGAGCAGCTGAACCTGATGGTTTTCCAGCATGGACTGAATGCTCTCCACGTTGGTCTCCACCTTGTTGTACTTGGTTTTCATCTGTTCCAGCTGGTTCTGCTTTTTCTTAAAGAAGCCGAAAATTCCCTTTTCCTCCTCGGCGGCGTCAAAGCTCTTGAGCTCGCTGATGAGGTCGGTGATCATGCCGCCCACTTCGCCCAGGTCCTTGGTGGAAACCTTGGCCAGGGCCGCCTCGGAGAAGTCGCCGATCTTTTTCTGGCTGGCGGCGCCATACTGGAGGACCTGCTGGCTGTTGGTGATGTCGATTTTCGCCGCGAAGTCATCCACCATCTTCTGTTCCTCAGGGGACAGGCGGACTTCCTTCTGTTCCGGTTCCGGCTTTTTTTCTTCCTCCGGCGCGGGGGCGCTCAGGTCCCCGGTAGGGTCCAGAGTCAGGCTGGGGGCGGCGGGCATGTCGAAGTCAAAGTTCAGAGAGTTGTTGTCAGCCATAGCAAGATTCATCCTTTCTCAAAATCATACCGCAATCGTATGGTTCTCAGCTGTCGCAGCGGACATACATTCGATGTTTATGGACCCACGGGGCAAACACAGGCGGGGGCCTTGTGCACGGTCCGCTCCCCCAGCGGGGGAGCTGTCGCCGCAGGCGACAGAGGGGGGACTCCTCTAAACCATGCGGTACCTCCGCATCCCCTTTTTCGGAGCACGCCGCCCATGGTACCCGCCCCCGACCGGGGGCAGCGGCACAGCCGCGGGGGGATAC
>NZ_NFLL01000080.1 GCF_002160895.1 Faecalibacterium sp. An122 | reverse complement strand
ATAACGATGAATCGTCATGCTATCACTTCCTTGTACTTCCTATGATAGAATCCTTTTGTGTCTTTTTCTTGTCTTTTTAACACTTTTTTGGGCGTTTTTGAGTTTTCAGATACACCCTAAGCGCAAGAGGACTTTACTGGGTACCATACAGTTTCCGGGTCTCCGGCAGTTCCGCGGAGCCGTTACGCTTTGGCTCGCTCCCGGCGTTTGTGCCTGCGGCACGGTACGATGCAAACCACCTCATAGCCTGATTTTCTGACCCGCAAAAAAGCTCCATCTTGCGGTGCCCTGAATTTTCTGCGCATCAAGCATGATGCTTGAAAATTCAGACCGCAGCGTCAAAGGCTGAAACACAGGGTTCATTCTATACACCAGATAGTTCCTATACAACAAACAATGCGAGGGCCAGCTCGTGAGAGCCGGCCCTCGCAGAGGGACCCTATCTTTCGTGACGCAAAAGTTCTTTTGTTTTGGTGCGATCAACAACAGAAGGAATAGTGGTTA
>NZ_NFLL01000008.1 GCF_002160895.1 Faecalibacterium sp. An122 | reverse complement strand
GGGTGGGCGGGTTTGCAAATCATTCCACCGTGACGCTCTTGGCCAGATTCCGGGGTTTATCCACGTCGCAGCCTCGCAGCACGGCCATATAATAGGCAAACAGCTGCAGCGGCACAATCAGCTGAAGGGGCATGAAGATATCCTCGTATTCATCCAGACGGACGATATAGTCGGCAATCCCCTCCGGCACCACCGCATCCTTTGTGGTAAACAGCAGCACCTTGGCGCCGCGGCTCTTGGTCTCCTTGGCGTTGGAGAGGGTCTTTTCGTAGACGTTGTGCTGGGTGGCCAGGGCGATCACCGGTACCCCATCGGTCACCAGGCTGATGGTGCCGTGCTTGAGTTCTCCCGCCGCATAGGCGTCGGAATGAACATAGCTGATTTCCTTCAGCTTGAGGCTGCCCTCCAGGGACAGGGAGTAGTCAAACCCCCGGCCAATGAAAAAGCAGCTCTGAGTATTTACAAACAGGCTAGCCAGATATTTGATATACTCACAGTCATCCAGTCGGGGCTTGACGACTTCCGGCACCCGCTGAAGCTCGGCGGTGTAGCGGCGGGTTTCGGCCTCGTCCAGGGTGCCGCGGGCATAGGCCAGCCGCAGGGCGAACAGGTACAGCACGCACATCTGTACCATATAAGCCTTGGTGGAGGCCACCGCAATTTCCGGCCCCGCATAGGTGTACATAACGTAATCCGCCGCCCGTGCAATGGAGCTGCCCACCACATTGACGATGGCCAGCACCGGCACGCCGCGGCTCTTGGCCAGCTTGAGGGCCGCCAGGGTGTCGCTGGTCTCTCCCGACTGGCTGATGATGACCACCAGGTCCTCGGGGTTGAGGATGGGGTCCCGATAGCGGAACTCGCTGGCGATGTCCACCTCCGCCGGCAGGCGGGCCAGCTTTTCGATGGCGGCCTTGCCCACCATGCCGGCATGCATGGCGGTGCCGCAGGCCACCAGATGAACCCGCCGGATGGCGGCCAGCCGCGCGTCGGTCAGGTCCGGGATGCGCAGGTCCGGCATTCCCTGCTCCACCCGGGGTCCCACGGTTGCAGCAATGGCGGCGGGCTGCTCGTTGATTTCCTTGAGCATAAAGTGGGGGTATCCGCCCTTTTCGGCGGCCTCCACGTCCCAGTCGGCGGTGAGGCGTTCCCGCTGAACCGGCTGCCCCAGCTCGTCATAGAAGGCCACGCCGTCCGCCTTGCAGACCACCATGTCCCCTTCTTCCAGGACGCTGTAGCTGCGGGTGTATTTCAGGATGGCGGGGATATCCGACGCCAGGAAGTTCTCCCCTTCCCCGTAGCCCACAATCAGGGGGCTTTCCCGCCGGACGGCGAACAGGGTATCGGGGAAATCCCGGAACAGCACCGCCAGGGCGTAGCTGCCCCGGACCCGGGCCAGGGCCTCGGTCAGGGCTTTCAGGGGCTCGCCCTGGTAGCAGCTGTCAATCAGTTTGACCAGGACCTCGGTGTCGGTCTCGCTGACAAACGTATAGTTTTTGGCCTCCAGCATCTCTTTCAGGGCGCCATAGTTCTCGATGATGCCGTTGTGGACGATGCTCACATAGGGGGTGGAATGGGGATGGCTGTTGACGTCGCTGGGTTCCCCGTGGGTGGCCCAGCGGGTATGGCCGATGCCGCAGTGGCTCACCGGCAATCCTGCGGCGGTTTCCTGGGCCAGTTTGGCCCGGAGCGCGGTCAAACGTCCCTTGGTCTTGACCACCCGAATGGCGTCGGGGGTTTCCAGAGCCACCCCGGCCGAATCATAGCCGCGGTACTCCAGTTTGGTCAGACCATCCAGCAATACATCCTGGGCGCAGCGGGCGCCCACATAGCCTACAATGCCACACATAAGCAAAACACCTCCATGGCCGGCAGGCCCCCTGTTTTCAGGACCTGCTCAGCCTCCCAGGGGGGCCAGAGGCCGCCCCTACGATTGTATTCACGGTATGGCTTGCTTTGAAGAGATCTGTTGCGGTATTGCTGCCGTTTTTTGCTCTTCTCTCTCGGCTGGTACAGCCATCAGCCGGAAGAACATCCGCCGAATCTTTCGATGATCCTTCCCCTCGTCACCCTCACGGCTGTCACCCGCGTGGCCCGGCGCTTTTTGTCAACTAAAAGTACACATTCCTTCTTTCCATCCTGTTTGTATTTTATCGTTTTCCCAGCATCTTATGAAGCCGGGGCTGCCACACCAGCCGGTACAGCCGCAGCAGATTGGCCAGGGCCCGGTCGAACAGCAAAAAGGCCACGTTTCCGATCAGCAGGGTCACCGCCGCCATCACCAGGGCCGCGGCCTGCAGTTCATCGGCCATCTGCCCCCCGGGGAAAAACACCAGCAGCACCCCGTACAGCACAAGGACCGAACCGTTGCAGAGCAGCAGTTTGGCCCCCACCCGCACCACGGCGGGCCGCAGGCGGTCCAGCCGGGATTTCACCAGCGGGTAATACCCCAGCAGCGCCACAAAGAACAGGGCCGTCTCCTTGTCGGGGACAAAGAACAGCCCCAACAGGCTGGCGGCCCCGTAGGTGGTCCAGGCGTAGCGCGAACCGCATTCCTCGTTCACCACCCCTATGAAAATGCCCCCGGCAGCGGGGGCAATGAACATGGCGACGGGAATGATGGCCCCCAGGAGCATCAGCACCACCGAGAAGGCCACAGCCATCCCGCACAGTGCAATCGACCAGCTCGGATTTTTGCGTTGTTTCATGAAGGAAGCTCCCAATTCAGATCCCAGGAGCCGTGCTCCAGGGGGTCCACGGTATCCCGCAGGCCCAGGACCATGATGTTGTCCAAGAGGGTACGGTTCAGTTTCACGTCCATCAGGGTGTACACCCGGGACAGATCGTTGATGGCGGCAATGGCCTGGCGGCGGGCGTTTTCCTTGGCGGCTTCGCCGCTGAGGCCGTTGGCCAGAAAGACATTGTACCGGTCCTCTTTCTGGTCCAGGTGATGGCGGGCGGCCTTATCCAGCAGATAAAAGGCCTTGCCGATGCAGCTGCCAATGTACCGCATATTTTTGCGCTGGACGGCGTCGTCGGGGGCCAGCACCGAAAACAGGGCCCCGTAGACGTTGCTCATGGGTTCCGAGGCCACTGCATAGTTCTGGCCCCGCAGCTGATGCTGGGCCACCGCCTGGGCCCGCTGCTGATAGAAAATCCGTTCCAGGGCGGGTTCCTCCTGTACAGCCTTGCGGTAGGCCCGGTAGAGGGCCATACGCTGGATCAGCCGCTGCACCTTCAGACGGAGGGGCAGTTCGGCAGGGCGGCGGTCCTGGAGGCGGTGCCAGCTCATCAGCACCTCAATCTGGGCGGCCAGCCGGATGCCCCGGGTCTGGCACATCACCGGCACCCGTTCCAGGCTGCCGGGGAGGCGGATTTCCTGACAGGTGGCCTGGCGGCCCGCCAGGCTGTCGGACAGCAGGGCCAGGGCCGCCCCGGCCCCCTTGCACCGCAGCAGGCTGAACGCAAACAGGCCGTACTCGAGATACAGCTGGTACTTCACGCCGCGCCGATAGCGCAGATAGGTATTATAATCCCGAATGGTAAGCTCCGGCAGATAAGGGTGGAGTCTGCCTGTCATCATGGCCCACTGCCTCCGTTATACTGTGCCCGCAAACGCGGGTTCATCACCAATCCACGCGCAGGGTGCGCCGCCGGTTCCCGCCCCTCGGCCGCGAGGAAGCCGCACCTGCGCAGCGCACCGCTGGATTCAAGAATGGGTCCCGGTTCTGCCTGCCCTGCCCCGGCCCGCGGCGCCCTCCAGGGCGCCTGGGGCCCGGTTTTTGCCGCCTGCAGGGCAGCCCGGGTCGTAACTTTCTATTAGTATAATCGATTTTGTGTCCAGATGCAATTCCTATTTCAAAACTCTTTGCATTTGTCCCGGAAAAGATCCGGTTTCAGCCGTTCCACCCGATGGTTTTTAACCAAAATCCGTTCTTTTTTGCTGTCTCAATTTCTTGATTTATTTTTCCCTGTTTTGAGCAGTCATTTGTCCCGGGATTGCCTTGTTTCAACAGGTTTTTCGGCTCAGCGGCCGCCGTTGGAGCTGTGGGGATGAGCCCGCCGGCCGTCAAACCCTTCCTTGGCCATGGGGCGGGCGGCCTTGGCGCCGGGGGCGCTGTAATACATATAGACCTGACAGGGAATCATGCCGTTGTACATCTTGCGGCGCTTGGTGGCGCGGTGGCCGTAGTGGGCCTCAAACTCCATATCGGCGGTGATGACATAGACGCCGGCGCAGGGATGGGCCTCCATCTGGCGGCCAAAGGTCTGGGCCAGACGGGCAGCCCCCTCGATGGTGCTCATCCGCTCGCCATAGGGAGGGTTGGTCAGGACGATGGCCTCGGACTGGGGCGCAAACGCCGCCACGTCCGCCACCTCAAAGTGGCAGCGCTTGTCCACGCCGGCCAGGCGGGCATTGGCCCGGGCCAGCTCCACGGCGGCGGGGTCCAGGTCATAGCCGAAGCCCTCAAAGGCGGCGTCCTGCTTGATTTCCTCCAGGGCCTTCCGGCGCTGCTCGGCCCACACCGACGCCGGCACAAAGCTGTAGCGCTCGGCGGCGAACCGGCGCTGGAGGCCGGGGGCAATATTCATGGCCTTCTGGGCCGCCTCAATGATGAGGGTGCCGCTGCCGCAGAAGGGATCTTCCACCCGGCTGTCCCGGCGCACCCGGCCCAGGTCTGCAATGGTGGCGGCCAGGGTCTCCCGCAGGGGGGCCTCCATGGCGTTGCGGCGGTAGCCCCGCTTGTGCAGGCCCTCGCCGCTGGTGTCCAGCATGATCTCGCACTGGTCCTTCCGCAGCAGGAACTGTACCCGGTACTCGCTGCCGGTCTCGGGCAGGACGGTGGTCTTGTGGCCCTTCATCAGGCGCTTGACGATGGCCTTTTTGATGATGCTCTGGCAGGCGGGCACACTGGACAGCTTGCTGTTCAGGGAGGAACCCTTCACCGGGAAAGCCGCGTCGGCGGGCAGCAGCTCCTCCCAGGGAATGGCGTAGACCCCGTCGAACAGGTCGTCGAAGGTATCGGCCCGGTAGCTGGCCAGCAGGAGCATCACCCGCTCCACCGTGCGCAGGTTCAGGTTGGCGGCGGCGATCAGGTCCGCGCCGCCCCGGAAGGTCAGACGGCCGTCGGTGACCCGCAGGTCCTCGGCGCCCAGACGCTTGAGCTCAAAGCTGGCGGTGGACTCGCAGCCGAAAAAGCAGGGTGCAATCAGTTCAAACTTTGCAGACATGGAGACTTCCTTTCTTTGCAGCAAAACGGGCCCGCCCCGCAGGGGTGCGCGGCAAAGGTTGCCTTGCACAGTTCCCGCTGGGGGCAGGCCCGGATGGTTCTGGTCTGTGGAACAGATCAGCGGCCGCCGCCCCGGCGTCCCCGGGAGGCATAGCCGCCCCGGCGTCCGCCCGACTCGTGGTCGAGATCTGCCATTTTTTCTTCGCTCTGGCTCTTGAATCGGCTCATCATGTCCTCAAAGGACAGGTTGTCGCTCTTGGCCGGCGGGCGGGGCTGCCACACCCGGGGCCCGTCGTCCCGGGGGGGACGCTTGCCGCCCCGCGGGCCGCCGCGGCCATCCCTCGGGCCGGAGGAACGCGCACCGCCGCGGCCGCCGTCCCGTGCCGGACGCTCCGGCGGGGGCAGCAGCTGCTTGATGGACAGGGCGATCTTGCCCTCCGGCGAGATGCTGATGACCTTCACCTTGACCGTCTCGCCCTCATGGAGCACCGCCGCAATGTCCTGCACATAGGCGTTGGACACCTCCGAGATGTGGACCATGCCCACACGCCCCTCAGGCAGCGCCACAAACGCGCCAAAGGGTTTGATGCCGGTGATCCGGCCTTCAAAAATATTACCAACCTCTATCAAAGCTCTATACCCTTTCTTCAGCCCAGAGAGTTCCCGGGCTGCCCGCAAAAGCAGCCCGCCGCAAACAGACGACTTCAGTTGCCCGAGATGTCCACAATGATCCGCTCATTGGGAGCCGCATAACCATAGGAGTCCCGCGCAATCCACTCGACGATTTCGTCGGGGTTGCCGTCCAGAATCCGCTCCAGCTCCTCGTTTTCCGACTTCTGCTGGGCGATCTGCTCGTTCAGGGCGTCCAGCTCCGCCTGTTTGGAGCTGATGGTCACCTGGTTCGAGACATACGCCGCCAGCATGCTGATGAGCAGCAGCACGAAAAACAGGCGGGTGATGCCCCACCAGAGGGTTTTGGTTTTTTTGCGGTTCCGCGCCATCCTGGCTGCCTCCATCCTATGGATTCTCTGTCCACAACCGAATCGTTATACATTCGAATTATACAACAGATGCTCCTCTTTTGGCAAGCTCTTTTTTTGCTTTTCTGCCGCGGTTTTTGCCGCTTTGGCGGCGCGGCGCGCCTCCCGCCGGGCCCGCAGGGCCGCAAAGGCCGGCTGCAGCGCCCGCCGGCCCACCAGGCGGGCCATGGCCAGTCCCGGCCAGAGGGCCAGACGCCAGACCTGCGCCGTCACCGGGGCCAGCAGCCCATGGGCGGCCAGCGCCCCCAGAAATCCCGATGCCACCATGTACCAACGCAGGTTCCCGGCGTCGCTGTAGCCGGCGGCGTAGCTCTGGAGAAAGAGCAGCAGCATCCCCACCAGGGCCATGTCGGGCAGAAACGCTCCCCGGCCCTTCCGGGGTCCCACCGCCCGCAGCGCCCCCACCAGGGTGCCCAGATACAGGCAGCAGAGCATCTCCCGCCCCGCCTGCCAGGGGGCCAGAACCGGCGCCATCAGCGAATCAGGCGGCGCAGCAGGCCGCCCGGGGTCCTGGCCTCGGTGTATTCCAGCGCGTCCACCCGGCCCGACAGTTTGGCCTCGCCCCGCTCCAGGTCCAGAGCGGTGACGCTCAGCTGAGCCCCCGTCAGGTTGAGGACGCAGTCCGCCGTCTCAATCACCGCGTTGTCCGGGTCGCACCGGACCACCCGGCGCACCCCGGTGACCGTCAGGCGGCTACGCTCCTCCAGGATCAGGTTGTGAGGCACCGTCTCGGCCGGTTTGCCGGTCTGTTTTTCCATTGCATCGCCCCCCGCCGCGCATTTCCTGTGATGCAGTCTATGCAGCAGGGGTCCGGGGTTATTCCTCGATGACCTCGTACATCTCCCGGGCCACGTCCTTGGTGCGGGGCTCGGCGTCCGACAGGACCCTCACCTTCACCGGCCGGTTGCCAAAGGTGATTTCGATGACGTCCCCGGGGTTGACGGCGGCGCTGGCCTTGGCCACCTTGCCGTTGATGAGGATGCGGCCGGCGTCGGCCACCTCGTTGGCCACCGTCCGCCGCTTGATGAGGCGGGAAACCTTCAGATATTTATCCAGGCGCATGGTAATTTTCTCCTTTGTCCAAACATACAAAAAGCTGCCGGCTGTCCGCACGGGGCGGACCCTTCCGGCAGCGGGTTCATCGCAGGAACGCAGAGGTCCCGGCCCGTCTTTTCTTACAGGGAGTCCTTCAGAGCCTTGCCCTGCTTGAAGACGATGCTGCGGGATGCAGCGATGGTGATGGGCTCCTGGGTGCGGGGATTGATGCCCTGGCGCTCGGCGCGCTCGCGCACCTCAAAGGTGCCAAAGCCCGAGATGGTGACCTTCTCGCCGCTGGCCAGAGCGCGGCTCAGGGCCTCAAACACAGCGTTCACAGCCTTGTCGGCGTCCTTCTTGGTCATATCGGTGTTTGCTGCAACCTGTGCAGTCAGATCAGCCTTGGTCATAGTTGTACCTCCAAAATCAATTCAATGTTCGGTTCGATCAGCGCCCTGCCCGCCTTCCAGCGTCCGGCAGAATGCCTTGGATGCAAATGTGAGAGCTTCTTCCGCGTCGAGCCCCGCCAGCCGGATGGAATCCACTGCCGCGAACAGCAGTTCCCCGGCCGCCCGGGCCGCCTGATCGGATGGGACATCCCCCTGTGCAGCCGCGCACCAGCGGTCTGCGGCCTGCCGGAGGGTATCCAGGGCCTGTTCCTCGCCGGCGGGACCGATGCCGTGGCCGGCCGCCCGCTTCTGGAGTTTCTGGGCCCGCATGAGGGCCGGCAGGGTGGCGGGAACGGTGTCCAGCTCATCGGCAAGGGTTTGGCGGCCCTTTTCCTTATTTTTGAGCGCATCCCAGCCGTTTATACCGGCATTCTGCGCCGCCGACGACGCGAAAAGGTGCGGATGGCGAAAGACCAGCTTTTCGCACACCTCCCGGCAGATATCCGAGAAGGTGCTGCGGCCCTGTTCTTCCTCCAGCACCGCATGGAACGCCACCTGCATCAGCACATCGCCCAGCTCTTCCCGCAGCATCTGCGGGTCGTCTGCGTCGATGGCCTCCAGGGCCTCGCAGGTCTCTTCGAGGAAGTTTTTGCGGATCGACTGATGGGTCTGGACCTTGTCCCAGGGGCAGCCCTCCTGCGGGTCCCGCAGGATGCGGATGATCTGGACCAGGTCCTCCGCGGTATAGTGCTCCTTTTCAGGCCAGTCGATCATGCAGCGCTCTCCCTTTCTGCCGGAAATACCGGCACAAATCCTAGTTTATTCTACCCTATACTGCGCCAATTTTCAAGCGTTTCGGCCCATTTATCCTAATTTTTCCACATGCAAAAAGCGCTCCCCGGCGGGGAGCGCCTCTGTAGGACTGGTTTTTACAGCTGTGCGCCGCACTTGGTGCAGAACAGGGCGTCGGGCGCCACTTCTGCACCGCACTGGGGGCAGTACTTCTTGGCGGAGGCATCCGCGGGCGCCGCCTCGGCAGCGGGCTCCTCGGGGGCGGGCTCCTCCTGGACGGGGTCGGCCATGACGTCGGCCAGGTCGGCCTCCACGTCGGCGGCTGCGTGCTCCACCTCGCTGGCCTCAGCGGGGGTCAGCTTGGCTTTCAGCTGACGGTTCTCCTGCTCGATCGAATCAATCATGTCGATGTAGCGGTCCACCAGCGGCTGGTTTTCTTCGTTGCCCTTGGCCAGGCTGTACACCAGGGCGCCCAGCTGACGCTGAGCCTTGCTGATTTTGGCCTGGTTGGACAGGATCTTGGCCTGGGTCTTGCCTTTTTCGGTCAGGTCGTTGGCGACGCTGACACCCAGCTCCACATATTCACGGCTCTTGGCCAGAATGGTATCCTTCCACTTTTCTGCATCCATTTTCAAAGACACCTCGCTTCTCGGTAATCTGCCGGCGGTCCGGGGTGTCGCACCCGGAACGCGGCCTGGTACAGCATCAGTATACCGCACTTTGGACCGGGATGCAACACGTTGCCCGACGCTTTTACAGTTTTGCGGCCTTCCGCCCGCTCACAGAACGCTGGTATAAAATTCCCGCAGCATGGCCCCTTCGGGGATCAGTTCCCGGCTGATGGGGTCCACGTGTTCAAAGCGGCGGGCGGTCTCATCCCACATCTCGGTGTAGCGGCTGTCGGGGGACATCTGGCGCCCCACCTCGGGCAGCAGTCCGGCGATGATAGACAGCTCATAGGTGAAGGCGGTGTCCAGCAAAAAGTCCGCCGTGTTCTTGAAGCCCTTGATATACCGGGTCTCCCCGTCCAGCACCCGGTCCCACATGGCCAGGGTCTTTTCGGGGCTGCGGCCCCGGGCCGCGGCGTCCCGCAGGACCCGGCGGCACAGCCGGATGTCCTGGGTGCTGATGAGCCGCCGGCCCTCCTGGCAGTACTCCTCCCGCAGGCCGGCATAAATCCGGTAGATATGCCCCGAGGGCACCAGGCTGGTAAGGACGGGGTTGAGGGCGTGGATGCCCTCCACAATGCAGACGCCCCCCTGCAGGTCGATGGCCTCGGTCACATCCGAGCGCTGTTCGCGGACAAAGTCGTAGGTGGGCAGGACGGTCTTGTCGGTCTGGCTCAGCTCCTGGAGGCACTGGCGGATCAGGGGCATATCCAGGGTGTCGGGGTGCTCGTAATCCAGGGAGCCGTCCGGCATTTTGGGGTAGTACTCCGACCCGCGGAAGAAATTGTCCAGGCTGATGACCTGGGCGGGGGTGCCCCCGTCCCGCAGGGTGGCGGCCAGTTTGTGGGCGGTGGTGGTTTTGCCGCTGGCGGAGGGGCCGGTGAGCATGATGATCTTGGCCCCCGACTGCCGGATTTTCTTGGCGGCATAGCGCAGGCGGCGGCAGTAGCTGGCCTCGCTGATTTCCACCAGCTGGGCCGGGCTGCGGGCTGCCACGTTGCACAGATCAATCTCCACCAGGCGTTTCGGTACCCAAATCGTAATCATAAAACGCAGACACTCCTTTTTTGCGCTCCAGAACCTCGTCGAAGCGCTGAATGTATTCGTTGGGATACTTGAAGTTGAAGATGCGCTGCATTCGGTGGCCTGCGGTGTCCACCAGTTTGGTGCTGCCGCCGGCCCCCGCCGACAGAATGGTCTGCACTTCCTCCATGATATAGATGTTGTAGTAGCCCTCGCTGCCCGGCTTGCTCCAGCCGACATTTTCGAGGTTCTGGAGGGTGTTTTTCTGGCGGTAGAGGTAATAGGGGCGGTAGCCGGCGGCGGGCAGCAGGCTGCATTTTTCCAGCATGGCGGCCACGTCGGCGTAGGTGTTGTCCTCCTGATCTTCCATCACGATCCGGGAGGCCCGTTTCAGGGTCAGGGTGTGGACGGTGATATTCTCGGGGTCGAGGGCGATGGCGGTTTTCAGGCTGTGCTCAAAGCCCTCCACCGTATCCCCCGGCAAGCCGGCGATCAGGTCCATATTGATATCGGTGTGGCCCGCGGCCCGGGCTGCCGCATAGCAGTCCAGAATATCCTGGGCCGAGTGGCGCCGGCCGATTCGGGCCAGCACCTCATCCGAGAAGGTCTGGGGGTTGATGGAAATGCGGGTGGCGCCGTATTCCTTGATGACCGCCAGCTTTTCGTCGTCGGTGCAGTCGGGGCGGCCCGCCTCCACGGTGTATTCGGCCAGGCCCTCCAGCGGGAACTGGTCCCGCACCGTACCCATCAGCTGGCGCAGCTGGTCCGCCGACAGACTGGTGGGGGTGCCTCCGCCGATGTAGATGCTCTGCAGATGCAGGTCGGCCTTGTCTGCCTCCGCGCGGATGGCCTCCAGCTCCCGGCACAGGCAGTCCACATAGGGCTGGACCAGTTTGCGGTCTCGGTCCAGGTTGCAGCTGACAAAGCTGCAATAGCTGCACCGGGAGGGGCAGAAGGGAATCCCGATGTAGAGGCTGTAGGCTTTGGGCTCCGACCCGCGGCGGAGAATGGGCTCCTGCAGGTCGGCGATGGCCTTGGCCATCCGGTATTTCTCCTCCGAACAGTCGAACCGGCCCAGGAACCACTGGTCGATCTGGGCCTCGGTCCAGCCGGCAGCCCGCTTGTCGTGGATCAGGCGCACCGGGCGGACTCCGGTCATCTTGCCCCAGGGGGGACGCAGGCCGGTCCAGCTGCGGAGCAGGTCATAGGTCAGGCTGGCCAGGGCAAACTCGGGGGTATCCTCCTGGGGCAGCGGGGCGGACGCCCTGCGGCTGGCCCCCTTTTCCCGCACCAGCACCGAGAGGCCCGTGTCGTCCCGGCTGGCCCAGACACAGTCTTCGTCCTCAGCGGGCGGGGTCAGGGTCAGGGGCGCCATGGGGTAAAACAGCCGGACCAGATGTTCCACGTCGTACCCCGACGGCAGGCCGGTAATATAAATCTTCATATTTCAATTCCTTATGAAAGGGCTCCCTTGCAGGCGCTCTTGATATACCAGTTGTTTTTCAGTTCCTGGCCGAAGGTGGACAGTTCCCCGTGGCCCGGCAGGACCTGGGCCTCAGCGGGGATGGGCAGGGCGGCCAGCTTGCGCAGGGAGTCGTTGATCTGGCGGCTGCTGCCGCCGGGCAGGTCGGTGCGGCCGATGCTCCCTGCAAAGAGGGTGTCCCCGGTAAAGAGGTAGTTCTCGCACAGCAGGCAGACGCTGCCGGGGGTATGGCCGGGGGTGTGCCAGACGGTGAAGGACATCTCATCCACCTGGATGACCTCCCCCTCCTCATAGCCGCTGTCCGCCTCCTTCAGGGGGAAGAACTGGCTGTTCTCCACATCGGCGGCCTCGCACCAGAGTTTGGCGCCCCATTTGGCTTTCAGTTCCTCGGCGGCCCCCACATGGTCAAAGTGGCCGTGGGTGCAGAAGATATGGGTCAGGCTGGCGCCCTCTTTCTCCAGAATCTCGTTGTAGTCCGAAGCGGCCGCCGCCGGGTCGATGACCACGCCGTGGCCTGCGTCCGAGATCAGCAGGAAGGTATTGGTGTACATGGGGGCCTGCCCCACTACATGGTATGCCTTCATCTTATTCTCCCTTCTTCCACTCGTCGGTATCCATCACGATGGTGCAGGGGCCCTCGTTCACCAGGGATACCTGCATATCGGCGCCGAATTCCCCGTGCTGGACCTCCTTGAGGCCCTGTTTGCCCATTTCTTCCAGAAACAGCTCATAGGCCTCCACCGACAGGGGCGGCTTGGCGGCCCGGATGAAGCTGGGCCGCATCCCCTTTTTGGTGTCCCCGTACAGGGTGAACTGGGACACCACCAGGGCCGAATATCCATTGTCTTTGGCGCTGCGGTTCAGCTTGCCGTTCTCGTCGTGGAAAATCCGCAGGCCGGCGCACTTTTCCGCAAAGCGGGGCACCATGTCCAGGGTGTCGGCGTCCTTGACCCCGAACAAAATCACCAGCCCGGGGCCGATGGCCCGGGGCTCGCCGCCGTTCACCCGCACGCTGGCGGAGGACACGGCCTGTATCACAGCTCTCATGAACTTTGTTTAACTCCTTGTCACCTTGAGCACGTCCCGGATCTTGGCCAGACGGGCCACCACCCGGTCCAGGTGCTCGGTATTGTTGATGCCGACGGTCAAATTGATGACGCCGCAGTTGTCGGCCTGGCGGGCGTTCATGGTATAGATGGGCACCCGCATATCCGACAGGGCGTTCAGCACGTCTTTCAGCAGGTCGGTGCGGTCCAGGGCCACAATTTCCAGCCCGGCCTTATAGCTCTCCTTGACGCTGTCGGCCCAGTAGGCCTTGACCCAGCGGGGCGCGTTGGAGGGGTCCCGCATGCTGGCCTGGGCGTTGGTGCAGCTGGCCTTGTGGATGGAGACGCCGAAACCACGGGTGATGAAGCCCACAATGGGGTCCCCGGGCAGGGGGCTGCAGCACTTGGCAAATTTGATGGGGGTGTTGTCGAAGCCCTCCACCACCACGCCGTCGGTGGAATGCACCTTGCGCAGGTCCACCTTGGGCAGCTCCATGGGGGGATTTTCCGCCGCCCGCAGCTTCTGGTACTCCTCCTTGAACTTGGGGATGCAGTTGGCGATGGTGATGCCGCCGTAACCGATGGCTGCGTACAGGTCCTCGGCGCTGTTCTGGCGCATCCGGCGGCAGCAGCTGCCCACGAATTCGTCCAGCTTGTCGTCGGGGACCAGAATGCCCTCCCGGCGCAGCTCCTTGGCCAGGGCGTCCCGGCCCTCCGCGATGTTTTCATCCCGGCGCATCTTCTTGAACCAGTTGCGGATTTTGCTCTTGGCCTCACTGGTCTTGACGATCTTGAGCCAGTCGCGGCTGGGGCCCTTGTCGGCGGGTCCCAGAATCACCTCGATGATCTCGCCGGTGACCACCACATGGTCGATGGGGACCATCCGGTTGTTCACCTTGCAGCCGATCATCCGGTTGCCCACCGCCGAATGGATGGCGTAGGCAAAATCAATGCAGGTGGCCCCGGCGGGCAGATTGATGACGTCGCCCTTGGGGGTAAAGGCAAAGACCTCCTCGGGCAGCAGGTCGCTCTTGAGGTCGTGAAGCAGGTTGCCGGAATCCTCCGACACCCGCTGGTTTTCCAGCAGCTGGCGGACCCAGGCCAGACGGTCATCCAGCTTGTTGTGGCCGCCGATGCCCTCCTTGTACTTCCAGTGGGCGGCGACGCCGTACTCAGCCTGTTCGTCCATCTGGCGGGTGCGGATCTGCACCTCAAAGGGAATCCCCTCGTGGCCGATGACGGTGGTGTGCAGGCTCTGGTAGCCGTTGGGCTTGGGGGTGGAGATATAATCCTTGAACCGGTTGGGCAGCGGATGATACATATCGTGGATCAGGCCCAGGGCGCTGTAGCACTCGGTGATGGTATCCAGGATGATGCGGACCGCATACACGTCGTAAATCTCATCGAAGGCCTTGTTCTGGACGAACATCTTGCGGTAGATGCCGTAGATGCTCTTGACCCGGCGCTTCATGGTGGCGCCCTTGATGCCGCTCTCCTCCAGCCGCTTTTCGATGAGGCTGGAGACGTTGGCCAGGAACTCCTCGCCCGAGCGCTCGTTCAGCAGCTTGCTGATCTCCTCGTAGCCGATGGGGTCCAGATAGTGGAGGCTGCGGTCTTCCAGCTCCTCTTTGATGTTCAGGATGCCCAGACGGTTGGCGATGGGGGCATAGACCTCCATGGTCTCCCGGGCCTTGTCCCGGCGCTTCTGCTCGGGCCAGGCGTCGCCGGTGCGCATATTGTGGAGCCGGTCGCACAGCTTGATGATCATGACCCGCACGTCCTGGCTCATGGCCAGCAGCATCTTGCGCAGGTTTTCGGCCTGCTGCTCCTCGATGCTGGAGAACTGGATCTTGGTCAGCTTGGTGACGCCGTCCACCAGCAGGGCCACGTCGGCCCCAAAGGTGGATTTCACCTCGTCCACCGTGGTGGGGGTGTCCTCCACCACGTCGTGGAGCAGGGCCGCCGCAATGCTCTCGCTGTCCATGCCCAGGTCCAGCACCAGCCGGGCCACCGCCAGCGGATGGCAGATATAGGGCTCGCCGCTGCGGCGGCGGACATCCTTGTGGGCGTCGTCGGCCATGCGGTAGGCCTTCTCGATCATCTCCATGTTGTAGGGCCGGCCGCTGGCCTGAATGGCCTCCAGCAGCTTGTCGTAGGTGATGATCTCGGGCCGCGCCTCCGAGGGGACCATATAGTCCACCGCCTCGGCGGGGGACGCGGTGGCCACCACGGTGCCCACCTCTCTCACCTGATGCTGCAGATGGCTCTTGGCGGTATAGGAATCCTGCTCAGGGGCAGGCGCAGCTGTCTTTTTTCCCTCTGGCATATTACTTTTCCTCCAAACACTTCAGGATGGGTGCATCGGCCAGGTTTTTCTTCCCGGACACCCGCACCAGCTCCAGATAGGGCACGCCGTCCCTCTCTGCCTCCTCCACCAGGCCCACCTGTTTCAGGGCAGTCACCGCCACCAGGGTTTTGCCGGTGCTGGCGGTGCCCATCCGGGCGCACAGGGGCTGCAGATCATCGGCGTGCCAACGCCGGGCTTTCAGTTCGCGGTAGACGGCGGCCACTTCCTCGCGGGAGGGGCAGATGAGCTGCCGTTCCTCCGCCGAGAGGCTGGCCCCCCGCCGCAGCGCATCCACCAGCGCCGCCTGCCGGGGTGCGTCGGGCCCCAGGCCCGCCGGGTGCAGATCCAGGATGCGGCCCGAAATCTGGGCGCCCCGGGCTCCCTCATACACCGACAGGCTGAGGGCGGCGTCCACTGCGTCGCCGGTCTGGTAGGGCACCCGCTCGGGGGCCATGCCGAACCAGACGGCGTACAGGCCCGCGCCTCCCTGATGGAGCCGCAGGCGGCTGTGTTTGCCCTCCGACACCGGGTAGATCCCCTCCACCACGGCGTTTTCCAGCAGAAAGACGGGGGCCGGGTTGTCGGCCCCAAAGGGGGCCATCCGCTCCACCGCCCGGATCTCTTCCACCGTCACCCGGGCCAGCCGCAGGGACAGGTCGCACACCAGGGGCGGCGCCTGGATGACAGGACACTCCCGGGCGGCCCACTCGTTCATCCGGCGGCGCAGCTCGGGCAGGTTTTCTTCCCGCACCAGCAGGCCGGCGGCCATGGCGTGGCCGCCAAAGCGGATCAGCAGGTCGGAACAGGCGGTGATGCATCTGTGGAGGTTGAACCCCGGCACGCTACGGCCGCTGCCCTTGGCCTCGCCGTTCTCGGCGATGGACACCACCATCACCGGGCGGCCGTATTTTTCCACCAGGCGGGAGGCCACAATCCCGATAACGCCCTGATGCCAGCCGCTGCCCCACAGGAGCATCACCCGGTCCTCGGTGCGGTCGGGCTCGGCGGCCAGCATTTCTTCCACGGCCCGCTCGATCTTCTGTTCGGTCTCCTGGCGCTGGGCGTTGATTTCGTTCAGATGATGGGCCAGGCAGGACGCCCGGTCCGGGTCCTCACACAGGACCAGCTGCAGGGCGGTGGCGGCGCTGTCCATCCGGCCGGCGGCGTTGAGCCGGGGGGCGATGCCGAAACTGACGTTGTCGGCGGTGACGTTCTTCCCCGCCAGGCCCACTTCTTCCAGCAAAGCCGCCAGACCGGGCCGCTCGGTGTGCTGCAGAATCTGGAGGCCGGCTTTCACGATGGTTCGGTTTTCGCCGTTCAGGGGCATGACGTCGGCCACCGTGCCGATGGCCGCCAGGTCGCTGCAGAATTCCAGCAGCTCCTCGGGCATGCAGTCCTCCAGGGCGGCGCAGAGCTTAAAGGCCACGCCGGCGCCGCACAAGTCCTTGAAGGGGCTGTGGTCGTCCTCCCGCCGGGGGTCCACCACCGCCACCGCCTCGGGCAGGGTGCTGGGGGGCAGATGATGGTCGGTGATGACCAGGTCAATCCCCAGCGAGGCCGCATAGGCCGCCTCCTCCACTGCCGAGATGCCGTTGTCCACCGTGACGATCAGGGTATAGCCCTTTTCGTGGATCCGGTCGATGGCCCGCTTGGACAGGCCATAGCCGTCCCCTTCCCGGCTGGGCAGCATGCATTTTACCACGCCGCCCAAACCCTTGAGCTGTTCGTACAGCAGGGAGGTGGCCGTCACGCCGTCCACGTCGTAGTCGCCGTAGACCACGATGGTCTCCCCCTGCTCCAAGGCCTGCCGGATGCGGGCACAGGCCTTATCCATATCTTTCATCAAAAAGGGGTCGCTGAGGCTGTCCTCCCCCGCCAGGAAAGACAGAGCCTCCTCCGGCTGGGTGAACCCCCGGGCGGCCAGCAGGCCCGCCAGCAGGCTGGCTTCCTTCATCTGCTGGGCAAAGACCGAGGCCTGTTTGGCGTCGTCCCACTCCTCCCCCGCAAAGGCGGCCTCCTGTTCCAGCTGTTCGGTCCGCTCCTCGGCAATGGCCTCCTGCAGGCCGGCCACTGCCTCCCGGTCCAGGGTGCGGAGCTCCCACGGGCGGCCGGTCATCGCAGACCCTCCCCCGTGAGGCCGTCGCTGGCCAGCATCCCCTCCAGGGCTGCAATCTCGCTGGACACGTCCAGCGCTGCGTCGGACAACAGGGTGTCATAGAGATTTTCGTACGCCGTATTCAGTGTATGCAGGATTCCGCCAATGTCCCGGCGGATGGCTTCGGCGTTGTCCCCCTTCTGGCCCTGCACGTCGTTGTAGGTGTGCAGCAGCTTGAGGGTGGTGGGGATATAATATTCCGCAAACCGCCGGGCCTTGGGCGCGCTCTCGGGATGGCTCTCCAGCCAGGCGCAGATGGACTCGGTGGTCTGCTGCATTTTTTCCAGTTCGTCGGCGGCGGTGGGGTCGGTCATCAGCCGGCGCTCCTCGGCCAGCACATGGGCAAACCGCCGTGCGGTGTCCAGGTGAAGGGTCTTGGGGCCCTGGGCCGGCTCCTCCGCCGGCTTTTCGGGTTCGGGCTGCTTTTCCGCCGCCGGGGCGGGCGGAATGTTATGGGCTGCCCGGTAATCGGCGGCGCTCAGATAGAGGCAGTCGTCCTTTTCATCCAGCCAGCCCGCAAGCCAGCCCTTTTCGATCAGCTCCCGCAGCCGCTTGCGGAGCTTGCGCTTTTTCATCTGGAGCAGACCCGCCAGGTCGTCCAGATACACCCCCTGGGACACGTCCATGGCCGCAAAGGCGTCGGCACAGCGGTTCAGCAGCTTGGAAGCTTCCAGGTTCTCGCTGCCCACCACGGTTCCCACGATGGAACCGATGCCGATGCCCATCAGGCCGAAGCCGGTGGCCAGGACCACGGTATATTCCAGGGTCCCCTCCCACAGCATATCGGTGGCCATGAAACAGCCCAGGCTGCCCAGAAAACCCGCAAAAATCAGGACGCCGAAGCAGATGACCATGGCCAGACCAATGCCAAAGCGCTTGCGGGCGTTCCAGCGGATGGTCTTTTCGTAGTCCGGGATGGGGTCGGAGGTCTCCGGGCGGGCATAGCTGTCCCACCGGGTCCGGGCGCGGCCCGGCTGGCCCCCAAAGTCGGCGCTATAATCGTAGGGCTCCGCCTCAAAGGCCGAACCATTCCGGGCCGCTTCCCGACGGCGGCGGCGCTCCTCCCGGTGCTGGCGGCGGGCATTCCCCCGCTCCAGGTTGAAGGCGTCCCGCAGGGCGTCATCCACCTCCCCCACCACGTCGTTCATCAGGTGGGTGAAGCTGCGGCCCACTTCGGCGGCCTGGCGGCCGATCTCATCGCCGTAGTCCTGAAACCCCTGGCGGAATGCGTCCGAAACCGTCACGCCCAGGTCCCGCAGCTGCCGTTCCAGCTCCTGCTGGATGGCATCCTCGTCCTGTTTTCTTTTCCGTTCCTTCTCGTCCATGCGTTCTCCCTCAATCTCCCGCCGGGTGATACCGGCTCACCAGAGCCGAAGCCACCCGCAGGCCATCCACCGCGGCGCTCATAATGCCGCCGGCATATCCTGCGCCCTCGCCGCAGGGGTACAGCCCTGCCAGCTGGGTGCACTCATAGGTTTCGCCCCGTACCAGCCGCACCGGGCTGGAAGTCCGGGTCTCGAGGCCGGTGAGAATGGCCTCGGGGGCGGTATAGCCCGCCAGCTTGCGGTCAAAGGCCCGCAGACCGGCCCGCAATGCCCCGGTCAGCTCCGCCGGCAGCAGGCTGCCCAGATCCGCCGGCACCACGCCACGATTGTAGGTGGGCTGGACCCGGGTGATTTTCAGCTCGCCCCGGCCCTCTAAAAAACTGACCACGTTTTCCGCCGGGGCCGCATAGGGTCCGCCGGCCCGGCCGGCCGCATAGGCCCGGGCCTCCAGCTCCCGCTGGAAGGCGATGGCCCGCCGGGGATCGTCCCCGAAGTCGGCGGGGCCCACCCCCGCCACCACCGCGGCGTTGGCGTTCCGGCCCGCCCGGGCATGGAAGCTCATGCCGTTGGTGACCACACGGCCGCTCTCGCTGGCCGCCGCCACCACCTGGCCACCGGGGCACATACAAAACGTATAAACACCCCGTCCATTTACCTGCTGGGATAGCTGATACTCTCCGCGGGGCAGGGCTGGATGGCCTGCGGCGTCGTGGTAGAGGCTCTTTTCGATTTCGCTCTGCAGGTGCTCGGCCCGGAAGCCCACGCTGAAGGGCTTGCAGGTGAAGGTCAGGCCTCCGTCCATCAGGGCCTCGAAGGTATCCCGGGCGGAATGTCCCACCGCCAGCACCAGCGCCTCACAGGGCAGAGGCCCTACGGTGGTGTCGATGCCGGTCAGGACACCGTTGCGGGTGTGCAGGCCGGTGAGGGCGGTATTGAACCGCACTTCGCCCCCCAGGGCCTCAATCTCCTTGCGGATGGAGGTGATGACGCCCCGCAGCAGGTCGGTGCCCACATGGGGCTTCTGCTGCCAGGCGATTTCCACCGGCGCACCGTGGGCCAGAAAGACCCGGGTGACGTAATCGCACAGGGGGTCCCCGATGCGGGTGGTGAGCTTGCCGTCCGAAAAGGTGCCGGCGCCGCCCTCGCCAAACTGAATGTTGGCGTTTTCGTCCAGCTCACCGGTGGCGGAGAAGTGTTCCACCGCCCGGACCCGGTCTTCCAGAGCGGGGCCCCGCTCCAGGACAATGGGGGCAAACCCCTGCTGGGCCAGGGCCAGGGCTGCAAACAGCCCCGCAGGCCCCAGGCCGCAGACCACCGGCCGGGTTTTCAGGGTCTGGGCGCCGGGAGTCAGCACCAGCTGCGCCTCCTGGCGCAAAGCAACGCAGGGCAAGGCCCCTGCATAGGCAGGTTCCTCACCCTCATCTTTGAGCGTTACTGCAATGGTATAGACGAGCTTGGGCCGGCCGTGGCGGGCGTCCACCGACAGGCGGGCCACCCCCATCTGCCGGACCTTGCTCTGGGGCAGGCGCAGCAGGTGCAGCGCCTGGGCACGGGCCTGCTCCTCTCCGGCGGAGAGGGGCAGGCGGATATCTCGAACCAGGATCATGTGCTTGTGTTTCCGTTTCTCTTATAGTGTTGGACTGTTCAGTTGCTCTGAATCCGGCACTGGACGGTATAGCTGCCCAGGGCAAAGACCCGTCCGTCCGCCGGGACGTAGATGCTGCAGGCGATGTTCTGCTGTCCCAGGGACACCGCGAAGTCGTCGGCGTCGATCTGCGCCACCACCTGGTCGGCGGTGAGGCCTTCCAGCACCGAGGCCGGGCCGCAGAGAGTCACATTCATCAGCCGCTCGGTCTCCACCGTCAGCTGATAGGTGGAGGGCAGGTTGACCACCTCAATGTTGTCGGCCGGGATGTTCAAAGTCTTGGTGGCCATGGCGCTGCAGTTGAAGCTGACGGTGACGGTGTCCACGTTGTCCAGAGAGACAAGGCCCGAGGGCAGGGTGATGGGCATTTCGTAGACCTTGTCCAGCGCAAAGGTGGACAGGTCGATGGTGCCCACTGCCAGCTCGGAGAGGTTCTCCACCGTGTCGGCCGGGCCCGCCACCCGCAGCTCGGTCTGGCTGAGGGAATAAATCAGCACCGAGTCGTCAAAGTTGGGGGGCGTATTCACAAACCGCACATTGATGGGCAGGGTCGCCGTCTTGTACACCGTCAGGGTGACGTCCACCGTCTCATGGTCGGCGGTGACGTAGTTGAACTCCAGCTCGTGGCCGTTCTCGTTGTAGAAACGAAGGTTGGTGTTCACCGTGACGCTGTCGCTGAGGATGTCGCTGTAGCTGACCTCGGCGGTGCAGGATGCCACGTCCGCCAGCTCGCTGGACGGACCGGTCAGGGTCACCGTCTCATTGGAGGCGGCGGTGCTGTAGAGGATGTAGCCATCCTCAATGGTCAGGTAGCGGGTATTCACCTGGATGGGGAGGGTCTTTTCCTCCACCACGTCGAACACCACGTCCACCGTATTGTCGGCGTCGGCGATGGACACCGAAATGTTGCTGGCCACAGCGGTATTGACGCACCGGACCCGCAGCTGGAGGTTCTTGGTGCCGCTGGAGCGGACCGAGGAGTAGTCGGGATAGACCACAAAGTCCTCCTGGGTCAGGTCGCCGATGGTGTAGCCGTCGCCCGAGATGGTCAGGTCCACGGTGCGCTCGGGTGCCTCCACAATGCTGAGGCCCCGGGAGGTATAGACGCTGGACTCATAGGTATAGTCCACCGGCACGCCTTTTTTCACGATGGTGGTGTTGGGCTTGACCACGGTGGTGACGGCCACCCACATGAGGAGCGCCACCAGAAAGGCAATGCCCAGCCGGACCCGGCGGTCCTCCAGAAGGGAACGGTTCTGCCCTCCGTCGGCGCGGAACGGCTTTTTGATCGGATTCATTTCCCCTCTCCCTCCTTCTTTCTCCAGTCCATCAGGGACAGAACCTGTCCCTTGAAGGTATCAAACCCCTTGCTGCGGTCGGCAGCGGCTTCCTTGGGGATCATCTCGTCCACCAGACGGGTGTAGAGGGTCTGGCGGTCAAAGTGGCGGATCAGGACGCCGTTTTTGGCCATCGAGATGATGCCGGTCTCCTCGCTCACCACAATGGCGATGGCGTCGGAGTTTTCGGCAATGCCCAGGCAGGCCCGGTGCCGGGTGCCCATATCCTTGCCCAGATCCAGGTTGTTGGACAGGGGCAGCACGCAGCCCGCCGCCTTGATGCGGCCATCCTCAATGATGGCGGCGCCGTCGTGGAGGGGGGTGCCCTCGTAGAAGATGGTGCCCAGGATCTCGGGGTTGACCTCACAGTCCACCGGGGTGCCGGTGCGCTCGATTTCCGCCAGGTCGGTGCGGCGCTCCAGCACGATCAGGGCGCCGGTCTTGGTCTCGGAAAACCGCTCGGCGGCGTCGCAGATGGCAATGATGGCGCTGCGCCAGCTGCCGCGGGTGGCGGGGTCCATATGGCGGACCCGGAAGAACTTCAAAAACCACTGGTCGGTCTGGCCCATCCGCTCCAGAGCGCGGCGGATCTCAGGCTGAAAGACCACCACCAGGGTCAGCAGACCGACCTGGAGCAGCGAATTCATAATCCAGGTGACGGTGCGCATGTTGGCGGTGGTGGCCACCACATAGATCACGCCCACCACCAGAGCGCCCCGGGCCAGCTGGCCGGCGCGGGTGCGGCTGACGATGCCCAGAATCTGATAGATCACAAAGGTGACGATCAGCACATCCAGCAGGTCGGCCAGATTAAAGGTTTGAAAGTTTGCGATGATGGAACTCCAGTTCATTGGTTATCACTCCTGTCAGCGGGGCTGAATCAAGGCGACGGCGTGGGCGGCAATGCCCAGCCCCTCCCCGGTAAAGCCGAGATGTTCCTCGGTGGTGGCCTTGACGCTCACCGCATCCACCGGCAGGCCAAAGGCTGCCGCCAGATTCTGGCGCATGGCGGGGATATGGGGGGCCAGCTTGGGCCGCTGGCAGAGGATGGTGGCGTCGATGTTGCCCACCTTCCAGCCGGCCTTTTCCACCAGGGCGGCCACCGCCCGTGCCAGCGCCAGGCTGTCGGCCCCGGCATAGGCGGGGTCATTGTCGGGGAAGTGCTGGCCGATGTCCCCCAGCGCCGCCGCGCCCAGCACCGCATCCATGACGGCGTGGGTCAGGACGTCGGCGTCCGAATGGCCCAGCAGGCCCTTTTCAAAGGGCACGTTGACGCCGCCCAGAATCAGGGGGCGGTCCTCCACCAGGCGGTGCACGTCATAACCATGTCCAATACGCATCTTGGTCTCTCCTTGCATCGGGGCGCCGGGCAGGTCCTCCCGGGTTGTAATCTTGTAGTTGGCGTAGTCTCCCTGGGTCAGCCGCACCGGCAGCCCCGACAGCTCAAACAGGCTGGCGTCGTCGGTGACCAGACGGGCTTTCTGGGGGTCCAGCTGTTCGGTGACCCGCAGGTATGTATCCCGGTCAAAGCACTGGGGAGTCTGGATGGCGTACAGGCTGGACCGGTCGGGGGTCAGGCTCACCAGGCACTGGGCCGGGACGGTTCGTCCATCCCCGGGGGTGCCGCACTTGATGGTGTCCTTCACCGGCACTGCGGGCGCCGCGGCGCCCCAGCCTTCGGCGCCGTTCAGGGCCGCCTCGATGACCTGCTGGCTCACAAAGGGCCGGGCCGCGTCATGGATGGCCACCAGCTCCTTCACCGCCGCCAGCACGCCGTTGCGGGCGCTCTCGGCCCGGGTGGACCCGCCCGACACCAGCCGCACCGGCTTGTGACAGCGGGCGGCCTCCTGTTTGGCCAGAGTCGGGTCGGCCCCGGTCACAAGGATGATCTCGCTGATTTGGGGACACGCATCAAACGCCCGGAGGCTGCGGCCCAAAACCGTCTCGCCCCCCAGGTCAAAAGCAAGTTTATCAAAGCCCATCCGGCTGGAGGAGCCTGCTGCCAGTATCACGGCGGAAGCTTTCTTTTTCATTTGTCTGTCCTCATCCTTGTTACTGGCCTGCCAAATGCGCAAAGGTCCAGTATATCCTACAAAAATCCGATTATTATTATAACGCATCGACTTGTAAACTGCAACTGTTTCAGCCCCGCGCACAAAACAAAAGATCCCCGCCGGCCGGGGCGGGGAATTTCCATTTTTTTACACTTTTGCTCCCGGTGCCGAAAAACCCGCTTCCACAGTGGGATAATCCCCCGGCCGGGGCCCTTTTTGCCCCCTGCAGCAAAAACAGCGCACGGACTTTCATCCGTGCGCTGCTTTCAACTTTTGTTCAATGCGGTGGTGCCGTCCAATGTTTTAGGCGAGCAGGGGCTGGAGAGCGGCAGCCAGAGCGTCTTTCTGGGCCTGTGCCTCGGCCAGGTCCTTGCCGAGGGTGGTGAAGTAGGTCTTGATCTTGGGCTCGGTGCCGGAGGGACGCACCACGACGGTGGCGCCGCCTTCCAGAGTGTAGATCAGGACGTTGGCTGCGGGCAGGCCAGTCTCCTCGGGTTTCTCGTAGTCGGTGACCTTGACCACCTTGTGGCCGGCGAACTCAGCGGGGGGATTCTCCCGCAGTTCCTTCATGATGCCGGCCATCTTGTCCATACCGGTCAGGCCGGGGAATTCGTAGCTGTCCACCTTGTTCAGGTAGCGGCCGTACTCCTTGTAGATCTCCTCCAGGCGCTGCTTGATGGAGGAACCGATGCTGCGGTAGTAAGCAGCCATCTCGCAGATCAGCATGGAGCCGATGACGGCGTCCTTGTCGCGGACGTAGGGACCAGCCAGGTAGCCGTAGCTCTCCTCGAAGCCGAAGATGAAGCGGTCCACTTCGCCGGCGGCCTCCAGGTTGGCGATCTGGTCGCCGATCCACTTGAAGCCGGTCAGGACGCTGCGCATCTCGACGCCGTAGTGGGCGGCGATGGCATCGGCCAGCGGGGTGGAGACGATGGACTTGACCGCCACGGGGTTGGCGGGCATGGTGCCCTTCTCGATGCGGCCGGCGCAGATGTAGTCCAGCAGCAGAGCGCCCATCTCGTTGCCGCTCACCAGCTCATAGCTGCCGTCGGGGCACTTCATGGCGATGCCCACGCGGTCGGCGTCGGGGTCGGTGGCCAGCATCAGGTCGGCGCCGGACTTCTCAGCCAGCTCCAGGCCCAGCTTCAGGGCGTCGAAGATCTCAGGGTTGGGGTAGGAGCAGGTGGTGAAGTAGCCGTTGGGGTACTCCTGCTCGGGAACGATGGTGATATCGGTGATACCCATGTCGTTCAGCACGTGGGTGACGGGCACCAGGCCGGAACCGTTCAGGGGGCTGTAGACCAGCTTCAGGCCGGCGGTCTTGCACAGGCCGGGACGGACCTGACGGGCCTCGATGGCCTCGTACAGGGCGTTCTTGCAGTCGTCGCCCACAAAGCGGATCAGGCCCTGCTCGACGCCCTCGGCGAAGGAGATGTACTTGGCGCCGGTGAGCACGTCGGTCTTCTGGATCTCGTCGTAGACGATGGCGGCGGCGTCATCGGTCATCTGGCAGCCGTCGGGGCCGTAGGCCTTGTAGCCGTTGTACTTGGCGGGGTTGTGGGAAGCGGTGACCATGATGCCCGCGTTGCAGTTGTAGTAGCGGGTGGCGAAGCTCAGGGCCGGAACCGGCATCAGAGCGTCGTAAATCCGGACCTTGATGCCGTTGGCAGCCAGAACGCCGGCGGCCGTCTTGGCAAAGATATCGCTCTTGAGGCGGCTGTCGTAGCTGATGGCCACGGTCTGGGTGCCGCCCTGGGTCTTGACCCAGTTGGCCAGGCCCTGGGTAGCCTGACGGACAACGTAGATATTCATCCGGTTGGTGCCGGCGCCCAGCACGCCGCGCAGGCCGGCGGTGCCGAACTTCAGCGCAACAGCAAAGCGGTCCTTGATCTCTGCATCATTTCCCTCGATTTTTGCCAGTTCAGGCTTGAGATCGGCGTCCTCCAGGTCGGCCGCCATCCAGCGCTTGTATTCATCCAGATACATTGTGAACACCTTACCTTTGCTTTTTTTCGCAGGGCATACTGCCCCTATCTTCGTGACTATACTTATAGTTTATGCCACCGGGACAAGTATGTCAATTCTATAATATGCAACAAGATGTATCCCGCAAAACCAGCAAAAGGCACAAAAAATGTGCAGTGCCATCCGGCACTGCACGATAAGATGAAATCCTGTGGTTTTATTCCGTCTCGCTGGCGGCTTCGCTGGAAGCCTCGCCGGAGGCGGCGCTGTCGGCCGAGGGGGCCGGCTCGCCGCTGAGGACCGACTGGAGCAGCGTCTGGGCGCCGGCCACCGATTCCTCGTCGGGCATCATGACATACAGCTTCTGGCCCTGAGCCGAGTAGCAGTGGGTGCTGGAGGAGCTGCTGCCGGTGACGGTATAGCTCTCGATGTCCCACACGGCAAAGTCGGACAGCTGCATCCGCACCAGGGCGGTGATCTGGTTGGAGGACAGGCTGGTGACAAAGTTGTCCGACACCGCCGCCAGCAGGCGGCTGTAGCTGGTGAGGATGGCAGGGCTCTTGATCTTGTTCAGCATGGCCTCGATGACCTTCATCTGGTTAATGCCGCGCTGGATGTCGCCGGTGGGGAATGCGTGGCGCTCCCGGGCAAAGGCCAGGGCGGCGGCGCCGTCCAGATGGTTCCAGCCCTCCACAAAGTCGGTGGGATTGTAATAGCCGGGGCTGCCCACCGAGGTAAAGGTGTAGTCGGAATAGACGTCGATGCCGCCCAGAGCGTCCACCACATCAATGAACCCGGCGAAGTTGATCCGCACATAGTGGTCCACTGGCACCCCGTAGAGGCCGCCCAGGGTCTCCATGGAGGTTTCCACGCCGTAGAGGCCGGCGTGGGTCAGCTTGTCCTTGCTGTCGGTGCCGGCCAGGTCCACGTAGTAGTCCCGGGGGGTGTTCACCAGGGCCACCCGCTTGGTCAGGGGGTTGACCGCCGCCAGAATATTCACGTCGCTGCGGGCGTTATCGGTCAGGTCGCCCCGGGTGTCCACGCCGCTGAGGTAGACCACAAAGGGTTCGGTGGTGATGGCCATGGCCTCATAGTCGGTGATGGTTTCATCCCCGATGGTGACCTTGTCCAGGGCGTCCAGGCCCTGCTGGGCCCAGACGCAGCCCACCGCCATGGCGGCGCTGAGCACCAGGGACAGAGCCCGGGTCAGGAACCCCCGCACCTTGTACCGCTGGCACTTGTAGACCAGCAGCCAGACCAAAACCAGCAAAGCGGCCAGAACCGCCAGGTAATAGACGGGCAGCATCTTGGTGCGGTACAGCTGCACGAGAGCTGCCGCGCTCAGGACTGCCTGCAGGAACAGGATCAGCATAAGTAAGCCTCGGATGGGTGAATGTTCGGACGCTTTGGCGGCCGTGCGGGCGTTGGTGCGGGCCGGACGGGTCCCGCGGCCCGCATGGGCCGTGTGGGCCGCATGGGACGGCGCAGAAGGCGGCGGAGCGGGCGGCTCCTGGCTGGGCTGGAAAAAGTCCCGGCTGTCCACCGTCACCGGATCGGCAGCCGACTTCTCGTCGCTGCGCCGGATCTTCTGCGGCTGATGCCGCGATGTACCGGACGAGCGCTCCTCCGGCTCAAAGTCAAAGTCCATAGGGTTCAAGCTCCTTTGCATCAGCCGGCCGGCACAAGGGTCAGCACGGCGCGGGCGGGCAGGCAGGTGGCGGTCTGATCCTCCAGGGTCAGCCAGCCATACCCCTCGCAGACATGGTCGGGGCAGGGCGAATCCACAAAGCGGGCCGCCCCGTCCTTGATTTCAATGTGGACGGTGAGATAACCGGTATCCACGTCGTATCGCTGGTTTACGTCCAGCGGCAGGTCCAGAACGGTGCTGTCGTCGCCGTAGACCAGCTGGGCTTTCAGCGGGCGTTCGGGGTCCTTGCCGGCGTCCCGCAGCAGAAACAGTGCGGCCGCCGCGGCCAGGATCACCGCCGCAAACAAAAGATTCACAAGCAGTTTTTTGTGCTGCATAGACACTCCTTACTGGATGTTCAGCTCCTCCAGCTGGGCCAGCCAGGCCGCCGCCGAGGCGTCGCTGGGCATCCGCCAGTCGCCGCGGGGAGACAGGGTGACGCTGCCCACCTTGGGGCCGTCGGGCAGGCAGCTGCGCTTGAACTGCTGGGCGAAGAACCGCCAGTAGAAGCTGCGCAGCCACTTGTACAGCACCGCGTCGGGGTACTCGGGCCGGCCCGCAAAGGCGGCCTGTGCCAGACGGAAGATCTTCCGGGGGCCAAAGCCGAACCGCAGGACGTAATACAAACAGAAGTCGTGGAGCTCATAGGGGCCCACCAGCTCCTCGGTGCGCTGGGCGATCTCCCCATCCTTGGCGGGCAGCAGCTCGGGCGAGACGGGGGTGTCCAGAATATCCACCAGCACCCGGCGCAGTTCCTCGCTGGATGCGGTGTCGGCCTCGTACTGGACCAGGTGGCGCACCAGGGTCTTGGGGACGCCGGCGTTGACGCCGTACATGCTCATGTGGTCGCCGTTGTAGGTGGCCCAGCCCAGAGCCAGCTCGGACAGGTCGCCGGTGCCCACCACAAAGCCCCCGTGCAGGTTGGCAATGTCCATCAGTTCCAGGGTGCGGACCCGGGCCTGGCTGTTTTCAAAGGTGACGTCGGGGGTCTGGCCGTCGTGGCCGATGTCCGCAAAGTGGCTGCGGACGGTGTTGGTGATGTTGACCTCCCGGAAGGACACCCCCAGCTCCTGGCAGAGGATTTCGGCGTTGCTGCGGGTCCGCCTGGTGGTGCCGAAACAGGGCATGGTCACCGCCAGCACGTCGGCGGCGGGACGGCCCAGCTGGCGCATGGCACGGGCCGCCACCAGCAGGGCCAGGCAGCTGTCCAGGCCGCCTGAAATGCCGATGACCGCCGTTTTGGCGTGGGTGTGCTCGATCCGCTTGGCCAGGCCGTCGGCCTGCATCCGCAGGATCAGCTCGCACCGCTGGGCGCGGCGGAGGGGATCGCCCGGCACAAAGGGAGCCGGATCAATCCGCCGGGTCAGGACGGTATCGGTGACCTCCAGGTCAAAGGACACGGTCTGATAGCCCTCCTCGGAGGGGACAAAACTGGTGTTGCGGGCCCGCTCGGCCAGCATCCGGGCGCAGTCCAGCTCGGTCTCGGCGCCCCCGCCCCCAAAGGGCTGGGACTCGGCCAGAAGGGCGCCGTTCTCGGCGATCAGATTGTGGCCGGCAAAGACCATGTCCTGAGTGCTCTCGCCGTGGCCGGCGGAGGCGTACAGATAGCCGCACAGCAGCCGGGCCGACTGGTTGCTCACCAGATCCCGGCGATACTCCGCCTTCCCGACGGTTTCGTCGCTGGCGGACAGGTTGGCGATGACGGTGGCGCCCGCCATGGCGTGGAAGGTGGAGGGGGGCAGAACGCTCCACAGATCCTCACACAGCTCCACGCCCAGCACAAACTCGGGCATCTGGCGGCAGGCAAACAGCAGCGAGGTGCCGAACAGGGTCTCCTGGCCGCAGACCGTCACGGTGCGGACGGTCTTGCTGCCGGGGGCAAAGTGGCGCTTTTCGTAGAATTCACCGTAGTTGGGCAGGCAGGTCTTGGGGACGATGCCCAGCAGCCGGCCGCGGCAGACCACGGCGGCGCAGTTATACAGCTTGCCGTTCACCATCAGGGGCAGGCCCACCAGAGCCACCAGGTCCAGCCCTTCGCTGGCCCGGAGGATCTCCTCCAGCCCGGCCAGGGCCGCCTGCTGCAGCGCCTGCTGGAAGAACAAATCCCCGCAGGTATACCCGGTGAGGGCCAGCTCGGGCAGCACCGCCAGCTTGACCCCGCGCCGTGCGCAGTCGTTGAGGGCCGAGACAATCTGCCCGGCGTTATAGGCGCAGTCCGCCACCCGCAGCGCGGGGGAAAGGGCCGCTGCTTTCAGAAAACCATCCTTCATACAAGACACATCCTGTCCAATTTTACACCAGCATTTGACGCTCCAAAGAGCATGGATCGGCTTTAGTATAGCACATTTTCACCAAAACGAAAAGAAACAAACTGTTAAAATCGCAGAAAAAGGAGGCCTGCTGTCCAAAGCAGGCCCCCAAAACGTCTCAGGTGGAAAACGAGATAGACCGTAAGCCGGGTTCTGTATTAAACGACGATCTGTCTAGGCCCGCCATTGCTGACGGGCTCGTGCCGCCTTCAGGACACGCGAGCAGCGCTTGTACGTCCCATATAGGCGTTGCTTCCGGTAGGGTTTACAAAGCCGAATGGTCACCCATCCGCTGGTGAGCTCTTACCTCGCCCTTTCATCCTTACCGCACAAAGGTGCGGCGGTTTCCTTTCTGTTGCACTTTCCCTGGGGTCACCCCCGGCTGCCGTTAGCAGTTACCGTGCTCTGTGAAGCCCGGACTTTCCTCAGAGCGGTCAAGCCGCCCCGCCGCCGTATGTTCCACTCGTTTTCCACGCTACATGATACCATAATCCGGCGTCATTTGCAAGTCTTGGGATTTTTTGTTATACTTATATGACATTTCAGCCCGGAAAGGAGGCCCCAGGCCATGCGGCTGTATTTCCCTGTTCCCCCGCAGGCCGGGCCCGAGGGGGTCCTGCTCCGCAGCTTTCTGCGGGAGTGCCGCCTGTCCACCGATCTGCTGCGGGCGGTGAAGTTCCGTGGCAGCGGCTTTTGGGCCGACGGCAAACCGGTTCTGGCCAACCAGCGGGTCTTTCCGGGTCAGGTGGTGTCCTTCGCCTTTCCCGAGGAGGAGGGCGGCTGTGAGCCCCAGCCGGACATCCCGGTGCGGACGGTTTACGAGGACTTTTTCGCGGTGGTGCTGGACAAGCCCGCCGGCATTGCGGTCCACCCCACCCTCAACTATCCCGGCGGCACCCTGGCCAACGGCTACGCCGCCCTGCGGCAGGCCGCCGGCCGCAGCCCGGTCTTTCGGCCGGTGAACCGAATCGACAAGGACACCAGCGGCCTGGTGCTGGCGGCCCAGACCAGTTACGCCGCTCCCCTGCTGGCCCAAAACGTGGACAAGCTCTATTATGCGGTGGCCGAGGGCGAGCTGCCCCTGGGCCCGGGGGTCATCGACGCCCCCATCGGCCGCCGGGGCGACAGCATCATCGGCCGGTGCGTCACCCCCGACGGCAAGCCCAGCCGCACCGAATATACCATTATAAAGGCGGAAAAGGGCCTCAGCCTGGCGGCCTGCGTCCCGGTCACCGGGCGCACCCATCAGATCCGGGTCCACTTCGCCTCCATCGGCCATCCCCTGGCCGGGGACGACCTGTACGGCGGGCACCGGGACCGGATCGGGCGTCAGGCCCTCCACTGCGGCCGGCAGCGGTTCCTGGTGCCGGAGGGACATCCCATGCCCGACGGCTTTTGGATCGACATGCCCCTGCGGCTCTCCCCCGTCACAGTGGAAAGCCCACTGCCCGCCGACATAATTGCGTTATTTTCGTGAAAAGTCGGTGAAAGCTTCATCCAAATTCTGTGCAAAACCTTGCCTCAGGGCCTGCACGGTGTATAATTTAGTTAAGAACGTACGGTCCGGCAGCCGCTGGTCTGGCCGGGCTGTATTTTTTGCGCGTTCCGCGCCCCGCTGCGGGGCGGGGCCGGACAGGCTTTCTGCCCTGTCCCGATCCCCGCCGCCGCCGGGCTTTTGATGCGATATGCCTTCACTTTTGTATAGATGCATCCAATCCCACCGGAAGGAGAACCACTCTTTTGATTGACGATAAAATCAAGGAGCCGCAGGACGTTCAGCCGAGCGCCCCGCCTCCCCTGACAACAAAAGAAAAACTGCGGGCATTCTGGGCCCGGGTGCAGTGCAGCAGCCTGCTGCGCCGCCACCATTTCCGCGCCCGGACCCGCCGCCGCATGGAGGGCTTCGGCGCCTTCCTCAGCCGTTTCCCGCTGGCCCGGCAGGCCGGCGACTTTCTGTATTCTCTGGGCTTCGCCGGCGAATACAGCATGATCCAGGCCGGGCGGGTCATTGAATCCGCCGCCATCTGGCTGTCCGCCGCCTTTCTGCGGGCGTGGCAGGATGTGGCCGACACCGCTTTCCCCGGCGCCCGGACGGTGCTGCGGGAGCTGTTTGAGCCTCTGTATGTGCTCTGCCGCGGTGTGCGCAACATCTGGGTTCACGGCACCAACGTCCGCCGTGAAAAAGGATTCTGGGCCGGCATTGTGGCCGACCTTCAGTACTTAGGCCGCGGTGCGGTCCGCTATGCAGGCCTGCTGCCCCGGATGGTGGTGTACCTGCTGCCCCTGGGCTCTCTGGCCGTCCTGCTGACGGTGGTCCAGGTCATGGTGGGCAGCCCCTACACCCTGGCCGTGGACGTCAACGGCGTCACGGTGGGCCATGTGGCCAACGAAGATACCTTTGACTCAGCCCGTGAGGACGTGCTCCAGCGCGTCAACTACGCCGGCACCTCCGGCGAAGCCGAGCTGACCATCGAGCCCACCTACCGGCTGGCTATTTCCACCGAGGTGCTGGACGAAAGCCAGATGGCCGACGCCATCCTGTCCGCCGTCAGCGACGAGATCAGCGAGGGCACCGCCCTCTATCTGGACGGGGAACTGACCGCCGTCTGCGCCGAGGGCGACCAGCTGGAGCTGTACCTGGACGGGATGCTCTCGGCCTATCAGGATGACGCAGACCCCACCGCCGTGGTCAGCTTCAACCGGACCGTCACCCTGGAGGACGGGCTGTATTTCACTGACAGTTTCAAGGATTACGCCGATGTGGTGTCCCTGCTGTCGGGCGTGCGCCAGGCCGAGCGGGTCTACACCGTGCAGCAGGGCGATAGCATCAGCCTGATTGCCACCAAGAACAACCTTACCACCGCAGAGCTGTGCGAGCTCAACAACATCACCACCGATACCGCCATCTTCCCCGGCGACGAGCTGATCGTCACCCGGGAGGAGGCCATGCTGGAGGTCCAGATCACCCGGACCGTCACCTGGACTGAGGAGATCCCCTTCTCCACCCAGAAAACCCAGTCCAGCGAATACGCCTTCGGCACCACCCACACAGTACAGGAGGGTGAAAACGGCATCCGCACCATCACCGCCGAGAACGTCTACGACACCGAGGGCAACCTGCTGGAACAGACCATCGTCAGCAGCGAGGTCACCAAGGAGCCGGTCAACCGGGAGATCGTGGTGGGCACCAAGCTGCCCAGCGGCAGCGTCGCCCAGGTGGGCAACGGCACCTTCATCTGGCCGGTGCCCCAGTACACCTATTGTTCCCGCTGGTATTCCAGCAGCCACAAGGGCGTGGACATCTGCGCCCCCGCCGGCACTCCCATCTACGCTTCCGCCAGCGGCGTCATCAGCAAGGCCGGCTACGAGCGGAACGGCGCCGGCAGCGGCTACGGCTACTCCATCATCATCAACCACGGCAACGGCTACAGCACCGTTTACGCCCACTGCCTGTCCCTGACCGTCAGCGCCGGCCAGGCGGTCAGCCAGGGCCAGCTGATTGGTTACGTCGGCTCGACCGGCCGTTCCAGCGGCAACCACTGCCACTTTGAGATCCGTTACAACGGCCGTTACCTGCCGCCTCAGAATTACTTCAACAAATAAAGGAGGTTTGTCCCTATGTCCACTCCGCACATTGCCGCAGAACCGGGCGATTTCGCCAAAACCGTCCTGATGCCGGGCGACCCGCTGCGGGCCCAGTTCATCGCCGAGACCTTCCTGCAGGATGTCCGCCAGGTCACCGCTGTCCGCGGGATGCTGGGCTTCACCGGCACCTATGAGGGCCGCCCCATCAGCGTGATGGGCAGCGGCATGGGTATGCCGTCCATCGGCATCTACTCCTATGAGCTGTTCAAGTTCTACGGCGTCGAGAACATCATCCGCATCGGCTCCGCCGGCAGCTACACCGACAAGGCCAAGCTGTTCGACGTGGTGCTGGCCTCCGGCGCAGTCAGTGAGTCCAGCTACGCCAAGACCCAGAGCGGCTTTGAGGGCCACATCACCTTCCCCAGCCGTTCCCTGAACGAAAAGCTCAAGGCCTCCGCCGCCAAGCAGGGCATCCCCCTCATCGAGGGCAACATCCATTCCTCCGACGTGTTCTATCGCCAGCCCTCGGACGAAAAGCCCACCTACTGGGAAAAGCTGCGGGACGAGCAGGGCTGCGTCTGCGTGGAAATGGAGAGCTTCGCCCTCTTTGCCAACGCCCAGATCCTGGGCAAGAACGCCGCCTGCCTGCTGACCATCTCGGACAGCTTTGTCTCCCCCGAGATCACCACCGCCGAGCAGCGCCAGAAGAGCTTCACCGACATGATGAAGGTGGCCCTGGGCGCAGAGTATTGAGGAGAACGCCATGTCTGAACTGACCCGTGAGGAAAAACAGGAGCTGATCCGCCTGGCGCTGGACGCCCGCACCCGGGCTGTAGCCCCCTACAGCCGCTTCACGGTGGGAGCCGCCCTCCGCAGCACCGACGGTCAGATTTTCACCGGCTGCAACATTGAGAACGCCGCCTTTACCCCCACCAGCTGCGCCGAGCGCACCGCTCTGTTCAAGGCGGTCAGCGAAGGGGTCACCCATTTCACCGACATTGCGGTGGTGGGCGCCCGGATGGGCGAGGTCAACGAGCTGGTCACGGGGCCCTGCGGGGTCTGCCGCCAGGCTCTGTATGAGTTCTGCGGGCCCAGCCTCAATGTCATCATGGCCAAAACCCCCGACGACTTCATCGAGCGCACCCTGGGCGAACTGCTTCCCTTCGGTTTCGGCCCGGCCAACATCTGACGCAAATTACCTAAAATTCCAAAGCAAAACACCCGTGATTGTGTTGGTTTTCGCTATTTTTCGGCCAATATTGTAAAGATTTTGTAATGAAAAACCGCTTGAACCTCACACATTTTGTAGCTATACTGAAATATAGAGAATGCGGCGTTATGCCCCCGCATTCCGCATCATGTTTCTGTCCGTAAATGGTTGCAGACAACTGTTAAAAAGGAGATAATTCTTATGAATATGATTTCGCGTCGTAAGTTTATGGCCGTGGCTGGCGCAGCCGCTGCTGTTTCTGTTCTGACCGCCTGCGGCAGCTCCTCCAGCACCGCTTCCAGCACTGCTGCTTCTTCCAGCACCGCTTCCAGCGCTGCCTCCGGCGAGGCCGCTGAGGGCACCGCTGTTTCCTACGTGGCTCTGTGCTGCGACACCGGCACCATCGATGACGAGAGCTTCAACCAGGCTTGCTGGACCGCTGTCCAGAACTACATGGGCGACAACTGCCAGTACTACATCCCCGAGGCTGACGCTTCCGATGAGGACCGCGAGACCATGATCCGTCAGGCTGTCAACGACGGCGCTGACACCGTTGTCTGCGTCGGCTACCTGTACGGCGCTTCCCTGGCCTGGGCTGCTGAGCAGTACCCCGACACCCGCTTCATCGCCATTGACGTGACCCAGGCCGACATCGGCACCGACACCATCCCCGCCAACTGCTACTGCATCACCTTCAAGGAGGAGCAGGCAGGCTACCTGGCAGGTTACGCCATCGCCAAGGACGGCTTCACCAAGCTGGGCTTCCTGGGCGGCATGGCTGTTCCCGCTGTTATCCGCTACGGCTACGGCTACATCCAGGGCATCGACGCTGCTGCTCAGGAGACCGGCAACGCCGTTGAGGTGAACTACTACTACGGCGGCCAGTTCTACGGCGACGCCAACATCACCTCCCGTATGGAGGGCTGGTACACCAGCGGCACCGAGGTTGTCTTCGCCTGCGGCGGCGGCATCTACACCTCCGCTCTGGAAGCTGCCATCAAGTCCAACGGCTACGTCATCGGCGTGGACGTTGACCAGAACTACATCGGCGCCAACGGCGTGGCTGACGGCACCTACAGCTACAACCCCTTCATCACTTCCGCTATGAAGCAGCTGACCGTCGCTGTTGAGTCCGCTCTGGGCGACATCGACGACGGCGAGTGGACCACCATCGCTGCTACCAACGGCAACTTCGGCCTGGAGGAGGGCGACTACGTCGGCCTGCCCACCGCTGAGGACAGCTGGAACTTCCGCACCTTCACCGTCGAGGAGTACGAGGCTGTCAAGGCCAAGATCGCTTCCGGCGAGATCGTTGTGGACAACTCCAGCGAGGACAGCGTGAAGCCCACCACCAGCGATCTGGTCAAGGTCACTTACGTTCAGTAAGCTGGTCCTGTAACCAGGCTGGACAAGCTTCGGTTTCCATCGAGCGGGGCACCCCCACGGGTGCCCCGCTTTTTTGTCCCGTTTCTCCGGCCTCCCCTGCCTTCAACCCCTCAAAAAGCCGGATTTTCAGGGATTTTGCGCCGCAAAAAAGCGCATAAAGCTGTGCTTTTTTATCTTAATTTTTTTGCGGATTTTTCGGCAGGTTCCACAAGTAAAGTCATACTTTTTTGTCGAACTCACCGGTTTCAGTAGTATCCCACCGTTTCCGGCACAAAATCTCTGTCTTTTTTGCAAAATGCCAGATTTTGAGACATATTTTCCTTGCAAAGTAGCATTAGAATACGTTATAATGGATAAAGTGATAACAAAGCGTTACCATCATGTGAAAGGAGAGTGAGCAGATTGGCCGAGGATTATGTGATCGAGATGCTCCACATTACCAAGGAATTCCCTGGAATCAAGGCGAACGATGATATTACCCTCCAGCTGCGCAAAGGTGAAGTTCACGCTCTGTTGGGCGAAAACGGCGCCGGCAAGAGCACCCTGATGAGCGTGCTGTTTGGTCTGTACCAGCCCGAACAGGGCAAGATTCTCAAGAGTGGCAAGGAGGTCCAGATCCGCAACCCCAACGACGCCAACGCGCTGGGCATCGGCATGGTCCACCAGCACTTCAAACTGGTGGAATGCTTTACCGTTCTGGACAACATCATCTTGGGCGTGGAGCCCAACAAGCTGGGCTTTCTGCAGAAAGCCGAAGCCCGCAAGAAGGTCATGGCTCTGAGCGAGAAATATGGCCTGCGGGTGGACCCGGACGCGCTGGTCAGCGACATTTCGGTGGGCATGCAGCAGCGCGTCGAGATTCTGAAGATGCTCTACCGGGACAATGAGATCCTGATTTTTGACGAGCCCACCGCCGTTCTGACCCCCCAGGAGATCGACGAGCTGATGGAGATCATGCGGGGCTTCAAGAAAGAGGGCAAGAGCATCCTGTTCATCACCCACAAGCTCAACGAGATCATGGCGGTGGCCGACCGGTGCACCGTCCTGCGCAAGGGCAAGTATGTGGGCGTCACCGACATTGCCAACACCAACCAGGAAGAGCTGTCCCGCATGATGGTGGGCCGCGACGTTCAGCTGCAGGTGGACAAGGCCCCCGCCCATCCCGGCGAGGTGATCCTGGATGTCCAGGGCGTGAACGTGCCCAGCTCCACCCACAAGAAGAGCGCCGTCCGGGACGTGTCGTTCCAGGTGCGGGCGGGCGAGATCGTCTGCCTGGCCGGCATCGAGGGCAACGGACAGACCGAGTTTGTCTACGGCCTCACCGGCCTGGAAAAGGTCACCAAGGGCACCATCACCTTCTGCGGCAAGGACATCACCCATGCTTCCATCCGGGAGCGCTCCAAGTCGGGCATGAGCCATATCCCCGAGGACCGTCACAAGCACGGTCTGGTGCTGGACTACAGCCTGGAGAACAACATGGTGCTGCAGCGCTACTGGCAGCCCGAGTTCCAGAGCCATGGCTTCATCCGCAAGGACAAGGTGCGGGAGTATTCCGACCGTCTGATTGAGCAGTACGACGTCCGCAGCGGCCAGGGCAGTGTCACCATTGCCCGCAGCATGTCGGGCGGCAACCAGCAGAAGGCCATCATCGCCCGCGAAATCGACCGCGACCCCAAGCTGCTGGTGGCTGTGCAGCCCACCCGCGGCCTGGACGTGGGCGCCATCGAGTATATCCATCGCCAGATCGTGGCCCAGCGGGACGCCGGCAAGGCGGTTCTGCTGGTGAGCCTGGAGCTGGACGAGGTCATGAACCTGTCCGACCGCATCCTCGTCATGTACGAGGGCGAGGTCGTGGGCGAGTTTGACCCCAAGACCACCACCGTCCAGGAGCTGGGCCTGTATATGGCCGGCGCCCGCAAGCAGGGGAAAGGAGAATAAGCGCTTTATGGATACCAAGAAAAAGATGCTTTCCCGCGGGGGCAACAGCCGGTCGGCCTTTGTCAGCGTGCTGGCAGCTCTGCTGTGCATCCTGATCGGCCTGGTGTTCGGCTATCTGGTGCTGCTGGCCATCAACGCCGAGCACGCCTGGACCGACGGCTTTGTCCGCATCCTGAAGGGCGGCTTCTATGACGCCCCCTACGGCGTGGGCCGCACCCTGGCCAACGCCGCCCCCCTCATCATGACCGGTCTTTCGGTGGCCTTCGCCTTCAAAACCGGCCTGTTCAACATCGGCGCCGCCGGCCAGTACACCCTGGGCGCCTACGGCGCTCTGTACTGCGCCATCGTCCTTCACCTGCCCTGGTATGTGGGCCTGCTGGCCTCCGCCATCCTGGGCGGCCTGTGGGGCGCCATCCCCGGCCTGTTCAAGGCCTATCTGAACATCAACGAGGTTATCACCTCCATCATGTTCAACTGGATCGGCCTGTATCTGGTCAATGAGATTGTGTACGGCAACGGCACCGGCGTGATGTACGACTCCCGCAACACCCGCACCTGGAACCTCCGCCGCCTGGAAGGCGCCGAGGGCTCCATCATCCCCGACTTCGGCCTGAACAACATGTTCCAGACCAACAGCACCACCATCGCCATCTTCCTGGCCATCGTGGTGGCCATCGTGATCTGGATTGTGCTGGACAAGACCACCTTCGGCTATGAGCTGAAGGCCGTGGGCCTCAACAAGAACGCCGCCCGCTACGCCGGCATCAACGAGAAGAAAAACCTGGTGCTGTCCATGGTCATCGCCGGCGCTCTGGCCGGCTTTGGCGCGGGCCTGTACTACCTGTCCGGTGTGTCCGAGTGGAACCCCCTGAACTCCACCACCCTGCCGGCCATGGGCTTCAACGGCATTTCGGTGGCCCTGCTGGCCAGCTCCAACCCCATCGGCACCATCTTCTCGGCCCTGTTCATCTCCCACATCACGGTGGGCGGCTCGTTCCTGTCCACCCGCTACTACCCCACCGAGGTGGCCGACCTCATCAGCGGCATCATCATCTATCTGTGCGCCTTCTCGATGCTGTTCCGCGGCAAGATCGCCAAGCTCCTGTCCGGCGGCAAACGGGCAGATAAGACCGGCAAAAAGGAGGACTAAGCTATGCTGTTGCTCATCAAATATACCCTGCTGTACGGCATCGTCCTGATGCTGGTAGCCCTGGGCGGCATGTTCAGCGAGCACTCCGGCATCATCAACATTGCCCTGGAGGGCATCATGGTCATCGGCGGCGTCGCCGGCGTCCTGGCCCTGACCCTTCTGCCCGCCACCATGCCCGCATGGCTGATCGTGGTTCTGTCCATTGTGGCGGCGGCCCTGGCCGGCATGGTCTATTCCCTGCTGCTGGCCTTCGCCTCCATCAACCTGAAAGCCGACCAGACCATCGGCGGCACCGCTCTGAACCTGCTGGCCACCGCGGTAGCGGTGGTTCTGGCCAAGTATTTCAGCGAGAGCGGCAGCGCCAAGCTGAACTACACCAACCGTCCCTTCCTGTTCTCGGTGGGCGGGCTGGAGCTCAGCGTCTTTGTCCCTCTGGGCATTGTCCTGCTGGTCATCAGCTATATCGTCATGTACAAGACCCGCTTTGGCCTGCGTCTGCGGGCCTGCGGCGAACATCCCCAGGCCGCCGACTCGGTGGGCATCAACGTCTACAAGATGCGCTACGCCGGCGTCCTGATCTCGGGCGCCCTGGGCGCCATCGGCGGCATGGCCTATATCGTTCCCCCCGTTCAGACCTGGAACTTTGAGGTGGGCGTGGCCGGCGCCGGCTTCCTGGCCCTGGCGGTCATGATCTTCGGCCAGTGGAAACCCTTCCACATCTTTGGCGCGGCCATGTTCTTCGCCGTGTTCAAGAGCCTGGCCAACATCGCCGACTCCACCTTCCTGGCCAACCTGGGCTGGTCCAGCAACATCTACAACATGATGCCCTTCATCGCATCCATGATTATCCTGGCGTTCACTTCCAAGAACAGCATGGCCCCCAAGGCCGAGGGTATCCCCTACGACAAGGGCTCCCGTTAATCCCACACGGCATCAGCGGCGGCAGGCGGCAACAGCTTGCCGCCGTTTTGCTCTCTGAAAGGAAGGTGTTTCCCATGCAGAAAGTTTTGGTCATCGGCTGTCCCGGGGCGGGCAAGAGCACCTTCGCCCGGGCCCTGCGGGACCGGACCGGCCTGCCCCTCCACTATCTGGACTGCCTGTGGCACCGGGCCGACGGCACCCACACCACCCCTGAGGCCTTTGACGCCGCTCTGGCCGCCGTCATGGACGGGCCCGCCTGGATCATTGACGGCAACTATCTGCGCACCATGGAGCCGCGGCTGGCCGCCTGCGACACCGTCTTTTTCCTGGACTTCCCCCTGGAAGTCTGCCTGGCGGGGGTGGAAAACCGCCGGGGCGCGCAGCGCCCGGACATGCCCTGGGTGGAGGAGGAGCTGGACGCAGAGTTCCTGCAATACATCCTCGACTTCGGCCAGGCGCAGCTCCCCGCGATCCGCGCCATGCTGGAGCCATACCGGGGGCGCCGGCAGGTCTTTGCCTTCCACAGCCGGGCCGAGGCGGACGCCTGGCTGAACGCCCTGGCGGTGACCCTCCGCCCCTACCGCCCCGAGGACTGCCCCGCGCTGGCGGCCCTCTTTTACGAGACGGTCCACACCGTCTGTACCGCCCACTACACCCCCGCCCAGCTGGACGCCTGGGCCCCCGCAGAGGGCCCCGACCTGGCGGCCTGGGATGATGGTTTCCGGGCCCACGTCACCCTGGTGGCGGAGCTGGACGGGCAGCTGGTGGGCTTTGGGGATCTGGACCCCGCCGCCGGTTATCTGGACCGGCTGTATGTGAGCCGCGCCTTTCAGCGGCGCGGGGTGGCCTCGGCCCTCTGCGACGCCCTGGAAGGGGCTGCCCGGAGCCGTCCCATCATCACCCATGCCTCCCGCACCGCCCGGCCCTTTTTTGAAAGGCGGGGCTACCGGGTGATCCGGGCCCAGCAGGTGGAACGCCGCGGGGTGCAGCTGGAGAATTTCGTCATGGAAAAAGGGTGAATTTTTGTTGAACCCTCAGGAATCCCCTTGCCTTTAAGGAAAAGTCATACTATACTGGATTTACCACACAACACGTCGGGACAGGAGTGATTACCATGCGTATCTACGATCTGATTGCAAAGAAGCGGGACGGCGGGACCCATACCCGCGCCGAGCTGGAAACCCTCATCAACGGCTATGTGGCGGGCGACGTGCCCGATTACCAGATGGCTGCCTGGATGATGGCGGTCTACCTGCGGGGGATGACCGACGAAGAGACCGCCATTTTGACCGACATCATGGCCCGCAGCGGCGAGATGGTGGACCTGTCCCCCATTGCCGGCATCAAGGTGGACAAGCATTCCACCGGCGGCGTGGGCGACAAGACCACCCTGGTGATTGCGCCCATTGCGGCGGCCTGCGGGGTCAAGATTGCCAAGATGAGCGGCCGGGGCCTGGGTCATACCGGCGGCACCATCGACAAGATGGAGAGCGTGCCCGGCACCCGCACCGCCCTGACCCAGGAGGAATTTTTCGCCCAGGTGAACCGGATCGGCATTTCGGTCATCGGCCAGAGCGAGAACATCGCTGCAGCGGACAAAAAGATGTACGCCCTGCGGGACGTCACCGCCACCGTCAGCTGCATTCCCCTGATTGCCTCCAGCATCATGTCCAAGAAGCTGGCTTCCGGCTCGGACGCCATCCTGCTGGACGTCACCACCGGCACTGGCGCCTTCATGAAGACGGTGGAGGATAGCGTCCAGCTGGCCAAGCTGATGGTATCCATTGGCGGCCACCACGGCCGCAAGGTGGCCGCCATGATCACCGACATGGACACGCCTCTGGGCCACAACATCGGCAACAGCCTGGAAGTGATGGAGAGCATGGAAGTGCTCAAGGGCCGCGGCCCCGCCGACCTGACCGAAGTCTGTCTGCAGCTGGCGTCCTATATGCTGGTGCTGGCGGGCAAAGGAACCCCGGAAGAATGCCGTGCCATGGCCCAGCAGGTGATTGCAAACGGCAGCGCCTTTGCCAAGTGCAAAGAGATGTTTGCGGCCCAGGGCGGCGACGTGCGGGTTCTGGAGGATTACAGCCTGTTTGACCAGCCGGCGGCCAAGTACGAGGTACTGGCCGAGGCCGACGGGTACATTACGGCCAACGACGCCGAGAAGATCGGCATCGCCAGCGTCCTGCTGGGAGCCGGACGGGAGAAGAAGGGCGATCCCCTGGACTACGCCGCCGGCATCATCCTGCACAAGAAGCGGGGCGACTACGTACGCCGGGGCGAGAGTCTGGCCACCTTCTGCGGCGCGCCCGAGCGCTTTGCAGCCGCCGAGGCGGTCTACCGTTCCGCTTTCACCTTCGGCCCCGAGAAACCCTCGGAGCTCCCCCTCATCTACGCCATCGTCACCGACACCGGCGTCTCTTACTTTTTTGAAAAAAAGTAAGCAAAAAACTTTTTACTGGGTACCATAAAGTTTCCGGGTCTCCGACAGTTCCGCGGGACCTTTACGCTCCGGCTCGCTCGTTACGTTTGGGCCTGCGGCCCGGTACGATGCAAGGCAGCGGCGGCGACCGCATCCAGTGGATGAAACAGGGAGCCGCCGCTGACGCAGCGCTCCAATTTTCACAAGGACATTCATGTCCGCCGGGAAAATTGGCTAAGCGCAAGAGGCACGAACGGCGACCGCGTCCGGTGGACGAAACAGGGAGCCGTGAGTGGCGCAGCGGTCTAAATTTTCGGCTCATCCAATGCGCCGAAAATTTAGGGAACCGCAAGAGGACAGCCGTCCCGCTCGCTCGTTACGTTTGGGCCTGCGGCCCGGTACGATGCGAAGTCTTATGATCTAAAAAGCACAAAATCCCCGCTCCTTCCATGGGAGCGGGGGTTTTTATTTCAGTAACTCATTTCCTGTTTTCTACTTCAAGGATTTTCCGCAAAAAGGACATCGTTCCAGCTTACTCCATTGAATGGAAAAATGCTTGCCGCAAAAGGGGCACCGCCGGAAAGCGAAATCAAATACAAACAAAAGGCTCAGAAGGACCGCGCCGCTGATAAAACGTTCAAAGGCCCAAAGAGCACATACCACCAGCACACCCACTACAAAAACCGCTTTGAACAGAGCCATCTGAAACGGTATCTTCATATGTGTTCACCTCAGACCTTAGCTTTTGGGCAGCAACGCAGGATTTTTCAGTTGGCAGATCAAGGTCTATGCGGGTTTTTGCGGATTACTGTGCAGCCTTCTCGGAAGCATCTACCACATGGGCGGCCAGCACCGAGGTGGTCATGGCGCCCACGCCTCCCGGCACCGGGGTGATGGCACTGGCCACCGGCTCGGCCTCCGCAAAGCGGACGTCACCGCACAGCTTGCCGTCCTCATCGGTGTGGATACCCACATCCACCACCACCTGGCCCGGGGCGATGCAGTCCCCGCCGATGGCGCCGCGCTTGCCCATGGCCACCACCAGGATGTCCGCCTGGCGGCAGAGCTGGGGCAGGTCTTTGGTGCGGGAATTGCACATGGTCACGGTGGCGTTTTTGCGGTCCAGCAGCATGGTGGCCGGTTTGCCCACCACCAGGCTGCGGCCCACCACAGTGACCCGTTTGCCTTCCAGGGGGATGCCGTAATGGTCCAGAATATCCACACAGGCCTGGGCCGTACAGGGGGCATAGCCCACCCCGCTGCCGGTAAACACTCCCGCCAGAGAGGCGTCGGTGATACCGTCCACATCCTTTTCGGGGGCCAGGGCAGCCCGGACCGCCTTGTCGTCGATCTGGGCGGGCAGCGGCCGGAAAATCAGGCAGCCGTGGACGCCGGCGTCCACGTTGATTTCCTCCAGCACCGCCATCAGCGCCGCCTGCGGGGCGTCCGCCGCCAGCAGATAGGGCTTCACCGCGATGCCCAGCTTGGCGCAGCGGTTCATCACGCCCCGTTCATAGGACAGATCGTCCTCCCGCTCGCCCATCCGCACCACCGCCAGGGTGGGCACAATCCCTTTTTCCGCCAGGGCCGCCACACGGGCCGCCGTCTTTTCGTTCAGGGCGGCAGCGGCCTGCGCGCCTTTCAAAAGCGTTGCCATGGTCAATTTCCTCCCAGTCGTGCGCAAACCTTGGCGTAAACCGCCTCGGCCCGCGGTACATATTCCTTCAGCAGGGCCGCCACACGGGCGTCCAGCTCTTCCGCCCGGGCCCGGTCGGCCATCAGGCGGGTGTTGACGCTGACGTTCAGCCCGGCGCCTTCCAGCGCCGCCCGGCAGAACACCGCCCCGCATCCTGCATCCGACACCGCCAGCACGCTGCCCTTGGCCTCGTATTCTTCCAGCAGGGCGATGGCCTCACAGCAGCACTCCATGATTTCCAGGGGCACAGCGGCGGCCTTTTCCAGGGCGGCCGCCATGATTTCGGCCCGGGCGGGGTCCTCTTTGGGGATGGAATAGGCCTTGGCCAGGGGCGCAAAGGCCTCGGCGTCCGCCTCCACCAGCCCTTCCAGCCGGGCCCGCAGGGCGGCGGCCTTCTCATTCAGGGCCAGGATGTCCGGCTCCACGGCGGCATATTTCTTTTTGCCCACCGTCAGGCAGCCCACCATGTTCCCCAGGGCCGTGCCCACGGCGCCCACCAGGGCCGACCCGCCGCCGCCCCCCGGTACCGCCGCTTTGGAGGCCAGTTCCTCCAAAAACTGCTCACAGCTTTTGTGCATCATTTCCATCTGTAAATCCCCCTCTCGGTGATGACGCCATCCAGACGGATGTCCAGCGGCCCCGCGGCGGCCGCCTCCACTTTTTGTACCTCATAGGCCACCCCGTACACCGCCGCGCCGGTGCACCGGGGAAGATACCGGTCATAGTAGCCTTTGCCCATGCCCACCCGCCGGCAGGCCTCATCAAAGGCGGTACAGGGCACCAGAACCAGGTCCAGGGTCTCGGGCGGGAAGATCTCCGCCCGTTCCAGCACCGGCGCACGGATGCCATATGCCCCCGTCTCCCAGCCCTTTTCCGGGTGGGGCCGGGCGGCGGTCATGGTGCAGTCCGGGCCGCACACCGGCCAGGCTGCCCCGTGCAGGCGGCCTTCCGGGCCCTCCAGCAGGGCCGACAGGTCCGGCTCCCCGCCGAAAGCGGCATACCCCAGCACCCGTTTTGCGGCCTGCCAGGCCGGCAGGGACGCGATGCGGGCACAGATGGCCGCATCGGCGGCTTGCCGCGTTGAGGGGTCCAGCGCCCGCCGCGCCGCAATCCCCTGCTGGCGCTGGGCTTTCTTGGCCTCGTCTAGGGTCATTGGCTCCGCCTCCTCTTTGCCGTTTCGGGCCTCAGTCCTCGAAATAAAACAGCTCCTCAAACTTTTTGTCCAGCGCGATGCACAGAATCAGCGCCAGCTTGGCGGTGGGGTTAAACTGCCCCGTCTCAATCGAGCTGATGGTGTTGCGTGAGACGCCCACCATCGCCGCCAGCTGCGCCTGGGACAGCCCCGCCGCCGCCCGCGCCTCTTTGAGCCGGTTTTTCAAAACCAGTTCCGAATTCATACGCCGCCTCCCTCACAGGTGCAGCCAAAACTGCACCGAAAAGATCACAAACGCCAGCAGGCAGCACAGCCCGCTCACCAGGTTGACCCGCTGGTCCAGCCGCTTGTACATCCAAAGATGGACAAAGGCCGCATATCCCGTGGCAATGGCCGGATAGTCCCACACCTGGGCCAGCGCCTCGCCTGCAGCCCAGGCGCGGCCCGCCCGCACCAGCCAGAAGGCCGCGCACAGCCCCACCACAACCAGGGCGCTGCGGGTCATGATCTGGCCCTGGATTCGCTCCTCGTATTCGCCGTCGCCCTCCTGCCGGGCTCTGCGCAGGATTTCTTCCTTTTTCATGGAACCGCCTCCCTCGGGTTTGACAAGTTTTATTTGCATTTTCAGTATAACACAGACAAGTGTACTTGTCAACACGCCGGGCGGGATACAAAACAGCCCCGCCTATCACAGCGGGGCCGTAAAAACATTATGCGCCGAAGCCTGCCAGCACCGTCAGCACCGCCGACGCCACGCACTGGACGATCACCCAACGGATGACCACCTGTTCGTCGCTCCAGCCCAGCCGCTTGCGGGCGTGGTCGTGAAGGGGGGTCAGGGTGTTTTTCAGCACGCTGATGTGCAGGAAACGCTTGAGGCTGATTTTAATGATGCCCAGGCTGCCGTCCAGGATAAACACCATCGCCGCCAGCAGGAAGGCAAAGGGATGTCCCGACTTGAGGGCCAGAACCGCCAGGAAAAAGCCCATGGCGCGGCTGCCCGCGTCGCCCATCAGGACGGTGGAGGGCTTGGCGTTGGACCACAGATAGGCCAGCAGAGCGCCCACAAACGCCACCGTGGCGGTGACGTAGCTGCCCAGATACTCGCCGTACAGCATGGCAAAGGTGCCCATGCTCACCACCGCCAGGCTGGCGGACAGGCCGTCCACGCCGTCGGTGCAGTTCACCACATTGATGCTGGCCCAGATCAGGATAATGATCAGCAGCAGGTACACCGGGTACGGCAGCACAAAATACCAGCTCAAAAACCGGACTCCGCAGCCGTTGAAGTTGAGATAGGTGACGCCGGCCACCGCCGCAATCACAAAATCAATCAGGCCTTTTTTGTACTCGTTCCACGCGGTGTCCGAGGCATCGTCCAGATACCCCGACAGCATCGATGCAATGAGCAGGACCATATAAATGACCGTCTCCAGGTGGAACGGCATAAACGCCAGGGCCACCAGCACGATGCACAGCACAAAAATCAATCCCGCGCCCCGGGCCTTGCCCTTGGACAGCGCGCCATCCACCGCAAACGCGCGGCCATGGTCCTGGGGCAGCCGGCTGCGGAACAGACTGGTCAGCAGGGCCGTCAGGACAAACGCCAGCACAAACGCCAGCGCATCCACACCCCGCTGGCCAATGGTGGACAACAATATTGTAACCATGATAGCTTCCTCATTTCTGTTTTTGCATTCCTTGTACTCTCTACAGAGGAAGTGTACCATGTCCGGCCCGAAAAATCAATCACAAGCTGGCAGCCGGCCTCCCCTGCAAACCAAAAAGGGGGCGGGCCTTGCGGCCCGCCCCCGGAAAACTGGGTCTGCACACCCAGCTGGTTCTTTTTTGGTGCGGCAAACTACAAATAATTTGTAATAAACCTTTGGTGCTATACGAAGCGCTTCGTATATTGTGCGGTTATGCGGTCACCTCGTAGAAAGGTACGACAGCTGCACGCGCCCCGCACGGACTGTATCATACGATAATCAGTGTGTAAACGAGTTACGATAGCCTAGCTAGTTATAAAATTACTTCTCGACAGGAGCAGAAGTCTTGCAAGTGACAACTGCGGTGACGAGGTAGACAGGCATATCATTATCCTCGGCAGTAACCATAGCAACTTCACCAGTATAGGTGTAGGTGTACTTCAGGTTGCCAACCTCTTCCTCAGTCTCCAGACCCTTAACCAGATCAGCAATAGCCTGAGCCATTTCCTTCTTCACTGCTTCGGCAGTCTTACCAGTAGCATTGACCTGAGTCTTCACAGCAACCTTAGTGCCAACGACCGGGCTGCCAGCCTTGCTACCCAGAGACCCAAAGACCTCACGGCTGTACTCCTGATAGGTAACGATGTCCTTGCTGATATCGTCGCCCTGAGTAGTGCTCTTCAGGCCACCATTAACGCGCAGAACCTGCTCAACAGCATCCTGCAGATCGGTGCTATACTGGAAAGAAACAGCATCAATCTTCTCATCCTTCAGCTCATCGTTCAGAATGCCAGCAATAGAAGTGTCAGCAACAGGAACCTGCTCGTCCTTGTTGTCGTCCTTGTTGCCGTTGGTCGAGCAGCCAGCCAGCATGCTGACAGCCATAACGCCGGACAGAGCCAGAGCCAGAACCTTATTCAGTTTCATTTGGAAATTTCCTCCTTGTTGTTGTTTGTAACTCGCACCAAAACATTTGGGGAACAGGTCACCATCCCCGTTCCTTGAGCATAGTTTAACACAACAGAGTTTCCTTTGTCAAGGCAGAACTGGCAAAAGGTGAGAAAAACGGGAAATTTAGCATTTATCCAACGTAAATACGTTGATAAATTTTGGTCTTTCACCCAGAATCTTCCATCGTTTCGCATTTTTGGGACGCAAAATAAGTGCGATGGATCAAAAACAAAAATCCACCGCACAGGGTATTCCCATGCAGTGGATTTTTGTTTAGGCTATGAAACAAAAGAGACTTTCTCTGTCTCTTTGACACTAAAAAGCCCCCAACGTCGCACCGTCAGGGGCTTTCTCCTCACGAAAAGGAAATAGGGTCATTGAGGATCAACGATTAAGATTTCACAGCTTTCGCATCACGGTCAATCTGAATGCCTACGACCCAGACCGTCACGTCCGAACCATCAGCAGCGGCCTCAGCAACGGTAACCTTGCAGCCTGCAACATAGCAGTCATAATCGCAAGTAAAGTCGTTGCCCTTGGTTGCCTTGTCGCTGGTCAGAGCAATCTTATCGACGACATCCGTCTTGATCTTGTTGGCGACCGTGGCAGTGTCATAGTCGCCCTTGTAAATGCGGACAGTGGAGAAACTTGCATCGCTGTTAAATGCGCTCCATGCTGCAGGATTGTCCAGCTCACCCTTTGCGCTCGTATAGGTCATCTGACGCACCATGTCAAGGATAGCCTGCGGAGCGATCGTGTCAACCGTCTTCACCTGATTAGCAGTCAGAGTGCTTGCAGCAGACTGCACAGCCTTGGACAGGGTGTTGTCGCTCTCAAACTTCGGCTTGCTGTTAATAGCACTATTCACAGCAAGAGTCATCGAGACCGGAGTCACCTCGTTTTTGCCGGGCAGCTTGTCTGCATTGCCGCCGAAGCCGCAAGCAGTCAGCATGCTGACTGCCAGGACGCCGGACAGCGCCAGGGAAAGAATGCGCTTGAGTTTCATTGGACCTTTACCTCCTTCTAAAGAAGTAAAATTTTGCCTGGGGTTACCTGTTTTGAGTCTTGGACCTTTGCGGGATAAGGACGGCCCCTACCCCGTCTAGTCATATAATAGTACAACTTCCGCGATTTGTCAATCGTACCATTTTTCGCCAAGAGTTCTTCTAAAAAAATTTACATTTAATAAAAACAAGCGCCCTTGCCTTTCGGCAGGTGCGCTTGTGGGCATTCGAGCTTTTGTTTTCAAAGTTGGGGTTCTGTTTCCCAACTTTGGTGGGATGATATTTCACCCAAAACTCAAATATTTTTACTGCTTTTTTATTGTAAATTTTTATCGTAAATCAGGTTTTATGTTCCTCTTTTGCGGTCTGGTTGATGCCGATTCCCACCACCCAGGCCGACGCCTGATCGCTGAACGCCTGGCGCACGCTGACCGAATAGGTATATGTATAGTTGAAATAACTGTCGATCACCACCTGGCGGGAGCAGGAGCTACTCAGCAATTCATCCGCCATTTCGTCGATCTTATTCACGATGGCCCGGGCCACTTCGTCCTCGCTCCAGTCGCCAGGATAGATGAACAGCCGGGACATCCGGGTCACGCCGCTCTCGGTGGGGGCGCTGAGGGCATTGTAGCGGCTGGTGTCGGAGGCTTCCCGCATCGCATCCGCCAGAATGCCGTTGTCCTCCCCGGTGCCGGGGGCGCTGCGGCTCTTGAGCATATAGGTGGCGGCAGCGGCGGTGCCGCTGTCCAGCGGGGCATCGTTGGTGACCACTGTCTTGGCGGACATATTGGCGATCAGATCCGCCACGCCGGCCATGCTGCGCGTCCCAACCTGTTTGGGCTGCGAACAGCCGCTCAACACCAAAAGAGCCAGCACTGCCAGCAGCAGGACCAGTCCGTGCTTCATCTTGCGCAACGCGCATACCCCCTTCCCGGCTCATGTCGGCACACAAGCCCATTGTGTTTTTATTGTACACCGCGCAGGCAGGTTTTGTCAACCGTCCGTATAGAGGACTTGATTTTGCGGGCCATTCCGGGTAATATGGAAGCAGCATTTTCAGCGTGCCGCCGTGCGGCAGGCTGCAGGGGCGCGCCGGCCGCAGGGCGGGGGTTTTCCCCTGAGATGCCGCGGACTGGCGGGTCGCATCGAGGGGTGACGCACGCCGCCGGACACCGCGTCCCGGCGCCGCGTCCGCCTGTGAATCCGGCAGGCCTGCGGCTCTGGCACCCGGGGCGAACCCCGGCCAAACGGACAGGGCCGGGCGCGTCATATCCTGTCCCATCGGAAGTAAAGGAGGAAATCCGGATGAAAACGATTGGTTTTATTGGCTGCGGAAACATGGGCGGAGCCCTGGCACGGGCGATCTGCCGCACGGTGGAGCCGGGCAATGTTGTTTTGGCAAACCGCACCCCCGCCAAGGCCGAGGCCCTGGCGGCTGAGCTGGGCTGCCGCACCGGCTCCAACCAGGACGCCGCCCTGTGCGATGTGGTATTCCTGGGCGTGAAACCCCAGATGATGGCCGACATGCTGGCCCAGCTGCAGCCGGTGCTGGCGGGCCGCAAAGAGCGGTTTATCCTGTGCACCATGGCGGCGGGCCTGACCATGGTGCAGATCCGCCAGATGGCCGGGGGCGACTACCCGGTGGTGCGGATCAACCCCAACATTCCCTCGGGGGCCGGCGCCGGGATGATTCCCTACTGCACCCTGGGCCTGGAGGACGGCGAGGAAGAAGCCTTCTGCCAGCTGATGGCGGGGGCCGGCATGCTGGACAATCTGCCCGAAAACCTGATGGACGCCGCCTGCTGCGTGTCGGGCTGCGGCCCGGCCTGGGCGTATCAGTTCATTGAGGCCCTGGCGGACGGCGGCGTGGCCTGCGGAATGCCCCGGGCCAAGGCGCTGCAGTACGCCGCCCAGATGCTGCTGGGCAGCGCCAAGATGATGCTGGACACCGGCAGCCATCCCGGCGTCCTGAAGGACTCGGTCTGCAGCCCCGGCGGCACCACCATTCAGGGTGTCCGGGTGCTGGAGGAGCGGGGCTTCCGCGGGGCGGTGACCGACGCGGTCATCGCCGCCTATGAAAAGACCATCAAGCTGCGGGAGGGCTGATGCCATGCGAATTGTCGTCAAGGTCGGCACCTCTACCCTCACCTATCCCACCGGCCACCTGAACATCCGCCGCACCGAGGAGCTGGTGAAGGTCCTGAGCGACCTGAAAAACGCCGGCCACGAGATGATTCTGGTTTCCTCGGGCGCCATCGGCATGGGCGTGGGCAAGCTGTCCCTGCCCAGCCGTCCCGCCGACATGGCGGGCAAGCAGGCCTGTGCGGCGGTGGGCCAGTGCGAGCTGATGTACACCTATGACCGGCTGTTTGCCGAGTACAACCACACCGTAGCCCAGATTCTGCTGACGGGCGTAGACGTGGAGCACACCGAACGCCGCCAGAACTTCGAGAACACCCTCTACCGCCTGCTGGAGCTGGGCGCGCTGCCCATCATCAACGAAAACGACACCGTATCCACCATGGAGATTTCCTCCATCGGCGACAACGACACCCTGGCGGCCATTGTGGCCTGCTGTGCCCGGGCGGACCTGCTGGTGCTGCTCAGCGACATTGACGGGCTGTACACCGCCAACCCCCGCACCCATCCCGACGCCCAGCTGATTCCCCTGGTGGAGAACGTCACCGAGGACATCATGAGCCTGTCGGACGGGGCCGGTTCGGCCCTGGGCACCGGCGGCATGGCCACCAAGCTGCGCGCCGCCCGGATGGTCACCGCCGACGGGGTGGAAATGGTGATTGCCAATGGAGCCCATCCCGAGCTGCTGTACAGGATTGCCGAGGGCGAAGCCGCCGGCACCCGGTTTGCGGCGCGGCCCCGGGCCAACAAATAAAAAGGAGGTTGACCCATGACCACACAGGAGATTCTCACCGCCGCCCGTGACGCCAAAGGCTCTCTGGCCCTGGCCGATACCCGGCAGCGGAACCATGCCCTGATGGGGATGGCCGACGCCCTGGACAACCCGGCCAACCGGGCCGCCATTCTGGCCGCCAACGCCGCCGACATCGAGGCCGCCCGGGGGCGGATCTCGGAGGTGATGCTGGACCGTCTGGCCCTGAACCAGCAGCGCCTGGACGGCATGGCCCAGGGCATCCGGGACGTGGCGGCCCTGCCCGACCCGGTGGGCGCCGTGCTGCGCCGCATCGAGCGGCCCAACGGCCTGGTGATCGAAAAGACCGCCGTTCCCATGGGCGTGGTGGCCATCATTTACGAGAGCCGCCCCAACGTCACCAGTGACGCGGCGGCCCTGGCCCTCAAGAGCGGCAACGCCTGTGTTCTGCGCTGCGGCAAAGAGGCCTGGCGCTCCAGCAAGGCCATTGTGGACGCCCTGCGCCAGGGGGTGACGGCCGTCGGTCTGCCGGCTGCCGCCGTCAGCCTGATTGAGGACACCACCCACGCCTCCGCCAACGCCCTGATGACCGCCGTGGGCTATGTGGATCTGCTGATCCCCCGGGGCGGCGCGGGCCTGATCCGGGCCTGCGTGGAAAACGCCAAGGTTCCCTGCATCCAGACCGGCACCGGCATCTGCCACATCTATGTGGACGACACCGCCGATCAGGACAAGGCACTGGACATCATCGAAAACGCCAAGGCCAGCCGTCCCAGCGTCTGCAACGCCGAGGAGGTCTGCCTGGTGCACAAGGACATTGCCGGGGCATTTCTGCCCAGGCTGGCCCAGCGTCTGGGCCCCGACCGGGAGGTCCGCGGCCTTCATCCGGTGGAGCTGCGGCTGGACCAGAAGGCCGCGGCCATCATTCCCGGCACCCCCGCCGGGCCCCAGGACTTTGACACCGAGTTCCTGGACTACATCCTGGCGGTGGGGGTTGTGGAGGACGTGCAGCAGGCCATCGGCCACATTGCCGAGCATTCCACCGGCCACAGCGAGGCCATCCTGAGCCAGACCCAGGAACACATCGACCTGTTCACCGCAGCGGTGGACAGCGCGGCGGTGTACGTCAACTGTTCCACCCGTTTCACCGACGGCGGCGAGTTCGGCCTGGGCTGCGAGATGGGTATTTCCACCCAGAAGCTCCACGCCCGGGGTCCCATGGGCCTGGCCGAGCTGTGCACCTACAAGTACATCATCCGCGGCAACGGTCAAATTCGCTGACCGCCCGCCTTCAGCGCAAACAAAAGAGCCGTGGAGCGGCAAAGCTCCACGGCTCTTTTTTCGGTTCTATGGGGGTTCAGGGGATGCCCGGCCGGTTTTTACTCCAGACCGCCCATCTCCTTGATGGCCTTCATGGCGAAGGTGACGGTGCGGCCCATGGCCACGCCTGCCATCAGGCAGGGGTAGTTGTTGGCAAAGAAGCTGCCGGACATATCGCCGGTGATGTACAGGCCCTCCATGGGCTCGTTGTTGGTGTCCAGAGCCTGGCCCTTTTCGTTGATGGCGATGCCCTGCTCGGTGGTCAGCAGCGAAGCGCCCAGCCAGCAGCCATAGAAGGGAGCCTTGCGGATGGCGCTCAGACGGTAGGCCGGCTTGCCGAAATCGTCGTCCTTCTGCTGATCGTACAGCTCATTGTACCGCTCGACGGTGGCCAGGAAGGTGTCCTTGTCGGCGCCGGTGAAGCCCAGCTTGTCGGCCAGCTCCTCCAGGGTGTCGGCGCGGAAGAAGCAGCCAGCGGCCTCGGCCTCCTCCATCTTGGGCAGCACGTAGTCCGGACCGCCGTTACGGGTCTGGGCCGAGCAGCCGATGGTGTGGAAGCGCTGCACGTCCTCGTACCAGTTGTCGTCGTGGATCTGGGCGTAGACGCGGCCCGGCTGATGGGCGGCAGCATAGACGATGTCGTTGTAGGGGCAGCTCTCGTTGGCAAACCGTTCGCCGTGGCGGTTGACCTTCAGGAAGGGCTGGGTGCCGGGGTTATACTGCTTGATGGGGCCGGGGAAAGCCTTGCCGCCAAAGGCGCTGGGGCTGTCGATGTAGCCGGCGTCCTGTCCCGGAGGCACCACGCCGCGGTCGAACAGCATGGGAGCAGACTCCTTGTCCAGGTTGGCGCCGGCCCAGACGGCGGCGCGGATGCCGTAGCCGCGGTCAGCCGGCGAGTAGGAGCAGGCGGTGGTGACGCTGGTGCCCAGGGGGTCCAGCTGCTCCATCATGTAGGGGTTGCCGGGGTAGCCGCCGCAGGCCAGCAGGACGCCCTTGGCCGCATTGATGCGGATGAAGTGGCCGTCCTCGTTGCTCTGGGCGATGATGCCGGTGATGCGGCCGTCGCTGTTCTTCTCCAGCTTGGCCAGGGCGGTGTTGAAGTCGATGGAGTAGCCCAGATTCTCGATGTACTCGGCGAACAGCTTGTTGCGCTCGGCGCCGGTGCTGCGGTCGTAGGTGTACTCGATCTCGGGGTAGATGTAGTCGGTGTTCTCCAGGGCGTTCTCGTCGGGCCAGTGAGCCTCGTCGCCGTAGGTGTAGGTCATCTGGACGCCGAACTCGTCCTCCATGATCTCGCGGACAAAGCCGATGGCCTCGGCCGACTCATTCAGCCAGGTCTTGACCACGCGCTGGTCGCACTTGCCGGAGGCATAGCGGGAAATCTCGCTCAGCAGCTTGCCCTTGTCGGTGACCACGCCGTGCTCCTGTGCGCCGAAGCCGTCCACTGCGCCGATCCAGTGACGGGTGTCCTGCACCACGCTGTTCTGCTCGATGATGCGGAAATTCAGGCCGTTCTTGGCGGCGTAAGCGGCTGCCATCAGGCCGCCGTTGCCGGCACCCACGATCAGGATATCGGTGTCCCAGGTATCAGTGATGGACTCCTCATCGATGGTGGGCTCGGTGCCCAGCCAGTCGTTCTCATCGCCGGTGGGCAGGTTGATCACTTCCACCGTCACCTTGCCCTGAGCCTGGTCAATGCACTTCTGGGCGGCCTTGATGACGCCGTCGGAAGTGATGGTGGCGCCCGACACCACCTCAATGTTGGAGCCCTGTGCTTCCATCAGGGCGTTCTTCAGGTCCTCAGCCGCTGCACCGCCGATGGAGGGGGTCTCGCCCGAGACATCCAGCACGATATCGGTGATGGCGTTCTCGCTGAAGGTCATGGTCACCTTGACGTCGCCGTTGATGCCGGCAGCGGTGGCCTCATAGGTGCCGGGAATGTAGGTGGCCCCTGCTGCCACCGAGCCCGAGCCCGAAGCAGCCCCCGAGACAGCCGAACCGGCCGACTCACAGGCGGCCAGGGCGCCGGCGGTCACGCTGCTCATGGCAGCAGCGGCGGCGATCTTCAGAAAACCTTTGCGGGAAATCTTCTTCATTCTGAATCCGTTCCTTTCTCTTCTTGGGTGTGTACACTTCCATGGGGCCGACCGGTGCACGTCAGCCGGCCCCTGCCAAACGTCGCCCCCAGGCCTTCTCTCCTGGGGGCACAATCATTTGATCCTATATTAGGGTATCACATAGCGACGTGATTGTCTATCCGCTTTATACGAAAAAATCGGCCCAAAGTGTTTCCTTTTGCACCGCATTTCAGATACCATTTCAGATTTCCGGTCCCATCTTGCGTTCCGCAAAATCTTCTATATAATAAGGTAGAACCTTTCACCTCCACTGATGTACGAAAAGGAAATCGTCTATGATTCATAACGCACAGGAAACTTCTCATCTCCCCTCTCCCCCCGCCGGGCTGGACGCCCTTGCGGCGCGGGTGGAGGAACTTCTGTCCCGGCAGGGCCGCACCGTGGTGGCCATCGACGGCCGGTGCGGCAGCGGCAAAACCACCGTGGCCGCCCTGCTGGCCCAGCGGCTGGACTGCACCGTCCTCCACGCCGACGACTTTTTCCTCCGGCCCGAACAGCGCACGCCCCAGCGGATGGCCCAGCCGGGAGGCAACTTTGACCGGGAGCGGTTTTTCACTGAGGCCCTGTCCCCCCTGCTGGAACGCCGGGACGCTCTCTACCGCCCCTACGACTGCCACACCGGCCAGCTGAAGCCCCCGGTGGCCGCCCCCTGGAAGCCGGTCATTCTGGCGGAAGGCTCCTACAGCTGCCACCCCGACCTGTGGGCCTGCTACGACCTCCACGTCTTTGTCACCGCCGATCTGGAGACCCGGCTGGCCCGCATCGCCCAGAGACCGGGGGTCAACCTGGAGAATTTCCGTACCAAATGGATACCTTTGGAAGAAAAATACATTTTGTCATCAAATTTGGAGGACCGCTGTGAGGTGATCCTCCACACCTGAGCCCCGAGGCGCCGTCTTTTCCACAGGACGGCGCCTTTTGCGTGGAAAGCCCCGTCTCACTCCATTCCCCCCGGAACAGGGCGCTTTCGCCCAGCTTATCCATGTTTTTGGGGCTGCGTTCCGCCTTTTGTTGTAAAAACAACATACATTTTCCCCGCATTGTACTATAATCACCTCAGAACCCCAACACATCCAAGGAGGATTTCCCCATGATTCGACAGATCATTCATATAGATCAGGAAAAATGCAACGGCTGCGGCCTGTGCGCCACCGCCTGCCACGAGGGCGCCATCGAGATGGTGAACGGCAAGGCCAAGCTGGTGCGGGAGCACTTCTGCGACGGTCTGGGGGACTGCCTGCCCGGTTGTCCCACCGGAGCCATCACCTTTGAACAGCGGGAGGCCCCCGCCTACGACGAGGCCGCCGTCCAGCGTGCCAAGGCCCAGCAGCAGGCCCCCCACCACGCCGGAGGCTGTCCCGGTTCCCGGGCCGTCCAGTTCCAGGCATCCCAGGCCCCCGAGGCCCCTGCCGCCGTTCCCGCCGGCAAGCCGGTGTCCCGGCTGGGCCAGTGGCCGGTCCAGATCAAGCTGGCCCCGGTGCAGGCGCCCTTCTTCCAGGGGGCCAAGCTGCTGATCGCCGCCGACTGCGCCGCCTATGCCTACGCATCTTTCCACGAAGATTTCATGCGGGGCAAGGTGACCCTCATCGGCTGCCCCAAGCTGGACGGGGTGGACTACGCCGAAAAGCTCACCGACATTCTCCGCCTCAACGACATCCAGAGCGTCACCATCGTCCGGATGGAGGTGCCCTGCTGCGGCGGGCTCCAGTCCGCCGCCCAGCGTGCGCTCCAGGCCAGCGGCAAGTTCATCCCCTGGCAGGTGGTGACTCTTTCCCGCGACGGACGTATTTTAGACTGATTTTCTACACAAAGTAAACCCAAACACCAAAGGAGGTGCTCTATGCGCAATCTGAACACACGAAAACTGGCCGTCATCGGCTGCGGCTTTGTGGGGTCGGCCTCGGCCTTCGCCCTGATGCAGAGCGGTCTGTTCTCCGAGATGGTCCTGATCGACGCCAACCACGCCCGGGCTGAGGGCGAGGCCCTGGACATCAGCCACGGCCTGCCCTTCGCCAAGCCCATGAAAATTTACGCCGGCGACTACCCCGACCTGGCCGACGCATCCCTGATCGTCATCACCGCCGGGGCCGGCCAGAAGCCGGGCGAAACCCGGCTGAACCTGGTGAAGAAAAACATCTCCATCTTCCGGTCCATCATCCCCTCCATCACCCAGTACAACCGGGACGCCATCCTGCTGATTGTGGCCAACCCGGTGGATATTCTGACCTATGCCGCCGCCAAGCTCAGCGGCTTCCCCGAAAACCGGGTCTTCGGCACCGGCACCGTTCTGGACACCGCCCGCCTGAAGTACCTGCTGGGAGAACACCTGCAGGTGGACAGCCGGGCCGTCCACGCCTTCATTCTGGGCGAGCACGGCGACAGTGAAATTGTGGCCTGGAGCAGCGCCAACGTGTCGGGCCTGCCCCTCCACAACTTCTGCGAGATGCGGGGCTACTTTGACCACGACGCCGCCATGGAAGCCCTGGCTGCCGGGGTCAAGAACAGCGCCTACGAGATCATCGAGAAGAAAAGCGCCACCTACTACGGCATCGCCATGTCGGTGCGCCGGGTCTGCGAGGCCATCGTCCGGGATGAGAAGTCCATCCTGCCGGTGTCGTCGGTACAGCACGGCAGCTATGGCATCGACGGGGTGGCCCTGAGCCTGCCCGCCGTGGTGGGCAAGGACGGCGTCGAGACCATCGTCCCCATCGCCCTCAGCGAGGAGGAAATCGCCGCTCTGCGGGCCTCGGCCCAGACTTTGAAGGACTTCCTGGCCGAACAGGACCTCTGATCCGCCACCTGTCCGTCCAAGGCGGACAGGTGACCCCACGCATCGAGCAGAAATGCCCAAAGGAACCCGTTAAAATTTCATCAACCTGACGAAACGTTCTATACAACGCCTGTTTCTGTTGACATTCGGCTGTCTGCATGGTATTTTATAGACGATAATTAAAGTCTGCACTGTGGCAGACTTTCCAGTTGGATTGTTACCGGTAATGCGGGCTAGACCAACTCCGAGGATGTCTTTTGTCGTAGAGAAAGAGGCATTGAGGGGGTTGGTCTTTTCTTTTTCCCGTTTTGCCGTTTAAATTGGCATACTGCGACAAGGAGGCTGCAGGATGCGCATTAAAAAAGTCATCAACAACAACATCCTGTGCGTCATTGATGAAAAGGGGCACGAGAGCATCGTCACCGGCCGGGGGCTGGGTTTTGGCCGGAAGGTGGGCGAATTCGTGAACCCCGCCGGGGTGGAAAAAATCTACCGGATGGAGGACAAGACCGGCCAGCGCCGGCTGCGGGAACTGGTGGAGCAGATTCCCCTGGAACACCTCCAGCTGACCGAACAGATGATCGAGGTCATCCGCGCCGAGATCCACCAGCCCCTCAACGAGTCTCTCCTCATTACGCTGGCCGACCATGTCAGCTTTGCCATCCAGCGCAAAGCCCAGGGCATCGAGTTCAAAAATCCGCTGGCCGGCAGCATCCTCTGTTATTACCCCACCGAATACCATCTGGGCCAGAAATGCCTGGACATGATCCGCACCCAGTGCGGCGTCCAGCTCAACGCAGACGAGGCGGCGTTCATCGCCCTGCACATCGTCAACGCCGAGCTGAACACCGACATGAGCGAAATGTACGGCATCACCCGCCTCATCGACGGGGCGGTGGAGGTGGTGGAATACTTCTATCGGGACCAGGGCGCCTTTGACCGGGAATCCCTGGACTTCAACCGGTTTGTGGTGCACCTGCGCTACTTTGCCCAGCGGCTGTTTCAGGACAAGATGATCCCCGACAGCCCGGACGAAGGCGACGTGGCCTTCCGGGAGATGATCGCCCGCAGCTGTGCCCAGCACTACAAATGCGCCCAGTGCGTGGCCGAGTATGTGCGGAACACCTGGCACAAAGAGCTCTCCCAGGAGGAGCTGGTCTATCTGACCATCCACCTCAAGCGGGTGTCGGCCGGCCTGCTCCGGAACACCGGCACCGCTCCTACCCCGTAACGTCTGCGCCCCCGGCGCAGGCTGCACATAGAACCCGCGGCCTCCTGCCTGCCCGGCAGGAACCGCCTTTTGCCCGAATATCCACCCAAAAATGACAGGAGGTAAGCAATTTTATGAAAGACAAGATCTTCGGCGTATTGCAGCGTGTCGGCCGGTCCTTCATGCTGCCCATCGCCCTGCTGCCCGTGGCGGGCCTGCTGCTGGGCATCGGCAGTTCTTTCACCAACGAGACCATGCTGGAGGCCTACGGCCTGACCGGCGTCATCTACCCCGGCTCCATCATCTACACCGTGCTGGACATCATGAACCAGTGCGGCAGCGCCGTCTTTAACAACCTGGCCCTGCTGTTCGCCATGGGCGTCGCCATCGGCATGGCCAAAAAGGAAAAGGAAGTGGCCGCCCTGTCCGGCGCCATCGCCTATCTGGTCATGAACACCGCCATCTGCGCCATGATCAATGCCGCCGGCGGCGTGGAAGCCATGGCCCCTAACACCACCACCTCCATGCTGGGCATCACCACCCTGCAGATGGGCGTGTTCGGCGGTATCATCGTGGGTCTGGGCGTGGCCGCTCTCCACAACCGCTTCTATAAGATCCAGCTGCCCCAGGTGCTCTCCTTCTTCGGCGGCACCCGCTTTGTTCCCATCGTCAGCACCGCCGTCTACCTGCTGGTGGGCATCGCCATGTTCTACGTCTGGCCGGTGGTTCAGACCGGCATCGGCATGCTGGGCAACCTGGTGATCAGCTCGGGCTACGCCGGCACCTTCATCTACGGCCTGGTGGAGCGCGCTCTGATTCCCTTCGGCCTGCACCATGTGTTCTATATGCCCTTCTGGCAGACCGCTGTGGGCGGCACCGCCATCATCGACGGCGTCACCGTCCAGGGTGCGCAGAACATCTTCTTCGCCGAGCTGGCCTCCAAGACCGTCACCGAGTTCTCGGTGGACGCCACCCGGTTTATGTCCGGTAAGTTCCCCCTTATGATCTTCGGTCTGCCCGGCGCCGCTCTGGCCATGTACCGCGCCGCCCGCCCCGAAAAGCGCAAAGTGGTGGCCGGCCTGCTGCTGTCCGCTGCTCTGACCTCCATGCTCACCGGTATCACCGAGCCTCTGGAATTCACCTTCCTGTTCGTGGCTCCCGTGATGTACGCCGTCCACTGCGTGTACGCCGGTCTGGCCTACATGCTGATGCACATCCTCAACGTCTGCGTCGGCATGACCTTCTCGGGCGGTCTGATTGACCTGACCCTGTTCGGCATCCTCCAGGGCAACGACAAGACCCACTGGATCTGGGTGGTCGTCGTGGGCGTGGTCTACTTTGTCCTGTACTACTTCACCTTCACCATCATGATCCGCAAGATGGACCTCAAGACCCCCGGCCGCGAGGCGGACAACGAAGAAACCAAGCTGTACACCCGTGACGACTTCAAGGAAAAGACCGGCATCGGCCCCGACGGCTCCAAGGGCGCCAGCGGCGATACCGTCTCGGCCACCATCCTGCGTGGTCTGGGCGGCAAGGCCAACGTCTCGGACGTGGACTGCTGCGCTACCCGTCTGCGCGTGACGGTGGTGGATTCCTCCAAGGTCAACGACGGCCTCCTCAAGCAGAGCGGCGCCTCGGGCGTGGTCCACAAGGGCAACGGCATCCAGGTCATCTATGGACCTCAGGTGGCCGTCATCAAGTCCAACCTGGTGGACTTCATGGAGACCCCTGCCGCCAGCGCTCTGGACACCGCTGCTCCGGCTCCCCAGCCGGCTGAGCCCGCTCCCAAGCCCGCCGCCCCCGCCAAGACCATGACCGCCGCCGTTCTGGGCGCTCACATGGCCGGCACCGTGGTGCCCATGGCCGAGGTGAAGGACGAGGCTTTCGCCTCCTGCGCACTGGGCGAGGGCGCCGCCATCGAGCCCACCGAGGGCAATCTCTATGCCCCCGCCGACGCCATGGTGGACAACCTCTTTGACACCCACCACGCCATCAGCCTGGTGACCTCCTCCGGCGCAGAAATCCTGCTCCACATCGGCATCGACACCGTCAAGCTGGAGGGCAAGTACTTTACTCCCCACGTCCAGGCGGGCCAGAAGGTCAAGAAGGGCGACCTGCTCATCAGCTTTGACATGGACGCCATCCGGGCCGCAGGCTACCTGTGCACCACCCCCATGATCGTCTGCAATACCGACGATTACGCCGCCGTCAAGGTGCTGGCCTCCGGCCAGGTCAAGCCCGGCCAGGATCTGGTGGGCCTCGAATAATTTCGTTTGCGTTTCTCCTCCTCATTGTTCCAGATACAGCCGCCCGTCTGCACTCCCTTGCAGGCGGGCGGCGCCTTTTTGTGCCCGGCGCTCCCCGCTCTGCGGTGAGGCTCTCCCGGCCAGGACAGAGGACAAGCGGCCCTCTCCCCTTTGTCCGGGCAAAAGCCGCTGTAAACCGCTGCCAGCTGCTTGCAGGCTGCACCAGGGCCGGCCTTGTCTGGGTGGACAGCCCCGGCCGCCCCTTCTGGCGCTCTCTCCGCGCCCCAGCTTACCGCCCGGCCCAAGAAAGCCCCACAGCCCTCGGCTCACCCGCCGGGGGCTGTATCTGTCTGACAAAGGAAAAGCGGCGCTTTCCAGAGGCGAAACCGCCCGGAAAGCGCCGCTTTCAGCGCAGGGATATAGAGATGCCGCCTTAGGCCAGACCAGCCAGCTGAGGCAGCGCCATACTGATGGCGGGAATATAGGTCACCAGCATCAGGCCCAGCAGGATGGCTACATAGTAGCACAGCATATAGGGCATGGTCTTGGACAGGCTGGTGCGGCCCACCTTGATGGCCACAAAGAGGGTGTTGCCCACCGGCGGGGTAATGTTGCCGATGCAGAGGTTATACACCAGGATCAGACCGAAATGGATGGGGTCCATTCCAAAGGTCTTGACGATGGGCAGGAACAGCGGGGTAAAGATCAGGATGGCGGGGGTGACGTCCATGAAGGTGCCTGCCACCAGCAGGATCACGTTCATGATGAGCAGGATGATGATGGGGTTGTCGGTGATGCCCAGCAGGGCAGCGGAAACCGCCTGGGGGATCTGCAGGAAGGCCATGACCCAGCCCAGAATGTTGGACACGCCGATCAGAAAGACCACCATGCCGCTCATCTTGGCGCTGTCCACCACGATTTTCCAGAAGCTCTTGAGGGTGATGTTGCGGTAGCAGATGCCCAGGATCAGGGCGTACACCACGGCGATGGCCGAGCCCTCGGTGGCGCTGAAGACACCGGCGATGATGCCGCCGATGACCACGATAATCAGGGACAGGGAGGGAATGGCCTGCAGGGTGGCCTTGCCCAGGTTGGACCAGCTGAACTTGCCGGGGGTGCCCTTATAGCCCTTCTTCTTGGCGATGATGATGGCCACCACCATGCAGCAGACCGCCCAGATCAGGCCCGGCAGATAGCCGGCCATGAACAGAGCTGCCACCGAGGTACCGCCGGCGGCCAGAGAATAGGTAATCAGCGCGTTAGAGGGAGGAATCAGCAGGCCGGAGGGAGCCGAAGCGCCGTTGGTGGCAGCGCACAGGGCCTCGTCGTAGCCCTGCTCCTCTTCGCCTTCACGGACCATGGAGCCGACGGCGGCGGCCGCAGCCGAAGCCGAGCCGGAAATGGCGCCGAACAGGGCGTTGGCGCCCACGTTGGTCACCAGCAGGGCGCCGGGCAGCTTGCCCAGGATGGCCATAACGAAGTTGACCAATCGCTTGGCGATGCCGCCCTGGTTCATCAGGTTGCCCGCCAGGATGAAGAACGGAATGGCGGTCAGGCTGAATTTACTCATGCCCACAAAGATGCGCTGGGCGCCGGTGACCACCGAAATATCCAGGGGAACGGTCTGAAGGATGGTGAACAGGGAGGCGATGCCGATGGAGTAGGAGATGGGCACGCCCACCACCAGCAGAACCGCGAGGATGACAATAATCATCCCGAGAGATTGCATGGCCATAACTTACGCTGCCTCCTTCTTGCCTTTGCAGATATCGTAGATGTTGAGGATGGTGTAGAGGATGTTGATGACGCCGCAGATGGGCATGGTGACATAGAACACGCCCACCGCAACCCCCAGCGAGGAGGTCATCTGGCCCATGGCCAGCTGAGTGATGGCGTAGCCGCCGTACACCAGGATGATGCCGGAGAAGGCCATGGCCACCAGCTCACCGAAGACAGCGAAGAATTTCTGCAGGGCAGCGGGCATTTTTTCCACCACCACGGGGATGTTCATGTGGCCCCGCTCACCGGTGATGAGGGACGCGCCAAACAGGCTGGCCCAGGCAAACAGATAGCCCACCAGCTCCTCGGACCAGGTGGAGGGGTTGTTCAGGACGTAGCGGGTAAAGACCTGCCAGACGGTCAGGGCCGTCATGGCGATGAGGCTAACCCCCGCCAGACCATTCATGATGAGATTCAGCACCTTACGGATGGATTGCATAACGTGGAACACTTCCTTTCTCGCGCTCAGGCCTCGTACTCGGCGTTGTAGGCCTGGATCCGCTCATAAATGGGGGCCAGGTCGGGGTATTGGGCCAGCATCTCCTCGTGCATGGGGGCCACAGCCTCCTGGAAAGGAGTGATGTCGGGATAGATGAAGTTGACCCCCTGCTCGTTCTGGGCCTTGTCCTTGGCGGCCTCTACGGCGTCGCCCCAGGCGTCCCGCTGGGTCTGGTTGACGATCTCGAAGCCCTCGTCAAAGATGGCCCGCTCCTCGGCGCTCAGGTCTTCCATGAAGCCCAGGTTGCCGATGAGGATGTCGGGGATCATCTGGTGCATGGTGTAGGAATAGTACTTGCAGACGTCGCCGTGGCCGTTGTCGGTCAGGGCCAGCTCGTTGTTCTCGGCGCCGTCCAGCATCTGGGCCTGGAGGGCGGTGTACACGTCGCCGAAGCCCATGGGGGTGGCCGAGCCGCCCAGCAGGTCCATCATCCGCACGTTGGTGGGAGACTGCTGCACGCGGATCTTGAGGCCCTTCAGGTCGGCGAGGGTGTTGATGGGGGTCTTGATGGTGTAGAAGTTGCGGGTGCCGGCGTCCAGCCAGGTCACCGCCTCAAAGCCTGCCTGCTTGGTGGACTCAAAGATGGGGCCCACCACCTCGGGGTCATCCATGGCGGCATGGTAGGCCTCGGCGCTGGAGAACAGATAGGGCAGGTTGAACAGGGTGTAGTTCTGGGAGAAGGTCTCCAGCAGGGAGTTGGACGCCACGCAGAAGGTGATGGCGCCGGTCTGGGTCAGCTGCACCATCTCGTTCTGGGAGCCCAGCAGCTCGCTGGGGAAGATCTGAACGTCGTACTTGTCCCCCAGCTTTTCCTCGATAAAGGACTCAAAGGCCAGCAGACCGGTGTGGGTGGGGTGGTTGGTGGACTGGTTGTGTCCAATGCGGATGATTTGCAGGCCGTTGTCGGCAGAGCCGGCACAGCCGGACAAACCGCTCGCAGCCAGAACGGCCATCGCCGCCAGGAACGAGCGGCGAGAAATTTTTTTCATAAGCATTCTCTCCTCCTTGGTAACCAAAGTTATCCCGGCAAAAAGCCGCACTTTGTTTCATATTTCTACTATATCCTACTTGCATTCCAAAAGCCAGATGGAATACCTCACCAATTTACTCCCCATTCTTTGTACACAAATGCAATGTATGGCAAATTCTTTCCCGGTTAATGCAGACATTTTGCACAAAAACGGGTTTTATTTGTGCATATAAGTGAGACAGGGCCAAAAAGCCTTCCTTTTCCTCCCGGTTTTGCCAGCAAAAATCAGCCCCCGGGCCGGTTTAAAACGGCGGGCCGGGGCCCGGCCGCTCCCCTTCCCTCTCGATTTACAAAATTCGTCAAAGGCAGCCTTTTTCTCATCAGAAGAAGGCTGTTTCTTAATTTTTCTTTTCAATCAAAATATTTCAGCATAAAATTCTTGACAAGCCTGCGGCAGATTGCTACTATATGTGTTACGGCATTTTGCGATTATACTGTGAAACAGGAAACAATCGGGAGGGTTTTTATATTATGAAGAACAAGATTTTGATGGCAATGGCAGCCGCAACCGCACTGGTGGTTCTGGCAGGCTGCAGCAGTTCCTCCAGCACTGCGGACAGCACCGCCGCCAGCAGCACTGCCAGCAGCGCAGCTGCATCGGAGGAGACCACTGAGACCACCGGCAAGGCCGATGGTGTCTACACCGCCCAGATGGACGATGCCTCGGCTGAGGCCGCCTACGGCTGGCGCGACGAGCTGGTGGTGGAGTACAAGGACGGCAAGATCGTTTCTGCTACCTTCGAGAGCTACGACGCCGACGGCAACAAGAAGAGCGAGACCACCGCGGAGACCTACCCCATGGACCCCTCGCCCGCTGACTGGATGCCCGAGCTGAGCGAGAACATCGTGAAGGCCGGCACCTCCTCTGAGATCGACGGCATCACCGGCGCTACCCTGGCCACCAACAACGCCAAGGCTATGCTGGCCGCCATCGAGGCTGAGGGCGAGCCCGACCAGACCATCGTGGTGTCTGAGCCGGAGGCCTAATCCACTTTTCTGTCACATTCCATAGCATTCCATCCTGAAGATCGGTATAAACCGTAGTCTGGGGCCGCATCAATCCCAGACGCTTACCATAAAACACACCGGCAAAGTCTCCCCCAGGGACCGCTTTGCCGGTGTGTTTTTGTTTGGGACAGGCCGGGGGCTTTCTTGACTGGGTCATCCCAGGGTGCTATATTTAGCTATATAAAAAGGAAGATTCAACACACTGAATCATCGGGCACCATCCTTTGAGACAGCGCCCATGAAAGGAGACTTTCGCTTTGAAACACCGTATTCTGGCGGCGCTGCTGAGCGCCGCCCTGTTTCTTTCGCTGGCTGGTTGTGCCGCTGCGCCGGATATTCCCCAGCCCACACTGGAGGAGCTGCTGGACCAGGTAAACGCCGAACATCAGAGCATTCAGAGGGAGGAGCTGGACCCTACGCCCTATCTGCGCACCAGCCTGTCAGATGAAGGCTGGATGAAAATCTCTGCTTACATCACCAACACGCGCAGCGACTATGACCCCGATTTGGAACTGACCCACAGCCAGGCCGTGGAGGATATCAACTACCTGTTCGATGCCTTTTATTACGCCTACGGTTTTTATGACTACTTCGGCGGACACGCGGCCTTTGATGCGGCCCAGGAGAAAATGCTGGAGGCTCTGGAAACCAAAGACACCCTCACCTGTCAGGAGCTGGAACAAATCATTGTCAGTCAGCTGGGCTTTATCAAAGACGGGCATTTCCGGATCAACGAAACCAGCCCATCCCCCACACAGGTTCCTTTTTTCTTCCGTCAAACTGCCTTTTTGAAAACGGAGGACGGCTACCAGACCGTCAATGGCAAAACGGTGGAGTCCGTGGAAAATCACACAGACCTGGAGGAGCTGTTCAAGCGTTCCATTTCCAAGGAGGGGCAGATCGTTTATTATCCGGTGCTGCTGAAAGAAGCCGTATTTGACGGGCAGTCGGAGTTTGAAAATCACATCTGTGACGAAAAGCTGACCGTTCATTATACCGACGGCACCACCGAGACACTGACGGCTGAACCCTGGAAACTGTATTACGAGAATTTGCCGAAGGACCAGAATACAGACTTGCGGGAGACAGACGGCATCCCGGTGTTCCAGTTCAACAATTTCGATAAAGACTATCAAAGGGCCACTATAAACGGGGCCCAGGAACTCAAAGCCAAGCCGGTCTCCATGCTGGATCTGCGTTCTAACACAGGCGGCGCCGAAAGCGTTCTGCATTCCTGGATCAACCGCTACGCATATGGTCAGAATGTTCCCGGCAATGGGCTTCGGTTTTCCAGCTATGACGGCAGCTCGGAAAATGCACTGGAAGACGGGTGGATCGATCATGACAACCTGCTGATTCTGCTGACCGGAAAAATCACCGCGTCCTCTGGAGAGATCATCCTGGATACTGCCTGCAACCTGGAAAACAGTCTGATTATCGGCGAGAACACCTATGGTGCCATGCTGGGGAACAGCGGCCATGTAGTGCTGCCCAACAGCAAAACCGCTGTACAAATGAGTATGTATAACTTCTATCTGACACCGGAAGGTTATGATTACTTTGAGGAACTCCGGGGCTTTGAGCCGGATCTCTGGGTCCCCGCCGGTGAGGCCGAAACCCTGGCCGCCAAGCTGATCCAGCGGCTTTCCGGGGCCGGCGAATGATTGGAGATGGGGGTGTGCCCTTGGGGCGCACCCTTTTTGCTTGGGCGGAACTTCCCCGCCCGGGCCGGGACAACAAAAAATCCCGAGTACCAAAGTACTCGGGATTTGGTGGGCGCGGGTGGATTCGAACCACCGAAGCATTAAGCAGCAGATTTACAGTCTGTCCCCATTGGCCACTCGGGAACACGCCCATATTCATTTTTGCGGTATCTGTTTCGTTTGCCGGACGACTCGTTTATTTTACCACAGGTGAGGCGCCTTGTCAAGAGTTTTTTCAGATTTCTTTTGGATTTCTGTCGGAACCCTTTGGGAAGACATTTGACTCTCCCCCTGCGCTGCCGTGGTTTTCCGGACCGCTTGCTTATTTTATCACCGAAGGCAGATTTTGTCAACGGGTATTTTTCGGTTTTTTGCCCAGGCCCCTTTCCGCCGACAAAATCCTGTTTTCTCTTGTGTTTTTTCAGGCTGTACTTTATAATAATGTCAGCGGCGACAAGGTTGGACGAGGGGGTTTATCTCCCCCCGCGGGCATCTGCCTGGACGGCAGCGGCTGACGGGTCTTTTTTTGTTGTGCAAAAACAGCCGTCCGTTCCCAGCCTTCGCCGCGGTCCGCTCAAACCGTGAAGGAGGTATTTTGGAAACAATGAATTTTCTCGAACAATTCCTGGAGCTGTTCTCGAACTTCGGGAACCTGAATTGGCAGATGCTGGTGATGTGGGTCGTCGGCGGTCTGCTGATCTATCTGGCCATTGCCAAAAAAATGGAGCCCAGCCTGCTGCTGCCCATGGGCTTCGGCACCATTCTCGTCAACCTGCCCCTGTCGGGCGCCATCACCCAGGGCGACACCGAAGGCCCCCTCTCGGTTCTGTTTGAGGCAGGCATGTCCAACGAGCTGTTCCCCCTGCTGCTGTTCATCGGCATCGGCGCCATGATCGACTTCGGCCCCCTGCTGGAGAAACCCTGGCTGATGCTGTTCGGCGCTGCGGCCCAGTTCGGCATCTTCTTCACCCTGTGCATCGCGGGCCTGTTCTTCCCCCTGAAGGACGCCGCTTCCATCGCCATCATCGGCGCAGCCGATGGCCCCACCGCCATCTTCGTGGCCAACACCCTGATGTCCGACTATCTGGGACCCATCATGGTGGCCGCCTACAGCTACATGGCCCTGGTGCCCATCGTTCAGCCCCCTGTCATCCGCGCCCTGACCACCAAGAAGGAGCGCTGCATCCGCATGTCCTACCAGAAGGGCAGCGTCAGCCGCACCACCCGCATCCTGTTCCCCGTGGTGGTCACCATCCTGGCCGGCCTGGTGGCCCCCGCCAGCGTGGCTCTGGTGGGCTTCCTGATGTTCGGCAACCTGCTGCGTGAGTGCGGCGTCCTGAACTCCCTCAGCGAGACCGCCCAGAACGCCCTGGCCAACCTCATCACCATCCTGCTGGGCATGACCGTGGCCAGCCAGATGACCGCCGACAAGTTCGTCCGCCCCGACACCCTGCTGATCCTGGCTCTGGGCCTGTTCGCCTTTGTCTTTGACACCGCCGGCGGCGTCATCTTCGCCAAGGTTCTGAACATCTTCCTGCCCGAGGGCAAAAAGATCAACCCCATGATCGGCGCAGCCGGCATTTCGGCTTTCCCCATGAGCGGCCGTGTGGTCAACCAGATGGGCCTGGCCGAGGACAACCAGAACTTCCTGCTGATGTACTCCATCAGCGTCAACGTCTCGGGTCAGATCGCTTCCGTCATCGCCGGCGGCCTGCTACTGGCCCTGATGGGGGTCTGATCCTCCGTCCCGCTGTCCCGGCGCCTGCCTGCGGCGGGCCCGGCCTCTCCATGTTACCATAAGAAAGGGCTTTGCATATGAACTTCGCTTCCCTGTCCCAGACCCTGCCGATGATGCTGATCGGCATGGTGGGCATCTTTATCGTGATTGTGGCCATCATCCTGGTCATCACCCTGCTGGGCAAGCTGTCCAACCGGTAAGCAAACGCAAAAGAAATCCCGTGTCCCCCAAAGGGACACGGGATTTTTTCGTTTTGGATTTTACAGCTCCGCTTTGGCCCGCAGCAGGAAGGTCTGGATCTGGTCCAGCTGCTTTTCGGCCACGGCGCGGCCGGTGTCATAGACCCGCTGCAGCTCCCGGGGATCCCGCTCCATGGCGCCGATCTCCAGAGGGATGGGCGGGCGGATCACATAGGCGTCGCCGGCCTCCTCCAGCATCGAGATATAGGACAGGGTCTCGTTGTAGCGCTCGTGGCGGTCGGCCGCCGCGGCCACAAAGGCTGGATAGCGGGCGTACCGGGCCCGGATGATGGGCAGGAACTTGGTTTTCTTTTTCTCAAAGCCCTTGGGCTGGGTCAGGATGATGAGGTTCTTTTTGTAGCCGATGGATTCCAGGAACCGCACCGGGATGGAGTCCGCAATCCCTCCGTCCAGCAGGCGGTGGGGTCCGATCTTCACCGTGCGGGCCGCCAGGGGCATGGAGGCGGAGGCCTGCATCCATTTCAGGTCCTCCTCGCTGCCGGTGCGGCACTTGTGATAGACGGGGTCGCCGGTCCGCAGCTCGGTGCACACCACAAAGAATTCCATCGGGGACGCCGCAAACGTCTCGGTGTCAAACGGGTCCAGCTTTTCCGGGATATCGTGGTAGCAGAACTGCTCGCTGTACAAGTCGCCTGTGTGCAGCAGGTTGTGCATACTGGCGTAGCGCTTGTCGTTGCAGTAGGCCAGATTGTAGCGGATAACCCGCCCGGGCTGGTGCGACTTGTAATTGCAGCCAAACACCGCCCCGGCCGAAACGCCCACCGCCCCGTCAAAGGTGACGTTGTGTTCCATCAAAACATCGGTGACGCCCGCTGTGAACATGCCGCGCATGGCGCCGCCTTCCAAAACCAATCCGGTTTTCATGATCTGCTCTCCCCCTCTGTGACGGCGGGCAGCCCCGCCGGCTGTCGTTGCGGCGGCGGGCCGTGTGGAGCCCCCGCCCGGAGAATGTTTTCTCCGTTGACCACAAGTATAATCAAAAACCGGCAAAAGTACAAGAGGCCCCCGCCCAAAAGGGGGCTGTAAAAAGGCGCGGTTTTTGTAAAATTTTCGCGCAAAAACCTATTGCCACCCCTGCCGCAATCCGGTATACTGTTGTGTATTGAGAGAAGAAGTGAAACCGCCGTCAGGCGGAGGGAGGAACCAGGCCATGAAACTTTTGGAAGAGCGCATCCGCAAAGACGGCATCATCCGCGAGGGCGGAGTGCTGAAGGTCGACAGCTTCATCAACCACCAGATGGACATTCCCCTGTTCCGGGAGATGGCCCGGGAGTGGAAGCGGCTGTTCGCCGGCAAGCCCATCAACAAAGTCCTGACCATCGAGGCCAGCGGCATCGGCATCGCAGCCATTGTGGCCAGCGAGCTGAACGTGCCGGTGGTCTTTGCCAAGAAGGCCATGAGCATCAATCTGGACTATGACAACTACGAGACCCAGATCCAGTCCTTCACCCACAAGAAGATTTACAACGTGATTGTCTCCAAAAAGTTCCTGACCCCCAACGATCATGTTTTGATCGTGGACGACTTCCTCGCCAACGGCTGCGCCCTGATGGGCCTGCTGACCCTGGCCCAGGAGGCCGGCGCCACGGTGGAAGGCATCGGCATCGCCGTGGAAAAGGGCTTCCAGCCGGGCGGCGATCTGGTTCGCGCCCGGGGCATCCAGCTGGAGTCCCTGGCCATTGTGGAGTCCATGGACGCCGCCACCGGCGAAGTGGTCTTCCGTCCCCAGCCCCACCAGAGCTGAGAAATGCAAAAAAACTCCGTGTTTTCCCCAGAGGGAAGGCACGGAGTTTTCTTTTTGTCTCAATCGGCGTCAATGAGGCGGCCCAGGGCGAAGGAATAGATCCCCTTGTAGGTGACTTTGCGGGGCGCAAAGCGCTTTTCCACCGCCAGGGCATAGAGGTTCAGCTGGGGGCGGTAGGCCGCCAGGAACTCAGCCTCGGTCTTGCCCCGGTCAGTCTTGTAGTCCAGCAGTTCCAGATGATCGGGGAACACCAGCAGGATATCCGCGATGCCCTGCACCAGCACCTGTTCCCCCCGGACGGCGGGAGGCATTTCCTCGGGGGCCTGGCCCTGGGCGGCCAGCACCGCCCCCGCCGGCAAAGCCGTGATGAAGGCGTACTCCCGCAGGACTTTTTCCGCCGCCAGCACCCGCCCGAAGGCCTCCCCCGAAAAGAACCGGGCCAGCCGGGCAATGTCCAGCTTTTGGGCGATTTCGGGGGCGGTGAGCCGGGCCGCGGTCTGGCGGTCCCGCTCGGCAGCCAGGGCCTGGTCCAGAGCCAGGCCGCCCTGCCGGGAGGGTCCGGCCAGCGCGTCAAAGTCAGCGTGCTCCATAAAGGCGTGGAGGGCGGTGCCCATCTCGGCGGCGGACAGGCCGTCCTTGGCCAGGAAGGCGGGCCGCTCCAACGTGACCTCCCCCGCCTTGTGGACGATGCTGGTGACGCTGACCTTGGCGGGCACCGCCGCCAGTCCTGCCGCCGGGTACTGCCACGCAAAATTGTCCCGCAAAGCCGCCGCCAGGGCGGGGTCCGCCGGGACAGGGGCGGGAGGTTCCGGCGGGGCCACCGGCTGGGCCGGGTCGGGAATGGTCAGGGTGATGACGCTGTCGGTCCGGACAAAGGGCAGCTGTAAATCCCCCGCCTGCCGCCGCAGGGGGCCGCCGTTGGGATGGACCAGCAGCGCGGCCCGCAGCCATCCCGCAAAGGAATTGCACTGGCTGTACAGCACCGGGCCCGCATCCGCCGCCAGGAAGGCCGCGGCCTTTTCCAGAGGATTGGCCGTGCGGGTTATCCCCAGAGGCAGGGTCAAAATCAGACGGTCCTGGGCCCGGGTCAGGGCCACATACAGCAGCCGCATCTGTTCGCTGCGCATTTCCCGCTCATGGACGGCGGCCAGGGCGGTATAGGCCGCCGTCTTGTACAGCTCGCCTCCTTCCTGCCGCAGCCGCAGGCCCGCGCCGTAGACCCGGTGGAGGAGCACCGGCTCCCGCAGGTCGGCGGCGTTGAACTTCCGGGCGGTGTCGGCCAGAAAGACCACTGGGAACTGCAAGCCCTTGGACCTGTGGATGGTCATAATGGTGACGCAGCCGGGCCGGGCCGCCCCGGGCACCGTGTCGCCGGTCTCGCCGCCGGCGTCGCTGGCTGCCTCGATGGAGCGGACCAGGGCCGAAATGCCGCCGCTGCCCGCCCCGGCGCAGAAGGCCGCAAACCGCCGGGCATCCTCCCGGCGCCGCTGGCCGTTTTCCATGGCGCCCAGGGCCGCCAGATAGCCGGCGGAGGCGAAAATCTCCTCCAGCAGCCGTTCCGCCGGCATGCTGCGGGCCATCCGCCGCAGCTCGGTAAGCCGGGCATAAAAGCCCCGCACCCGGCAGGAAAAGGCGTCCTCTCCCTCCCCGGCGGCCACTTCCGCCACCGCGCCGTAGAGGCTGCCGCCTCTCTTGCGGGCCCGGAGTTTCACCATCTCGTCGTCGGTGAAGCCAAAGACGGGCCCCAGCATGGCCGCCGCCAGGTAGATGTCCTGGGCGGGGTTATCGATGATTTTCAGCAGGGCCACCAGGGGCCGGATGTGGGGCGCTTCAAAGAGGTTTTCCCGAGCGTCGGCATAGACCGGGATGCCCCGGTCCGCCAGGGCCCGGGTGTACACCGGGAATTCCGCCCGGGCCGCCAGCAGGATGCAGCAATCCTCATACCGCACCGGCCGGGTGGAACTGCCCTCCCGCACCGGCTCTCCCGCTGCCACCAGGGCCTCAATCCGCCCGGCAATCCATGCGGCGTCGGTCTCCTGCTCGTCGTCGGGCAGCAGACAGGCCTCCACCGCCCCCTGATATTCCCCCGGGGCGCCACAGACCAGCCGCTGGCCCTCTCCATAGGCGGTATCGCCCAGATCGGGGCTCATGAGCTGCTCAAAGAAGAAATTGACCCCCTCCACCACCGCCGGGGCCGACCGGAAGTTGGCGTCCAGGGCCAGCATGGCGTTTTGGGCGGGGCCCTCGGGCTCCGGGCGGGCCCGCCCGCCGGACAGCGGGGGCCAGGTCTCCAATTTTTCCCGGAAGATGGCCGGGTCGGCCTGGCGGAACCGGTAGATGCTCTGTTTCAGGTCGCCCACCAGGAACAGATTGCCCCCGTCGGGGGCCGCCAGACAGGCGTACAGGGCGTCCTGCAGGGCGTTGGTGTCCTGGTACTCGTCCACCATCACCGCGCCATAGCCCGCCCGGATGCCCTCACACAGAGGGGTGGGCCGGCCGTCGGGGCCCCGGAGGAGTTTCAGGGCCAGGTGCTCAAAGTCGCTGAATTCCAGCAGCTTCCGCTCCTGCTTTTTGGCGCTGAACCGGGCGTCAAAGTCCCGCACCGCCTCCATCAGGGCCGCCAGACGGGGGGCGGCCAGGGCCCGGTCCTGTTCGGCTTCGGCCTCGCTGCAGGGGATCAGGTCCAGAATTTCCCCGAACAATCCCGCCGCCTCGTTGGCACGGGTGCGGACGGCGGCCTTCCGGGGACCGGCCAGACGGCCTTTCATCCCCTTCAGGCCCGGCTCCGGCTCCATCCCCAGCACATAGGGAGTCAGCAGGTCGTACAGGGCCTCCCATTCCCCCGCCCCGGCCAGCTGTTCCACCCGTTCCAACAGGGTCAGAGCCGATTCCAGCCGTTCCAGGGGCTCGACAAATTTATCGTTGGCCTTGGCCGCCGCAGAGGCCCGGGCCGCGGCGGTCTTTTTGCTCTCCTCCGCCCGGGCCCGCTCCTCTTCCAGGTCGGCCCGGCAGTCGGCAAAGGCTGCCCGCAGCAGCCCGCAGGCCGCCCGGGCCCGCTGTCCGGCCAGCTCCAACAGCAAATCATGCCACGACGACGACGCAAAGCTGCCCTCCTGCTGCCAGGGGGCCAGCATCTCGTCCATCTTTTTGTGGTAGTCGGGCAGAGCCCGCAGGAAGTCATAGACCTGCAGCACCGCCCGGCCCGCGGCATCGTCGCTGCGGCCCTTGCCGTACAGATCGGCAAAGGCGCAGAAGTCGGGGTTTTGGCAGGCCTGTTCCAGGGTGTCGGCCAGGGCTGCCTCCCGCAATACCTGGACGCTGCCGGCATCGGCGGGGACAAAGTCGGGGGGGATGTCCAGCGCCTCAAAGTGCCGACGCAGCAGATCCAGACAGAAGGCGTCGATGGTGCAGATGGGGGCCCGCTGCAGCAGCATCCGCTGGCGGCGAAGCCAGCCGTTGGCGGGGTCCGCCTGGCTGAGCCCCAGCAGCTTTTCCCCGATGCGGGCCCGCAGCTCGGCGGCGGCCGCATTGGTAAAGGTGACGATCAGCAGCTGGTCGGCGTCCACCGGGTGGTGGGGGTCGGTGATGAGCCGCACCGCCCGCTCGGTCAGCACAGCGGTCTTGCCGCTGCCCGCCGCCGCGCTGACCAGCAGCCCGCCGCCCCGGTCTTCGATGGCGGCCTGCTGGGCCGGTGTCCATTGGGGGGTCATGGCGCTTCCTCCTCTCCTTCGGTTTCTTCAAAGGGCTTGTCGGGGGCCAGGTCTTTCACAATCCGCTCGTCCTGGCCCAGCTCGTGGCAGCAGACAAACCCGTAGTCACACCACTGGCAGGGGCTTCGCCCCGCAATCAGAGGCGCGGCCCCGATCTCGCCGCCGTAGAGCCGCTCTCCCATGCCGGTGACCAGGTTGTCCAGGTGGGCCTCGATGCGGTTCAGCTTGGCGGCGTCGGCCCGCCGGGCCTTCTGCCAGGGACTGGGCTTGCCGTTCACCCAGGTGAAGGGCAGATACCGCCCGGTCTTTTCGGGGTCCATGGCGTCAAAGAGTTTTTCCTCGTCCCGCACCAGGCCGTCCAGCTGACAGGGGGCGGCCGGACCAGCGGCGGCCCGGGCCGCGGTGGAGGGGTTAGGGTCGGCCAGCAGGTAGAGCACACCCGCCGGCTCCGCCCCCGCAAAGCGGCCCTGCTCGTCCCGGGTCAGGCTGAACAGGTACAGCAGCATCTGGCAGTCCAGGCCGCAGTAGACTTCTTTCAGGTCCAGCTTTTTGGTTCCGGTCTTGTAGTCCACCACCCGCACCCAGCGGGTGCCGTCCTGCTCCACCCATTCGTCGGCCCGGTCCACCGTGCCGATCAGCCGCACCGTCCGCCCGTTGGACAAGTGATAGGTCTGGGGCTGGACGGCGCCGGCTCCCGCGCCGATTTTCAGCTCGCAGGCCGCCGGGGAAAAGCTGCTCTGAGCCTGCTCGTCCCGCAGATAGCACAGCAGGGACGCCATGCTCTTTTTCAGCCGGGAGAGCAGATACCGCAGCCGGGCGGTGTCCTCGGGCAGATACCGCCGGGCATATTCATCCACCAGTCCCGCCGCCAATGCCCCCAGCTGGCTGTCGGTCAGCTGGGCAAAGGGCGCGGGCAGAGCGCCCTTGCAGGGGTTGTCGGGGCCGGGATGGGGGTCCAGCGCCATCTGAAGCACCCAGTGCATCAGGGTGCCGCTCTGGTCCGCCGACAGCCGGGCTTTCTTGCGGGGCTTGAGGCCCAGCACATACCGCAGAAAATAGCCATAGGGGCAGTTGGAATAGGCCTCCATCTGGCTGGGCGAAATGGCCAGCTCCGGCCCCAGCAGCCCGCCCAGGGCCGCCAGGTCCTGGATGTGATGGGGCGGGTTCTGGGCCATCCGGGTCAAAAGGTCCAGACCGGCGCTGCCGCTGCCCGCCAGGGCCTGGGTCAGGCTGGCCCGCTCGATGTCGGTGAGGGGCCAGCCGCCTCCCAGACAGTCCAGCGCGCTGCCGGGGGTGGCCGCCATATCCAGCAGGGTCAGGTCGGGGGCAGGCGGGTTCAGCGCGTCGGCGATGGGCTGGGCCGCCGCCGACAGGGTCAGCCCCGCCCCCTTGGGCCAGCTGATCCACAGCCCCCTGGCGGGGGCGGTCATGGCCTTGTAAAAGCAGACCTGTTCCCGGACCACACGGTTTTCAAAGCAGTCGGGCAGCTCGATTTCCTGCCGCATCAGGGCGTCCCGGTCGGCGTGGGTCAGCAGGCCGGTCTGGCCCGGCGCGGCGGGGAATTCCCCTTCCGCCACCCCCAGCACAAAGACATAGTCCGGGGCGTCCAGACGCATCTTGCCCGCCGAGGCCAGCATGATGGCGTCCAGGGTCTGGGGGATATGCCCCAGGTCGGAGGAGCGCAGCAGCAGCCCGAACAGTTCGGCGTATTCCGCCGGGGCCACCGTCTCGCTGCCCAGCAGCTGGGCCATCTGGTTCAGCAGGTCCATCACCACGTTCCACTCCCGGGCAGCCTCCTCGGCGGCCGGGATGCCCCGGACCAGCCGCAGGGCTTCCACCTGCTGGTTCTGGGCCTCCTCGGCCCCCAGGGCCTCCAGGCAGAACCACAGGGCCTTGCTGATTTGTTCCGCGCTGGCCTCCCGGCAGCGGCTGCGCAGGGTCTCAATGGGCCCCATCAGAAAGGCCCGGGCCTCCTCGGCCTTTTTCAGGTTGTCCTGTTCCTCGGCGGTGAGCTTTTCGCCGCCGAAGCCACGGGGGCTCTTTTTGAATTCCTCCCGCCATTCCGACGCCCGGGGCGACCAGGTATAGGCGTAGTTTTCCAGGGCGCAGACCTGGTCCTCCGGCAGGCGGGTCAGCCCGGTTTTCACCAGGGCCGACAGCTGTTCGGTGTAGTCCGCCCCCCGGACCAGTTCCAGCAGGGCGGTGACGGCCGCCGCCGGGGCGCTGAAGGCCGGTGTGGTGGACTCGTCGCACCAGAGGGGAATCCCCGCCATCCGGAATTCATACCGCACGGCGGCCCGGTACTTGTCCAGGTCCCGGCAGACCACCGCGATTTTGCCGCAGCGGACTCCCTGGGCCATCAGACGCCGGATGGCGCCGGCGGCGGCCCGGGCTTCCTCCTCCCGGCTGGGGGCCGGATAAAGCCGGATTTCTCCCGCCGGCCCCGGCGGCGGGGTGCAGCGGCCGGCGGCCAGCAGCTCCCCCAGAGCCGCCAGGGAGGGGGCGTCCTGATGGCGAAGGTCTTGTTTCAGCAGCAGGGGCACCGCCACCTCCGACCCGTTTTTCCGGGCCAGACGCCGCAGCTGGGCCCCCACCCCCTTAGCGCCCGAAAAGAGGCTCAAATCCCCGGGTTCGGCGGGGGATCCGTCGTCGCACAGGGCCACCGTCACCTGGGGCAGCGCCGCCAGCATGGCCCCCATCAGCCGCTGTTTGGGGGCGTTGAAGGTGTCGAATTCGTCGATGAACACCGCCCGGCCCTCCAGAAAGGACGGCATCCGGCCCTCGGCCAGGGCGGCTTCCAGACGGTCCGCCGCCAGCTGAATCCGGTCGGAGGGGTCCATGCCGGTCTGGGCCAGCAGGGTCTCGTAGCCCTCATAAATCAGGGCCAGCTCCCCCAGCCGTCCGCTCTCGGGGCCGCAGCCCTGGGCCAGAAGGGCAAAGTCCTCCCCGGTGACGCCGGCGCTTTTCAGCTCGTCGATGGTCTCGGCGGCCAGCTGGCAGAAGGCCGCGCTGTGGCGGTGGCGGTAATAATAGTGGACGTTGTCCTGCAGCTCCTCCAGGGCGCGGCGCACCAGGGTGACCCGGCCCGCGTCGGTGAGGGTCTGGACGGCAGAGCCGCCCTCCTCCGACAGAATCCGTTCGGCCAGGCTGGTGAAGGAAAAGCTCTCCACATAGCCCGAACCCTCGTCCCCCAGTTCCCGGTAGATGCGGCCCTCGGTGGAGGAGGTGAACTGTTCCGGCACCAGCAGGATGCTGTACTCTCCCCGGGCGGCCCGCTCGGCCAGACGGGCGTAGAGCCAGCTGGTTTTTCCGCTGCCCGAGCCTCCCAACACCAGTTTCAGCATGGCGCAATACCTCCCTTTGGTCCAAAGAAAACGCCCCATTGCGCCGCCTGCGGCGGATGTGGTAGAATAGGCCTGCAAAGCAAAAAGCAAAGGAGCGTTCCGATGAAAATTTTAGCAGTTGATTACGGCGACAGCCGCACCGGGCTGGCGGTCTGCGACCCCAGCGAAATCCTGGCCACCCCCATCAAGCCCCAGATCGAAGAAAAGGCCATGGCCAAAGTGGCGGTCAAAATCTGCGAGGCGGCCAAAGAAAACCGCGCCGGGCTGATTGTCATCGGCCTGCCGCGGAATATGGACGGCACCGAGGGAGCCCGAGCCCAGAAAAGCCGCAAGCTGGGGGACATGGTGGCACAGATGAGCGGCCTGCACGTCCGGATGTGGGACGAGCGCCAGACCACCATCACCGCCGCCGGTTTCCTGAGCGAGAGCGGCACCTTCGGCAAAAAGCGGAAGGCCATTCTGGACTCGGTGAGCGCCTCGGTGATTTTGGAAAATTACCTGGCCTGGCGGAAAAACCACCCCGGCGAGGAATAAGATTTACGGATAGGTTTCCAGGGTGACGCTGTTGATGGTGATGGCCTCGGCGGGGACCTGGTTTTCGTCCACGGCAGCAGCGCCGATGGCGTCCACCACCTCCATCCCCTCATACACCTGGCCGAACACCGTGTCGGTGTAGTCCAGATAGGGCGCACCGCCGGCAGCGGTATAGGCGTCGATGATCTCCTGGCGCCAGCCCTGGGCCGTCATCTGGTCCAGCAGTTCCTGCTCCATGCCGGGGGCGGTCTGGACCACATAAAAGACGCTGCCGCCCTCCCCGGCGTCGGTCATGGCGGCGCACAGGGCCCCCGAATAGTGGTGGAGCTTGTCGGTGTATTCCGGCGGGTAGCCATTGCCGTTCCAGATGGTGGTGGAACCGCCGGCAGCGTCCTGCCCGGCCTCCACCACAAAGCCCGACTCCACCCGGGTCACCGTCAGTCCGTTGTAGTACCCGGCCTGGACCAGGCCCACAAAGTTGGCGCAGGCCTGGGGGGCTTCCTCGGGGAAGAGCACCGCCCGGAACACCCCGGCGGACGTATCAAACACCGCCACCGTATCCCCCGACACCGGATGGGTGAACTGAAGCTCGGCGGATTCGATGGTCTCGGGGCGTTTGATCCCGCCCCCGGCCGGGCCGGAGCTGCCCTTCTGGCAGCCCGCCAGGCTCAGCCCCAGCACCAAGACAAGGGCCAGCGCGGCCCGTTTCCATTTACCAGACATACTTTTCTCCTTGCGTCATATCATGTACCATGCAGCCCATGGACAAGGCCGGATCTGCACCGGCTGTTTGATGTTCAGTATACCACAGAATGCCCCCCGGCGCGAGGGCACTTGTGTGAAAACTGCAAAAAACCGTTTTTCATGATTTACCATCTTGACGAGGCGGCCAAAAAACGCTACACTATATGCAGGACGGGGACCGCACAACGGTCCCAGATGTGCATTCATAGACTGGAGTTTGGAACGATGGCTGAGGAAATGAAGACCCCCGGGGCTGAGAACGAATACGAGCCCGACCTGATGACCCTCGAGGACGAGAACGGCAACGAAATTACCTTTGAGGTGATTGATGCGCTGGACCACAAGGGCGTCCATTATCTGGCCGTCGTGGAATATGTTGAGAACGAAGAGGACATCGATGAGGACACCCAGCTGGTGATCCTCAGCGTCGGCGAGGACGCCGACGGCGAGTACCTCGACGTGGTGGACGACGACGAAACCTTGATGGAAGTCGGCGCTCTGTTTGAGAAGCGTCTGAGCGACAGCTTCGACATCGGCTGAGCCCTCCACCGGGCCGGCCCCCAACCCGGCAGTAATCCTGCCCGGCACGACTTGTTGCGGAATATATGATCCTACTAATCATCCATTGGGAGCCTGGAGTCCGGTGGGGGATTGCAGACCGCCCCGTCAGGGTCCACCCTGGAGGCTCGATGCGGGAGCATGAAACCATTGGCAGGGCACCCACCTGTCCGTAAGGGTAGGTTTGATTCATCCGCAGACGACCGGGCGGGATTCTTTTTTAGGCATACAGCCGGAACTGTTGTTCCGGCTTTTTTTGTTATCTGTCCGCGGCTTTGCGGCGGCTGCGGGCGGTGGATGAGGGGAACACGCTCCCCTTTCGCCGGCATTCCTTGCGGTTGGACCCGGCTTGCACAATCTCCCTTTTCCCGTGCACGGCCGGACGGATTTGGGTTTTTCCTGGGTGTATCTGAGAAGGTCATACGCGCCCCGTCACGCGCAGGGTTCCGCGGTGCGGCCCTGCCGGAGGTGACGGCGCCGAGAAGTTTTCCGCGATGCGCCGGAAAGGCTTTTTTGAAAAATGAAAAAGCAGGAAAGGATGTGTGCATCATGCGGACCGATCATCTGGCCGGTACCTCGATCCCCCGTTTCACCTACGACACTCCCTCGTCGCCGGGCAACGATTTTTTTGACCTGTGCGGCGGGGAAAAACCGCTGGTGATGATCTTTCTGCCCGCCTTTGACCACCCCATCACCCGGGCCTACATCACCCGCTACGTCAAGAGTCTGAAGGACCTGAAGGGGATCAAACTGGCCTGCGTGGTCCGCAGCAGCCCCCAGCACGTGGCCCAGACCCTGGAAGGGCGGGACCTGCCCTTCACCCTCATCTGCGACCGGCCCGGCGTGCTGTACAACTTCATGGGGGTGGAGACCGCCGGCCTGCTGAACTGGAGTTTTGAGGCCCAGCGGATTCTCCGCAGCGCCCAGGCCAAAAACCAGCCCTACGACCGCAAGGCGCCCCAGCTTCTCCCCCTGACCCTGGTGGTGGGCCCGGAAGGGGCCATCCTGTTCACCCACTACGGCCGCAACCTCACCGATATGCCGGGAGACTGCGGGGCCATCTACACCCTCTGCGACGAGGTCTGCGAGCTGACCCGCCGGGCCCAGGCCCAGGCGGCGGAGGACAGCGTCCCCGCCAAGCCCAAAGCCGGCCCCCACTCGGACGAAACCCTCACCCTGCCCGATCTGGCCGGGGACCTGTCCGAGGACGAGGACGCCATCGGCAAACTGTTTGACTAGACCAAAAGCGAGCCCCCTGACCCCAGGGAGCCCGCTTTCTTTTTGTCCATTTATTCGCCGGCTTCCTCCCGCCGGAACCAGGCGTAAATCTCGGCCGCCAGCTTGTCCCCCACGCCGGGGGTCTGGGCCAGGGCCTCGGGTTCTGCAGCCCGCACCGCCCCCACGCTGCCGAACTGGTTCATGAGGGCCTTGGCCAGCTTGGGCCCCACTCCCGGGATCTGCACCAGGGTGGAGGAATAGCTCTTCTGCCACATCTGCTGTTTGCGGTAGGCGTTGGCGAAGCGGTGGGTTTCGTCCTGAATGTTGGTGATGAAGGTGAAGGTGCCCCGGTTCATGTTGATGGCGATTTCCTGGCCTTCCCCATCCACAATGGCCCGGGTCCGGTGGTGGTTGTCCTTCACCATGCCATAGAGGGGCACATCCGCCAGCGGAGTCCCCAGCAGGGCCTCCTTGGCGGCGTTCACCTGGCCCCGGCCGCCATCCATCAGCAGCAGGTCGGGCTTTTCGGCAAAGCCGGTGGTCTCCCCCGCCTCGGTGCGGGATACATACTCCCCTGCCCGCCGGGACACCGTCTCGGCCAGAGAGGCGTAGTCGTCGGTGCCCGCCACCGTCCGCATCTTGAACCGGCGATAGTCAGCCTTGCTGGGTTTGCCGTCCCGAAAGACCACCATGCCGCAGACGCTGGTCCCGTCGCCCCAGTTGGAAATATCGTAGCTCTCGATCCGCTTCGGGGCCTCGGGCAGGCCCAGCACCTGGGCCAGCTCGTCCAGCAGTTTCTGTTCCCGGGCGGTGCGGCCCCGTTCCCGGGCCAGGCGCTCCACCGCATTGGTATGGGCCATCTCCACCAGCCGGGCCTTGTCGCCCCGCTGGGGTTCATACAGCTGCACCTCGCTGCCCCGCTTTTCGCTCAGGGCCTGGCGCAGGGCGTCGGCATCCGCCGGCAGGGCGTCCACCGCGATAACCTTGGGGATTTCTTCGTCGTCCAGGTAGTACCGGGGCAGAAACTCCTCCCGGATTTCCTCCAGATCCGACCGGTCGTGAAAGACAAACTCCCGCTTGTCGGTCAGCCGCCCCTGACGGTACCGCAGCACCGCCACACAGGCACTGTCCGGCGTGCCGGCCAGGGCCACCACGTCCATCTCCAGACTTTCATCCACCACCACTTTCTGGCCCTCGGTGACCTTGGTGATGGCGGCGATCTGGTCCCGCAGCAGGGCCGCCGTCTCAAATTCCAGACGCTCAGAGGCCTCCTCCATCCGCCGGGTGAGGGTTTTGATGATATCCTTTTTGCCGTAGCGGATCAGGTGGATGGCTCCCTTGACGGCCTGGTTGTAGTCCTCACAGCGGATTTTGCCGCTGCACACCCCCATGCACTTGCCGATATGGGCGTTGAGGCAGGGCCGCCCCTTCCCGATATCCTGGGGAAACCGCCGGTTGCACCGGGGCAGCAGAAAGGCGTCCATGGCGCTCTCGGCCATCTCCCGGGCCGCAAAGCTGGAGGTGTAGGGTCCGATATACTCCGCCCCGTCGTCGTCCTTCTGAAGGGCAAAGGAGAGGCGGGGCCACTCCTCTTTGGTGATCTTGACATAGGAGTAGCCCTTGCCGTCCTTGAGCAGGATGTTGTATTTGGGGGTGTGGGCCTTGATCTGGCTGGCCTCCAGCACCAGGGCTTCAAACTCGCTCTGACAGACAATGACGTCAAAGCTGAAGGCGTGGGCGATCATCTGGGTGACCTTGTTGTCGTGGGGAACCCCTTCCCGGAAATACTGGCTGACCCGAATCCGCAGCCGCTTGGCCTTGCCGATATAGATGATCTCATCCGCCTTGTCCCGGATGATATACACCCCCGGCAGCAGCGGCAGCATACAGGCTTTCTGGTACAGCTCGGCCTTGGTCATGGTGTCACCTCTCCTGTGTCAAAAACCAAAAACAAAAAGGGCGGAACATCCGTCCGCCCCAACGTATACCCAATGTTCGCTGTGGTTATTCTGCGAAGCCAGACTCCACCAGTTTGATCAGCGCATCGACCGCAGCCTGCTCATCGGCGCCGTCCGCAATGATGCGGATGCTGGTGCCGCCCACGATGCCCAGAGAGAGCACGCCCAGCAGGCTCTTTGCATTCACACGGCGCTCTTCCTTCTCGACCCAGATTGAAGACTTAAACTCATTGGCCTTCTGGATGAAGAAGGTGGCGGGGCGTGCATGCAGACCGACCTGATTCTCAACGGTAACTTCTTTTACATACATAGTAAAACGCTCCTATCTATTGTCGTATTGGAATGGATGCAATGCATTACACCTGCTGTCTTGTATTATTGTATCGCAAGGGACGAACGTTGTACAGCCTTTTTTGCAATTTTGGCGGTTTTCCCAATCCGATCGGGGACATTTTTTGCAAATTGTACTTTTTTCCCAAAATAAATCCGTCTCTATTGGATGTGCATACAAAAGTTTTCAACACATCCAGGCCCTGCGGCCCCCGGGGTCAGGTTTCCTGGGGGGAATCGGGGGCGGTTTCGGCGGGGATTTCCGCCCCTGCGGGGGCCTCGGGGGCCGGAGAAACCGGCTTTTTCTTGCGGTGGCGGGAGGGCTTTTTGGGCAGCGGCGTGCCGTCCCAGCCGCCCGCCGCCAGATAGGCCTCCCACAGATCGGGACGGCGCTCTTTGGTGCGCTGGCGGCTCTGTTCGCCCCGCCAGTCGTCCACCGCCTTGTGGTTGCCGCTCAGGAGGATGGGAGGCACGGCACGGCCTTCCCACACCTCGGGGCGGGTGTACTGGGGATATTCCAGCAGGCCGTTCCAGTAGCTCTCCTCCTCATAGCCCTTCTGCTCGGCCAGCACCCCCGGCTGAAGCCGGAGGACGCTGTCCGCCACCACCAGGCTGGCCAGCTCGCCGCCGGTGAGGATATAGTCCCCGATGGACAGCTCCTCGTCGGCAAAGGCCTCGATGACCCGCTCGTCAATGCCCTCATAGTGGCCGCAGACCAGCAGCAGGCTGTCGTACTGGGCCAGGCGGCGGGCGTGTTCCTCGGTGTACCGGGGGCCGCCGGCCGTCATAAACACAATATGGGGCGCGGGGCGGCCCTGTTCGGCCACCTGGCGCTGAATCTCCCGGATGCAGTCGGCGATGGGCTGGGCATAGAGCACCATGCCGCAGCCGCCCCCGTAGGGGTAGTCGTCGGTCTGCTTCTGGCGGTTGAGGGTGTAGTCCCGAATCTGGTGGCAGTGGGTCTCGATATACCCTCTGCGGGCGGCCCGGCCCAGGATGCTCTCATCCAGCACCCGCTGGCACATCTCCGGGAACAGGGTCGCAATGTCCACACGCATCCCCATGGTCAGTCCTCCCGCTCGCTTGCGGCGCCGTCATCCAGCAGGCCGGGAATGGGCGTCACGGTGATATAGCCCTCGGGCGGGTTCCGCTCTTTCAAAAAGGCGTCCACCCCGGGAAACATATATTCCTTCCCGTTGGGGGCCTTGACGGTATAGATATCCTGGGGGCCGGGGCGGTCCACGCTGGTCACCACGCCGTAGACCTTGCCGGTGTCGGCGTCCCGCACTTCGCAGCCGATGAGGTCGGCCACATACCAGCGGCCGGGGGCCAGATGGACGTCGTTGCGGTCAAAATAGAGGGCCTGGCCCCGCAGGGCGCGGGCGGCGTCCATGTCGTCCACCCCGGCGAACTTCACCAGGGCCATCTGGCCCTGGGGGCGGATGCTCTCAAGTTCCAGGCTGCGGCCCCCTGCCGGGGACAGATACAGCCGGGGGGCCGGGCGGAGGAAGTCCACCCCGTCGCACCACAGCTCCATCTTGACCTCGCCCCTGACGCCATGGGTGGTGACCACCCGGCCGGCTTCCAGATACTGCTGCATAGCTTCTCCTTTTATCACAATGAAAAAGAGCCATCCGGCCAAAGCGGCGGACGGCCCAGAAAGCGGTTCAGTCGATCTCGACAAGGATCTTTTCATCAACCCGCACGGCGGCGGCGCGCATGACCACGCGAATGGCCTTGGCGATGCGGCCCTGCTTGCCGATGACACGGCCCATGTCGCCCTCTGCCACGCTCAGGTGGTAGACGACGGTGCCGTCCTCACGCGGGGGGTCCACCGTTACGGTGACGGCGTCCTTGTCCTCCACGAGGCCGCGGGCTACAGTCAGCAACAGCTCCTGCATGTGACCGCCCTCCGCTTACAGAATCTCGGACTTCTTGAGCAGGTAACGGACGGTGTCGGTGGGCTGGGCGCCGTTGGCGATCCAAGCCTTGGCCTTCTCAGCGTCGATCTTGATGACGGCGGGGTCACGCATGGGATCGTAGGTGCCGATCTCCTCGATGAAACGGCCGTCGCGGGGGAAGCGGCTGTCAGCCACAACCACACGATAGAAGGGAGCCTTCTTAGCGCCCATGCGGCGCAGACGAATCTTAACTGCCATGATACATTTCCTCCTGAAATGGAATTTGTTCGCCCGGTGGGGCGGTTTGTTTCTATGCCAAAACCATCCCGCCGGAGCGGTTGGATTTGTACCTTAAAAAATTTCTCAGCCGCGCAGGCCGCCCAGCATGCCGCCCAGCTTCCGCGCAAAGCCCTTGGGGCTCTTGCGCATCTGCTTCATCAGCTTCTGCATCATCTCGTACTGGCGCAGCAGGCGGTTGACGTCCTCGACGCGGGTACCGCTGCCGGCCGCGATGCGGCGCTTGCGCTTGGGGTTGATGATGGAGGGCTTTTCCCGCTCCTCCTTGGTCATGGAGTAGATGATGGCCTCGATCTGGGCGAAGGCCTTTTCATCCACCTGGCCGGCATCCAGATTGGCGCCGCCGGGCAGCATGCTCAGCATGGCGGATGCGCCGCCCATCTTGCGGATCTGGGCGAACTGGGCCAGCAGGTCGTTCATGTCAAACTTGTTCTCCATCATCCGGCGGGCGGTTTCTTCGGCCAGCTTCTCATCGGCGGCCTCCTGGGCCTTTTCGATGAGGCTGAGCACGTCGCCCATGCCCAGGATGCGGCTGGCCATCCGGGACGGATGGAAGGGCTCCAGGTCGTCCAGCTTTTCGCCGGTGCCCTGGAACTTGATGGGCTTGCCGGTGACGGCCAGCACCGACAGGGCTGCGCCGCCGCGGGTATCGCCGTCGGTCTTGGTCAGGATGATGCCGTCCACTCCCACCTTCTCATTGAAGGTCTGGGCCACGTTCACCGCGTCCTGGCCGGCCATGGCGTCCACCACCAGCAGGGTCTCGTCCACAGGCACAGCCTGCTTGATCTGGACCAGCTCCTCCATCAGGACCTCGTCGATCTGCAGACGGCCGGCAGTATCCAGGATCACAATGTCGTTGCCGTAGTCCCGGGCGTGAGCCAGGGCCTTGCGGGCAATCTCGGGGGGCTTGGCGCCGTCCAGGGTGAACACCTGGGCGCCGGCCTGCTCGCCCACCACCTTCAACTGGTCGATGGCAGCGGGACGGTAGATATCGCAGGCCACCAGCAGCGGACGCCGGCCCTGCTTGAGATAATATTTCGCCAGCTTGGCGGCGTGGGTGGTTTTGCCGTTGCCCTGCAGGCCGCAGAGCATCAGGACGGTCTGGCCCTTGTTCTTGATGACCAGGCGGGGGGCTTCCTCGCCGCCCATCAGGTTGGTCAGCTCTTCGTTGACGATCTTGACCACCTGCTGGGCCGGGGTCAGGCTTTCCATGACCTCCTGGCCCATGGCCCGCTCTGCCACCTTGTTGCAGAAGTCCTTGGCCACCTTATAGTTGACGTCGGCCTCCAGCAGAGCCATGCGGACCTCCCGCATGGCGGCCTTGATGTCGGCCTCGGTCAGTTTGCCGTGGCCCTTCAGCTTTTTGAACACGCCGGCCAGGCGGTCGGTCAGGGATTCAAATGCCATGTTGGGCAGTCCTTTCTATCAGAAATTCCGCGCGCCGCCCGGTCAGCTCTCGTTGACCTCGTCGATGGAGCGCAGCATGGAGAGGATTTTATTCAAAACTTTCAGGTACTCGCTGCTGGTCAGCCGGGCGTGGGGCCCCGTGCACTCGAACCGTGCATCGATAACCAGCTGTTCCAGCTCTTCCAGCGTCTGCTGCACCCTGCGGTACCGGGCCGCGAACCCCACCTTGCTTTCCAGCTCCAGCAGGGTGTTTTCACCGTGTTTGATGGCGTCCCGGGCACCCTGGCGGGTGATCCCGAAGTTCTCCCCGATTTCGCTCAGGGACAAGTCATCGTGATAGTACTGGTACAGCATTTCGCGCTGTTTCTCGGTAAGGACCTCACCGTAGAAGTCCAGCAGGTAGCCCATCTCCAGATTTTTCGCCACCGCTCTCCCTCCAGCGCTTTTGTAAAGGCATTTTGCTTTACGGACGCATCTGATTATACCAGACTTGGCCCGCCCTGTCAACAAAATGCGGTCAACTTTTTTGTGAAATAAGGAGAATTTTTCCGCAGGGCCGCCGGAATGCCATGTATACTTGACGTTCCGGCGGCTTTGCGATACGATAACAGAAAAGCGCGAAAGGAGGCGCACCCATGACCCTCTACCCCAACATCTACCGCACCCTTGCCCCCGGGCCCATGGTGGAGCTGCGGGGCTATGCCTCGGCCTGCGGCCTGCCGGGCAGGCTGTACGCCTGCCTGGACTACGGCGGCCCCACCGGCACCGCCCGGGACGGCCTGGCGGAAGGGATGCTGGCGCTGGCGGCCCAGCGGCAGGTGCTGGCCCCCGGCCAGACCCTGATCGAAGCGGGCAGCGGCGCCTTTGCGGCGGCCCTGACCCTGGCGGGCCGCACCAGCGGGCACCCGGTCTGTCTGGCCATGCCCGACAACACCCCCGCCGCCCGCCAGGAACTTCTGTCGGGGCTGGGGGCGCAGCTGCTCTTTTCCCCCGCCCGGGAAGGCCCCGCCGGAGCCCGGGCCCTGGCGGCCAGCTGGGCCCAAAAGCGGGACTGGTACTACACCGACTGGCTGGCCTGCGACGACAACCCCGAATACCACCGCCGGGTCACCGGCCCCGCCATTGTGGAGGCCATCGCCCGGGAGGGCAGCAGCCTGGTGGATGCGGTGTTCATCGGGGTAGGCAGCGGCGGCACCATCACCGGCGTGGGAGAATGCGTCAAGGCCTGGACCAACGACGTCCAGATGGTGGCGGTGGAGCCCTACGAATGCCAGGCCCTGGGGGGCGGGCTGCTGGGACCCCACGGCATCCCCGACATCGGCTACGGCCTCATCCCCGAGAACTACAACCCCTATGTGGTGGACAAGATCGCTGCCATCTCCAGCGCCGACGCCGCCCGGGCAGCCCGCACCGTCCTTTTGACCGACGCGGTACCGGCATCGGTCAGCGGGGGCGCAGCCCTGGCCGCGGCAGCCCGGTTTCTGGCCGAGGGCCGCAGCCGGTCTGCCCTCTGCCTCATCCCGGGCCGGGCCAGCCTCCTGTAACCTTTTCCTATTCCAATCAGAAAGAAGCGTTGTTTTTTCATGACACAAAACATGACCAGCGGGCCCATCACCCTGCAGCTGGTACGATTCACCGTCCCCCTGGTGCTGGGCAACCTGTTTCAGCTCACCTACAACGCCGCCGACAGCGTGATTGTGGGCCGGCTGGTGGGCGAGGATGCCCTGGCCGCCGTGGGCACCTCCAATCCCCTCATGACCCTGGCCATCCTGTTCATCAACGGGATGTGTCTGGGCGCCGGCATTCTGATCAGCACCGCCTTCGGCGCCGGGGATTACGGCCGGCTGGAAAAACAGGTCTCCACCACCGCCATTGCGGGCGGCGTCTTTTCCCTGGCCTTTTCCCTGCTGTGCATCCTGCTGGCCACCCCTCTGCTGCAGCTGATGCAGGTTCCCGCCGAGGTGCTGCCCATCGCCTCCAGCTATCTGCGGGTGGTGTTCGCCGGACTGATCTTCACCTTTTTCTATAACTTCCTGGCCGCCACCCTGCGGGCTCTGGGAGACAGCCAGAGCGCCCTCTATTTCCTGATGCTGAGCGCCGTCCTGAACATCTTCGGGGATCTGTTCTGCATTGCGGTCATGGGCTGGGGGGTGGAGGGCGCCGCCCTCTCCACCGTGGCCAGCGAGGCGCTGTGCTGTCTGTGCTGCGCCGTCTACATCCAGATCCGGGTGCCGGTGCTCCGGCTGAGGAAAAAGTGGCTGGTGTTTGAGCCCTCTCTCCTGCGCCAGACCGTCTCCTATGGCTGGACCACCGCCATGCAGCAGGGCACCGTCCAGCTGGGCAAGCTGGCGGTGCAGGCGGTGGTGAACACCATGGGCGTCAGCGCCATGGCGGCCTTTACGGCGGCCAGCCGGGTGGACGACTTCGCCTACACCCCCCAGCAGAACATCGGCCACGCCATGACCACCCTGATGGCCCAGAACCGGGGCGCCGGCAACAGCGACCGGGTGCGGAAAGGCTTTCTGGCCGGGATGCGGATCGAGGCGGTGTACGGCCTGCTGATTATGGCGCTCTGCTTTTTCGGGGCCGACCCCATCATCCGGCTCTTTGCGGATGACCCCGAGGTGGTGGACCTGGGCGTTCGGTTCCTGCGGCTGGTGTCCCTGTTCTACCTGTTCCCCTCCGTCACCAATGGCATCCAGGGCGGATTCCGGGGCATCGGCAAGCTGCAGATCACCCTCAACAGCAGCCTGCTGAACATGGGCGGCCGGGTGGCCGCCGCGGCCCTGCTGGTGCTGGTGTTCCATATGGACATCGAGGCCCTGCCCTGGAGCTACGGAGTGGGCTGGGTATGCATGCTGATCTACGAGCTGCCCCTGCTGTTCCGCCTGATGAAAAACAAAGAATTTTGACCCCACTGCATCAAAAAGCGGCCCCTGCCCAAACGGACAGGGACCGCTTTTTTGATTCTTTACAGAAACGCTTACTGCTTCTGCTGAGCGTGGCTGGCCAGCAGAGCCTCGATCTTGCGGATGGGATCTGCAATGGCGGAAACCGAGATGTCGTGGTTCAGAGCCAGGACGAAGTAAGCCGCATACTTCGACACATCCACATCCAGGTACCAGTCGCGCTGGAGCAGCTCGGGCTTGCGGTAGGTCAGGTTGGTGCCCACCATGAAGTCCAGGACGCCCTCCTCCACGGCGGCGTCAAACTTGCCCAGGCCGGAGGTGAACAGGGGGAAGGTGGCGTCTGCAATGATGCGGGCAGCGCCGCGCTTCTTCAGCTCGCGGGCCACTTCCAGCATGCTGTCGCCCGAGGCCACGATGTCGTCGGCCACAAAGACGGTCTTGCCTTCCACCGACTCACCCAGGTACTCGTGGGCCACGATGGGGTTGCGGCCATTGACCACGGTGGTGTAGTCGCGGCGCTTGTAGAACATGCCCAGGTTGCAGCCCAGAACGCTGGAGAAGTACATGTTCCGGCTCATGGCGCCCTCGTCGGGGCTGACCACCATGAAGTCGTTCTTGTCAAAGGACAGGTCCGGCATCTTCCGCAGCAGGCTCTTGAGAACCTGGTAGGTGGGCATGGCGTTGTCAAAGCTCAGCAGGGGGACGGCGTTCTGGACGCGGGGGTCGTGTGCATCAAAGGTGATGATGTTCTTGACGCCCATGTTCTGCAGCTCCTGCAGAGCCACAGCGCAGTCGAGGCTCTCACGAACCTCGCGGCGGTGCTGACGGCCGCCGTACAGGCTGGGCATAATGACCGACACACGGTGTGCCTTGCCTGCCACAGCCTGGATCAGACGCTTCAGGTTGGAGAAGTGATCGTCCGGGGACATATGGTTCTCGTACCCGAACAGTTTATAAGTGACGCTGTAGTTGCCGGGGTCCACCACGATGAAGATATCATCGCCCCGCACCGAATCCTTGACCATGCCCTTGGCGTCGCCGCTCTGGAAACGGGGGCACTCGCAGGGAATGATAAAGCTCTTGGGCTCTGTCTCTTCGCTCTCCGCAGCCCACCGCATCAGGTGGCGGTCAATCAGGTTGGTCAGCTCTTCCGCACCGGGGCAGCACAGCAGACGCAGGTCTGCAACGCTGCCGCCCTGAGCAAAGATATCTTTGGCTTCGATCACATTGGACATTGTTTACGGCTCCTTTAATTCCTCTTTACCAGTGTTATGCCTATTTCATACGAAAAAGGATCATGCCGTCTTCATTTTATCACATTTTAGCCGTCCCGCCAGCAGGATTTACAAAATTCTGCGCCTTGCACAGCAGTTATCCTAAAATCAGCCCTGCTCTATCATTTATTGACAAAATCCTGCGTCCGATTTTAAGTTAGCTTGTTCTTACAAGCCAGCCAGAGCCTCTTTCAGAGCGGCGGCGCGGTCGGTGTCCTCCCAGCGGACGCCCAGGTCTTCACGGCCCATGTGGCCGTAAGCGGCCAGCTTGCGGTAGATGGGCTTGCGCAGATCCAGATCCCGGATGATGGCGGCGGGGGTCAGGTCAAAGACCTTTTCCACCGCAGCTTCGATCTTGTCGTCCGAAACGATGCCGGTGCCGAAGGTATCCACCATGATGGAAACCGGCTTGGCCACGCCGATGGCGTAGGCCAGCTGCACCTCGCAGCGGCGTGCCAGACCGGCGGCCACCACGTTCTTGGCCACCCAGCGGGCGGCGTAGGCAGCGCTGCGGTCCACCTTACTGGGGTCCTTGCCCGAGAAGGCGCCGCCGCCGTGGCGGGCATAGCCGCCGTAGGTGTCCACAATGATCTTGCGGCCGGTCAGGCCGCTGTCACCCTGGGGACCACCGATGACAAAGCGGCCGGTGGGGTTGATGAAATACTTGGTCTGCTCGTCCAGCAGCTCGGCGGGGATGACGGCACGGATCACCTTCTCCATCACGTCGGCCCGCAGGGCGTCCATGGACACGTCTTCCCGGTGCTGGGTGGAGATGACCACCGTATCCACGCGGACGGGGCGGTCGCCCTCGTATTCCACCGTCACCTGGCTCTTGCCGTCGGGACGCAGATAGTCCATCTCGCCGCTCTTGCGCACTTCGGTCAGGCGGCGGGCCAGCTTGTGGGCCAGGCTGATGGGCAGAGGCATCAGCTCGGGGGTCTCGTCGCAGGCGTAGCCGAACATCATGCCCTGGTCGCCGGCGCCGCCCACCTCGTCGTTGGTGCCCAGCGCAATGTCGGGGCTCTGGCCGTCGATGTTGGAGATGACGGCGCAGGTGTCGGCGTCAAAGCCGTACTTGGCGCGGGTGTAGCCGATGTCGGCCACCACTTCGCGGACCAGCTTCTGGAAATCCACATAGCAGCTGGTGGTGATCTCGCCCATGATGTGGACCAGGCCGGTGGACACGCAGGTCTCGCAGGCCACGCGGGCGTCGGGGTCCTGGGTCAGGATCTCATCCAGAATGGCGTCCGAAATCTGGTCGCAGATTTTGTCGGGATGCCCTTCGGTGACCGACTCGGATGTGAAAAGATGTCTTGCCATAAAATCTTGCCTCCTGTACAATCAAACATTCCTGTATCTTCAAACGTTTCAAACAAAAAGACACCCGGAACCCGAAGGCTCCGAGTGTCTCACTCTTATCTTCCGGTTTCCCGCAGGATTTGGCACCTTACGCACACGCGCAGGTTGTCGGGCTTCACAGGGCCTGTCCCCTCAGCCGCTCTTGATAAGCACGGTATTCATTTTGTTGCAGGGGATATTGTAGCATTCCTTCGTCAGATTGTCAAGAAGGTAGTCAGACTTTTTATACAGTCTGCCAATATTGCTCAGTACCCCTTGGCCTCCTCGCCCTTGATGAGCTTGATGGCGCGGCTGGTGCCCAGCCGGTCGGCGCCCAGGGCCAGGAATTTCTCCATGTCCTCCACGGTGGAGATGCCACCGGCGGCCTTGACCTTGCAGCGGCCGGCCACCCCTTCCACCATCAGGGCCACATCCTCAAAGGTGGCGCCGGCGGTGGAGAAGCCGGTGCTGGTCTTGATATAGTCGGCGCCGGCCTCGCAGACGATGTCGCACATCTTCCGCTTTTCGTCGTCGGTCAGCAGGCAGGTCTCAATGATGACCTTCAGCACCTTGTCCCCCACGGCCTCCTTGACGGCACGGATGTCCTCCCGGACAGCGTCGTACTCGCCGTTCTTCAGGCGACCGATGTTGATGACCATATCCACTTCCGAAGCGCCGTTGGCGATGGCGGTGCGGGCCTCAAAGGCCTTGGATGCGGTGTCCATGGCGCCCAGAGGGAAGCCCACCACACAGCAGACCTTGCAGCGGCCGGCCATGTAGTCGGCAGCCTGCTTCACATAGCAGGTGTTGATGCAGACCGATGCGCAGCCATACTCGATGGCCTCGTCACACAGAGCCTGAATCTGGGGCCAGGTGGCCTCGGGCTTGAGGAGCGTGTGGTCCACGTGGGACAGAATTTCCTTGCGATCCATTGCAGATCCTCCATTTATGATGTAAAAAACCGGCAAGGCCAGGCGGGGCCGCAGGGCCGGGCGCCCGGCTTGCCGGAACGTTCCGGGAGAAGCCGCGCCTTGGTGCGGTCCTCCTGATCCCCTGCCCGACGGCAGGGTGTGGGGCAGCCTGGATGCGCCGGGGCGCTCAGTGCTGCTTTTTGGCTTTCTTCACCAGGCCGATGCCCACGCCGCTCAGGGCGATGGCGGTCACCGAAGCCACGGCGCCGATGATTCCCAGCACCAGGCCGGAAACCAGAAAACCAAAGCCTTTCAATCCGTGCACCATATTCGTTTACCTCCGTTGGATGGTTCCCGGGGGCAGCCCCGGGGATTCTATGTTGCCGCTGCCGGTCCCGCGGGCTCAGGCCCGCTTTTTAAAGATCAGCAGCTTGCTGAACAGATAGTTCAGCACGATGACCAGCACATTGGAAAATGCCTTGACCCCCAACCCCCAGAGGGCGAGGGCTCCGGCAGGGTCCAGCCAGCGGCCCAGCACAGCCAGCACCAGCCCCTGGCCCGGGGCGGCCAGCCAGTTGCCGCCCACAATCATGATGACAGCGTCCAGCACCATGGTGCCCAGACGGCAGGCCACAAACCGGCCGAACTCCACCGCGGCGTCCCGGCCACGGGTCCGGCTGGCAAAGACAAACCGCCGGTTGGTCCCGTAGGCAAAGAGGATGCAGAGAATATTGTCCAGCACGTTGCCCCAGCTGTTGGCCGCGGCATAGCCGAACAGGGCCTGAAACAGCCCGTACAGCACCATATTCAGCAGGGTGGTCAGCACGCCGAACACCAGATACCGCAGCGCCTCGCCGTGGGCGCGGGCCGCGGCCAGAATCTTTTTCACAGCAGCCATACCGTCCCAACCTGTCCTGTGCCCGGCCGGGCCGGACACAGCTTTTCACAAAAGCCCCAGTTACCAAAAACACCCCGCCGCCTTGAACCGGCAACGGGGTAGTTTTTTCACAGTGTCAGAAAAGGCAGATTACTGCTCGTCTTCCTTCAGCAGAGCCTTCATGGACAGGCTGATGCGCTTCTTGTCGAAGTCGACATCCAGCAGCTTGACGTCCACCATGTCGCCGACCTTCAGAACGTCGGAGACCTTCTCCACGCGATCATTGCTGATCTCGCTGATGTGGACCAGGCCGTCCACGCCGGGCAGGATGCGGACAAAGGCGCCGAACTTGGTCAGAGACACAACCGGAGCGTGGAAGGTGCTGCCCACGGGGTAGTTGTTGCGCAGCTGCTCCCAGGGGTTGTCCTCGCTCTTCTTGTAGCCCAGAGAAACCTTGTGGTTCTCCTGGTCGATATCCTTCACATACACCTCGATGGAGTCGCCCACGCTGACGACCTCGGAGGGATGCTTGATGCGGTTCCAGCTCAGCTCGCTGATGTGGCACAGGCCGTCAACACCGCCGATATCGACGAAGGCGCCGTAAGAGGTCAGGCTCTTGACCACGCCGGTGTAGGTCTTGCCGATCTCGACGCTGGCCCAGAACTCCTCACGGCGGGCCTTGTTCTCCTCAGCGGTGACCTTGTTGATGCTACCCACGATCTTGCGGCCGGAGCACTCGGTAACGACCAGGCGGACGTGCTTGCCCACCAGAGCGGTGTAGTCCTCGTCACGGCGCATGGTGGCCTGAGAGCGGGGCACAAAGACCTTCACGCCCTTGACGTTGACCACAACGCCGCCCTTGTTGTACTCGGTGACGTCGCCCTCGACGACCTCGCCGGACTCAGCAGCCTTGGCGATCTCTTCCATGCCCTTGCGCGAGGCAAGCTTCTTGCGGGAGAGCTGGATGACGCCATCCTGATCCATAACCTTCTCGACGATGAGGTCCAGCTCATCGCCAACCTTGACCAGGTCCTCGACCTTTGCGGAGGAGTCGTCGGTCAGCTCGCTCAGACGGACAAAACCGGTCTGCTTTGCGCCGATGTCGACCTGGATCTCGTTGGCGGAAATGCTGGTCACGACTCCTTTCACAATACTGCCTGCATGAACACGTTTTTCCTCGGATGCGTTCAGCATCTCCTCGAAGCTCATGCTGTCATTGATTTCTGTCATACTGTTAAGTACCTCCTCAATAATAGACGATGGCGTTGAAGCCCCTGCTGTCACGCCCGCCGTCCTCACATCTGCAAACCACTCGGGCTGAAGCTCGCTTGCTGTTTCAACCGTAACGGCCCGCGTATGTTTTGCGGCGACTGCGACTAGCTTCTGGGTATTAGAAGAATGATGACCGCCAATCACGACCACAAGGTCGCACTGACGGCTGAGGTCTTCCGCTTCCTGTTGCCTCGCCCACGTCGCATTACATATTGTATCAAAAATTTCGGCGTTTGTATAGGCTTTTTTCAGAAACTCCGAACATTCTTCCCATTTTGTTGCTTGAAATGTGGTCTGAGCAACCACAAACATCCGTTTTTCGGGATTTTCAGGGCCTTTCCAGCCCTTCAATTCGGCCAAATCTGCAAAGACGAAAGACTCCCCACGGGTATGCCCGACGATTCCCTGGACCTCCGGGTGGGTCCGGTCGCCGGCCACAGCCAGGCAGACCCCCTCCTGTTCGGCCCGCCGGGCGATGGCGTGGATCTTGGCGACAAAGGGGCAGGTGGCGTCCTGCCAGGACACGCCCAGGGCTGTCAGTTCATCGTAGACGCTCTGGGGCACCCCGTGGCTGCGGATGACCACCTGGTATCCCGGGGGCACATCCCCGGGGGCCTGGACCACCTTGGCGCCCCGGCGCTCCAGGTCCGCCACCACCTGAGGATTGTGGATCAGGGGGCCCAGGGTGGCCACCTTTTCTCCTGCATCCAGCAGGCGGCAGGTCAGCTGGACAGCCCGGTCCACTCCAAAGCAGAAGCCGGCCGTCTTAGCCAAACGTATTTCCATAGCGCGGTTCCTCCGGACATAATGTCAGTATGCGCACTGCGGGTGAATTTATGCAGAGGCAGCGCCATCAAATCCATACCGCTGGCCCAGGTCAATCCAGGCGTCGGTCAGGGCCTGCTTGTTGGCCCGCAGGGTCTTGATGTCGCGGCGGCTCTCCATGGCGAACTGGGCGGCCGGCATGGGCTCCCCAAAGACCACCCGCACCCGGCAGAACAGACGCATGTGTCCGTCGGGGGTGCCGTACAGCACCCGGCAGGGGATCACGTCGGTGCCGGCTCCCGCCGCCACCACAAACATTCCGCTCTTGGGCTGGATCAGCTTGCCCTCTTTTTCGCGGGTTCCCTCGGGGAACAGCAGCAGGCCGCGGCCCTTTTTGCACTCTTCGATGGTGTTCTGGAGGGTTTCCATCTCGTCCTTGGTGCCGCGGACCATCACACATCCGCACTGTTTGAGGAACCAGGTGACCACCGGGTTGATCTCAAACAGTTCCTTTTTGCCAAAGACCACCATCCGCTTGCCCCAGAACCGGGCAATGGCGACGAACACCGGGTCGATGGCCGAGATATGGGTGGGCGCCAGGATGAAGCCGGCCGACTGGATTTTTTTCAGGTTTTCCCGTCCGATCACCTGGATGCGGAACAGGAGATGAAAAATCACCCATGCCCCCGACAGAAGGATAGGATACAGCATCACATTTCCCCCACACGCTCTTTGATGATTTGTTTCATGGCGTCCAGGCTCTGGGCCAGGTCCATGTCCGAGGTGTCCAGCAGGACGGCGTCCTCGGCCTGGCGCAGGGGCGCCGCGGCGCGGCTGCCGTCCTGTTCGTCCCGGCGCTTGACGTCGGCCAGCACTTCCTCAAAGCTCTCGCTGCGGCCGGCCTGCTGGTATTCCAGCCAGCGGCGGCGTGCCCGGGCCTCAGGGCTGGCGGTCAGGAAGATCTTGACGGTGGCGTTGGGCAGGATCACCGTGCCGATGTCCCGGCCGTCCATCAGGATGTTCCCGGTCTTGGCCATATTGCGCTGGAGATCCAGCAGGAAGGCCCGCACCGTGGGATTCGCACCCACAGCCGAGGCGGCCATCCCCACCTGTTCGGTGCGGATCAGGCCGCTGACGTCCTCGTCATTCAAATAAATATGCTGTTCGCCGTCCAGCACAGCCAGACGCAGCTGAATTTCGGGCAGCAGCCGGTTGACCGCTGCCTGGTCGGCAGGGTCCTGCCCGGCCCGCAGGGCGTACAGCCCCACCGACCGGTACATGGCGCCGGTGTCCACATAAATATATCCCAGGTCCCGGGCCAGCTGCCGGGCCAGGGTGGATTTGCCCGCCCCGGCAGGACCGTCGATCGCAACCGATATCATACTTCTATATTCTCCTTCCGGCAGGCGGAACATTCCCGCCGCCTGAAACTTTTTTCGTTTTTACCCCAGGACCACAGCCGTGCCGCTGGCTGTGACCATCAGCATCCCATTGTCGGTGCCCAGGACCTCATAGTCGATGTCCACCCCCACAATGGCGTTGGCGCCCATGGCGGACGCCCGCTCCTGCATTTCGGCCAGAGCGTTCTGGCGGGCCTGGATCAGCTCGTCTTCATAGCTGCCCGACCGGCCGCCCAAAAAGTTGGTGAAGGATGCAGCGATATCCCGGATGAAGTTGACGCCCGAGATCACCTCGCCGCAGACAATTCCCTTGTATTCCACAATCCGCATTCCCTCCACGGACGGTGTCGTCGTAATAATCATAGGTTGTTACCTCCTTTATGTCAAAGCGCCTCAGTCCAGGTTGGCCGCGAAGGCCTGCCCGGTGCAGAAGGCGATTTGCAGGTTGTACCCGCCGGTGTAGGCGTCCACGTCCAGCACTTCCCCCGCGAAATAGAGGTTCGCGGCTTTTTTGCTCTCCATGGTGCGGGGGTCCACCTCCCGCACCGATACGCCTCCCGACGTGATGACCGCGTGGGCCAAATCGCCCCGCTGGTCCACCGAAACGGTCCAGTGCTTGCACAGACGCACCAGTTCCCGCTTCTGTTCCCGGGTGATCTGGTTGGCCCGGGTGGCGGGGTCGATGCCCCACCGCTCCACCATCACCGGCTGCATGCTGGCCGGCAGCAGCTTGACCAGGGCCCCCTGGGCCGCATGGTTGGCCAGCAGGGCAAAGTCCCGGGTGATGCGGTCATACAGCTGCTCCTCACTGAGAGCAGGCTTCAAGTCAATTTCCACATGATAGCGGTGTTTTTTCATATCCCCCAGATGGCTGGATGCGCTGAGGGTCAAGGGCCCGCTGATGCCGAAATGGGTGAACAGCATCTCGCCCTGTTCGCTGAAAATGGCCTTGTTGTCCTCAAAAAGGGTGAGCTTCACGTTTTTGAGGGCCAGCCCCATCATCTTTTTGCAGTCGGGGTCCCGGGAGACCAGGCTCACCAGGCTGGGCACCGGTTCCACAATGGTGTGGCCCGCCTGACGGGCCAGACGGTAGCCGTCGCCGGTGGACCCGGTGACCGGGTAGCTCATGCCGCCGGTGGCCACCAGGACGCAGTCCGCCCGGTAGCTCCTGCCCGAGGTTCCCTTGACGCCCAGACAGCGGCAGGCGGGGCCCTTCTTGGGCTTTTTGCCGTCGGCGGAGGGAGCGGGCGGGTCCAGCGGTTCCAGCAGCAGGGCCTCGGCCCCGTCGTGGAGGATCTTTGCCCCCGCGGCATAGTCCAGCAGGGCCTGCCGCACCTCAGCGGCCTTGTCCGACACCGGGAACACCCGGCGTCCCCGTTCCACCTTGAGGGCGACCCCCAGGCTCTCAAACAATTCCATGGTTTTGGCGGGCGGGAAGGCATAGAGGGAGGAATACAAAAACCGCCCGTTGGTGCGCACATGGCGCAGAAATTCCTCCTCGTCGCAGTCGTTGGTGAGGTTGCACCGGCCCTTGCCGGTGACCAGAATTTTCTGTCCCGGCTTGTCGGTGTGCTCCAGCACCGTCACGCTGTGCCCCCGCCGTGCAGCGGCGCCGGCGGCCATCAGGCCCGCCGCGCCCGCCCCCACGATCAGAACTTCTGCCATGGATGAACGCCCCTTTTTCGTCAGATTCCGTACTTTTTAATAATACCAGAATCGGGCCGCAAAAGCAATCGCGAAAAAAAAGGAGCGGCAGGACGCCGCAGCGCCTGCCGTTCCATGATGCTGTCAGCTGCCGATCAGCTTGACAGGGTCCAGATATTTGTCTCCATCCAGCACTTCCAGATGGATATGGGATTCCAGGGCGCTCTCGCCGGTGATGGTGCCGGCCTGGCCCAGCTTCTGGCCGGAGGTGACGGCGTCGCCCTGCTGGACGGCGGCGTCCTCCAGGGCCGAGATCCGCCACAGACGGCCCTCGGCGTCACGGATGGAGGCCACCACGCCCCAGTTGCCCTCTGCGGTCAGGCTCTCGACGGTGCCGGCCACCGGGGCCAGCACGTCCTCCCCTGCCTTGCAGGCGTAGTCGGTGCCGTTGTGGGTGCGCCAGTCGCCCAGGGTCTCGTTATAGACCAGCTCGTCCCCGCTCCAGACGGCGAGCACCTGACCAGAGACAGGCCGCGTATAGCCCGAGCCGGCTGATGCGCTGGCAATGGGCGATTCGGTTTGCAGCTCGGAAGGTTCGGACACCGAACCAGATCCAGACGACGCACCAGAGGATGCGCCAGACGAGCTGGATTCGGGCACGTCGGCCACCGACTGGGCCGCGCTGGTGGATTCCTGTTCCCATAGCTGTTCCTCCGTGTCCTGTTGGATTTCGGGGTCGATGCCGGGGAAGGTCTCCTCCCCGGTGATGCTCTGGCTGGGGTTTTTGCCCAGATCCTCGGCCATCTGATCCCGGACCGTCCGCACGGCCCACACGCCGACGGCTGCAGCCGCCGCCACGCAGGCCAGCAGAGCCAGCACAAAGCCCTTGCCCCGCAGAAAATTCCTGATATGCTCCATCGTTTGATTCTCCTTCGGTTGAAACCTGTGTACGGGTGTTGCCCTTAGTTTGAGACACTTCCCGCCCGAATATTCACCCAAAGGCCAACTTTCCGGGGATAAAATGCGGCCAGCCCCAAGTCAGGAAAACGGGCGGAAATGGCAGGCGGCGTTGGTGGACATTTTCCACACCCTCTTTTATAATGGTGCAAAAAAGGAGGCGAGCGCCATGCGTTTAGGAAACAATCTCTTCAAAGCCCGGAAAAAGAGCGGCCTGTCCCAGGAGGACGTGGCCGCCAAACTGGGGGTCAGCCGCCAGACCATCTCCAAGTGGGAGCTGGACGAGACGCTGCCCGACATCCGCCAGGCCAAAAAGCTGGCGGTGCTGTATCACATGACCCTGGACGAGCTGATCGAGCTGGACCCCGACGTGCAGGAAATCCAGCAGGCCATCGACAGCATCAGCGAGGAGAAGCAGCAGAAAGTGAACTGGACCGCCGTCTGGGGCAAAAAGTACCCGGTTCTGAACACCTACCAGGAGACGGTGGACATGGCGGACTACGCCGCCCGGCTGCATCAGCTGCTGGACAGCCTCCAGAAGCGGTACGGCTACAACCAGCTGGATGCCATGCTGGTGCTGAAAGACATTCTGGGCCACACCTGGAACAAGAAATAAACCAAAACCCCTGCCGTCCGTCCCGGAAAGCAGGGGTTTTTCCTTATATCAGCCTCTCCACAGATAGAGGACGAACCAGACCACCGCGCTGAGAATCCAGCAGGCAGCGGCGAACAGATAGATTTTGCTCCCGCTCATCCGGTAGCGGCTGATGCCGCTGGAGGCCAGAAACACCGAGAACAGAACGATCAGGTTGTAACCCGTGCGGCCCTTCAAAAATACTTCCAGCAGCAGCATCACCACATAGGCCGCCGACATTCCCACAAAGCCCACCAGAGCGGACCTGGACGCAATCTCCCGGTCCCGCTCGTCGCCGTTGCGGTTTTCCTGACGGCTCTTGGCCAAAATTTCTTCTTTGTCCATTGGATCTCCTCCCCTCAGGTACGACAAGTTTTGTTTGCATATTCAGGATAGCACAGACAAGTTTACTTGTCAATAGATTCTGCAAAGTTTTCTTTGCGTCGGATGGACAGCGGCCTCCGCCTGTGCTACACTGACAGAAACGAGAGGAGGAGCCTATGGTTTTTCTCACCACCCAGCGCCTGATTCTCCGCAATGTTACGCCGGAGGATGCAGACACCATGTACGATTACCGCAACAACGAACTTTGCGCCCGCTACCAGCGGGGCCAGGTCCGGGACCGGGAGGGCATTGCCGCCCTGGTGGAGCGCCGGAGCAGCGATGTGCTCGGCCTGGAACAGTCCGCCCTGCTGGCGGTAGCCCTGCGGGACACCGGCGAAATGATCGGTGAAATTGTGGTGATGCCCCAGGATGGGGCCATCTCTCTGGGCTATACCTTTTCCTACCGGCACCACCGGCGGGGCTATGCCTATGAGGCCCTGTCCGCCCTGCTGGAACTTCTGCACAGCCGCTTCCCCGAACAGGAGTTCATCTGCTTCACCGAGGCGGAAAATCTGCCCAGCCGGGCCCTTTTGCACAAGCTGGGGTATCAGGATTTGGGCTACGCACCCAAAATCCAGTCCCAGATCTTTGGCAAGTGGCTCACCCCGCAGTCCGAAGCCGAACTGCGTCAGGCCACCGATCCCGCCCGCTGAACCCCCTGCATCCCCTGTGCGGAAAAGGCACAGGGGCTTTTTTCGGCCCAAAATGTAAAAACATATTGACATTTTCTCCCGGTCTGCTATACTGAAAATGTAAAGAGTATTTGACATTTCAGAGGAGGTATCTGCCATGAAGAAAATGGATGAAATGGACCGCAGTATCCAGCTTCGGGCCGAGGAGCTGGCCTATAAGGTGGTGTTGGGCGCTCTGGCCGGGTCCACCTGCGCCAACTGGGCCAACGCTGTTTTGTACAAAATGCCGCCCGACCTGGTGCCGGGGCTGATCCTCTGCCTGGCGGTGTGCGTCCAGGGAATTTCGCAGATTTTGTTCAAACAGGAAATGGTCCGCGGGGATGAGGAATCCCCGGAGCCCAACCGGGCCGCCCAGGTTCTGGGGGCAGCTGCCGCGCTGGGAGCTTTTGTGCTGGCGGCGGGCGTCCTGCTGCTGCGGGTGTAAACAGCCATGCGGAACAACGTCAAACAGCTGCGCAAGCAGGCAGGCCTCCGGCAGGAAGATCTGGCCCAGATGCTGGGGGTCAGCCGGCAGACCATCATCGCCATCGAGAACAACAAATACGACCCCACCCTGGCTCTGGCCATGAAACTGGCCCGGCTGCTGGGACTCCATGTGGACGAAGTCTTTTTCCTGGACGAATAAGCAAACATCCCCCGCACCTTTGGGCGCGAGGGATGTTCTTTTATCTACGCGCGGATTTATTCCGCAGCCGGTTTCAGGTCAAAGACGGCGATTTCGGGCACGACTCCCAGCCGGATCGGATAGCGGGAAGTTCCAATCCCGGAGTGGACATACAGGGTGGTCTGATCGTTGAGAGGATACAGGCCGTCCAGATACTTTCTGGCCATGGAGGTTGTAATGTGAGGAAGAAACGGCAGACTGACCTGTCCGCCATGACTGTGGCCCGCCAAAATCAGGTCAAACCCCAGGTCCGCATACAGGTCGGCGGTGTCGGGCTCATGGGTCATCAGAATGGAATAGCCCGGCTGCTGGGCGGGAACATCCTCCAGCACCCCGTCGATGTTGGGTTCTCCCAGCAAGGCATCATCCAGCCCCGCCAAAAAGACCGTGTCGCCGCTCTCCAGCGTCACCGTCACGCCCTCGTTGCACAGAATCTGAAATCCGCTCTGTTCCATGATGGATTCATAGGTGCGCACCGCGCCCCCGCCCCGGTCCCGATTGCCCCAGATGGCGAATTTTCCATAGGGCGCTTGAATCCGGGACAAAATCCGGATTAAATCCTCATCCTGATGATAGGTGTTGTAGACCTCGTACAGGTCCCCGGTGAAGAGAAACAAATCGGGATTCTGCTGATTGACCCGGTCCACCAGCTGTTCCAGGTTCCGGGTGGTGTAGTGTTCGCTGATCTGGATATCCGACACCTGGACCACCCGCAGTTCCTGGGTCAGGCCGCTGGAAAAGGTCCGATGATCGATTTTCAGTCGGTAGGGCTCCACCTTCAGGGCATAAAACAGCACCGCCGCTCCCAGCAAAGCCAAAAGCAAAACCAACAGCATCGCTCTTTTCAGAAATTTGACCATCGTTCCCTCCTCCGTCCTTCTTTCCCGATATGAGAAAACCCCCGAGGATTTATCCTCAGGGGTTTTGTAGAGAAGCCGGCATCTACCTATTTTCACAGGCCGTGTCCAGCCAACTATCTTCGGCACAAGTGAGCTTAACTTCTGTGTTCG
>NZ_NFLL01000079.1 GCF_002160895.1 Faecalibacterium sp. An122 | reverse complement strand
CTCTGCAGCACCCCTTCTCCCGAAGTTACGGGGTCAATTTGCCGAGTTCCTTAACAACCCTTCTCCCGTTGGCCTTAGAATCTTCTTCCTACCTACCTGTGTCGGTTTGCGGTACGGGCGCCGCAGAAATACACATGGCTTTTCTCGCCACCCTCCATGCCGGACTTCGGTACTTATTTCCCTCGATCGCTACCGGAACCAACTCCCGGCTCCGACACTTCGGATGTGTCCCCATGCTTAACTCTTTTGGCGGTGACGGAATCTCAACCGTCTGTGCATCGGCTACGCCTTTCGGCCTCACCTTAGCTCCCGACTAACTTGGAGCGGACGAACCTTCCTCCAAAAACCTGAGGCTTTCGGCCATGCAGATTCTCACTGCATTCGCGCTACTCATTCCGGCATTCTCACTTCTATACACTCCACAGCCGCTCACGCTACTGTTTCTCCGCGTATACAACGCTCCCCTACCCAGCATTTCTGCTGCCTAAGCTTCGGTGTCAGGTTTAGCCCCGTTAAATTCTCCGCGCAAAGACGCTCGACCAGTGAGCTATTACGCACTCTTTAAATGAGTGGCTGCTTCTGAGCCAACATCCTGGTTGT
>NZ_NFLL01000078.1 GCF_002160895.1 Faecalibacterium sp. An122 | reverse complement strand
GCAAACAGGCCAAACTGGAAGCAGGAATTTTTCCCAAACCAAAAGGACGTCCGAGAAAAGTTGCTGAACCTGGAGATATAATCGCCGAGCAAGCCTATGAGATCCAGCGGTTGAAGATGAAGAATGAGTTGCTGCGGGATTTTCTGCGGTCCACAGGAAGGAAGTGAGTGCAAAGGCAAAGTATGCCGTGATTTATCGTCACAGGGAGAAGTATTCTGTACTAGTCATGTGCAGGTTCTTTTCGGTATCCAGAAGCGGCTATTACAGCTTTGTAAGGCGACTGAATCGACCTGCGAAAGATGCCTCATTGGCAGAGAAGATCCGAAATCAGCAGGACAAGTGTTTTCATACCTATGGCTACCGTAGAATGTGGCAATGGCTGAAAAACAGTGAAGAAATCATCCATAACCCTAGGGTGTATCTGAAAACTCAAAAACGCCCAAAAAAGTGTTAAAAAGACAAGAAAAAGACACAAAAGGATTCTATCATAGGAAGTACAAGGAAGTGATAGCATGACGATTCATCGTTATGAAGTAACAGATGCAGAATGGGCCATCATAGAACCCATGCTGCCCAAACATCATATGGGACGCCCTCAAAAGGATCTTCGGGCTCA
>NZ_NFLL01000077.1 GCF_002160895.1 Faecalibacterium sp. An122 | reverse complement strand
AAAAGGAGAAAACAACTATGAAAAAAAGAGTCTATACATTGTACCGCGTTTCAACTCTGGGACAGGTCGAGAAAGACGATATCCCCATGCAGAAGGAAGCCTGCCGTGCATTTGCAAAGGAGCAGGGCTGGGAGATTGTCAAGGAGTTCTCTGAGAAAGGCGTCTCCGGTTTCAAGAAGTCGGCCAAGGAACGGGATCAGCTGCAGCAGATTCAGCAGGCAGCAGTGGCAAGGGAATTTGATGTCCTTCTGGTCTTTATGTTTGACCGCCTGGGCCGTCGAGACGATGAGACCCCCTTTATCGTTGAGTGGTTTGTCAAACAGGGCGTTGAGGTGTGGAGCACCCAGGAAGGCCAGCAGAGGTTCGACACTCATGTGGACAAGCTGATGAACTACATTCGGTACTGGCAGGCATCGGGGGAGAGCGTTAAAACTTCCATCCGAACCCGAACCCGGATGGAGCAGCTGACCGCAGAAGGTCTGTACACCGGCGGTGTGGCTGCCTATGGCTACCGTCTTGTCAAGCGTGGAAGGATCAATAAACGGAACCACGAGGTGTATGATCTGGAGATCGACGAGAAGGAAGCTGAGGTTGTCCGGCTGATTTTCCAGAAGTATGTATATGAAGGATATGGTGCAAAGCGAATTTGCAACTATCTGTACGAACATAACATCATGGGACGCAATGGCAAGAACATTCCGAATGTGAGTATTGTTCGG
>NZ_NFLL01000076.1 GCF_002160895.1 Faecalibacterium sp. An122 | reverse complement strand
GAGAACCTGCGGCTGGATCACCTCCTTTCTAGGGAGTCTGGCTGACGGAACTTCGAAGAAGATCGTGTCAGTCGGTGACGAGACAAGAGATCGATATTGTTCAATTTTGAGGGCCCTGTGAAGGGAACCTCAGAGATTGTGGGGGTTTAGCTCAGCTGGGAGAGCACCTGCTTTGCAAGCAGGGGGTCAAGGGTTCGATTCCCTTAATCTCCACCATTTATGGGCCAATAGCTCAGCTGGCTAGAGCACACGACTGATAATCGTGAGGTCGATGGTTCGAGTCCATTTTGGCCCACCACGCGGTCTAAAGACCGCCAAGATGTACCTTGAGAACTGAATAATAACTGCGAAACGAGAAAGTAAAACTTCTAAAGAAGAAACTACAGTTTTAAACGGAAGGGAAAACAATCTTGTTGGCAATTAGAGTATAAGAGGCTTAAAAGAGCAATCGAAAGATTGCGAATGGTCAAGCGAAGAAGGGCGCAGGGCGAATGCCTTGGCACTGGGAGCCGAAGAAAGACGTGATAAGCTGCGATAAGCTGCGGGGAGCTGCAAATAAGCATTGATCCGCGGATTTCTGAATGAGGAAACTCACTCAGCCTCATAGCTGAGTATGTTGCACTGAAATTCAAAATAGGTGTAACAGGGGAACCGCCTGAACTGAAACATCTAAGTAGGGCGAGGAAGAGACATCAAACGAGATTCCGTAAGTAGTGGCGAGCGAACGCGGAAGAGGGC
>NZ_NFLL01000075.1 GCF_002160895.1 Faecalibacterium sp. An122 | reverse complement strand
ATTTACAATAAGGATAAAGGGAGCGCGCACCCTCAAGAAAGGAGGTTACACCCCATGAAGAAACAGCCGGACAAGGGAAAAATCACAGCCCTGTACGAGCGTCTTTCCCATGACGATGAGCGAGCCGGGGAAAGCGTGTCGATAGAAAACCAAAAGCGCATTTTGGAGGACTACGCCCAAAAGAACGGCTTTACGAATATCCGGCACTTCACCGATGACGGAGTGCGGGGAACGACTTTCAAGCGTCCGGGGCTGGACGCTATGCTGGAAGAAATCCGGGCGGGAAATGTGGCTACGGTCATTATCAAAGACCAAAGCAGGATTGGCCGTGATGTTGTCGAAGTGGGGCTTTTGAAGCGCACCTTTGACGAGTACCATGTACGCTTTATTGCGGCAAATGACAACCTTGATACCGCCAACGGCTTTGATATAATGTCAATTTTCCGAGATGTGATAAACGAGTGGTATGTTGCCGACACCAGCCGGAAAATCAAGACCGTTTTCAAGTCGAGAATGGAAAAGGGCTTGCGCTGCTCCGGCAGCGTCAGCTATGGCTACCTTGCGTCCAAGGAGAACAAGGGCGAATGGGTAATCGACGAGGAAGCCGCCGCCGTTGTGCGCCGTATCTTCCACAGCGTTGTTGCCGGGGAGAGTATCGCCAGCATAGCAAGGGCACTCCGCGCCGAGAAAATCCCTATCCCGTCCGAGCATTGGAAGCGGATAGGCGCACCCGTCCGG
>NZ_NFLL01000074.1 GCF_002160895.1 Faecalibacterium sp. An122 | reverse complement strand
ACATGGGGCGGTGGTTGAGGGTTGAAGTGGCGAAGTGGCAAAGTGGCAAGGTATCTGGGTTTTGCCACTTGGATTTTGCCACTTCATTTTTTGAGGGCGTGATACCATGCCGCGCCGATACGCTTTGAGGTAATGCGCCCGTCAAGGTTTTTCTTTGCCGCCCGGACGGTACGGGCAGAAATCCCGGCTTCGGCTGCGGCCTTATCAATGTCCTCGCTGGCAAGTTCTTTCCCGTCTGCGAGTAAGTCAAGTATCAGTTTCTCGGCTTGCTCGGTCTTGGTGGCGGTGTTCCCGCCCGCGCCGGATAGCAGCTCGTCGGCGGTTATGTCGTATTCGCCTATCCATGAAAAGCCTGTTTCCGGGTCAAGGCAAAAAGCAACGGGCTTGCCCTCCGGCGCAAGGGAAGATTTGTCATGGACGATAACGCGCACATTTGGCTCCCGCTTCACGCGCCCGATCAGCAGGACGCTCCTTGCTGCGGCGCGGAAGTCAATAGAACCTAATCCCCGGTATGCGCTCTGCCCTCCGGCGGCTTTGTTCAAGTGTCCGATAAGGATAACGGCGCACCCGGTACGCTCGGCAACATCGGCAAGGCGGCGGAACATGGGGCGCACTTCGTTTGCCCGGTTCATGTCGGTCTTTTCGCCCATGTACGCCTGTATGGGGTCAAGGATAATCAGCCGCGCCCCGTTCTGCGTGATTGCCTTTTCTATGCGCTCGTCGGACAGGGTAAGCTCCCGCTTGGCTTCATCAATCACAAGCACGCGGTCAAGGTCGGCTTCGGCTTCTATCAAGCGGGGCTTGACGGTATCGCCCAGCCCGTCCTCGGCGGTCTGGTAAATCAC
>NZ_NFLL01000073.1 GCF_002160895.1 Faecalibacterium sp. An122 | reverse complement strand
ATCTTTCACGCACTTGGTGCAAATGCAGAACTCGAAGAGCTGAATATTGATTCCACAACCAGCAAAGTATCTGAACAGGCAAGCCGTGGTCCAAGAAAACGATGAAGCGGGACGTCTGTATTGGACGGACCCGTGGAGGAAAGAACACAAAGATTCACGCCTTGGTCAATCGGGAAGGAATACCTGTCTGTTTGTTAATATCTGCTGGTAACTGCGCTGATTGTGACCAGGCCATCCCTCTTTTGCAGAAGTTTGGAAAAATCAAGGGCTGCAACATTTTGGGCGATCGGGCGTATGGGGCAAAGAAAATTCGACTTTTCCTTGCTGAGCAGGGTGCCCAGTACACCATCCCGCCGACCAAGAATCTGCTTCATCCCTGGAAATATGACCGGCAAATTTACAAGCGCCGGAATGTAATAGAGCGCTATTTTTGCCGCTTGAAAGACTTCAGGCGGATCGCTACCCGCTATGATAAGAGAGCGGATTCTTTTCAGGCTTTTCTTTTCCTTGCTGCTTCTGCTGTCATTTTCTCCATTTTGCACATATGAGCCGACTTCTCAGATACACCCTAAAACGATCCTGCGTGTCATGAAAAAATACGGCTTATTGTCTGAAATCCGTCGCCGCAGACGTTGGCAGCAGATGGGGCAGCAGCTGCACAAATACCAGAATCTTCTCAATCGGAATTTTCACGCTGAAGCGCCAAACCGCAAATGGGTGACCGATATCTCCTATATTCAAACCAAACAAGGTGTACTGTATCTGTCTATGATCCGTGATTTGTACGACAACAGTATTGTGGCTTATAAGACTGCAACCCAGCAAACAGTCAACCTGGTTCTGGATACCAT
>NZ_NFLL01000072.1 GCF_002160895.1 Faecalibacterium sp. An122 | reverse complement strand
GCTTCTTCTGCCTTGCGGCTGTTGTAGGCCAGGGAACGGGTATACTCAAGCAGCTTCAGACCCGCCTCTGTCAGCCGCAGGATTTTGCCCTCATAGATAAAGAGCCGGCAGCCATAGTGATCTTCCAGGTAGTGAATGTGGTGGGTTACTGCGGGCTGAGTGAGGCAAAGCCGCTCCGCAGCCCGGGTATAATTCATGGTCTCACACAAGACAAGAAATGTGTTCCATCGAGGATCCAGCATAACATATCACCTATTACGTGGGTTTATAACTGTATAACAATTCTGCATTTTATTTTATCAATGATTGGCTCTATAATCAAGGTGTAAACATCAATGATCTGAGCGCACCGCAGCATATTTCTTCGGGAGAATGTTCGGCGAATGGCCGGATTTGTACCCACGGTAGAGCCAGCGGAAACAGATCATAGAATGGTTTTGTGCTGTTGGTTTGTTCTTGACGGTAACATGGAAAGGAAGCGTATGACTATGTACGATATCATCATCATCGGAGCAGGCCCTGCGGGTATCAGCGCAGGCATTTACGCAGTTAGTCGTGGAAAGCGCACATTGATTCTGGAAAAAGCCCAGGTGGGCGGCATCATTGGCAAGGTTTCCACTGTTACGCACTATACTGCCATTGAGAAGCAGGAAACCGGAGCTACATTTGCGGCTCGGATGAAAGAGCAGGCGCTCCAGGCCGGGGTGGAGATCGTTCAGGCCGAGGCTGTACATGTGGCGCTGACGGGAGAGGTTAAGTCTGTGGCCACGGACAGGGGCATTTATGAGGCCAAGCGTATCATTTTGGCAAACGGCGGTACGCCGCGGAAACTGGGTATTCCCGGCGAGAAGGAGCTTGCCGGCAAGGGCATGGGCATGAATGCTGCCAGAGATGGCGCCGCCTATGCCGGAAAAAATGTGTATGTGGTGGGTGGAGC
>NZ_NFLL01000071.1 GCF_002160895.1 Faecalibacterium sp. An122 | reverse complement strand
TCGTTAGGGTGGGTAGGGAGTCCAGAGGGGGTAGGGAGGGGGAGTCGAAACCCCCTCCCTCCCCCTCTGGGCCTAGCGCAGCGAACAAAAAGGAAAAGAAATGTATTGTTTGCAGTGGAATGTTCACTTCACCAAACCAGCAAACACAAAAAGGCCCCGCCCTATAAGTCAGGACGGGGTCTTTGATTATTGGATGGGCAGCGCTTACTTCAGCACCGCGCCCAGGTTGGCGCTGGTGACCATCCGGGCATAGCGGCTCAGCCAGCCGGTGCGGATGTTGGGTTCGGGGGCCACGTACCGGGCACGGCGGGCGGCCAGCTCCTCCTCCGACACTTCCAGGTTGATGCTGGCATTGGGGATGTCGATGGTGATGGTATCGCCTTCCTCAATCAGGCCGATGGGGCCGCCCGAAGCGGCCTCAGGGCTGACGTGGCCGATGGCCGCGCCGCGGGATGCGCCCGAGAACCGGCCGTCGGTGATGAGGGCCACGGTGGTGTCCAGCTTCATGCCGGCCAGGGCCGAGGTGGGATTCAGCATCTCACGCATGCCGGGGCCGCCGCGGGGGCCTTCGTACCGGATGACCACCACGTCGCCGGGAACGATCTTGCCGCCGTAGATGGCGGTGATGGCCTCTTCTTCGCTGTTAAAGACCCGGGCCGGGCCGCTGTGCTGCTGCATCTCGGGGGCCACGGCGCTGCGCTTGACCACGCAGCCGTCGGGGGCAATGTTGCCCCACAGGATCTGCAGGCCGCCGGTCTCGCTGTAGGGATTGGTGATGGGCCGGATGGCGTTCTCATTCAGGATGCGGGCGCCCTGGATGTTCTCGCCCAGGGTCTTGCCGGTGACGGTGGGGACATCCAGGTCCAGCAGGCCCTTCTTGGCCAGCTCCGCCTGCACCGCCGGGATGCCGCCGGCGGCGTACAGATCGGGCATATGGGTGGGGCCGGCGGGGGCCAGGTGGCACAGGTGATGTCGATGGTGATGGTATCGCCTTCCTCAATC
>NZ_NFLL01000070.1 GCF_002160895.1 Faecalibacterium sp. An122 | reverse complement strand
CAATGGTGGTCTCCTTGACGACCAGATTGTCGTAATCCATGGCGATCAGCTTCCCGGCGGCCTCTGGGGTACACATGAACCAGGTGCTCACGCCCCAGGCATCCATCCTTGTGACGGTGAAGAAGTCGGTTTCGGCAGGAGAGGGATTTCTGGCGTCAAGATAGCGGTCGGAATAGAGGTAGACCAGATCTACCTCCCGGTCCGGCAGCCACTTGGCCCGGCGCGCACGCGGTTTGCCATTTTTCAGAGTCTTTTCTCTGGGGTTCTCAAACCACGCCAGTTCCTTGAGCTTCAGACCGGTGAAGGTATCCATGAGCCGCTGGGCAATCTCCCGGTGGGTAAATACTCCGCAGTCCCAGGAGCCCACCAGCCATGTCTTTATAAAGTCGCCCACCTTGCTGCCAGGAGCAGGCGGCCCGTAGACGCTCTCATCCGCCCACATGACCTCTATCTTTTCACATTGATCTGGCCGAGGACAGGACTGCTTGTTGCCATAGCGGTACATGATATTTACATAGCCATAGTCTTCGCCGGTTCGGTCATGACCGACGGCTTCTACTTTATAGGCAGTTATGGACATTGCAGTTCCACCTCCTGAGCCAGTACAAATCCGCGCAGCCCAAGGGAGGAGTCGATGACAAACACCCGGATGTGCTCCCGGTCCATGCGCTCCCGCAGTTCCTCGATACTGCAGCAGGCAGGAAAACCGTAAGAGATGGTTCCGCCCAGCAGGTCTTTGTACTGTTCAAAAAAACCGTCCACGGTGATCTCATCCATGCCGAAGAGGATGTTGTCCTGGACCACATTTTCAAACCAGTGGGCCAGCAGGCCGGTGAAGCGAACGGATACTTTCTCTCCGATCTCGGACTGGGTATCCATGTGCAGTGTGTGGGCTTCAAAGTCAGCGCAGTAGCGGAGGACTCTGTTGTCGTGCAGGCCATCAAAAGAACAAATCAGTGTACTCACAGGGATTCCTCCTCGTCCATGAGCTGCTCCTGGACCTCTTTGGGCAGGTCGTTCCATAAAATGTCGTAT
>NZ_NFLL01000007.1 GCF_002160895.1 Faecalibacterium sp. An122 | reverse complement strand
CCTGTATGAATTACTTTTTGGAATTTTAAGTGTTTCCAACACTTTAAAGGTTCCGTTACAAGTATTCGATATTGTTCAATTTTCAAGGTCCTGTCCGCTCAGCCTCTCGGCTGGCGACCTGTTTATTTTACCACAGCGTTTTGAACTTGTCAAGCACTTTTTTCGAAGTGTTTTTCAGTTCTTTTCGCTTTGTGGGCCGCCCCGTCAGGGCGCTCACATATAGTACTACCTTTCCCTCTTTTTGTCAACCCCTTTTTTCAACTTTTTTCAGGATTTTGTTTTCACTTGCGATTTTGCCTGTCTCGTCGTACAATAGAGGCAGGTTCTTATCTATTATATATAGGAAGTTATAAGAGAGGCCTGCCATGATTCTGACCGTCAACATCGGCAACACCCATATCACCGTCGCCGCCTATATAGGAGGCGTCCTGCATTTCTCCGGAAAACTGTCTGCCGCTTCTGCCACATCGGATGAATACGCCATCCGTCTGATCCACCTTCTCACCCTGCATCACGCCGACCCCCAGCAGATTGAGGGGGTCATTCTGGCCAGCGTGGTGCCGGCTCTCACCGGGAAGGTCATTGCCGCTCTGCGGATGCTCACCTCGGTGCGGATCATGACGGTGGGTCCCGGCCTGAAAAGCGGCCTCAAGCTCCGTCTGGACCAGCCCGCCCAGCTGGGCGCCGAACTGCTGTGCGGCGTGGTGGCGGCCATGGCCGAAGGCCCGGCCCCCATGGCGGTGATCTTCTCGGACACCGCCCTGTCCATTATGGCGGTCAACGCCCAGAAGGAACTGGTGGGCGGCGTCATCCTGCCCGGTCCCCAGCTCTCCATGACCAGTCTGGTCCAGAACACCGCCCAGCTGCCCCAGGTGGATCTCACCGCCCCGGCTCCCGCCTCGGTGCTGGGCAAGAACACTTCCGCCTGCCTCCAGGCCGGTCTACTGCTGGGCACCGCCTGCCTGTTGGACGGCCTGGCCGACCGCTTCCGGGCCGAACTGGGCCCCGAGACCCGTTTCTATGCCACCGGCAACCTGCCCGCCAACCTCCGCAAGGCCTGCCGCACCTCCATCCTCTACCGGGAGAACCTGGTGTCCGACGGCCTGTACCGCATCTGGCTGCGGAACCGCAAGGGCTGACTTTGTCCTATATATAATAGAATGCAGGGCGGTTCCATCGACCGTTCCCGCCAAAAATTCCATTTGCATTTTGCTCCAAAGTATGGTATACTCTTTGGTGCTGATGGTTTCATCAGCTCATGTGCGGTCGTAGCTCAGCTGGATAGAGCGTTGGACTCCGACTCCAAAGGCCAGAGGTTCGAATCCCCCCGGCCGCACCACAAAAAACACCCTGCATCCTCAAAAAGGTTGCCGGGTGTTTTTCTTTTTGTCTTGAAATTCATATCGCGTTCAGCAAGCGCCCTTCCCCTTTCCTCCCGGGCGGCGGTGTGCTACAATAGGCACACACCCCACAGGAGGAACCGCCATGAAACAATGCAGAATCACCGTCATGCGGATGGCGCGGTACGACGACCTCATCGCCGCCTATGAGAACCCCATCCTTCACGCCTGCGACCTGAAGCCGGGCCAGGTGTTCATCGCCAACGGCTGGGAAAAGCCGGAAGGCCTGTGTCAGAGCGCCTGGGACACCATGTCCCCCTTTGTGCTGGCCCTGAGCCACGGCGGCCAGAACTTCTACGACGGCTGGATGAAGAATCCCCGTTCGGCCATGATTTCCTGCAACGACGGCTTCCGGCCGGTGAGCTTTTTGATCGAGGCCCTGGACCAGGACGCCCAGTGACCCAAAGGAGAACGCCATGAAAACCGCAATCTGTTATCTTTCGTTCCACCACGGCAACACCCTGCAGGTGGTGCAGGCCATGGCCCGGGAGGGCGCCGCCGACCTGGTGGACGTGCGGACCCGGCAGGCCGTCCATCTGGAGGACTACGACTGCATCGGGTTCGCCTCGGGGATTTACGGGTTTGAATACCACAGGGCCGTGGTGGAATTCGCCCGGCAGTACCTCCCCCAAAACAAAAAGGTCTTTTTCGTCTGCACCTACGGCGGCGCCAAAGGCTCCGGCTCCAAGGCCCTGCGGGCCCTTGCCGCCCAGCGGGGCTGCACCGTGGTGGGCGAATTCGGCTGCAAGGGCTACGACACCTTCGGCCCCTTCAAGCTGGTGGGCGGCCTGGCCAAGGGCCATCCCAACGCCCAGGACCTGGAGCGGGCCCGGGCCTTCTTCCAGCAGATCACCCGGGAATAACCCCAAACCACAGACAACAAAAAATCCGCATGTTCCCTGCCGGCATCCGGCGGAAACAGCGGATTTTTTCGTTGTGAGGGGACCTCGCGGCCCGATGGTGTTCCATCGCGGCCGCCGGGCTGGGTCGGGTGTTCCATGGTGTGTTCCTTTTTCAGATTACAGCCAGTTGTGATACCGGCGGATGTAGTGCTTCTTGGCCAGGCTTTCCAGCAGGATGTAGCCCGCCACAATTCCCGCCAGGGCGGCGAAGTAGCCCGCAGGCAGAGCGGTCAGGCCCAGAGCCGGAGCCAGGGGCGTAAAGGGCAGCACGGTCACCACGCCGATGCCCGCCAGCGTCAGGGCGGTGAGCGGGGCCGAGGCGCGGCTCTGGATCAGGGGCAGTTTGGGGGTGCGGATCATGTGGATGACGATGGTCTGGGTCCACATGGAGGCCACAAACCAGCCGGTCTGGAACAGGGCGGCCCAGGCGTCTTTGGCGGCGGGGTCGGTGAGCTGGGTGTACAGCTTGCCGCCGGCGGAGGCCGGGCAGAACACAAAGTACATCAGCAGGAAGGTGAGGATGTCAAACACCGAGCTCACCGGGCCGTTCCAGAACATGAACCGGCCGATGCCGTCGGCATCCCAGCGGCAGGGGGCCCGGAGATAGTCCTCGTCCACGTTGTCCCAGGAAATGGCGGTGCAGGACAGGTCGTACACCAGGTTCAGCAGAATCAGCTGGAGGGCTGTCATGGGCAGGAAGGGCAGGAATGCGCTGGCTGCCAGCACCGACAGCATGTTGCCGAAATTAGAGGAGACGGTCATCTTGATGTACTTCATCATGTTGGCGTAGGTCTTGCGGCCCTCGATGAGGCCTTGTTCCAGCACCATCAGGTCCTTGTCCAGCAGGACAATGGAGGCCGACTCCTTGGCGATATCCACGGCGGTGTCCACCGAGATGCTGACATCCGCGGCCCGCAGGGCGGCGGCATCGTTGATGCCGTCCCCCATATAGCCCACGCAGTGGCCGTTTTTCCGCAGCAGCTGGATGATGCGGGCCTTCTGGGCCGGGGACAGCTTGGCGAACACCGACACCGTCTCGGCGCGGCGGGCCAGCTCCTCGTCGCTGAGGGCGTCCATCTCGCTGCCCAGCAGCACCCGGTCGGCAGGCAGGCCCACCTGGCCGCAGATGGCGCAGGTGACCTTCTCGTTGTCGCCGGTGAGGATCTTGACCTGAACGCCGTAGTTGTTCAAGGCCTCAATGGCGGCGGCCGCGGTGGCCTTGGGCGGGTCCAGGAAGGCCAGGAAGCCGATCAGCACCATATCGCACTCATCGGCGGTGGAGAACTGGCCTACCGGGGCGGGATTGCTCTTCTGTGCCACCGCAATCACCCGCATTCCCTGGGCGTTCATCCGGTCGGCCTGGGCCAGTACCTGGCGGCGCAGGTCATCGGTCAGGGGCAGAGGCTGGCCGTCCCGTTCGGCCCAGGCGCAGCAGGACAGCATCTCCTCCACTGCGCCCTTGGTGACCATCTGGGTCTTGCCGGCGGTGTCGCAGACCACCACGCTCATCCGGCGGCGCTCAAAGTCAAAGGGCACCTCGTCCACCTTGCGGTAGGTCTGGACCAGGGTTTCGGCCCCCAGCTCCTGCTGCTTTTCGATGACCGCCAGGTCGATCAGGTTTTTCAGCCCGGTCTGAAACCAGCTGTTCAAAAAGGCGTGGCGCAGAACCCGGTCGTTGGGCCGGCCGTCGATGTCCAGGTGCATTTCCAGCACTACCTTGTCCTGGGTCAGGGTGCCGGTCTTGTCGGTGCAGAGGATGTCCACCGAGCCCAGATTCTGGATGGCGTTCAGGTTCTTGATGATGACCTTCTGCTTGCTCATGGCCAGGGCGCCCTTGGCCAGAGAGGTGGTGACGATCATGGGCAGCATCTCAGGGGTCAGGCCCACCGCCACCGAGATGGCGAACAGCAGAGCCTCCATCCAGCTGCCCTTGGTGAAGCCGTTCAGCAGCAGGACCACCGGGGCCATCACCGCCATAAACCGGATCAACAGCCGGGATACCGAGCCGATGCCCTTGTCAAAGGCGGTCTTGGGGGGCTTGTCGCTCAGGGTCCGGGCGATGGCGCCGAACATGGTATTGCCGCCCACAGCCACCGCCACCGCGCGGGCGCTGCCGCTGACCACGGTGCTGCCCTGAAACACCAGGCAGGGCAGCTCGGTCAGGGGCAGGTCCCGGCTGTCGGGCTCGCCCCACTTTTCCACCGGCTCGCTCTCGCCGGTGAGGGCCGACTGGCTCAAAAACAGATCCTTGGCGCTGAGAATCCGCAGGTCCGCCGGGATCATATCCCCGGCCGACAGGTGGATGATGTCCCCCACCACGATCTCCTCCATGGGGCGCTCGGCCCGCACGCCATCGCGCTCCATGCAGGCGGTGGTGTGAATCATGGCGGTGAGCTTTTCGGCCACGTTGCTGCTGCGGGTCTCCTGGACAAACCGCAGCACCCCCGACACCACCACCATGACGGTGATGATGACCACCGTGGTATAGCTCCGCTCTGCCGGCGGGGCAAACACCACATCCGTCAGGGCCGACACCACCGCCAACAGCAGCAGCACCAGCGAGAACGGATCGGCGAAGGCCTCCAGCAGCCGCCGGGGACCGCTCTTGCGCTTGACCCGGGCCAGACGGTTGGCCCCAAAGGTTTCCCGGGCGGCCTCGGCCTGTTCCTCGGTCAGGCCGGCCGGGGCGGTGCCCAGCTTTTCCATCAGTTCCTGTTCGGTGCAGGCCGCAGCCTCCCGCAGGCGTGCATCCGACAGCTTGGCGGCGGTGTTCTGCGCCGCGGCATATGCTTTGATCCATTTCATCATCATGATGTGATCCTCCCTTCCCGGGAGAAGGGCGCAAAAAAGCGCCCGTCTCCACCGTTTCCGGCAGATCACGGACGCACAGAGCGCACGGAATCAAGGCATCAGGCCGGGATGCCTGTACCCTCTCCAATGGCTGTGCTGTCTGCGGTCTGCCCGCCTTCGTCTACTGCTGGGGTCCATTGCATCCACCTGCCTTTCTGGACCAAAAAACAAAATCCCGCTCGTCCGACAGGACAAGCGGGCAAAAAACACACATACGTTCGCCTGAGCTTTAGCTCTGCAGGGCGGTGTAGCTGCATTATGATGCGCCTTGTTGCGACGCATCCTGTTCAGACCTGCGCACGGTGTCTCCACCGTTTTGCGGCAGCAGCCCATATCCCTGTAGGAGCCTTACCTATCAAACGCCTACACTGTATCACAGCCTCCCGGGAATGTCAACCCGATTTGTTTGAGGATTTTGTGAACCTTCACACCGCCGCCGGCCGGTCCAGGGCGCCTTTGCGCCGCAGCCAGGCCATCGCAATCAGGCAGACCACCACCGACAGCAGCGAGCCGGCCACGGCGGCGCAGCCCATGGGCAGCAGCGTTTCCGGGAACAGCAGGGACATGAGATAGGCCCCCGGAATGCGGATCAGCACAATGGACAGGGCGTTGTGGAGGAAGGACACCCCCGACCGGCCATAGGCGCAGAAATACCCGCTGAAGCTGAAGTGCACCCCGGCGAACATACAGTCCCAGATATAGCCCCGGATGTACTGGCTGCCGGCGGCCACCACCCCGGGGGTGCTGTCAAAGAGGGCCACAATGTTTCCGGCGGTGAACTGCACCACAATGCCCACCACCAGCCCAAAGCCCAGGCACATCCCCACCGCATACCGGAGGGTCTGGGCGGCCCGGTCGTATTTGCCGGCGCCGATGTTCTGGGCCGCCAGGGCCGACACGGTGGACAGCATCGAGCTGGGCACCAGGAACACAAAGCTGATGACCTTTTCCACAATGCCCACGGCGGCCGCGTCGTCCAGGCCGCGGCTGTTGGCGATGACGGTAATCAGCAGAAAGGAAATCTGGATGAACCCGTCCTGCAGGGCCACCGGCACGCCCACCCGCAGGATGGAGCCCAGCACGTCCTTTCGGGGGCGGAAGCTGGCTTTCCCCAGGGTGAGGGCGGTTTTCTGGCGGGTCACCATCACCAGGGACACCACCACGCTGAGGGTCTGGGACAGGGTGGTGCCCAGAGCCGCGCCCGCCGGGCCCAGGTGCATCCCGCCGATGAACAGATAGTCCAGCAGGATATTGGCCGCGCAGGCCACCGCCACAAATTTCATGGGGCTCCTGGAGTCTCCCAGCCCCCGGAAAATCGAGCTGATGATGTTATAGGCGGTGATAAAGGGAATGCCGATAAAGCAGATGATGAGATACTGCACCGTTCCCTCCACCGCCTCGGCGGGGGTGGACATCACCGCCACAATGGGCCGCACCAAAGCCAGCAGCACCGCCGTCAGCACCACCGACAATCCCATAAACAGGGTGACGCTGTTGCCGATGGCCAGGGAGGCCTTTTCCCTCTCCTGACCTCCCACTGCCCGGCCGATGGCGATGGTGGTGCCCATGGCCAGGCCCACAATCATGACGGTGATCATGTGCATCACCTGGCTGCCGATGGACACCGCCGTGATGTCCGCCGTACCGCTGAACTGGCCGGTGATGAACAGGTCGGCCATACCGTACAGGGTCTGCAAAAAATAGGCCAGCAAATAGGGCAGTGAAAATCCCACAATGTTGCGGAATACGCTGCCCGTCGTCAGATTCTTTTCCATACACATCCGGCCGCATCCATGGCAGCCGCCCCTCCTTCAGGCAATACTTTATTCCAGTAAACACCCAAATTCCCGGCCTGTCAAGATGCGGGTCCTCCCTGGGGTCAGCTCCAGCAAAAAAGGAGACGCCCCGCCCGGAGCGTCTCCTGTCGATGATGGAACTGAATTTATGCCGGGTCGTAGATCTTCATCTGTTCCTTGTAGGCCCAGGCGAAGTAGATGATCTCGGCGATGGCTGTGATGCTCCAGGAGCAGACAAACAGCAGATAGAGGGACTGGAGGGTGCCGAAGTAGGCAAAGATGGTGTACACCCATGCCACACGGAACACGCAGGAGCCCATAATCACAATGATGGTGGGGACGATGGTACGGCCCAGGCCGCGGGAGGCGGCAATGGTGCAGTCCATGAAGGCCGACACCGGGTAGCACAGGCCCATAATCACCAGGCGCTGCATACCGGCCTCGATGACCGCCTGTTCGGTGGTAAAGAGGGCCAGAAAGGTCCGGCCAAAGAACACCAGGGACAGGCCCAGTACCGCGCCGATGCCGAAGGAATAGCCCAGGGAGATGAAATAGCTCCGCTTGACCCGGTTCCGCTTGCCGGCGCCGTAGTTCTGGCTCATAAAGCTGGAACAGGCGGTGTAGAAGGCGGCCATCACGTCGTAGACCAGGGGGTCGGCGTTGGCGGCGGCCGAGTTGCCGCTGACCACCACCGTGTCAAAGGTGTTGATGCCGGCCTGAATGAAGAGGTTGGCCAGGGCAAAAATGGCGTTCTGGCAGCCGGCGGGAACGCCCAGACCCAGAATGCTGCGGGTCATGGCGGGGTCCAGGCGAAGCTGATCCCGGCGGATGCCGTAGCAGCTTTCGGTGCGGGCCAGCGCCCGCAGAATCAGGCCCGCCGAGAGGTACTGGGTCAGGATACTGGCCAGGGCCACGCCCGCCACGCTCATCTGGCAGACAATGACAAAGAACAGGTTGAGCACCACGTTCAGTGCGCCCGAAATAGACAGGTAAATCAGAGGTTTGCGGGTGTTGCCCACCGCGCTGAACACGCCGTTGCCAAAGTTATAGATGGCCATGGCGGGCATGCCCAGGAAATAAATCCGCAGATAGAGGATGGCTCCCTCCAGCAGGTCGGGCTTGGTGCCCAGAAGCCGCAGCAGCGCCGGCGAGAACACCACGCCGATCAGCAGCATCAGGATGCCGGCGGCCAGACAGACCAGCAGGGAGGAATGGACCGATTTCTCCACATCCCGGGTGTTGCCGGCGCCGTAGAACCGGGCCACCAGCACGTTGACGCCGCCGCCCAGACCGATAAGGAAACCGGTGATGAGGGTGACGAAGATGGTGGTGGAACCCACCGAGCCCAGAGCCTGGGAACCGGCGAACCGTCCCACTACGGCGATATCCGACATATTGAACAGGGCCTGCAGCAGGTTGGACAGGACCAACGGCACGCTGAAGACCAGAATCTGCTGCGCCAGCGGCCCTTCCGTCAGGTTCTTTTCTCCAGATGGCATAACATGAATTCTCCTTTTGTTTGGTTCTTTTTCTCGTCCTTTTTCATGCGGAGGCTGCGCCGCTGCAGCCCCCGTCCGGGACAGTATAACGCGCCGCCGTCAGGCCGTCAAGAGGCAGCCCGTCCCCTGCTCCAAAGGCTTGCTCCCAGCTCCTAAATATGGTATCCTGAAGGCATCATCCACACAAAAGGAGGCATCTCTCATGCTCAGTGAAAACACCCTCGCACCCGACTTCGCCCTGCCCGACGCCGAGGGCCAGGTCCACCGCCTGTCCGACTTCCGGGGCAAGAAGGTGGTGCTGTATTTCTATCCCCGGGACAACACCCCCGGCTGCACCCGCCAGGCCTGCGCCTTCGCCGCATCCTATGGCGTATTCCAGCAGCGGGGCGTGGTGGTCATCGGCGTCAGCAAGGACTCCGCCGCATCCCACCAGAAGTTTGCCGCCAAATATGAGCTGCCCTTCCTGCTGCTGTCCGACCCCGACCACGCCGTCCTGGAGCTGTACGACGTCTGGAAGGAGAAAAAGCAGTACGGCAAGGTGAGCATGGGCACCGTCCGTTCCACCTACCTCATCGGGGAGGACGGCACCATCCTCAAGGCCATGCCCAAAGTCAAACCCGACACCAACGCCGCCGACGTTCTGGCCGCCCTGGATGCCCTGGACGCCGCCAACGGCTGACAAGGAGGACCCGCCATGCCTTTCATTGACCTGCGCACCACCCTGCCCGTCCCGGCCGACCGCCGGGAATCCCTCAAGGCCGCCTTTGGCCAGGCCATCACCACCCTGCACAAGACCGAAACCTATCTGATGGTTTCCATTCAGGACAGCTGCGACCTCTGGCTGGGCGGCCGCAAGCTGGACCAGGGGGCCTATATCGCCGTGAGTCTCTACGGCTCCGCCTCCCCCGCCGACTACGACAAGATGACCGGCCAGCTCAGCCGGATTCTTTCCGACCAGCTGGGCATCCCCGCCCAGGCGGTCTATGTCACCTATCATCCGGTGAGCGACTGGGGCTGGAACGGCCAGAATTTCTGACACGCCCCCGCCCATGCCGGCCCGCCGGGCGGCAAGGGCGGGATTTTCTTTTGCCTTCCGATTCCCGGAATATTGTATACCCATCCCCGTTTTTGTCCATTTGTTCTATAACTATTGGTCAATTATTCTGCATTTCAGGGTTTTATGAAACAACGTTTCTGTTTGTTCGAGTTTTATTGACAATTCTGTTCTTTCGCATTACAGTGTAGCCATCTCATCCGCCGCGGCGCTCTGCCGCCTGGCGTTTTATTTCGGTCGCCGTTTACACCAGCTTGGAAAGAAGGAACTTGTTATGACACAGATCAGCCGCCGCAACTTCCTCAAAGCATCGGTCGCCGCCGGGGCTGCCGCCCTGGCCAGCAGCGCCGCCCTCCCCGCCGCAGCCGCAGCCGGCACCGCCGCCCCGGCCCCCTCCGAAACCGCAGAGGAAAACTGCCTGTTCTCCTCCAAAGCCTCTGTCACCGCCGCCAGCCTCCCGGCCGGCACCTGGCAGGCCCAGCCCACCTTCCCCGACTGGGCCGGGTATGTGGACGATACCCTGGCCATGAACGGGATGTACACCTTCTTTGGCTACAGCGGCCAGGGCACCCTGTACGTCTGCCCCGCCGCCGGAGTCACCAGCTTCGCCTTCTTCGTCAACAACCACAGCGTGGACACCAGCCGGATGGCGGGCGGCGGCGTGTGGGCGGTGGATATCTCGGGCCTCACCGTCAACGGCCTCAACACCCTCCAGGTGAGCTGCATCCAGCCCGCCGGCCAGACGGTCCAGATCTCCATCCCCTATCCCACCGTCATTGAGGGCAAGCCCTCCGACGTGGGCCTCAGCACCTCGGTTCTGAACGCCATCGACGCCATTGTGGCGGCGGATGTGGCCCACGGCTTCACCAGCGCCCAGATGGCGGTCATCAAGGACGGCCGGATGATCTACCGGAACGCCTGGGGCACCGTCAACGCCTACAATCCCGACGGCACCCCCAAGACCGACAGCCCCGCCGTCACCAACGACACCCTCTACGATCTGGCCTCCAACACCAAGATGTATTCGGTGAACTACGCATTGCAGTATCTGGTCACCAACAACCAGATCAGCCTGGACGCCCGGATCGCCGACCTGCTGGGCAGCGCCTTTGTGGACAGCACCATCGACATCACTTTCAACGGCTACGAAAACCCCGGCCTGGCCACCGTCAAGCAGTGGAAATCCCAGCTGACCATCCGGGACGTGCTGCGGCATCAGGCCGGCTTCCCCGCCGATCCCCAGTACCACAACGATGCCTTTGACCAGACCACCCAGAAGGCCGCGCCCGGGGTGCCCAACGTCCTGTATTCCGGCTCGGCCGGGGACGACGCCACCCGCCACCGCACCCTGGAATCCATCTGCAAGACCCCGCTGATGTACCAGCCCGGCACCAAGACCCTCTACTCGGACGTGGACTATATGCTGCTGGACTTTGTCATCGAGCAGGTCACCGGCAGCCGTCTGGATGATTTCCTGTCGGCCCACTTCTGGCAGCCCATGGGCCTGACCCACATTACTTACCAGCCCCTGAACCACGGCTTCAGCCCCAACGACTGCGCCGCCACCGAGCTGAACGGCAACACCCGCGACGGCGCCATCTCCTTCACCGACGTCCGCACCTACACCCTCCAGGGCGAGGTCCACGACGAGAAAGCCTACTACGCCATGGGCGGCGTGTCGGGCCATGCCGGCCTCTTTGCCAACGCCTCCGATCTGGCGGTGCTGGCCTCGGCCATGCTGGACGGCGGCTACGGCAACCACCGTCTGTTCAGCCGCAACGTGCTGGACACCTTCACCGCGCCCAAGATTGAGTCGGCGGCCAACTGGGGCCTGGGCTGGTGGCGCGAAGCCGACCTGGCCCGCGCCTGGTACTTCGGCACCCAGTCCTCCTCCGGCACGGTGGGCCACCAGGGCTGGACCGGCACCCTCTCCCTCATCGATCCCGCCGAGCGGCTGGTGGTGATTTACCTCACCAACAAGATCAACTCCCCCGTCACCGACCCCGCCGTCAACCCCAACCAGTTCGACGGCAACTGGTACACCGCCTCCACCCTGGGCTTTGTGGCCCAGCTGCTGTACCAGGGCCTCAAGAACCGGGCCGGTTCCCCCGATGCCGCTCTGGATGCTCTGCTGGCCGACATGACCGCCGAGCACTTCAAACTGGTGAAGGACGAGCCCACCGCCACCAGCGCCTCCCATCCCCGCGTCCAGTCGGCCTACGCCATGCTGGAAGTGCTGACCGACCGGGCCGGACAGACCTTCCGTCCGGCTCCCCGCACCTACGCCCGCGACGCTCTGCAGCTGCTTGATCCCGTCCGCGATGCCGACGAACTGGCCGCGCTCCGCGAACGGCTCTAAACTCCTCCATACCTCCTTTCGCTCTGCCGCCCCGATTTTTCGGGGCGGCGTCTTTGTTTAAGCGGTTTTCTGCGCTCTGCCGTCTCGGTTATATTCCACAAAGAACTCCCGAAAATTTATATTCACAACACAAAAGATTTCCCTGCAAATGTCTGAAATTTGTGATATAATCATAGAGAAACGGATCGTTTTTTGTACCAGGTCCAATTTGGCCGGTGCGGTGTGTTCTGTGTGTCCGCCCGCATACCGGCAGAAGGAGGCAGACACAATGGCCAAGATCGAAACAAGGCTTTTTGGTTTCACCCACAGCGGAACCCCCGTCAACGAGTACATTCTCTCCAATCCCGGCGGCTTGACGGTCAGCGTGCTGGACTATGGGGCGATCATCAAAAACATCATCGTCCCGGCCAAGCGCGGCCCGGTGGACGTGGTCCTGGGCCACGACACCATGCAGGAATACGAGCTGGACACCGCCACCTACTGCGGCGCCTTTGTGGGCCGCTACGCCAACCGGATCGAAGGGGCGGCCTTCACCCTCAACGGCAAAACCTACCAGCTGGAAGCCAACAACGGCCGCAACCATCTCCACGGCTGCTTTGCCCGCAAGTCCTATGAGGTGAAAGCCTTCGGCGACACCCTGCTTCTGGAGGCCGAAAGCCCCGACGGGGAGGACGGCTTCCCCGGCAACATGAAGATTGCCGTCCGCTACACCCTCACCCCGGACAATGCCTTCCGGATGGATTACCGGGTGTCCTCCGACGCCGACACAATTGTCAACCTGACCAACCACACCTATTTCAACCTCAACGGCGGGGGCTCGGTCCTCAACCAGCGGCTCAAGCTGTTCGCCTCCACCTACCTGGAGAGCAACGAGGAGACCTGCCCCACCGGCCGCATTCTGCCGGTGGCCGGCACCCCCATGGACTTCACCAAGGGCAAGGCCATCGGCCGGGACCTGAACCCCGGCAGCGACCAGACCCGCATTGTGGGCGGCGGCTACGACCACTGCTTTGTCATCGACCGGCCCCGGGCCGGCGCCCGCCAGAGCATCTGTGCCTGGGCCACCTGCGATGAGAGCAGCATCAGCATGAAGGTCTACACCACCCAGCCCGGCGTCCATCTCTACACCGGCAACTATCTCCAGGACTGCCCCAGCCCCGGCAAGGGCCTGCATCCCATGCAGAAATACGACGGCTTCGCCCTGGAAACCGAACACTTCCCCTGCAGCCCCTCCCACCCGGAGTTCCCCTCCACGGTGCTGCGGGCCGGCAAGGTGTTCCGGGTGTCCAACACCCTCCGCTTTTTCACCGGCAAACAGTGCGGCGTGATCTGACCGCCGCCTTCTGAGGAGGTTTCTATGACCCGCACCATCCACCGCCTTGCATCCGTTCTGATGGCCGCGGCCCTGGTCTTTGTGCTGGCCGCCTGCGGTGACGTCACCCCCGACCAGGCCAGGGCCTACATCCAGGGCGATCTGGACGCCTGCTATCTGGGCCAGTACAACCAGGATTATCTGGATCTGATCGGCATCACCGCCGAGGAAGCCGAGGAACAGAATTACGTCTGGAACACCACGGCGGAAGCAGAAATCCTGATGGACTACTTTGACATCTATCCCACCGACGCCTCCGCCGAACGGGCGGTGGCCCTCATCCGGGATATTTACGCCCTCAGCAAGTACCAGGTGGGCGCCGCCAGCAAGCTGGACGACGGCAGCTATGCGGTGACCGTCACCGTTCAGCCCATGGACATCCTGGTCCGCTACACCAGCCAGAACGATGCGGCCAGCCTCTGGGCCGCCGCCCTGGACCGCCACGGCATCTACTCCCAGGAGGCCCTGGACGCCATGTCCGACGCCGACTATGAGGCCCTGGAGGACGACTATGCCGCCTCGGTGCTGGACGGTATCCGGGCCCTGCTGCCCGAGATGGGCTATGGCCCCGAACAGTCGGTGGTGCTGCAGCTCAAGCTGGAGGACGACACCTACACCCTGGTGGAGACCGACTGGCAGCACTTCGACAGCATGGTCATCGACTACAGCGGCCAGTACTGCGATGGGAGTACATCCTCCGTCGCCACCGCATAACCGGACATCCCAAAACCAGGCTCCCTGCCGGGGGGCCTGGTTTTGCGCGCCCGGGCGCAGGAATCCGGTGGTCTGATTCTTCATCAAGGCCGCATCAAAAATCGCGTGGGCCCATCCTCCATTTTTGCAACGCGCAACAAAATTACATGTATATAAGCGCACCGCCCCTTGATTCCGGGCGGCGTCTGCGGTATCCTGTAATCAAGAAGAGCCGGGGCGCTTGCCCAGGCAGGCAATATCCACAGAGTCGATCGAGAGGAAGGTTTTGTTATGGCAATTTTGGTATCGGGCGGCGCCGGCTACATCGGCAGCCACACCTGCATTGAGCTGCTGAACGCAGGCTACGACATTGTGGTGGCAGACAACTTCTACAACTCCTGCCCCGTCGTGCTGGACCGCATCAAACAGATCACCGGCAAGGACTTCCGCTTCTTTGAGGCGGACATGACCAACCCCGAGCAGGTCGAGCACATTTTCACCGAATGCCCGGACATCACCGCCGTCATCCAGTTCGCGGCCTACAAGGCTGTGGGCGAGAGTGTCCAGAAGCCCATTGAGTACTACTCCAACAACCTGAACTGCACCCTCACCATCCTGGACGTGATGCGCCGCCATGACTGCCACAACTTTGTGTTCAGCTCCTCGGCCACCGTCTACGGCGATCCCGCCACCGTCCCCATCACCGAGGACTTCCCCGTCGGCGCCACCACCAACCCCTACGGCACCACCAAGGTGTTCACCGAGCGGATTCTGGCCGACGTCTGCAAGGCAGATCCCAGCCTGAACGTGGCCGTCCTGCGGTACTTCAACCCCATCGGCGCCCACAAGTCCGGCCTGATCGGCGAGGACCCCAACGGCATCCCCAACAACCTGATGCCCTACATCGCCAAGGTGGCCGTGGGCAAGCTGGAGAAGGTCCATGTCTTCGGCAACGACTACCCCACTCCCGACGGCACCGGCGTGCGGGATTACATCCATGTGGTGGACCTGGCCCGCGGCCATGTCTGCGCCATCCGCAAGCTGGAGACCAAGTGCGGCCTCTTCATCTGCAACCTGGGCACCGGCAAGGGCTACAGCGTGCTGGAAGTCCTCCACGCCTTTGAGAAGGCCTGCGGCAAGACCCTGCCCTACGTCATCGAGCCCCGCCGCGCCGGCGACATCGCCGAGTGCTACGCCGATCCCTCCAAGGCCAAGCGTGAGCTGGGCTGGGTGGCTGAGTACGGCATCGAGGAGATGTGCGCCGACAGCTGGAACTGGCAGAGCAACAACCCCGATGGCTACCACACCGTGAAGTAAAAGTTTCCCCCATCCCTCTTCCATAAAGCAAACGCCCCCGCTGCGCAAGACCATGCAGCGGGGGCGTTTCTGATTTTTATGGGATGTTCCAGGCCGTCAGGCAGATTTTTCCGCCGGGTTGACGTGGATCATAATGTGCTTGATGTCGGTGAACTGGCTCTCCAGCTGGTCGTGAATTCGCTCGGCCACCTGATGGGACTGGCTCAGGGTTTCGCTGCCGTCCATGGCGATTTCCAGGTCAATGTAGACCTTGCTGCCGAACATCCGGGTGCGGAGCTGGTCCACCCCCACCACGCCATCCTGGGCCGAGACAAGGTCGATGATTTTGCTCTCGTACTCCTCGCCGCAGGAGGTGTCCAGCATCTTCACCACGGCGTCCTTCATGATGTCATAGGCCACCTTGATGATAAACAGGCAGATCACCACGCTGGCCACCGAGTCCAGCACCGGGAAGCCCAGCCGTGCCCCTGCAATGCCGATCAGGGAGCCCACCGAAGAAAAAGCATCCGACCGGTGATGCCAGGCGTCCGCCATAAAGGCGGAGGAATGGATCAGCTTGGCATAGTAGCGGGTATACCAGTACATGGCCTCCTTGCCCACAATGGACAGCACCGCGGCCACCAGGGCGATCATCCCCGGCGCCGCCAGAGTCTCATACTGCCCCGAGGCAATGGTTTCCAGGCCGTTTTTGCCCACCCACAGGCCGGTGATGAGGAGCACCGCTCCTAGCACCAGCGAGGCCACGCATTCCAGCCGCTCATGGCCATAGGGATGGTCCCGGTCGGGGGCCTTCTTGGAAATTTTCACCCCGAACCAGGCGATGAAGGTGGTGAGCACATCCGAAAAGGAGTGGATGGCATCCGAAATCATGGCGCCGGAATGGCCCGTCACGCCGGCGAACAGCTTGAACCCCGACAACACGGTGTTGCCCAGGATGCTGCACAGCGACAGTTTGCGGATGACGGCCTTTTCATTCAGGCTGACGGCGGTGGTGGTCTGCTGGCGGTTGTTGGTTGTCATAAAAGAACCCTCCTGTACATGTTTGCGTTGAATGACAGTGAATTTTTCTCTTATGAGCACATCGCCGAGATACGTTTGTTCCACCTGTGAAAAAAGAAAAAGACACCTGTGGAACATACAACTGTCCCACAGATGTCATAACACACTTCATCTGCTGCCGCACACGGCGGCCCGGCCCCATGACCTTGTCGGTTCATCGCCTGCTCAGTTTGTACTGTTGATCTCGCACCCGGCCGGGGCCGGATGTAATGCAGTGCAAAGAGGAATGTTCTGATCATATCTGCGGGATGCCGGTTTGTCAAGGCAAAAATCCACCATCCGACGTATACTTTCATTTTTTGTCCCGCACATCCTTTTTCTTGCATGGCATCCGGCAAAAAGGCAGGCCGCCCTTTTGGGGGCGGCCTGCCTTGCGTTTATTTGGTTTTCGTCCTCCGCATCAGCCGCGGACCAGCTTGCCGGTGGCGTTGCGGGCGAAGGGCTCGCTGCGGAACTCCACCAGGGTCATCCGCTTGTACAGGGGCAGAGTGCGGTTCACCTCGGTGATGTGGGCCCGCACGGCGTCCTGAGCCTCTGCCGGGCAGTAGACCTCGGCGCAGATTTTGCCGTCCTTCTCCTTGACAATGCACTCCTGCACATCGGTGCAGGCGGACAGCAGTTTCTCCAGCTCTTCGGGGCTGACGTTCTCGCCGCTGGCCAGGATAATCAGGTTCTTTTTCCGGCCGGTGATGTAGTAATAGCCTTCCTCGTCCTTCCGCACCAGGTCGCCGGTGTGGAACCAGCCGTCCACCAGCACCTCGGCGGTGAGCTCGGGCTCCTTGTAGTAGCCCATCATGACGGGATCGCCCTTGATGCACAGCTCCCCATCCTGGATGGAGTACTGGCAGATGGGCTCATCCCCCATGCCCACCGAGGAGATGTGCTTTTCGCTCTGGTCGTTGTTCCAGGTGCCGTCGCCGCTGGTCTCGGTCAGACCGTACATCTGCATGATGAAAAAGCCGTTGTGCATCAGATCCAGCATCATCTGGGGGGTGCAGGCGGCAGCGCCGCAGGTCAGGGTCCGCAGCTTGCCCAGACGGTCCTTCCGGCCCCGCATCACATCCCGATGGATGGACTGCAGCAGCACCGGCACAGCCGCCATGGTGTCGCAGGGCATCAGGGACAGGTCGCGGTAGAAGTTCCGCAGGTCGGTGCACAGGTTGTGAGCCATGCCCATGATGGCCCAGGACACCAGACTGGTAAAGGCCGCAATATGGAACATGGGCAGGACGGTGAAGTGGTTGAAGTCGTAGTGATCCACACCCATCTCCGCCAGCATCACATTGAAGGGATCGCAGTAGGCGGGCATGGGTGCAAAGAGGTTTTTCTGGCTGAGCATAACGCCCTTGCTGCGGCCGGTGGTGCCCGAAGTGAACATAATGGCCATCAGGGCCTCCCGATCCTGGCAGACCCGGCCCTCCGAGGGCTGGTACTTCTGATACCCGGTGATGGGCAGCAGTTTGTCGGCGTACACCTCGCCCAGCGCAGGCTCCCGGTCCAGATATTTCCCGTCGTGGAGAACGGCGGCTGCCTCCACCAGATCCAGCTCATAGTGGATGTCGTCCCAGCTCTTCTGCAGGTTCAGAGGCACCACCACGGCTCCCGCCAGAACGGAGCCGAAAATGCTGGCTGCATAGTGGTAGCTGTTGGCAGCCAGAATGCAGACTTTCTTCCCCACGGGGTCCGACAGGGTCGCTTCCAGCTCCCCTGCAATGCAGCGGATATCGTGGGCATACTGCCGGTAAGTAACCTCCTGGACGCCCTCTTTGGCGTCGTCGTAATAGCGCATGGCGATCCGGTCGGGGTATTCGGTCTCCATCCGGCGAACCAGCTGGTCAATGGTAAAGACAGGGAGAGTAAACATGGCGCTTTGTCCTTTCTGTTGTGGATGGCAGCCCGGGCCGGGCCAGGCCCGGCAGGCTGAGACAAATCCTGTGCCGGCCCAGGCTGCCGCAGCAGCCAAAACCGGCGTTTCAGATCCAATCGGCGTTCAGGGGCGGCCTGTGCCGTCCCAAAACTGTATACCTGTATTACAGGTCAGCAAGGACAGGATACCACGCCCCGGCCCCGCTGTCAAGGTCCGGGCAAAACCCGCCGCAAATTCTACTCTGCGCCATACACTTTTTGTTTTTAACCGCACAATTTTATTGACGAAGCATCTTATATATTATATACTGTAATAGGAATTCATCTTACTTGAGAGAGATCTGTGGAGGGGCTGTTTGAACACCTCCGGCCCCGCAGGAAAGGGAGAGAGTCTGTGTTTTGCGTCCGGATGGCCGGTATCCCCATCGGCATCAAACATCGCTATTCCTACATTCGCCGGCTTTGCGCCGGCTACATCACCCAGGACACTCCCCTGTTCACCGTCTGCGCATCGGACCAGGATCTGATCCGGGAGGCCGGCCCCGGCCGGTCCGACTCCCCCGCCGATGCCGAAAACGATTCCCGTTTCTGGGGCTACTGTGAGGGCCTCTGTCTTTACCGCGCCATCTGCCTGCATCTGGTGGATTACGGCGCGTTCCTGATCCATGGCGCCGTGGTGGCGGTGGACGGCGCCGCCTATGTCTTTTGTGCCCCCAGCGGCACCGGCAAAACCACCCACATCCGCCTCTGGCTGGAACAATTCGGCCCCGACGCCCAGGTCATCAACGGAGATAAACCCATTCTGCGGTTCATGGATGGGGTCCTGTGCGCCTGCGGCACCCCCTGGAACGGCAAAGAAGGAATGGGCTCCAACTGCATCTGTCCGGTGCGGGCGGTCTGCTTTCTGGAGCAAAGCCCGGAAAACCACATCCGCCGCCTGTCCGGCCCCGAGATCACTCCGCGGCTGTTCCATCAGCTGCTGGTCCCCCGGGACCAGCCCCGGCTGGACCGGTTTTTTGTCCTGCTGGACCAGATGGTCCGCACCATCCCCTTTTATCTGCTGCAATGCAACCGGCAGCCTCAGGCAGCCCGGTTGGCTTATGATACCATGAGGAGGAACCAAGATGATAAAGACCAAACCGGGCTTTCTGCTGCGCCGGCTGGGAGATGAATCCATGGTCATCGCCATCGGCGAGGCCAGCGAGAGCTTCAACGGGATGATCCGTTTGAACTCCACCGGCGTATTCTACTGGGAACTGCTGGAACAGGGCGCCACCGAGGACCTGCTGGTGGCCAAGACTCTGGAACGCTTTGACGGACCGGACGAAGTCACCGCCCGCCAGGATGTACAGGAGTTTTTGCAGACCATCTCAATGGCCCTGGATTTCGATGCAAAAGACCATTGAGCAGGTCCTGGCCGAGGAGGGCCGCGGCTTTTTTCAGACCTCCGGCGACAGCATGGAGCCGCTGCTCCATCACCGGAAGAGCACCGTTGTCATCCAGGCCCCGGCGTCCCGGCTCAAGCGCTGGGATGTGGCGCTGTTCCGCCGGCCTACCGGGGAGTATGTTCTCCATCGGGTCATCCGGGTGGAGCCGGACAGCTACCGCATCCTGGGAGACAACCGCCTCTGGCCCGAGATGGTGCCGGCCGGGTGGGTCATCGGGGTGATGGCCGGGTTTTACCCGGATGAGAGCGGGCAGTACGTTTCCTGCCAGAGCCCGGCTTATCAGTCCTATCTGAAAACCCTGCGGCTGCGCCGCGCGCGGCTCTGGCTTCTGGCTCTGCCGGGACGGGTGCGCCGCAAGGCGTTTTCCTTCCGCCGCTGAGCCGAAACCCCCGCGCCCCGCACAATTCCCAACCAAAGCGAAAGAATTTCACGCAAATTCGAACCAAATCAGCGCTATTGATTGACAGTGCCCGCCAAATCCGATATACTGTCATCTGCAAAGAAACCACCGGATTCAATGGGGAGGAATTTTTATGGTACGAAAAGGCAGCAGCTGAGATCGTCCTGTTTGACAACAGCGACGTCATTACCACCAGCGGACTCGACGGCACCAACGACGGCGATTGCCTGCACGGCCAAAGCAAGGGCAACTGCTACGGCAGCAATAGCAAGGGACTCTGACCCCGCCCTTCCCCCGCAGTCTATGCGCCGGGAATCCGCAAAAATAGGGAGAATACGCAGGAGATTCCATCTGTTGTATATTTCTCTGGTTGAAAGGAGGAACATTTCATGACTTACACAAAGGCTTCTATGGAGGAACATTCCACGACTTACACAAAGGCTTCCGCTGAAGTGATCTGTTTTGACAACAGCGACGTGATCACCACCAGCGGTGAAAATGGTGGTTGTCTAACCTGGTCCAACCAGAACGGCGTGGCCTGTCATTATGGTTTGACGGAAACCTAAAAACGAAAAAGGCGCGGCATCTCCCCCCTTTTGGAAGGAGCGTTCCGCCAAAGCCTCAAACAATCGGCAAACCCGGTATTGTCAGCCGTGTTTGCCGATTTTTATACCTGCGCATTTGAGAAGAAACCGAGGATCAGCTATGTTTTACAGACTCACCCCCGGCCATATACTCCGCGGCTGGGAACAAATGACCCACGTTTTGATCCGGCGGCCCCAAAATTTGACCCGCCCCCTCCCGGCGGAGGCCTTTCGGCTGCTGCTGCTCTGCGACGGCGAGACCGATCTGAACCGCATCCCCCTTACGCCCGGGATGGAGGCCGCCCGCCTGCAATATGAGCAGGAGGGGGTCATCGTACCCATCTCTCAGCCCCAGCCGCTGGAACCGGATCAGTATTACAAGTATTACAAAAATCGTTACGTCCAAAGTATTTTCTGGTCTATTACCGGGCGGTGCAATTACCGCTGCCGGCACTGCTTCATGGACGCCCCCTGCGGGAAACTGGGCGAACTCACCACCGAACAAGCCTTCGATTTCATCGATCAGATGGCAGACTGCGGGGTACTGCGGGTGGATATCACCGGCGGCGAGCCCCTGATCCGAAAGGATTTCTGGCAGCTGGTGGACCGGATTCTTTCCTACAAAATGACCATCGGAACGATTTATACCAATGGCTGGCTGCTGAACGAACAGGTGCTGAACGAATTGGAACGCCGGAACATCAAACCGGGTATTTCCATCAGTTTTGATGGTGTGGGCTGGCATGATTGGATGCGGGGTGTGCCCGGTGCGGAAGACGCCGCTTTGCAGGCGCTGAAACTCTGTGACGAGCGCGGATTCCTGACCGATGTGGAAATGTGCATTCACCGCGGCAATGTGGACACATTTTCCCAGACCATCGAAGCGCTGCGGGACGTGGGTGTCCAAAATGTAAAAGCGTCCAACGTGGCCCCCACACCGCTGTGGGAGCACAACAGTGAAGGAAACGCCCTGACCAATCAGGAATTCATCGAGGCGATGCTGCCCTATATTACCTGGTATTACCAGGCGGGCAAGCCCATTGAGTATTTGACCCTCGCCAACATGGTTGTTCTGCGCCGGGACCAGCCCGGCAAGATCGTAGCAGAGGCCCACGACGGCACGGAAAAGTGCCTGAACTGTTACATGTGCGGTGCGGCGCGGATGTCCTGCTATATCACGCCGGAAGGCCGCCTGCTGCCCTGTATGCCCATGACATCCAGCCCGGACCAGGAGAATTTCCCCAAAATACAGGACATCGGTTTGAAGCAGGGGCTGAGCAACAGCTACTATATGCAGTTTGTCAACGGAAGAATCAAGGACTTGTTTGCAGCCAATGCCGAATGCGCCGCCTGTGCGTACCGCTACAAATGCGGCGGCGGCTGCCGTGCAACCGCCCTTTTGGACGGCAGCCATTCCCTGATGGGCTGCGACAGCATCATGTGTATGCTGTGGAAGTCGGGCTACGTTGAACGCATCCGGCAAACCCTCACCCAGGCCGAGGCCGCCTACGGTTCCGCCTGATTGTTAAAACATCAAACCGCCGCTTCTTCCCAGACGGACGAGGCGGCGGTTTATAGACAAAACGGCCGCCCCTCACGCCACGGTGCGTGGAGGGCGGCCGTCTGTTGTTTCAGCGCCTCAAGCGATTAGTCTTTCACGCCGTATTTATCTTTGTACAGGTAGATGAATTCTTCTGCCATCATGCGCGTTTGTTCCGCGCTCATCATCTGATCCTCGGCGTGGATCAGGATCAGACTGGTGGGCAGGCCTTCCTCGGAATCCTGCATCCCCAGCAGGTCAATGTGGATATCATGGGCCTCCTTGTAGAAATCATCGCCCTCTTTCAAGAGGCGGTCAATCTCGTCAAAGTTGCCTTCCCGGGCGGCTGCCATTGCTTCCATGTAGTTGGACTTGGCGCTGCCCGCTGCACCAATGATCTGGAAGATCGTTACCAGCAGTTTTTCATCCATAGCTCAGTCCCCCAGGGCCTTCTTGGCCATTTCAACTACGGATTTTCCATCCATCAGGCCATAGGCCCGCATATCCACCGCATCCACCTTTTTGTCGGGGAACTGGGCGGCGATCTTCTTGACGGCATAGCGGACCTGGGGTCCCAGCAGAATCATATCCGCCTCTGCGCCCTTGACATCCACTTCCGACAGAGGCCAGGCGGCAATGGTGACATCATACTGCATGGCAGCGGCGGCGGCCTGCATCTTTTTCACCAGCATGCTGGTGCTCATACCCTGGTTGCAGAACAGGTAAATGGTTTTCATAGAAGCATTACTCCTTTACAATAGCCCCGTTGGTTTCAATCACTTTTTTGTACCAGTAAAAACTCTTTTTCCGGCTGCGGGACAAATCCCCGTTGCCATCATCGTCCTTGTTCACATAGATCAAGCCATAGCGCTTGCTCATTTCTCCGGTGCTGGCGCTGACCAGGTCAATGCAGCCCCAGGGAGTGTATCCCATCAGTTCCACATGATCTTTCTCCACAGCATCCATCATGGCCCGGATGTGCCGGGCCAGATAATCGATGCGGTAGTCATCCTGCACCCGGCCGTCCTGGTCCACCGTATCCCGTGCGCCAAGGCCATTTTCTACAATGAACAGCGGTTTCTGATAGCGATCGTAGAGATAGTTTAACGCCAATCTCAAACCCGTGGGATCAATCTGCCAGCCCCATTCGCTGCTTTCCAAATAGGGGTTTCGGCCTCCGGCCAGGATATTGCCTCCCGTTTCATCTACGCCGGCGCCAACGATGTTGGAGCAATAGTAGCTGAACCCAATGAAGTCCACCGTACCCTGCGCCAAAATTTCTTCGTCGCCGGGCTGGCGGCTGGGTTCCGCGCCAAACTGCTGCCACACCGCCTGACAGGCCCCCGTGTAACGGCCGCGGCAGTGGACATCCCCAAAGTAATAGGTCTGGCGCATCTGCTGGTAGGCCTCCAGCTGGTCCCGAGGCGCACAGGTGGCCCCGTAACGCAGCGGGTACAGGAGCATGCAGCCGATCCGGTTGGCCGGGTCAATTTCATGCCCCAGCCGCACCGCCCGGGCGCTGGCCAGCAGCTGATGGTGGGCAGCGTTCAGCATGGATTGGGCGGCGTTTTCATCCTCTCCATAGACAAGGCCCGCCTGCAGCCAGGGACGGCTGCTGAGCATCAGGGCATTGATCTCGTTGAAGGTCAGCCAGTACCGGACAACGCCCTTATACCGCCGGAACACCGTCTCACAATAGCGGGCAAAAAACTCCACCAGCCGGCGGTCCCGCCAGGCGCCGTATTTTTGGACCAGGGCCAGGGGCATCTCGTAGTGGCTCAGGGTCACCACCGGCTCCATGTTGTACCGGTGCAGCTCCGCAAAGACTTCGTCGTAGAACTTCAGCCCGGCCTCATTGGGTGTTTCCTCATCGCCCTGGAGGAAAATCCGGCTCCAGGAGATACTCATTCGAAAGCACTTGAAGCCCATTTCAGCAAACAGGGCAATGTCCTCTTTGTAATGGTGGTAAAAATCCACCGCCTCGTGGCTGGGATAGTAGGCGCCGGGCTGGATCTGGCCGTCAATCTGCCGGGTCTGGCCGCAATGACAGCCGCGGTGCACATCGTTCACCGACAAACCGCGCCCGCCTTCACGGTAGGCACCCTCGTATTGGTTGGCCGCTGTGGCGCCTCCCCAAAGAAAATCGGGTGAAAGCATCGGGTCGACATTCCTCCTTTTTGTGCAGCGAACCGGAATGTCCGCTCAAATTTTGCTTGAAACGTGCAACGAAACTAGAACTTGCGTCAAGGATATCATGCCGGCCCGGTAGTGTCTATAGATCCACTGTACCGCATTCGGGGAGACTGTTTCAGATTTGGTTACAGCTTCCCAATATGCACAAAAAAGGAGCAGGAGCTTTGTGCAAAGCTCCTGCTCCCTTGTCTTTTCAATACGTTTCTTCGTTGAAATACTGCTGACAGATCAGATTTCCCAGCAAATCCAGACTCAGATTGGCGCCGTCCAGATAGTGGCCGGTGCCCGTATTCAGAGTCATGGTAACATAGGGCTCCGGGCGGTAGTCCGGATTGCAGGTCAGCATGACCAGTTCCACATCCTTCGGCAGATGCAGCTGGAACCCTGCCGGAAAATACTTACTGAAGAACACCCCGGACACCGAGAACACCAAAATCAGCTGGGGCTGCGCGCCAAAGTCTGGCGACATGAAAAATTCCACCTGTTCCGCCGGGCGTATATACGAATCAATCATTTTGCCCGCGCAGAACAGATTCTGCTGAAACGCAATGGCATTGCAGGCCGCCTGCATATGACCCATCACCACCACGTGATCGTACCGGCGGATTTTCTGAACAATCTGACGGATCTGCTCTGTGGGCACATGCCGGCGCATCTGACGGATCTGTTCCTCCACCCGCCCCAAATACGGCTCATAGATATCCTTTTGCCCGTGCAAAAAGGGCAGCAGCAGCATCTCTTTGGGATCGCTCCGGTTGCGCACCCAGTTGTACAGGTCCATCCGGAGATCACTGAAATCCTCATACCCCATATCCCTGCAGAACCGGGTCAGGCTGGTTTTTGAGACATTGCACATCTGGGCGACCTAACCGCTGGAGATCTTCTCGATGGTATAAAGATTTTGCAGCAGTTTTTCTGCAATGATAAAATTGACCGACTGGCGCGGCTCCGTCTGATAGATCCCCCATAGCAAAACCACACATCGTGAGTTCCCCATGGATACCGCCTCCTTTGTCTTTGCAGTAGAAACAAACCTGTTTGATGGAAAGGTTTTTCTGCCAAAAATGTTCCCAAAATTCCTGGAGTATACAAATTATAATCAGTATAACAAAGTGGTCTTTGTTTGTAAACAAGAAACACTGTTTCTGTTTCTGTGACAGTCGGATGATGGATTTTGCCCTCCCAATCTGCTATAGTGAATTCAGCTTGAAACGAACTGCAACGAAACGAACAACGAACCGAATATCCATCCACCAAAACTTATGAGGAGCAAACTGAAATGAAAAAATCTTTGAAAGACGTTTTCATGGATGGCCTTCTGCGCGTTGCAGATTTCATGCAAAACGAACGTCATTTTGCGGCTGTCAAAAATGGCTTTGCCATCATCATGCCCATCATCCTGGTGGGCTCCTTCTGCACCCTGTTCAGCAGCATGGTGTGCAACACCTCCGAGGGATACATCTCCCTGGCCAATATTCCCGGCATGGCCTGGCTGGGCAATTTCCGCCCCATGTTCGATGCGGCCAGCTACGGCACCATGACCATCATGGGCTTTGCCGCCGTCATCGCAATTTCTTCTGAGCTGGCCAAGAGCTACGGCGTGGAGGACAAGGTCCTGCCCATCATCGCCCTGGGCAGCTACATTTCCCTGTGCGATACCACCGTCCTGACCGAGGTGAATGGCGTCGAGCAGCTGGTTTCCAATGTGCTTTCCAGCCGTTACAGCGGCTCGGAGGGCCTGTTCGTGGCCATGTTCACGGCACTGGCTACGGCCGAACTGTACTGCCGGTTTGTCAAGACCGACAAGTTCGCCATCCGCCTGCCCGACGCTGTGCCCGCCAACGTGGGCCGCTCCTTTACCGTTCTGTTCCCGTCGGTCTTTACCATGTTCATCATTTCGGGCTTCGGTATGGTCTTCAACTGGGTGTTCAAGATGAGCCTCTTTAACGCCATCACCTACCTGATCCAGGCTCCTCTGACCAACGTGGTCGGCAGCCTGCCCGGCTATGTCTTTATCATGAGCCTGACCTGCGTGCTGTGGTTCTTCGGCATCCACGGTTCCTCGGTTCTGAAGCCCGTCTACGTCGCCTTTACCTTCGGCGCTCTGGCTGCCAACTCGGAAGCTTATCTGGCCGGCGAGCCCATCCCCTACATCCTGAATTCTCCCTTCCAGAACTGCTTCACCATTACCACCGGCGCCGGCATCACCGGCGGCCTGATCATCGCCATCCTCCTCTTCTCCAAGCGGGAGGACTACCGTTCCATCGCCAAGCTGTCTCTGCCCTGCGCCATCTTTAACATCAACGAGCCCCTGATCTTCGGCCTGCCCATTGTCATGAACCCCATTATGGGCATCCCCTTTGTGATTGCCCCGGCCGTCACCTCCATCATGGGCTATATTCTGACCGATATCGGCTTCTGCGGCCGGATGATCTCGGAGGCCCCCTGGACCACGCCTCCCTTCCTGAAGGCTTTCCTGTCCTCGGGCGGCAGCGTCGGCGCAGGCATCGCCGAGCTGCTGGCCATTGCCGTGGCAACCCTGATTTACATTCCTTTCGTTATCCTCTCCAACAAAGAGGCCGAGAACGAAGCAAAACAGGCTGTCTGTGAGGAAAGCGAGGGTTAAATCATGTCTGTATCCTATGATTTTACGACCGTCACCCCCCGTTACAACATGGGTTCGGGCAAATGGGATGAGATGAAGACCATCAACCCCAACGTCGCGCCGGATGTGATCCCCTTTTCGGTGGCCGATATGGAATTCCAGATGGCGCCGGAAATCATCCACACCTTGCAGCAGGAGCTGAACACCCGGATTCTGGGCTACACCAATGCCACCGAGAGCTACAAACAGTCTGTTTGCAGCTGGATGGAGCGCCGCCACGGCTGGAAGGCCCGGCCCGAATGGATCGAGCCCTTCCACGGGGTGGTGGACGCTCTGTTCACCTCGGTGAAGGCATATACCCAGCCGGGCGACGGCGTTCTGCTGATGACCCCTGTCTATTATCCCATGTATTCGGCCATCCAGCGGATCGGCCGGGTGTTGGAGGATTGCCCTCTGATTCGCACCGGCGATACCTACAAGATTGATTTCGACAAGCTGGAAGCGCTGGCTGCCAAGGATTCGGTCAAGCTGATCCTGCTGTGCAGCCCCCACAACCCCTGCGGCCGGGTATGGACCCGGGAAGAGCTGACCCAGGTGGGTGAGATCTGCCTGCGGCATCACGTCCTGGTGGTTTCGGACGAGATTCACTCGGATATCATTATGCCGGGCCACACCCACACGGTTTTCGCCAGCATCAGCGAAGAATTCGCACAGAACAGCATCATCTGCACCGCCCCCAGCAAAACCTTTAACATCGCTGGCCTGCAAACCACCAATGTCCTGATTCCCAACCCGGTACTACGGGATCAGTTCCACCAGGAACTCCGCCGCAGCGGCTCCAACCCCAAGTGCAATGTGCTGGGCTACATTGCCTGTTAGGCCGCCTATGAAAAGGGCGAACCCTGGATGAACCAAATGCTGGACGTTGTGTGGAAAAACTATCAGATCGCCAAAGACTTCTTGCAGCGCGAGTTCCCCCAGATCACCGTTTTCCAGATGGAGGGAACCTATCTGATGTGGATGGACTGGAACGCCCTGGGCTACGACGCCAAGGAGCTGGAGCGCAAAAACCGGATGGAAGCGCAGCTTTTCTTTGATGAAGGCGCTGTGTTCGGGGAAGCCGGCCGGTGCTTTGAGCGCTGGAATCTGGCCTGTCCCACCCATTGTGTCGAGGCCGCTCTGGAACGGATGAAAGCCGTCTACGGCAAGAAATAAGCCAATGACCGCAAACGAAGTCTTTATGTCGGTGATGGCTGTGGGTGTCGTGCTGGGCGGAGCGGACAAGCTGCTGGGCTGCCGTCTGGGGATCGGCCAGCGCTTTGTGGACGGGCTGAACTGCATCGCCCCCATGGCCATGAACATGGGCGGCATCCTGGTCATCGCCCCGGCTTTGGCGCAGCTGCTGCAGCCGGCCGTTTTGCCGGTCTTTCAGGCCATCGGCGCAGATCCGGCCATGTTCGGAGCCCTGTTTTCCATCGATATGGGCGGCTACTCTCTGGCCTCCGCCCTGGCTGAGGACCCGCAGCTGGGCCTGTTTTCGGGGCTGATTGCAGCCGCCCTGTTTGGCGGCATCATCTCCTACATCATCCCGGTGGGGATGGGGCTGATCCAGCCCGAGGAACAGGAATTTTTCATCAAGGGCATCCTCCTTGGCCTTTTAGGGCTGCCGGCAGGTTGTTTCGCCGGTGGTCTGCTGATGCATCTGCCGGCAGAAACCCTTCTGCGGAATCTGAGCCCCATCATCCTGCTGTCTCTTTTTCTTCTGGTGGGGCTGCTGCGTTTCCCCCGGCAGCTGCTGCGGGGCTTCGGGCTTTTCAACCGCGGCATCTCCGCCCTGGCTATCCTGGGTTTGATGGTGGGTGCCATGGAATATCTCACCGGCATCGCTCTGCTGCCCGGCGCCCAGCCCATTCTGGATTCTTTTGTGATTCCAGGGCGGATCGCCGTCATGCTGATGGGCTGCCTGCCCCTGCTGGAATTGTTATTCCGGCTGGCACACCGTTTGCTGGACCCTCTGGGCCGCCGGCTGGGCGTCAATGGTGTCACCCTGGAAGCACTCCTGCTCATTACCACCACGGCCATCCCCGCCTTTTCCATGCTGCGGGATATGCCGCCCAAAGGCAAAACCGCCGCCATCGCCTGGATGTGCGGCACCATGGGTCTGATCACTTCCCATTATGCCTTTGCGCTGGGGGTTGATCCCTCCGTCTGCCTGCCCCAGGCCGCCGCCAAACTCATTGTAGGCGGCATCGGGCTGGGCATCGCTCTGGCCATCCCCGCCGCATCCGCTTTTTACAACGGGACCGCCACCGGTCCCCTTCCAAAGGAGCATTGAACATGAACGTACTGCAAACCGAAAAAGCACCCGGCGCCATCGGGCCCTACTCCCAGGGTTATGAGGTAAACGGGATCCTCTACCTGTCCGGCCAGATTCCGGTGGACCCTGTCACCGGCACCGTACCGGAAGGCATCGCCGCACAGGCCGAACAAAGCTGCAAAAATGTGGCCGCCATCCTGGAGAGCGCCGGCAGCAGCCTGGACAAGGTGTTCAAGACCACCTGTTTCCTGGCGGATATGGGCGATTTTGCCGCCTTCAACGAGGTATACGCCCGCTATTTCACCTCCAAGCCCGCCCGCAGCTGTGTGGCCGTCAAAGCCCTGCCCAAAGGCGTTCTCTGTGAAATTGAGGCCATCGCTGTCAAAGCCTGAGGGAAAGGAGAGTCTTTCTTATGCAGCAGTTTACCTACACCATCCAGGACCCCCTGGGCATTCATGCCCGGCCGGCTGGCATGTTAACCACCGCGGCCAAGCCCTTTGCTGACACCACCATTACGATTGCAAAAGGCGACAAGGCCGTCAAAATGACCCAGCTGATGCGTCTGCTCAGCCTTGGTGTCAAAACCGGCGACACGGTTACCGTCACCGCCGAAGGTCCTGCCGAAGAAGAAGCTTTGGCCGCCATCAAGGCTCTCTTTGAGAAAAATCTGTAAGATGCGCTCTTGATCCGCAAAAAAGCGGTATCCATTCTTTCCGTTGAAAGTTTGGATACCGCTTTTTCCTGTGATTATTCCTTCAACAGGGCGTCGAGCTCCTTCACGCACAAGTTTCCGGAAAAACAAAAAAGCTTCACGATTTCTCGTGAAGCTTTTTGGTGCGATGGAAGGGACTCGAACCCCCGGCCTACTGATTCGTAGTCAGTCACTCTATCCAGCTGAGCTACCAACGCATGTGTTCCGTTCGGAACGAAACATATTCTACCATCAGTTCGGCCATTTGTCAATGGGTTTTTGAAAAATATTTTAAAAAATTTTTAGACCCCTCCGGCCTCACTGGCCAGACGGCGGGCAATGGCCCGTCCGGTGGGGGTGGCGGCCAGGCCGCCGGCGCCGGTTTCCCGCAAATCTGGGGACAACTGCAGGCCCACGCGGCCCATGGCGTCGATGACCTCGTCGCAGGGAATGGCGCTGTCAATCCCCGACAGGGCCATATTGGCGCAGGCCACGGCATTCACCGCGCCCACCACGTTCCGCTTGACGCAGGGCACCTCCACCAGGCCGGCCACCGGGTCGCAGACCAGGCCCAGCAGGTTGCCCAGGGCCATGGCGGCAGCGGAGGCGCAGGATGCAGGGGTGCCGCCTTTCAGGTAACACAGGGCGGCGGCGGCCATGGCGCTGGCCGCGCCCACCTCGGCCTGACAGCCGCCCTCTGCGCCCGCCAGGGTGGCCCGGGCAGCAATCACCTGTCCAAAGCCCGCCGCCACATACAGGGCGTCACAGATGGCGTCGTCGTCCGCCTCCCCCATCCGGGCCAGAGGCAGCAGAACCGCCGGCAGAACGCCGCAGCTGCCCGCCGTGGGGGCCGCCACAATCCGCTTCATGCAGGCGTTGCACTCGGCGGTCTTCAAAGCTTCCGCCGTCACCGCCGACAGGTATTCCCCGCCCAGCAGCTGGCCGGCTGCGGCCGCCCGCTCCACTTTGGCGGCGTCGCCGCCCACCAGGCCACTGCGGCTGCGGCGGTCGGGATCATAGTCCCGGCTGGTGGCCTGCATCACCTGCCACAGCCGCCGCATCTCGGCCCGGCTGTCCGCCTCGGTGAGGCGGCTCTCGGCCAGGTCGCTGCGCAGCACCGCTTGGGCCAGGCTGCACCCCTGTTCATGGGCATAGGTCAACATCTCGGCACAGGATAAAAAGGACATCTTCTTCCCTCTCTTTTTTCGTCGTTACGGGGTGTCATCCACATTCAGGCAGGTGACCTTGTGGATGCCGGACACCGCCCCCAGCTGGGGCTCCAGGTCCGCCGGAATATGGCTGTCGCATTCCAGCACCATTACCGCCTCGCCGCCCGGCGCAGAGCGGAACACCTGCATGGATGCGATATTGATTCGCCGGGCCGCCAGAGCCCGGGTCACCTCGGCAATGCAGCCGGGGGTGTCTTCGTTGTGGATAATCAAGGTGTTGGCGTCGCCCCCGAAGTCGGCGCTGACGCCGTCAATGGAGGTCACCCGAATCCGTCCGCCTCCCACCGAGGCCGCCGTCAGGCTCAGCTTCCGGCGCTTGCCTTCCAGGGTCAGGACGGCGGTGTTGGGATGGGCTGCACGCAGCTCCACCGAATGAATCACGAACTCCATCCCGGCCTCCTCGGCCAGGGCGAAACTGTCGGGCAGGCGGGGGTCGTCCGGCTTCATATCCAGCAGGCCCGCCACAATGGCACGGTCGGTGCCGTGGCCCCGGCCGGTAGTGGCAAAACTGCCGTACAGGCCAATGTCGGCGCGCATGGGCGCTTCACCCAGAAGCTGGCGCGCCGTGCGGCCGATCCGGGCCGCGCCGGCCGTATGGCTGGAGGATGGGCCGATCATCACCGGGCCCAGTACGTCAAATAGGCGCATCGTTGCAAAACCTTGCCTTTCGTTGTGGGTTTGGCGCGCTCACCCGGGGGCTGCGCGCAGAAAATTACAATTTTATTATACCGCTTTTGCGTTATATGTGCTATAATAATTTTAAATTGACTATACTGCGCCCGTAGGGGGCTGCACGGAGGGTAAGATCGACTATGAAATTGGTAAGTGTAGAAACGCCTGAAAAGAACGTCTGCAAGATGACCTTCAGCGCCTCAGCCGCCGAGCTGGAGGAGGCCGCCGAGGCCGTATATCAGCGCACACGGGACACCTTTACGATCAAGGGCTTTGCCAAGGGCCAGGCCGACCGCGCCCAGATCGAGGCGGACCGGGGCGAACACATCTTCTGGTACGACGCCATCAACGACCTGATGGACCGCGACGTCCCCGGCCTGTACGAAAAGGCTCTGGCCGACGGCAACCTGCGCCCGGTGGACGAGCCCAGCTACGATCTGGTCAGCGTCAAGAAAGAGGACGGCTTTGTGGCCACCGCCACCGTCGCCCTGCAGCCCGAGCTGAATCTGACCAAGACCTCCGGCTTTGAGGTCACCTGCACCATCCCCGCCACCTCCGACAAGGAAGTCAACGGGGTCATCGAGCGCCGCCGCGCCGGCTTTGCCGAGCTGGTCCCCCACAAGGGTCCCGCCGTCAAGGGCAATATCGTCCACATGGACTACACCGGCTATCTGAACGGCGAGCCCTTCCCCAACGGCAGCGCCCAGAACCAGGCCATCGAGCTGGGCCGCGGCCGGATGATTCCCGGCTTTGAGGAGGGTGTCATCGGCCACCAGGCCGGGGACGAATTCGACCTGAAGGTCACCTTCCCCGCCAACTACCACGCCAAAGACCTGGCCGGCCAGGAAGCCACCTTCAAGATCAAGGTCCACGATGTCTGCATCCGCCAGCTGCCCGCCCTGAACAGCGATTTCGCCAAGAAGGCCGGCAAGGTGGACACCATGGAGGCATACCGCGCCCAGGTTCACGACCAGCTGGCCGCCCGCAAGCGCACCTCCGCCCTGAACCACGCCCGCAACCAGGTCCTGATGCTGCTGGCCGACGCATCCGAAGGCGAGCTGCCCGAGATTCTGGTGGAGAACGCCTACCACAATGAGATGCAGAGCTTCCAGCAGCAGCTGCAGATGCAGCGGATGAGCCTGGACAAGTACCTGGGCCAGATTCACCAGACCCGGGACGAGTTCAAGGCCACCGTCCGCAAGGTGGCTGAGAAGAACACCCGCGCCCGGATGGCTCTGCTCCAGATTGCCGACACCGAGAAGCTGGTTCCCACCGACGCCGAGCTGGACGCCCAGCTGGCCCAGCGCGCCGAGATGGCCAAAAAGACCCTGGAAGAGGTCAAGTCCAAGACCGACATGCGGGCTCTGCGCCGCAATGAGTCCATCCGCCGGGCTGCCGACTGGGTGATTGAGCACTCCACCATCACCGAGAAGCAGGCCTGAGCCTGAAATTTATCCCATTCGACCTTTCCCCCGTCCTTTCCGGACGGGGATTTTTGTTTCCGGGGCGGGACCTGTCAACTCCGCCAAAAGCGGGGCGATATTTTCTCACCGGGTTTATGGGTTTTGTGACCCAAACACATTGACGGGGTGTTTCGGCTCCGTTATAATGAGGATAAAATATCAAATATTTGACAGGTGTCCCGGACCCATGCCAAAGGAGGGCAAAACCATGGAACTGTATCAGGTGACCCAGATGAGCGAGGCCGACTACGGCTGCGAAGAACTGCCGGAGGGCGCGCCGGTACTCTGTGCGGTGTCTCTGGCCGATTCCCAGGGCCAGACCCGGACGCTGGAGCTGCCCGACGCCGCTCTGACGGCCGCCGGCATCCAGGAGGGTGACACCGTCCTCTGCACCGAAACCGGCCTGGAAAAGGTCCGGCCCATCCGCACCAGCGCCCTCATTGGGCTGGGCGCTCTGGGCATCCTGTTCGGGCGGAAGATGCCGGGGGTTCAGGTGATTGCGGGGCCGGAGCGGGCCGCCCGCTACGCCGCCGAACCGGTTCTGTGCAACGGCGAGCCCTGTCATTTCAACTACTGCGCCCCCGCCGACGGGCAGCCGGTGGACCTGATTCTGGTGACCGTCAAGGCCACCGCTCTGGAGGACGCCATCCGGGACATGGCCGCCTTTGTGGGCCCCCACACCGTGATTTTGAGCCTGCTGAACGGCATCACCAGCGAGGAGCGGATCGAGGCCGCCTACCCCGGCCACACTCTGTGGAGCGTGGCCATCGGGATGGACGCCAACCGCAAGGGCCGCCAGCTGGTGTTCCAGGCGCCGGGCCGGATTCAGTTCGGCGAAAAGGACGGCTCCATCACCCCGCGGGTGGCGGCGGTGGCCCAGTATCTGGACCGCTGCGGCATTGTAGGCGAACCCTGCACCGACATCCTCTACAAGCAGTGGCACAAGCTGATGATCAACGACGGCCTGAACCAGGCCTCGGCCGCCTTTGGGATGACCTACGGCGGCCTGGCCCAGGACGGCCCCGAGCGGGCCAAAATGCTGGAGGCCATGCAGGAAGTCATTCGTCTGGCCAACGCGGAGGGCGTTCCCCTGCCCCCGGACGACGACGTCCAGTGGCTGGCGGGGGCCATCCCCACCTTCAAGCCGGACAACAAGCCCAGCATGGGCCAGGACGTGGCCGCCCACCGTCCCACCGAGGTGGAGGAGTTCGCCGGCGTGGTCCGGCGGCTGTCGGCCAAGCACGGCCTGCCCACCCCCGCCAACGACTTTTTCTATGAGCGCATCCGGGCCATTGAGGCCAGCTGGAGCGATCCCCAACAACAAGCCTGATCCGGGCCCTGTGCCCGGCCCATCCACCATGAACCCTATACAAGAAAGGAGCCTGTTTCCATGAAGCACCATCTGTCCACCATTGTTCTGTCCGCACTGGCTGTTGTGGCTGTCGGCGGACTGACGGTCCTGCGCACCAACCTTGTGGCAGACGCCGCCTGGCGGAGCACCGCCACCCTGGTAACCAAGAATTATCCGGTGAGCGCCGGCTTTACCGACATTTCCATCACCGAATATTACGCCGACGTGGAGCTGCGAGCTTCCCGTGACGGCACCGTCAGCGTCACCACCCGGGACGCTGAGGATGTCACCCACACCGTCACCGTCAAAAACGGCACTCTGAGCATTTCCCGCCCCGAGCCCACCGTCGGGGAGCGGTGGTTCCACGACGATGACGACGACCCCAAGGTCGTGGTCTATCTGCCCGCCGGGGATTACGGCGCCCTGACCGTCAATACCACCAGCGGCGATGTGGAGAGCGCCAGCCAGCTGAATTTCTCGGCGGCCAGCCTCACCACCGTCAGCGGCGACATCGACCTGATGGGCTCGGTGACCGGCGCTGTGAACTGCACCTCCACCAGCGGCGACATTGAACTGCGCAGCCCGGCGCTGGGTGCGGTCAAAACCAACACCACCAGCGGTGATACCGAAATCACCGGCGCCCTGATCCAGAGCCTGAAGGCTGAGACGGTGAGTGGCGATGTGGATCTGGAGCGGACCACCGCCTCCGGCGCCATCGAGATCAACACCACCAGCGGCGACGTGGATATGGAATCGGTGGACGCCGCCAGCCTGAACATCCTCACCACCAGCGGCGAGGTGGAGGGTTCTCTCCTGTCGGGCAAGAACTTCTCGGCTTCCAGCACCAGCGGCCGGGTGAATGTCCCTGCATCCACCCCCAACGCCGGCGCATGCACCGTCTCCACCACCAGCGGCAGCATCCGGCTGACCGTCCGTCCGTAACGCCTGTTCTGCCCGGCCCCCGCAGGGCCGGGCTTTTTGGATGACCCCCATGGAGGAGCTATGAAAACGGTTTACTTCACCCGCCACGGCCAGACGGTCTGGAACGTGGAAAACAAAATCTGCGGCGTCACCGACAGCCCTCTCACCGATCTGGGCCGCCAGCAGGCCCGGGCCCTGGGGCGGCAGCTGGCCGCCGACAACCACGGCATCACCCGGATTCTCTGTTCGCCCCTGAGCCGGGCCCGGGAGACCGCCGAGATTGTGGCCGCCAGCACCGGCCTGCCCCTGACGGTGGAACCCCGCCTGCGGGAACAGGCCTTCGGCCGGTATGAGGGCACTCCCCGGAACGGCGCAGCCTTTGCGCTGGCCAAGCTCCACTTTGCCGACCGGTTTGAGGGCGGCGAGAGTATGTTCCAGCTGGCGGCCCGCATTTACAGCCTGCTGGACGATTTGTCCCAGCAGGACGGCACCGCCCTGCTGGTGGCCCACAACGGCATCGCCCGGATGGTTCACTCCTACTTCAACGAGATGACCAATGAGGAATTCGCCCTGTTCGGGATCGGCAACTGCGCTTTGATCGGCTACGATTTCCCCGAATCCAAACCCTATTGATTGTTCGGGCTGTCCACTGGGTACCATACACTCTAGCCGCTCTTTATGACGCGGCAGGGAGTTGCAGACTATGCCGCGCTCACCCAGGTCCGGGCTGTGCCCGGATACGATGCAAACTCCAATATAACCCTGGAGTTCTCTTTTTGAGAAATCTGTGTGAAGATTTGGACGACTGTCTCAAACAATAAAAAGCTCCTCCGCCGACAGGATGAAGGCGGGGGAGCTTTTTGCAGGGGCAGAAAGGAGAGAAAACCGTGGGACGTCTCGGGCTGTCCGAAGGACAGCCCGAACCTTTTTTCCCATCACCGCCCGAATCAACCTCGCATCGTACCCGGCCGCAGGCCGGACGTAACGTGAGCGCGGCCCAGCCTGCAACCTCCTCAAACGTCATAAAGAGCGGCCAGAGTTCATGGTACCCATTACGTCGTCTTTACCGCCATCATGGCCATCTGTATGGTCTATGGCATGATCGTCTACAACGTGGCCCTGAACACCGGCGGCGTCCACGCCGAAACCTTCGCGCTGGCTCTCCATGAACTGTACATCATGGCCCCCATCGCCTTTGTTCTGGAATTCTTCGTGGTGGACAACCTGGCCCACCGGCTGGCTTTCACCTTCATGAAACCGGACGACCGCCCCCAGTTCATCTCCTATGCCATCTCCTGGTGCATCTGCTGCGTGATGTGCCCCATCATGAGCCTGATCGCCACCATCCTGTTTAAGGAAGAACACACCTTCGCGGTGTGGGTCCAGACCTGGGGCATGAACCTGCCCTGCGCCCTGCTGTGGCAGCTGTGCTACTGCGGCCCCCTGGTCCGGCTGATTTTCCGGACCCTGTTCCGCGAAAAACAGGACTCCCCCGCCTCCCGCTAATCCAAACGCCCCCGCCCCGGCTGACGCCGGAACGGGGGCGCTTTTTTGTATCGTATGCAGATGGGGCTTACATCTTCTGGATGACTTCGCCCAGCCAGCGGCACATCCGTTCGCCGGCGGCATTGGCAATCTCCAGCACCCGCTGATGGCTGTGCTTGACGGTCTGGATGCCGGTGGCCATGTTGGTGATGCAGCTGACCGCCAGCACCTTGATGCCCAGATAGTTGCAGACCATGGCCTCGGGCACAGTGCTCATACCCACGGCGTCGGCGCCCATGCCGGCAAAGGCCCGGATCTCGGCGGCCGTCTCATAGCAGGGACCCATGAAGCCCAGATAGACGCCCTCTTTGTACTCGATGCCCTGGGCGTCCGCCACGCTCTTGGCCAGGTCCAGAAGCTGGTGGTTGAACATCTCGGTCATGTCCGGGAAACGGGGGCCGAACCGCTCGTCGTTGGGTCCGATGAGGGGATTGGTGCCCATCATGTTGATGGTGTCGGTGATGAGCATGAGGGTGCCGGGCTCAAAGGTGCGGTTGACGCCGCCGGCGGCATTGGTCAGGACCACCTTTTCGATGCCCAGCAGCTTGAACACATAGAAGGGATAGCAGACCTCCTTCATGGTGTAGCCCTCGTAGAAATGGAACCGGCCCTCCATGGCCAGCACCGGGGTGTCCCCCAGCTTGCCCTCCAGCAGGGCGCCCTTGTGGCCCGCCACCGTGGACTGGGGGAAGCCCGGAATATCCCCGTAGGGGATCTCCCGGGTATCGGTGAAATCGGCGGTCAGGTCTCCCAGGCCGGAGCCCAGAACCACCGCAATCTTGGGATCAAAGCGCAGCTTCTCCTTCAGGTAAGCCGCGCTGGCAGAGGCTTTTTCATACAGTTGTTCCATGGTATGACTCTCCTTTGCTTTTTTCTTTTATTATACGGTTCGGCCCCCGGCTTTGCAAGATACAGTCCCCCTTTAACAAACCTTATCTTATGTACAAAAAAATTCACAGGTTGTTCATTCCCTTTCTCTGGCAAAACTCTTATAATAAAGGGCAGAATGTTCCGGCGCAGACTCTGCCCCGGGAACACGTTTTAGAAAGGAACCGCTTCATGAAAGGAACAGGCTTTTTTGCCGCCGTTGTCCGGCGCCGCAAACAGGTGCTGGCCGGCTATGCCATCGCATCGGTCCTGTGCGCCGTGCTGTGGATGCTGGTGTCGGTCAACTACGATATCAACGATTACCTTCCCCCTACGTCCCCTTCCACCACCGCCATCGAGGTGATGGAGGACGCCTTTGCGGGAGGCATCCCCAACGTGCGGGCCATGGTGCAGGACGTCACCGTCCCGGAGGCCCTGGCCTACAAACAGCAGATTTCCCAGCTGGAGGGCGTCACCGCCGTCACCTGGCTGGACGACGTGGTGGACGTCACCGTCCCCCTGGAAATGCAGGACCAAAAGACGGTGGAGGCCTACTACAAGGACGGCGCCGCCCTCTTTACCATCACGGTCCTGGACAGTGAGCGGACCGAGGCGGTGGACGCCATCAGCCAGCTGCTGGGAGACCAGGGCGCCCTGACCGGCTCGGCGGTCTCCACCGCCGCGGCCACCAATTCCACCGTGGTGGAGGTGGCCAAGATCGCCGCCATCGCGGTGGTGTACGTCTTCTTCATTCTGGGCCTCACCACCAACAGCTGGGCCGAACCATTGCTGATTATGATCGGCATGGGTGTGGCCATCCTGCTGAACAACGGCACCAACCTGATGTTCGGGGAGATTTCCTTTGTCACCAGCGCAGCCGGCAGCATTCTGCAGCTGGCGGTGTCGCTGGACTATTCGGTCTTCCTGATTCACCGGTTTGAGGAAGTGCGGGCCGCCCGGCCCGGCGCAGACCCCGGGGACTGCATGGTGGAAGCCCTGTCCAAGTCGGCCTCCTCCATCCTGTCCAGCGGCCTCACCACCGTCATCGGCTTTGCGGCCCTGATCCTGATGCAGTTCCAGATCGGCCCCGACCTGGGCCGCGCCCTGGCCAAGGGCGTCGCCCTGAGTCTGGTGACCGTCTTTACCTTTGTGCCGGCCCTGGTGGTCACCGCCCTGCCCTGGATGGACCGCACCCGTCACAAGCCCCTGCTGCCCAGCTTCCACGGCTTCGGCCGGTTTGTCAGCCGGATCATGCTGCCCATGGTGGCGGTGCTGGTCATTGTGATGGTCCCCTCCTATCTGGCCTCCAACGCCAACACCTACTACTACGGCGCCGGCCATATGTTCGGCACCGATACCAAGGTGGGCCGGGACACCCAGGCCATCGACGACACCTTCGGCCAGAGCGACACCTATGTCCTGCTGGTCCCCGCCGGGGACACCGCCACCCAGAGCGAGCTGTCCGATGCCCTCCACGGTCTGCCCGAGGTCACCAGCATCATCTCCTATGTGGACAACGCCGGGCCCGAAATTCCCCCGGAATATCTGGACGACGCCACCCTGTCCCAGCTGGTTTCGGACGGCTACACCCGAATGGTGATTTCGGTGGCCGCCGACTTTGAGGGAGACGCCGCCTTTGCCCTGGTGGAGAACGTCCGGGCCATCGCCCAGGAATACTACCCCGACAGCTGGTATCTGGCCGGCCAGGGGGTCAGCACCTACGACCTGATGGACACCATCACCGGCGACATGACCAAGGTGAATTTGGTGGCCATTGCGGCGGTGTTCCTGATCCTGCTGGCCCTGGAACACAGTCTGGTGCTGCCCATTGTGCTGGTGCTGAGCATCGAGACCGCCATCTGGTTCAATTTGGCCCTGCCCTATTTCACCAGAACCACCGTCTTTTACATCGCCTACCTGATCATCAGCTCGGTGCAGCTGGGCGCCACGGTGGACTACGCCATCCTGTTCTCCGACCGCTACCGGGAATACCGGGAGACCATGGACAAAAAGCCGGCCATCGCCTCCACCGTGGCCACCGTCACCACTTCGGTGCTGACCACCGGCAGCGGCCTGGCGGTGGTGGGATTCCTGATGGGAGCCATCTCCACCAACCAGCTGCTGAGCCAGCTGGGCACTTTCCTGGGTGTGGGCAGCATCGCTTCCCTGACCATCGTGCTGCTGGCCCTGCCCGGCATCCTCTATCTCATTGACCCGCTCATCACCCGCAAAAAGCCCGGGGCTTCCGCCCCTGTGCCCAAGGAGGGCTGAACCCCATGAAACTTGCATCCCTTTCCCGCCGCGCCATCGCGGCATTGCTGGCGGCTGCGGTGCTGTGCACCACAGCCCTGCCAGTCTTTGGAGCCGACGAGGCTCCTGCCGTCAACGACCTGCCCAAAGAGGAGGTCATCTACGGCAAGCTGGCCGCCGACGGCAGCGTCCAGAGCATCTATGCCGTCAACCACTTTGAGGCCTCCGCCGGCGACGCCATCACCGACTACGGCCATTACACCGCCGTCCGCAACATGACCACCACCGACCCCCTGACCCAGGGGGACAACACGGTATCGGTGACCCCTGCCGGCGACGGACCGGTGTATTACGAGGGCACCATGGACCCCTCCACTCCGCTGCCCTGGCTGATTGAGGTCCATTACATTCTGGACGGCGTCGAGAAAACCGCCGAGGAACTGGCGGGACAGAGCGGCGCGCTGATCATCCGCATCAACGTCAGCCCCAACCCCGACTGTCCCGGGGACTGGTTTGACCAGTACGCCCTTCAGACCACCGTCACCCTGGACACCGCCAACGCCTCCAACATCCGGGCCGACGGCGCCACCATCGCCAGCGTGGGCAGCCAGCGGCAGATTGTCTTTACCCTGCTGCCCGGCCAGACCAGCGAGGTGGAAGTGGCCGCCGACGTAACCAACTTCACCATGCCGGCCATCACCCTCAACGGTGTACTGCTCCAGCTCAAGCTGGACATCGACGGGGTGTCCCTGACCAACCGGATCAACCAGCTCACCACCGGCACCGGCCAGCTGGACGAAGGCACCGTCGCCCTCAGTGAGGGCATCGCGGCCCTGGAGGAAGGTCTGGCCATGCTGAACGAACAGTCCGGCCTGCTGACCAGCGGTTCCTCCGCCATCCACAGCGCCCTGCTCCAGCTGCAGAGCGCCGTGTCGGGGATTTCCGCCTCCAATGACCAGCTGAACGCCCTGCTGACTGCTTCCAGCCAGATCGGGGACGGTCTGGCCCAGCTGGACGACGGCGTGGCCCAGCTGGACAGCCAGGTGAATTACGACGCCTTCAAGGCCATTCTGGCCCAGAACGGCCTGGATCTGGACACCCTGGCCGCCGGCAACGCCCAGGCCATTGCCATGCTGCAAAATCTGACCGGCCTGCCCTTCGGCATCGGCGACCAGATCAGCCAGATTGTCCTGCTGCTCCAGGGCAACGCCGCCCTGGCCGGGACGGTCCAGGTCTATCTGGACACCGTCAGCGAGGGCATCGGCACCCTGCGCCAGGGCACTTCCGCGGTGCGGGAGGGATACGCCGCCTTTGACAGCGGCATCCAGGCCATGGCCTCCATCCTCACCGGGATGCTCCAGAATCTGGCCCTGCTGTCCGACGCCGTCACCACCCTGGCCACCCAGTACGGCACCTTCGACACCGGCGTCCACGCCTACACCGCCGGCGTGGAACAGATTCTGGCCGGCGCACAGCAGCTGAACGCCGCCTCGGCCCTGCTGGTGGCGGGCGCGCACCAGCTCTACACCGAGACCAGCAGCCTCCACCTGGATGAAGAGCTGAGCAGCCTGCTGGACGCCCTGTCGGGCGGCCAGGCTCCCGCCTCCTTCACTTCCAGCCAGAACACCAACGTCACCGCCCTGCAGTTTGCCCTCCAGACCCAGCCCATCGCCCTGGACGAAAGTGCATCCGCCCAGGAAGAGCCGGCCAAGGAATTGACCTTCTGGGAAAAGCTGCTGGACCTCTTCGGTCTTTACAAAGAGGACTAAAACAAAAGAATATTCCGAAGAAGTTTCACTTTTGTGCGTTTTGTGAAAAGTGAAACTTTTTCTTTTGGTGGAAATTGCACTCCCCACTTGCGGCGTTTTGTGCTACAATAGTACCGCTGTACATACTGGCCGGCTCTGCGCCGCCGGATGTAGCTTTATGTTTCTGGCCATGAAAGAGGAATCCGTATGACCCTGTTTTTGACAAGCAGCCCCACCGGCTGCCCCTTCGAACCCGGCCCTCAGCCCGCTGCTCTGGACCCCAAAAACCAATTTGTTGACAAGCTGCGCGCTGTCTGGCCCGAGGAGCCCCCCGAAGGGCTGTATCTGGCAGCCGACCCCGAAGCCCATGCCGCCAACGACGAGGCCTGCGCCTTTTTCGCCGGCTGCTTTGCCCGGGCAGGGCTGCGTCTGGACGGTCTGACTCCCTGCGACAGCCGCAATAAAGACGAGATCGGCGAACTGCTGACCCGGTGCAATTTCCTGATTCTGGGCGGCGGCCACGTTCCCACCCAGAACCGCTTTTTCTCTGAGATCGGCCTGCCTGCCCTGATCCAGAGCTACGAAGGCATTGCGGTGGGCATCAGCGCCGGCTCCATGAACGCCGCCCGCATCGTCTACGCCCAGCCCGAAGAGGCCGGCGAAGCCACCGATCCCCTCTACAGTCGCTGGATGTCGGGCCTGGGCCTGAGCTATGTGAGCATCTGGCCCCACTATCAGTGCTCCAAAGACCTGTCGGTGGACGGTCAGCCCCTGATGGACATTGCCCTGGCCGACAGCAAGCGCCGGCCCTTCATGGCTCTGCCCGACGGGTCCTATATTCTCTGCGCGGACGGCCACGAGACCCTCTACGGCGAAGGCTGGTATTTCAGCAACGGCCGCGTCTCGCTGGTCAACGAGGAGGGCGAGGAGCTGCCCCTCTGGTAACCCGCCGCAAGATCATTCTGCAACAAAAAATCCGCATGTTTCCGGCTGGAAACATGCGGATTTTTCTTTTTGTCACAGGTAATAGTAGTGCCAGCCGTTTTCGGCCTGAATCCGGCCGATCCGGACCCCGAAGGCCTCTTCCAGCGCTCCCGACTGCCAGACTTCCTCAGGGGTGCCCAGAGCCATCAGCCGGCCGCCGGCCAGCAGGGCCACCCGATGGGCGGTCCGCAGGGCCAGACTCAGTTCATGGGACACCAGGCCCACAGCCCGGCCCTCGGCGGCCAGATCCCGGGCGGTGGCCATCACTTCCAGCTGGTGTTTGGGGTCCAGCCAGGTGGTGGGCTCGTCCATCAGGATGGTGGGGGCCTGCTGGGCCAGCGCCATAGCCAGATAGACCTTCTGGCGCTGGCCGCCCGAGAGGGTATCCATCATCCGGCCCGCCAGGTCGGCGGCGCCGGCGGCCTTCAGCGCCGCATCGGCGGCGACATAGTCCGCGGCCCGATACTGCCGCGGGAAAGACAGGTACGGGAACCGCCCGTGAAGCACCATCCGCCGGACGTCAATCCGGGGCGCAGGGCGGTTCTGGGGCATATAGGCGGCCTTGCGGGCGGCCTCGGTGGGGGTCATAGCGGCCAGGTCGGTCCCATCGTAGAGGACCTGTCCCGCCACCGGGTCCAGCAGACCCAGGGCGGTTTTCAGGAGGGTGGTTTTGCCGCAGCCGTTGGGTCCCAGCAGCACCGTCACTTCCCCCGGCCGAAAGGACAAGCTCACGTCCTCCACCACCGGGCGGCCGTCGTAGCCTGCGCTCAGGTGAGAACATTCGATCAACGCCGCCGTCCCCCTTTCTGCCGCAGCAAAAGCCAGATGAAGAAGGGCCCGCCGCCCAGGCTCAGCACCACGCCCACCGGGATTTCATAGGGGGCAAAGAGGGTGCGGGCGGCGGTGTCGCAGACGGTCAGCAGGGCCGCGCCTCCAAAGGCGCAGCCGATCACCAGCGGGCGGCTCTCCTCCCCCAGAAACCGGCGGATGAGGTGGGGCACAATCAGTCCCACAAAGCCGATGAGGCCCGACACGCTGACGGCGGCTCCCGCCAGACCGGCGGCCAGAGCCAGCAGAATCACCCGCATCTTCCCCACCCGCAGGCCCAGGCTGCGGGCGGTCTCGCTGCCCAGAGCCAGCACGTCCAGCTCGTTGGTCAGCAGCAGGACGCCCGCCAGGCAGATCAGCCCCACCGCGGCGGCGGGGCCCACCCGGGCCATGGTGACGCTGCCCAGGCCGCCCACCCGGAAATCCGAATACCCGTTCAGGGCGTCGGGAGCCAGAGTCACCACCAGATCCACCAGGGCGGAAAAGATACTGGACAAAGCCACGCCGGTGAGAATCAGGGTCATCCGGGAGGAACCCGCCCGCTGGGAAATGGCCAGCACCAGCATGGCGCTGCCAAAAGCTCCCAGAAAGGCGGCCACCGGGGTGATGCCCACCACGGTGGGGGCCACCGCACAGCAGAGGGCCACCGCCGCGCCGGCGCCGGCGTTGATGCCGATGACGTTGGGGGAAGCCAGCGGGTTGGCCAGCACGGTCTGGATCACCACGCCCGCCACCGCCAGCGCCGCCCCCGACACCAGGCATCCCACCGTCCGGGGAAGGCGGACATACAGCACAATGGCGGTGCCGGTGCCGGTGCTCTTTCCGGTCAGGGCGGCCAGAAGGTCCCCGGGCGGCACCGTCACAGCGCCCACGCAGATGCTGAGCACCGCTGCCAGCACCGCCAGCAGAACGGTGACCCCCAACACCGTCTTTTTATGCGCCATAGAGGATGTCCACCAGCTGCTCATAGGCCTCGCCCCAGCGGGCGTTGGGCTTGAGGTGATAGAGGTCCTTGTCCATGTAGTAGTAGTTCTCCTCCTGCACGGCGGTCAGCTGCTGCCAGGCGGGATTGGACAGGACAGCGCCCTCCAGCTGGACCCGGGCCGGCTCGGGGTCGGCGCCCTGCAGGACAAAGAAAATCTTGTCCGGATCGGCGGCCAGAATGGCCTCCATGCTCAGATCCTCCAGCAGGGTCTCATCCTGATCCGCAATGTTGATGCAGCCCAGGTCCTTCAGCATGGCGCCCAGCACGTTGCCCTTGGAGCTCTTGGCCTTGACCAGAGAGGCCGCGGCGCGGATGTAGAGGACGGTGGGCGGGTCCTGGGTTTCCAGGGCTGCGGCGGCCTTGGCCCGGGCGTCTTCCACCTGCTGGGCCACCTGGGTGCCGTAGGTCTCATAGTTTTCGGGGCAGCCGGTGAGGTCGGTGCAGACCTTCAGCACCCGCAGATAATCCTCAAAGGTATCCACCCCAAAGTAGGCCACCGGAATGCCGGCAGACTCCAGAATGGACTGCATTTCCAGGTTGGAGGAGGTGTTGGTGCTGGCCAGAACCAGGTCCGGCTCGCTGGCCAGCAGGTCCTCCACGCTGGTGGACATGGCGCCGCCCAGGTTCACCACATCCTCCGACAGGCCCAGATCAAAGTCGGTCCAGGCATCCGAGGCGGTGGCGCACAGGGTATCCTTGCCGCCGGCGGTGCACCAGATATCGGCGTAGCTGCCGATGGTGGCGGCCACCCGCTGGGGGGCGGCGTTCAGGGTGATTTCCCGGCCCAGGTCATCGGTGAAGGTATAGCTGTAGGCTGCATTTTCCTCCGAGGAAGCCGCGGAAGAAGAGGCGGCCGGCGCCGCCTCCGAAGAAGCCGCGGAAGAAGCCTGGCCGCAGCCGGCAAACAGCAGGCCGCAGGCCAGCAGGAGCGCCGTGACGGCGCAGAGGGTCTTGTGTTTGTTCATGGGAAATATTCCTTTCAAAGTGATGGGGCCTGCCGAGGCAGGCCGGACGCGGCGGGCCTTTTAAAAGGGCCGCCAGCCAGTGCAGTAGCGCGCATAGTCCCGGTCTGCATTCTTGACGTAGAGGACATACTCCTCCTGGCCCTGTTTGTTCCGGCGGGTGCGGACTTTATAGGGCAGGCCCGCCCGGGAGAGGGTTTCCAGAATGTCGTCGATGGTCTCTTTTTCCTCGCTGGTGTCAAACTCCACCCAGTGGCACAGAAACAGCCAGAACTTGATGAGCGGTTCCATAACAGCTTCCCCTTTCACGACGTGATTTTGCTGGAACAGGTTTCATTATAACACAGCCGCGCTGGTTTGTCATCGCCGGGCGGCGGCGGCAATTGTGAATCTTTACCAAAAAACCGGGCGCAATTTTTCCGCCCGATCCGCCGGGGCTCTCACATTTTCACCATTTTTCCATAGTATACTTCTTTTTGGCAGTCGGCTTTTGCCGAACTGTGAACATTAAACCAGAAAGAAGGCTTTCCCCATGCACTCAGCCGCCCCGGTCCGCCGCAGTCTGGCAGCGCTTTTCCTTGTTTTGTCGCTGTGTTTGACTTGTCTGCCCCGCGCCTTTGGCGCCAGCCTCGAAAATTGGTACGGCATCCAGGTTTTGTCCTTTGACACCTCCCAGATCCTCTCCATCGGCAACCAGGCCCCCGGCCAGTGCAGCCTCTACGCTCTGCGGTACGCCCGCACCATTCTGGACGGCACCACCAATTCCGGCGCCGGCATGTGGTCCAATGGCGCGGTCTGGTCGGCGGGCGGCTATACCGGCTTTTCCGGCGACCTGTCCGCCTGTCTCACCAAAATCTACACCGAGCTGGCCGCCGGCCATCCGGTGATTGTACATCTGCAGAATACCACCGTCAGCGGCGTCTCCAAGCACACCAACCGCACCTCCACCGAGGAATACCACCTGACCAGCAGCGGCTGGGATGTGGTGAACTATCCCCACATCTCCACCAGTTCCACCTATGGTCACTGGGTCTGTGTGGTGGGTTTTGACACGGCCGCCGACCCCAACAATCTCCAGGAAAGCGACTTCTTCGCCCTGGACCCCGCCCGGGTGTCCGCCAACGGCACCCTGGCCTTGACCCGCCTGCTGAACGGCACCATCTGGACCGAAAACAGCCCCCTAAAAATCCTGGCCTGAACATAACAAAAGCTCCCCCATCCGCCTTTGCGGGCCGATGAGGGAGCTTTTTCTTTGCGGTTATGATTGCCCTTGCGAAAAAGGGCAAACTTTATGTCTTGAGCCCCTGCGGGGCAACGGCAGCGACTGCGTCCTGTGGACGAAACAAGGAGCTGCCGTTGGCGCAGCGGTCTAAAGATTCAAGCATCCATTCCGATGCGCCGAATCTTTAGGGAACCGCAAGAGGACAGACCGCAGGTCGGGGGGAAATGCCCCCCCGCCTCAGGCGGGCGGCCCTCTTGCGCTTAGCCAATTTTCCCTGCGGCCATAAATGTCCTTGTGAAAATTGGAGCGCTGCGCCTACTTCGCCTCGCTGTTTCGTCCACTGGACGCGCTCGGCTCAGTAGCCTCTGACCGAAAAGCCCCGGGACCAAGGGTCGGGCGGGAGTTCCTCCGACCGGATGCCGGTGATCTCAATGTATCCGCCGGCGGCGATCATATCAAACATCCGGTCAAACAGCTGCGGATCGCCCTGGACCTCCAAAGTGACGGTGCCGTCGTCCTCGTTTTCCACCCAGCCGGTCAGGCCCAGCTGGCCGGCGGCGTACCGCGCCCGGTACCGGAACCCGACCCCCTGCACCCGGCCCGACACCCGGTAGCGGCGGCGTACCGTCCCCTCCGGCAGGGTGGGCGGGGTGCGGTCTTTTTGTTTCAGAAAGTCAAACACGGTTCCTGTTCACCTGGCCTTTCCCGGTGTCTCTCTTACAGTTCCTGATAGGCGTCCATCATGGCGGGGATAAATTGCTTTTTGCGGCTGACCACACCCGGCAGAACCCAGCTGCCATCCTCCTGGGGCTCGCTGTCAAAGGCAGCCCGCAGCATCTCGGGGGCATGACGGCCGGTGCAGATGACCACGCTCTCCTTCCGGGGCACTTCGGTCAGCATCATATACAGGTCCTCTACGTTCTGCTTGCGGCGGGCCTCCTCCAGATAGGGCATCAGCAGGGACTGGGCCGCCTGCAGGTTGGAATGGGTCATGTAGCTGCCCTGGGCCACGCCGAACCGCAGGTCGCCGCACATAAAGACCTTGAAGTCCTGCAAAAAGACTTCCTCGGGGGTCTTGCCGTCCAGCCGCTCGCCGGCCTCGAACATTTCGGCGGCGAAGTCCTCCAGGTTGACCCCGGCAATGGTGGCCAGCCGCCGGGCGGTGGCCTCATCCAGCGGGGTGCAGGTGGGGCTGCGGAACATCAGGGTATCGGACAGGATGGCGGCCATCATCAGGCCCGCCATCTGGGGCGGAATCTCCACCCCCTGCTCGTCGTACATCTGGGTCACGATGGTGCAGGTGCAGCCCACTGGCTGGTTGCGGAAATACACCGGGCCGCTGGTCTCCAGGCTGCCGATCCGGTGATGGTCGATGATCTCCAGGATCTCGGCCTGATCAAAACCTTCCACCGCCTGGGTGGCCTCGTTGTGGTCCACCAGAATCATCCGGCGCTTGCGCAGGTTGATGATGTTCCGGCGGCTGACCATGCCGCAGTATTTGCCGTTCTCGTCCAGAATCGGGAAATAGCGATGGCGGTATTTGGCCATCACGCGGGTCACATCCGCCACCGGGGTCACCCGGGTGAACTTGAGGATGTTCTCGCTGGTCATATAGTACGAAATGGGGGCGCACTGGCTGATGAGCTTGCCCGCCGCATAGGTATCAAAGGGGGCGGTCATGATGTTGACGCCGGTCTCCTCGGCAATGCGGCTGATGGTCTTGCCCACCTTGGAGTCGTTGCAGATGATCAGGAGGGAGGCCTCCTGCTCGATGGCGCACAGCTGGCTCTCATAGCGGTTGGTGAGGATGACGATGTCCCCCTTCTCCACCACGTTTTCCAGCATTTCGGGGGTAGCGGTACCGATATGGACGTTGCCTGCGGTGCAGACCCCGTCCTCACTGCCCACCACCATCTCGCCGCCCAGGGTCTCCAGAATGTTCCGGTAGGTGGTGTGGGTCTTGGCCAGCACCGCCGTGTCGAACACGTCCATGTTGGCGGTGGCGATATCCTTCACCGTGATGACGCCCAGCAATTCATTGTCGGCGTTCACCACCGGCAGGGTGTCGATATCCCTGTCCCGCATGATCTGCCAGGCCCGGCGCAGGCTGGTGGAACCGTCGATGCCCTCCATCTCGCGGTAATCCACATCCCGGATTTTGGGGTTGACGTCGGTGCACATCCGGGGCGGCTCCACCCCGAAGCGCTTGAGGACAAACTCGGTCTCCTGGTTCATCTTGCCGGCGCGGCGGGGCTCACAGACCAGGTCGCTGGTGCGGTTCTTGAGGGCCGCATAGGCAATGGCCGAACAAATCGAATCGGTGTCAGGATTGCGGTGGCCGATGACCACCACTTTATGTGCTTCTTTGGGCATGTTTTCATTTACCTCCATCCATTGGATTCAATGCCTCTCCCGGCCTCCTGCACGGGCCGCGGAGGGCTGGCTTTCCCTTCTCATTCCTGTTTTTATTGTAGCATATCCGCCCGCGGGGGTAAATAGCTCCCCTGCGAAAATCCTGCACAGAGGACCGGGGCGAAATTTGGTTTTCCCACCGCTTGCATCGGCTATTGCTTTGTGCTATAGTATCCAAAGTAGTATACAACATATCATCCCCTTTTTCGGGGCGCTGCGCGCGGGGAGGAATCGAAATTCACATGACAGAATCCGTCTCATCCAAGCCGGTCTTTACCCGGCAGCAGCTGATTGCCCTGCTCCTGCCTCTGGTGGCGGAACAGGCCCTCAGCGTCACCATCGGTCTGGCCGACACCCTGATGGTTTCCTCGGTGGGCGAAGCCGCCGTGTCGGGCGTCAGTCTGGTGGACACCTTCAACACCCTGATGATCCAGATTATGACCGCTCTGGCCACCGGCGGCGCGGTGGTCACCAGCCAGTACATCGGCCACCGGGAACCCAAAAACGCCAAGAACACCGCCGGCCAGATCATTCTGGTGATGGTGGCCTTCAGCTGTGCGGTGGCCCTGGTGGTGGTGTTTGGCCGCCACATGATTCTGCGGGGCATCTTCGGCGCCATCGACGACGACGTCATGGCCTTCGCCGAGACCTATTTCCTGCTGTCGGCGCTGAGCTATCCCTTCATCGGCCTGTACAACGCCGGAGCGGCGCTGTTCCGGGCCCAGGGCAACAGCAAAATCAGCATGCTGTCCAGCCTGGTGATGAACGTGCTGAACATCGGCGGCAACGCCCTGTTTATCTTCGGGTTCAAGTGGGCGGTGTTCGGCGCGGCCCTGGCCTCCCTGCTGTCCCGCATCATCGCCTGTACGGCGGTGATCTTCCTGCTGCAGCGGCCCACCAGCATGCTGCGGGTGGACAGCATCCAGAACCTGCGCCCCGACCGCAAACTGATCCGCCGGATTCTGGTCATCGGCATCCCCAACGCCATCGAAAACGGCATGTTTCAGGTGGGCAAGCTGGCGGTGTCCAGCCTGACCAGCACCCTGGGCACGGCAGCCATCGCCGCCAACGCCGTGGCCAACAATACCACCACCCTGCTGAACATCCCCGCCAACGCGGTGGGCATGGGCGCCCTGACGGTGCTGGGCCAGTGCCTGGGCGCCGGCGAAAAGAAGCAGGCCAAGCGGTACGGCGGCCTGATGATGGGTCTGGCCTATACAGGCGCCTGGATCATGAACCTGACTGCCTTCTTCTTCGGCAACCGGTTTATGCTCCAGTTCTTCAACCTCTCCCCCGAGGCCAGCGCCATCGCTCTGGAGGTCATGATGTGGTTCAACATCATCTCCCTGTTCATCTGGCCCTCCAGCTTCACCCTGCCCAACATCCTCCGTGCTGCCGGCGACGCCCGCTACACCATGGTGGTGAGCATCGCCTCCATGTGGCTGTTCCGGGTGGGCCTGTGCTACCTGCTGGTGGGACATTTCGGCGGCGGGCTGCTGGCCATCTGGACCGGTATGTTTGTGGACTGGGGCTGCCGCTCTTTGTTCTTTGTCATCCGCTTTATCAGCGGCAAATGGATGGAAAACTCGGTTATCTGATTGTACCTATATTTCAAGGCCGCTGCGGGCTTCCGCGGCGGCCTTTTTCATTGACAAGAGGCCGGGCCATCTCCTACAATAGAGAAAAGCGTTCTCACCCCGAAAGGAGGCCCCGCCATGCAAAAACCATCCGCTCCTTCTCCCCGTCTGCGCCGGACCCTCTGGGCCGGCCTGCTGGTCCTTATGCTGGGCCTGGCCCTGTTCTGGTGGCTTCGGGTGGACCTGCGGACTTCCCTGGCCCGGTCGGACGGGGCATGGGTCCGCACCGAGACCTACAGCAGCATCCGGGAGCCCGAAATCACCACCGCCGAGCTGGTTTTGGAGGACCCCGCCTACCGGGCTCTGGTGGATCTCTTTGCCGCCCAGAGCTACCGAAAAGTTCTCCTCCCGCAGAACTCCTCCCACGACCTGACCGGCGGGGCCAATGTCACCTTTCTCACCCTTGACTTCACCGCCGGCGGCGTCCGGACCTTCAGCCTCACCCTGACCTCCGACGGCACCCTGCAGGCCGACGGGGTCGCTCTGGACACCTGGCCCGGCCAGCCCGACGGGCAGGCCCTCTTTGAACAGGCCATGGCCATCCTGCAATCCTGAACCCAACCAAAAAGCCGCCGCGGACTTCCGCGGCGGCTTTTTCCATCATTGTTCCACGTGGAACAAAACATCACAGAACAAATGCAAAAATCGGCACAGAGCCCAGCACGGTGCCCAGAACCCCCAATACCAGGGCAAAGGTCTTGTAACGCTTCATGGCGTCCCCCATCTCGGCCACCTGGATGCTGCGCACCATGCCCAGATAACACCCGATGAACACCAGATAGAAGAAAATGTACACCATGATCAGGTCAGCGAAGGCATCCGTCCCCCAGAGGGTCCCCATGGCCCGGCCCAAATACATGGACCCCAGGCCCCACAAGGCAAAGGGAAAAACAAGACAGGCACTCAGAAGGCCATCCCAGTTTTGATTCGGTTTCGTGCACAGTCACTTCTTCCTTACAAGGCGAGGTGCTCCGCCTTCATCCTACCACACCGCCGGGCAAAGCTCAACGCAGATACACGCTTTTGGAACAAGGCACGAAAAAGCGCCATCCCTTTTGACACCCAAAGGGACGGCGCAGCGAAAACAAAAAATCAGAACAGGCCCGGCTCCAGGCAGACGTCCTGTTTGGGCACTTTGGCCCAGTCAAAACCGTCCAGCAGGCTCTCGGGGGTGCGGGGGACCGGCTCGGGCTGCAGGCCGTAGAGGTAGGCCAGCTTGCCGATGATTTCGGGGGCGGTGTAGCGGCTGCGGAGGTTTTCCAGGCTCTGGTCCCCGTCCCGCTTGGAGAGGCGGCGGCCGTCCACATCCAGCAGCAGCGGACAGTGGGCAAAGGCCGGAGGCGTCAGCCCCAGCAGCCGGTAAAGGTATATCTGCCGGGCGGTGGAGGACAGCAGATCCGCTCCCCGGACCACCTGGGTGACCCCCATCCGGGCGTCATCCACCACCACCGCCAGCTGATAGGCAAAGACGCCGTCGGCCCGCCGGAGATAAAAATCCCCGCAGCCGGTGAGCAGGTTTTCCCGGTGCTCCCCCATGCACAGGTCGGTGAAGGTCACTTCCTCATCGGGAACCTTCACCCGCCAGGCGGGGGCCTTGGTGCGGCTCTTTTCGGCAATCTGGGCGGGGGTCAAATTCCGGCAGGTGCCGGGATACACCACGTTCCCGTCCGAGGTGTGGGGCGCGCTGGCGGCGTGGAGCTGGGCCCGGGAGCAAAAGCAGGGATACACCAGCCCCATCTCCTCCAGCTTGTGATAGCTCTCCAGATAGATGGGGGCGCACTCGCTCTGATAATAGGGGCCGTTGGGGCCACCGTCCGAGCCGCCCTCATCCCACACCAGGCCCAGCCACCGGAGATCCTCCTCCAGCTGGTCGGCATAGACACGGGGGCAGCGGGCCGCGTCCAGATCCTCAATCCGCAGCACAATCCGCCCGCCCTGGCTCTTGGCGGACAGCCAGGCCAGCAGGCTGCAGGCCAGGTTCCCTAGATGCAGCCGCCCGCTGGGGCTGGGGGCAAACCGCCCGACCGGGCCGCTCACAGGCCCAGCTTCCAAACCCCGTCGGCGGGCTGGAAGATCGGGGTGTTATAAAAGACGGTGCAGGCCTTGACCATGGCGGTCACGTCGTCGCAGCTGGCGGTTTCCACGGCCGAGTGCATGGCCAGCTGGGCCAGGCCGATGTCCACCATGGGAATGGCAATCTGATGGCCCAGCAGGTTGCCCAGGGTGGAGCCGCCCCGGACGTCCGCCCGGTTGGCGAAGATCTGGACCGCCGCGCCGGCCTTTTCACAGATCCGCTGGAAGGCGGCAGCGGTCAGGCCGCTGGTGGTGTAGGTCTGGCTGGCGTTATACTTGAGCAGGATGCCGCCGCCCAGACGGACCGGGTTGCGGGGATCGCTCTTTTCGGGGTGGTTGGGATGGGTGGCGTGGCCGTTGTCGGCGCTCAGCAGCAGGCTGTTGGTCCGAGCCCGGACGCTCTCCTCCCGGGTGACCCCCATAGCCTCCTCGATGCGGGCCATGGTGTCGGCCATCAGGGTGCCCTGGGCGCCCTGACGGGAAGACGAGCCCACTTCCTCGTTGTCGAACATGCACCAGATGTCGGCCCGGCCCTCCTCGCGGCCCTCGCCGGCCAGGAAGCCGCAGAGGGTGGTGTAGGCGCACTCCAGGTCGTCGATGCGGCCGGACATGAACAGCTCATTGTCCACGCCCACCCGCTCGGCCTTCTGGCGGATGCACAGGACCAGATCGTGGGCCAGGATATCCTCTGCGCTGACCCCGGCCTCGGCGGCCAGAATCTCCATCAGGGAACGGCCGTTTTCCAGGCCGCAGATGGGCTGCAGGTCCACCTGGTAGTTCCAGTTTTTGCCGGTGTTGGCCTCCCGGTCAAAGTGGATGCAGAGATTGGGAATGCACAGCAGCGCCCGGTCGGGAGCCACCAGGCGGGTTTCCACGCCGTCGGCGGTCTTGACCAGCAGGCGGCCCGCCACGCTCAGGGGCCGGTCCAGCCAGGTGGAGGCGATCATCCCGCCGTAGCCCTCGGTCTCGGCCTTCAGGTAGCCGCCCTCCTTGATGTCGGGCACCTTGATCCGCCAGGTGGGCGAATCGCTGTGGCTGGCGGTGGCGTGCCAGCCGGTCAGCTTGCCCTGCGGCATGCGCCAGGCCAGCACGGCGGTGCCGTTGCGGGTGGTGTAGTAGCGGCCGCCCTCGTTCAGCTGCCATGCCTGGCCCTCGGGGCAGAGGGTGTAGCCCTCCTTCTCCAGAATTTCACAGGCCGCGGCAGCCGAGTGGAAGGGGCTGACGCTCTTGTCCAGAAACGCAAACAGCCCGTCCAGCAGGGACTGCTGGTCCCGGTAGAGTTCCTTGTTTTCCATGTTGGTTCCTCCAAAAGGGAGAGGCCGGGGAATTCCTTCCTCTCCGGTATGTTATCTAAGGTATTCCGATTATAGCGCGTTTGGCATCACCGGTCAACCGTCACACCCTTCCCCCATTCAAAAGGCCGCAGAACGCCGCCCCCACGGGGCGCATCCTGCGGCCAAAAGAGATCCTTGTTTTTCAGGGTGAAAGGGCGCTCACGCCCAGCAGCTCCTCCAGCTGCCGGCGAGCCTGCACGGCATCGAAACCGAACACAATCTGTACTTCCTTGCTCTGGAAAATCAGGCCCTCGGGGGCCAGGGCCCGCAGCTGGTCCTCGTCCAGCAGGCTGGTGTCTTTCACCCAGACCCGCAGACGGGTGATGCAGTTGTCCACCCGAGCAATGTTGTCCCGGCCGCCCAGGGCGGCCAGCAGTTTCTTATACGGGAACCGGCCTTTTTCCTCTTTCGTCGCGGCGGGGACCTGTTCTTCCCGGCCGGGGGTGCGGATATCGAAACGGCGGATCAGGAAGGTAAACACCCCGAAGTACACCAGAATTTCCGCCGCTGCCAGCAGGTACAGGACCGGGTAATGGGTCCGTTCCACGCCGGCGGACAGGTTCATGGCCAGCGAGGAAAACAGGCCGCTGGTAAAGCCGGTGACGCCGCAGACGTCCAGCAGCACCATAAAGACGCCGGCAATGACGCCATGGGCCAGCCAGAGGACCGGCGACAAAAAGCAGAACAGAAAATCAATGGGTTCGGTGACCGAGGCCAGCGAAGCCGTCAGGAGCAGCGGCGCCAGCACCGCGGCGGTGCGGCGGCGGTTTTCGGGGCGGGCGCAGAAGATAAAGGCGCCCACAATCCCGAAATATCCAAAGGTCTTGGTGAAGCCCACATACATCCAGCGGATGCCGTCCGAGAAGGGCATCCCCATGGCGTATTCCGCCATCAGGACGGGGTACGCGCCGGCATAGACCCGTTCCCCCACCGTCAGCGTGCCGCCCAGGGAGCTGAACTGAAAGGGCATATACACCAGATGATGGAGGCCGGTGGGAATCAGAATCCGTTCCAGAAAGCCATACAGAAACAGGCCGGTATCCCCTGCCGCCGCAATCCAGCCGGTGAGGCCGTCCACGGCGTTTTGGATTGGGGGCCAGACAAAGCAGGACGCCAGGCCCAGCGCCGCCGCGGCGCCGCCGATGCACAGGAACGACCACCGCACCCCGCCATAGATGCGCAGCGGCGTGGGGCGGAAGGTCTTGCCGCAGGTGCGGTTATAAATCCAGCCAGTCAGAAAACCCAGCAGAATCCCGCCGGTGACCCCCATATCCACCGTCTGGATGCCCAGTACCACGGCTTGTCCGGTGCCGTACAGGCCCAGGTTGGGGTCTGCGGCGGCCAGCTGGCCCAGCTGGTCCAGGGTAGTATGACCTGCGGTCAGGAAGATCAAATACGAAAGCAGGGCGATCATGGCGGCCTGCTGTTTATCCTTCCGGGCCAGGAAGGAAGCAATCCCAACGCAGAACACCACACTGAGATTCTGCACAATCACCATCATGGCATCGTAGGCCAGATTGCCCACGAAGGCCAAAGGTTCCCATTTCAAGATGGGGATAAAGGTTCCCAGTCCGGCCGAGGCCAGCAAGGCGCCCACGGCCAGAACCACGCCCGCCACCGGCAGGTAACCCAGAGCCGACAGCATCGCCGTTGAGAATTCCTCCAGCGTGCACAGCATCCGCTCTTTTGGCTTCATCCCTGCATCGCTCCTTTTCTCACAGTTTCCCGCGGGCGCCGGGCCGGGATTCTGCCTTGCAGAGCCCTGCTTTTGCAGGCCGGGACAGCGTTTTCCCCCGCTATGAGCTCATTATACAAACCCCTCCAACCCTTGTCAATCGCCAACAAGTTGCATAAAGTGCAATATATTTGCACTTTATTCTCCTTCCGCTTTCCGCTTTTTCGAGAAAAAGCTTGGCAAAAAGCTTTACTGGGTACCATACAGTTTCCGGGTCTCCCAAAGTTCCGCGGGGCCTTTACGCTTCGGCTCGTTCCCGGCGTTTGGGGCTGTGCCCCGGTACGATGCAAACCACCTCATAGCCTGATTTTTTGACCTGAGAAAAATCTCTATAAAATCACAAATCCCTGTTTCTTCTGAAAGGAGCGGGGATTTTACTTCCACCGGGGCCTAGGATTAGCCTCTTGCGGTGCCCTGAATTTTCAAGCATGATGCTTGAAAATTCAGACCGCTGTGTTTGCCCCGGCGGGGCTCTGGACACGGGGTGCATTCTCTATTCTGTACGTTTTCCTCACAACAAACAATGCGAGGGCCAGCTCGTGAGAGCCGGCCCTCGCAGAGGGACCCTATCTTTCGTGACGCAAAAGTTCTTTTGTTTTGGTGCGATCAACAACAGAAGGAATAGTGGTTAGGTATTCCCCTTTGTCGCCACATCGGATGGGTTATTTACCCGAGCCTTTGAACGGTCTCTTGTTCAAAGGCCCCTTATATCAGCTCCCGGCCATGGTGCTGCCGGGGGTGTTATAAGTAAATACTCAGGCCAGGTTACGGGTAACCTGAACAGCGATGAAAGTCAGGCCCTTGCCATGATCTTCAGTAGCAATCTTGCTATAAACGCTCACAGCGCCAGAATAGGTATAGCGCTGAGTAGTCACATTATTAACTGCCTCATTATCCAGCTGCAGGCCTTTGAGTGCGTTATCCATGTTGTTAGCAATCCCAGCCAGAGCGTTTTCGACTTCAACTCCACTGTTGACAACATACAGAACAGTGACATTCAGATCATCATCCCACTGGTTGGCGGCAGACGGAGTCAGCTTGCCCATTGCGCCTGCTACATTACCCTCATTACCAAAGTTCTCAGACTCCAGATCATCAATCAGATCCATTGCAACAGTACGAAGTACAGTGTTAGCATGGGTATTATCCACAAACTGAACACTATTCATACCATTAGCATCATAGATCGCTGCAATAGAGCCGGTACCAACATTACCAATGGCAGAAATCAGCGCATTATCCAGCTCATTGCTTGCACTAAATTTGATCTTGTCCAGATCAACTTTTTCGGTCAGAGTTGCTGCAATACCTGCCATAGCATTGCTTTCGGGGGGAACATCCCCGCTATTGCCGTTATTGCTCTTACTATCGCAAGCAGTCAGCATGCTGACGGCCAGGATGCCGGCCAGTGCCAGAGAAACAATCTTCTTGAGTTTCATAATGAATTTTTCCTCCTTAATGGTGTAAAAGATAGAGACCCAAAACAGGTTTCAAAGGAAGGTCCTTTCCTTTGTGTGCCTATAATACCATACCCCCCCCCCGGTGTCAAGACCCGATTTCAAATTTTCCCATTTTTGCTTTATTTTCTATAGTTGGGAAAGACCCATCTTGGATACAAGCTATTTTGAGGACGGGAAAGGCGGAGGAAAATTCCTCGGTTTTGTCCCCCGTATCAAAAAATTGTTATCATCAAGCCCGCAAAAGGACATCATCCCAAATGGCCAAAGACCTCAAAAACGTCACTTAAAAACGAAAAATCCCCGCCCCAAACGGAGCGAGGATTTTGTCTTTGATGAACCTTTGGGACGTATCGGTGCAGAACGCCGCTGAAACTTGGGATAAACAGGCCATGTCGGGGTTTGCATCGTACCGGGGCACAGCCCCAAACGCCGGGAGCGAGCCGGAGCGTAACGGCCCCGCGGAACTTTGGGAGACCCGGAAACTTGATGGTACACAGTAAAAGTCTTTTGCCTACTTTTCTTTCAGAAAAGTAGGGCAGAAAAGTAGGGCCGTTGACAAGGAGAAGCAGGGACAGTATACTGATAATAGAATCCGAGTGATGATAAAAGGACTGCCGCCTCAGGGCGCAAAAAGGAGGTCTTTTTGATATGAAACATGGTCATTTGTTCCGCACCTGCGCTGCAGGATGCTGCGGAATTTTCCTTCTCTCGCTGGTATTGGCAGGCTGTACCCCGTCTGCCAGCAGCAGCTCGTCCTCTTCTTCCTCCCAGGCTCTGAGCGAGGCTCCCACCTCCCAGGCTGTGCCTTCCGGCGAGGATGACACGGCCCCCGCGCCCGTGGTGGACGGCAGCGAAAACGGCTTCAACGGCATCAGCGATCCCGCCGACGCCTTCGCCGGCAGCCTGGGCTGGGGCCCCGGCACTGCAGGCACCTCTCTGAAATCGATGGCCGCCGCCGCATCCATGATGGAATGGGCCGACGAGAACGCCGCCGCCAACCGCAGCAGCGATGCGCTGAACGACAGCCTGTCCCAGTGGTTTGATTCGCTGGAACAGGTGGATCAGGAGAACTTCGCCGAGGCCTGGCCCCTGATTGAGGAATCCGCCCAGCGGATTCTGGACGACCCCAAGGCCGTTCAGGGCGAACTGTCCGACGCCGGCGTCCAGGAGACGCCCTCCTGCTCCGAGGAAGACTGGTCCGCAGTGGCGGGCGTTCTTAACGCCATCGTCCCCGCACCCCAGCAGTAAAACCGGAAACCAAAAGGCCGCAGCCTTCCACAGGCTGCGGCCTTTGTTGTTGAAAAGTCAGTGCGCGGGATCAGATTTTCTTCAGGACGTAAGCCCGCTGGCCCAGACCGATCTTTTCGGCCTGCTCCAGGGTTGCCTTCCACTCGATGTTGGGGTTGGAATCCTTGAAGTTGTCGTGGTAGCAGTTCCAGCCGGGACGGGCCAGATTCTGGCCCAACTGGCTGTTGGCAATGGGAGTCGCCGCCAGGCAGGCATCGGCGCAGGCCTGATCCAGAGCCACCGGGTCAAAGGATGCGAACATGCCGATATCCGGCAGGATGGGTGCATCGTTCTCGCCGTGGCAGTCGCAGTTGGGGCTGATGTCCTGCACCAGGCTGATGTGGAAGCAGGGACGGCCGGCGCAGACGGCGGCGGCGTATTCGGCCATCTTGCGGTCCAGATCCTCGTTGGCGCTGCTGTCCTTGGAATAGACGGCGTCAAAGCTGCAGGCGCCGATGCAGCGGCCGCAGCCCTTGCACAGATCGTAGTCGATGACGGCCTTGTTCTCTGCGTCGTAGTGGATGGCGTCCGAACCGCACTCTTTAGCGCAGCGGTGGCAGCCGCGGCACAGTTCCCGCTGAACCGCCGGAGCGCCCGAAGAATGCTGTTCCATCTTGCCGGCGCGGCTGCCGCAGCCCATGCCGATGTTCTTGATGGCGCCGCCGAAACCGGTGGACTCATGGCCCTTGAAGTGGGTCAGGCTGATGAAGATATCGGCGTCCATGATGGCGCGGCCAATCTTGGCGGTCTTGCAGAACTCGCCGTTGGGCACCGGGACTTCCACCTCGTCGGTTCCCCGCAGGCCGTCGCCGATCAGCACCTGGCAGCCGGTGGTCATGGGCCAGAAGCCATTCATCTGAGCGCAGGTCAGGTGCTCCAGGGCGTTCTTGCGGCTGCCCGGATACAGGGTGTTGCAGTCGGTCAGGAAGGGCATGCCGCCCTGTTCCTTGCACAGGTCGGCCACCACCTTGGCGTAATTGGGCCGCAGAAAAGCCAGGTTGCCCAGCTCGCCAAAGTGCATCTTGATGGCCACAAAGCGGCCGTCCATCTCAATGTTGCGGATGCCCGCCGCCAGGCACAGGCGGCGGAGTTTCTCGGTCAGGCTGGTACCCACCGGGCACCGGAAATCGGTATAGTATACAGCAGAACCTTCCATGTTGTTTGTCCTCCTTTGGGGCCGGGCGGGCAGCCCGCCCAAGATTCTCTCTTATGGGAAAGTATACCACAAACCCGCAGGTCAGGAAAGACAAACCGGGGATTCTCTGCCCGCTCAGCCGAAGGCGCTGACGGCGGCCACCGCCAGCACCACCACGCCCAGCGCGATGCGGTAGACGCCAAAGAACTTGAAGTCATGGCTCTTGACGTAGGACATCAGGAACCGGATGGCCACCATACTCACCACAAAGGCGGACAGGCAGCCGGTGACCATGATGGCGATTTCGGTGCTGGTCATGGTCTGGCCTTCCAGCACAAACTTCACCACCTTCAGCAGGGACGCGCCGGCCATCACCGGGATGGCCAGATAGAAGGTGAACTCAGCCACCGCGGCCCGGGACAGGCCCAGCAGCAGGCCGCCCACGATGGTGGCGCCGCTGCGGGAGGTGCCGGGGATGATGGCCAGGGTCTGCCACAGGCCGATGATGAGGGCCTCGCGGTAGCTGATCTGATCCAGGCGGGTGACCCGGGCGGCTGCGCCGCGGTTTTCCACCAGGATGAACAGGACGCCGTACAGAATCAGCATGGCGGCCACCGTGATATAATTATAGAACTTGGCCTCCATCCAGTCGTCCAGCGGGCTGATGACCAGCACCGGCAGGGTGGCCACCACCACCTTGAACCACAGGCTCCAGACCGGGGCCTTGGAGGTAATGCGGCCATGGCGCAGGCCAAAGGGCCACAGTTTGCCCCAGAACAGGACCACCACCGCCAGAATGGCGCCCAGCTGGATCACCACCCGGAACATGGACATAAACGCATCGCTGGCGTCAAACTGGATCAGCTGTTCCACCAGAATCATATGTCCCGTGGACGAGATGGGCAGCCATTCGGTGACGCCCTCCACGATGCCCATCAGCAGGGCCTTGATGATTTCAATCAACATAGAAATTTCCTCCCTGTGCGCCATCACACGCGCACGTTCTCACATTGATTCTTTCAGTATACCATACTATGAGCCTGCCTGCACCCCTAACCCCCTACTTTTCTGGAAGAAAATTCGGGCTTTCCTGCGTCTTAAAGCCAAAGCGGGGCGGACGGCGGTCCTTCTTTTCTCCTGCGGGGCGGATGGTTTTGGGCCCCGTTTTTTGCGAAAAAGGAGGGTTCCGGCCGGTTTTCCCTTCCATCGTTGACGCTCCCAGCCAATCCGTATATAATAAGGGCGGAACGCCGGACGGCCCGCCGGGCCGCAACGTTCCGTTATAAAAGCATCACACATTCCCTTTTGTAGCGTCAGAAAGGAGGCCGCGCCATGGAACAGCTCTTCGATCTCGCTGGCTCTGCGTCTACACCTACCCCTCGAGGCAGGGCGGTCCTCTGTGTCTGGGCGGCGCTGCCCGGCCTGATTGCAGCGCCCTTCCTGTTCTGGCAGGGGCTGGGATGGGGCTTTGGTTTCTGCGCTTTGTGGTGTGCGGTGGTGTTCGGGGTGTGGGTCCGGTCCTGCAGCCTGGTGGCCACCCTGGATGATTTCACCCTGACCCTCTACATGGGGGTAGCCTTTCCGGTGGAGCGGGTCATCCCCCGAAACAGCATCACCTCCACCCTGATTTTCCGCACCCCGCTGCTGCGGCTGGCGGGGGCCTGCGTCCTGGTGATCTTCACCCCCGGCATGTGGGCCATTCTGCCCGGCATCCCCCTGCAGGAGGCCGACGCCATCGGGAAAGCCCTGCTGGCCGGCGGGGAGGACGTCCTATGACCGGCACCGGACCGCGGCGCTATCACCCCTTCTTTTCCCTGCGCTTTCTGCGCCACACCCTCCTGCTCTATCTGGTGCCCCTGGTACAGGTTTTCTTTGCCCGGGAATGGGAGGTCCTCCGGACGGCGCTGGCGCAGGATCTGGTCCTGTTCTGCCTGCTGGCTCTGGTGAGCTATGTGATGCTGCGGGCCTCCAGCTGGGAGCTGGATCAGGACGGGGTGCTTCGCCTGCACTGGAATCTGATCTTTTCCTTTGAGCGGACCATCCAGGCCAGCCAGCTGGCCGCCATCCAGATGGAACGGCCGGTGATCTACCGGCTGGGCGGAGCCAGCCGGGTGACCCTTTACCCCACCCTTTTGCCCAAAAACCAGGCGGTGACCCTCTGCCTCACCCGCAAAGACGCCCAGATGCTGGCCGACCGTTTGATGCCTGCCCCCGCCGAGGAATACTATCACCCCGCCGGCGGCGAGCGGCTGGCCCTGGCCCTGCTGGGCGCCAACAGCCTGTCCACCCTGTTTCTGGTCTGGGTGGCCCTGCGGCAGGGAAACAACGCCGCCGAGGAGATTGCGCTGGAACAGCTGGACCACGCCGTGACCTGGGCGGCCCACTGGCTGCCCGCCAGCCTGGCCTGGGCCCTGACCCTCTGGACCGTTCTCTTTGGCCTGAGCCTGCTGCGCAGTTTCAGCCATACCGTCCGGTATGCGGTCTGGCGGGGCAGCGGGGTGCTGGCCAGCCGGGGCGGGCTCCTGCTGCGGGTGGAACGCCGGTTCCGGATGGACCAGCTCACCTGTGCCGAGGTGCGGCTGTCCCCTGTGGCGCGGCTGCTGCGGTGCTATCCCGTCTATCTCACCGCCGGATGCTACAACGCCGACGATCCCCTCTTTGTCTACCGGGCCGGCCAGGAAGAACTGGTGCGGCGGCTTCTGCCCAGCTTCCGGCTTCCCCCCAACCGGCGGGCTTCGCTGGCTCAGGTGCGGGGCCGCAGCCTGGCCCTGATTGCCCCCGCCGGCGGCTGTCTGGGGTTCTGTGTGCTGCTGCTTCTGGTGGCCTCCTGGGCCCTGCCTGCCGCCGTCCCGCTGCTGGCTCTGCCGGCCGCAGGCTGCGGGCTCTGGTTCCTGTTCCAGGTGGAGGGAATGTTCCGGGAGGGAGCCTGGCCCACCGACGGCCGTCTCACTTTTCTGCGGCAGCGCCGGATGTCCCTGCGCTGTGTCTGCATCTTTTCTCCGGTGGTGTGCCTCCGCATCTCCCAGACGCCCTGGGCGGTGGTGCGGGGCCGCGCCAACCTCACCTTTGCTTATCCCGGCCGCTTCCATGAGCGGGTGCGCAGCATCCCGCTGGCCGACGCCCGCGCCTGTGCGGCCTTTTTTGAAAGGAAGGATTTTTCATGATCGATACCATCCTCTTTGACCTGGACGGCACCCTGCTGAACACCATCGACGACCTGGCCGACGCCGGAAACTGGGTCTGCGAACAAAACCACTGGCCCACCTTCACGGTGGAGCAGTACAAGCACATGGTGGGCAACGGCATCCCCAAGCTGGTGGAGCGGTTCTCCCCTGAGGACTGCCGCACGCCCCAGCAGCTGGCCGCCACCCTGGCCCAGTTCACCGCCCGGTACGATGCCCACAAGGAGGACAAAACCGCCCCCTATCCCGGCATCCCCCAGCTGCTGGCCGCCCTCAAGGCGGAAGGCATCCGCACCGCTGTCTTTTCCAACAAGGCGGACACCCTCTGCGGCGGCATCATCGACCACTACTTTGGGCACGATGTCTTTCTGGCGGTGCGGGGCAGCCGCCCCGGCGTGCCGGTCAAGCCCGACCCCACCGGGGTCTACAGCCTGATGGAACAGCTGGGCGCAGCCAAAGCCTCCACCCTCTTTGTGGGTGACAGCAACGTGGACATCGCCACCGGCCACAACGCCGGTCTGGTGACCCTGGGTGCCGTCTGGGGCTTCCGCGGGGCCGAAGAACTGCAGGCCGCCGGCGCGGATGTTCTGGTGTATAAACCGGAGGAGATTCTATTGCATTTATAATTTCAATGCCAATCTCACCCTATTCGCGAAAATTTCATCTCCTATTAAGGCTGGGTTTCAGTCAACTTTTCGTACATCTGAGACTGGAGAATCATATGACAAATGAATTAAATCCATCGATTTCACAATTCAATTTATCCTTGGAAAGTGTAATTTCAACTGCACTTCAAATCCCTGGTGTTAAAGTCAACCGAAAAGCCTTTCTATGCGAGCAATTCAAATATGAAGATTCCTCCCTAGTAGATCTTATACTCAAGAAAGGCCCCGTTCTGGCAGGCTGTCCACGCAAAGTTCTTTATTCGAAAGCCTCCTCTGTTGTAAACAAAAACACCATTACTTCCACTGGTGCATCTTTTGTGGCAGGACTTCCTGGAGGCTTTGCCATGGCGGCAGCCATTCCTGCTGATCTTTTGCAATTCTATGCAGTTGCACTTCGTACAGCACAAGAGATTTCTTACCTATATGGCGCAGAAGATCTGTGGTCAGATGAAATTCTAGATTCAGAAAAAGTAACAGGCCAGCTAATTCTATATTGCGGTGTAATGTTAGGAGCTTCTGGCGCTGCTCAGGCAGTTCGGGTTCTTTCTTCATCGCTTGCTCAAAAGCTACTCCGTCAACTACCTCAAAAAGCGTTGACCAAAACATTTTACTATCCTATTATTAAATCCATTGCAAAAGCTTTTGGTGTAAAGATGACCAAGAATGTTTTTGCAAAAGGAGTGTCCAAAGTTGTTCCCGTTTTAGGCGGCATCGTGTCAGGCGGCATTACATTCGCTACAATGAAACCAATGGGTATGCGCCTGGTCAATGCATTGGATGAAGCAAACTTCAATTACACAGAAACCGCATTCGAAGCGGACTGGCAAGAGATCAACAAAGTCAATGCTACTATATTTGCAGATGAAGAAAACGAAACATTGAAAGAAGACCCACCTACTCCTCCTAAAACAGAGGATGTGAACACCGCTGTGCTAGAACAAATTCAACGTGCCAAGAAAATGCTTGACGATGGAATCATCAACCAAGAGGAATACGATTGCATCAAACATAAACTTATCTCACAGCTTTGAAAGAAAGCCTTACACAAAGTTCTTGTGTAAGGCTTTCTTTTCTATTTGATACTATCTATATTCATTACGCCCAGCAGCTTCATTTCTTTTTCGTTGGACGCGGTCGGCAGCGTTGTCTCGTACGGCTATATGACCCGTACGGGAATACCCGCGGGCTAAAATTGATCCACTGGATCAATTTTGCGGCCTGCGGGCCGCCGCCCTGTTCGATTCCACGTACGGCTTGCATAAAAAAATCCCTCAGCCTAAGCTGAGGGATTTTTTATATGACCCGTACGGGAATCGAACCCATGTTACAGCCGTGAAAGGGCCGTGTCTTAACCGCTTGACCAACGGGCCTTAGAAACACAGAGCTTCGCTAAAATCTCCGACATCCTCGTCCACTATTGCAGACGACATCCCCCTTATTTTAGCGAAACTCTGTAAATGGTAGCGGTAACTGGATTTGAACCGGTGACACTTCGGGTATGAACCGAATGCTCTAGCCAACTGAGCTATACCGCCATATTCATCTTTGCGCTCCCGCGGAACGCTCCATTATTATAACCAATCCTTCGCAATTTGTCAACAGGTATTTTGAAAAAAGTACACTTTTTTCTCACAAGTCCTGACAGGGCGCCGTTTCTCCCTTTAGCATAGCCCAGCCGGGACGGTTTTATACCGGCCGGCTGCCTCTCCAAGCCGGCCCATTCCCCCGCCCCGGGGCCACGATCCCAGCCTTTTCCTTCCGGCCGGCGTGACCGGCCCAGCAAAAAAGCCGCCCCCGGTCCCGCTGTGGGGCCGAGGGCGGCTGAAAACGCTTTTAAGGTTTTGCGGGGGTGATTACTTGTGGTTGGGGACCATCACCTCAAGGCCGCCCATATAGGGCTGCAGGACCTTGGGAATGGTGACCGAGCCGTCGGCCTGGAGATGGTTCTCCAGGAAGGCGATCAGCATACGGGGAGGAGCCACGCAGGTGTTGTTCAGGGTGTGGGCCAGGTAGCTCTTGCCGTCGGCGCCCTTGACGCGGATGTGCAGGCGGCGGGCCTGGGCGTCGCCCAGGTTGGAGCAGCTGCACACCTCGAAGTACTTCTGCTGGCGGGGGCTCCATGCCTCGATATCGCAGCTCTTGACCTTCAGGTCGGCCAGGTCGCCCGAGCAGCAGACCAGCTGACGGACGGGAATCTCCATGTTCTGGAACAGCTCCACCGAGTAGCGCCACAGCTTCTCGTACCAGTCGTTGCTCTCCTCGGGACGGCAGACTACGATCATCTCCTGCTTCTCGAACTGGTGGATGCGGTAGATGCCGCGCTCCTCGATGCCGTGGGCGCCCTTCTCCTTGCGGAAGCAGGGGCTGTAGCTGGTGAGGGTCAGGGGCAGCTTGGCCTCGTCGATGGTCTGGTCAATGAACCGGCCGATCATGGTGTGCTCGGAGGTGCCGATCAGGTACAGATCCTCGCCCTCGATCTTGTACATCATGGCATCCATCTCGGGGAAGGACATAACGCCCTGCACCACGTTGCCGTGCATCATGAAGGGAGGAATCACATAGGTGAAGCCCTTGCTGATCATGAAGTCGCGGGCGTAGGCCAGGACAGCCTCGTGCAGCCGGGCGATGTTGCCCAGCAGGTAGTAGAAGCCGTTGCCGGCCACACGGCCGGCGGCGTCCATATCGATGCCGTCAAAGCTCTCCATGATCTCGGTGTGGTACGGGATGGGGAAATCCGGCACCACCGGCTCGCCGAACCGCTGCGCCTCCACGTTGTGGGTGTCATCGGGGCCGATGGGCACGCTGGGATCGATCATGTTGGGGATGGTGTACATGATCTCCTGGATGCGGGCGGCCATCTGGTCCTTCTCGGTGTCCAGGGCAGCCAGCTGTTCGGCGTCGGCCTTGACGGCGGCGTTGTTGGCGTCGATCTGGGCCTGCAGCTCCTCCTTCTTGGCCTCGTCGGTGCACTTCTTCAGCTGACCGAACAGGGGGCCGTTGGCCTTGCTCAGCTTGTTCCGCTGGGCCTTGAGGTTCTCGGCTTCCTGCAGGCACTTGCGGTACTTGCCGTCCAGCTCGATGACCTCATCCACCAGGGGCAGCTTCGCATCCTGGAACTTCTTGCGGATGTTCTCTTTGACTGCGTCCGGATTCTCACGGACAAATTTGATGTCAAGCATTTCGATTTCTCCTTTATATCACTCAGGTTTCCCACAAAAACAATCGCACCGGAGCGCCGGGGTTTTACACCCCGCTCCCCTGCTGTTCGTAATGGCCCAGCAGGTTGGCAAACGCCCGCAGCTGATCGTCCGAGTAGAAATGTACCGTCAGGCTTCCTCTGCCGTCCTTATAGGCCACCGACACCTCATTGCCCAGGGTCTGGCGGAGGCTCTCCTCCACTTCCACCGGCAGGGCCGGACGGGGCGCCGGTTCCGGGGCCGCCGCCTCTTTGGCCTCCTTGGCCAGACGGCGGCACAGTTCCTCGGCCTGGCGGACGTTCAGGTTGTGCTCTGCAATGAGCTGGGCTGCCTGAACCTGCAGCTCGGGGCTGGGCAGGCCCAGAATGGCTTTGGCGTGGCCCGCCGTCAGCTTGCCGGCTTTCAAAAGTTCCAGGGCCTCCGGGGGCAGGTTCAGCAGGCGCAGGCTGTTGGCCAGAGCGCTGCGGCTCTTGCCCAGCCGGCGGGCTGCCTGTTCCTGGGTCAGCTCACACCGGTCCATCAGTTCCCGGATGCCGCAGGCCTCTTCGATGGGGTCCAGGTCCTCCCGCTGGAGGTTCTCGATCAGGGCCAGCTCCATGGCCTCCTGATCCGACACGTCCAGGATGATGACCGGCACCTCGGTCAGGCCCGCCAGCCGGCAGGCACGCCACCGGCGCTCGCCCGCCACAATCCGGTACCCGCCCATGGACTGGGGCCGCACCGCGATGGGCTGCAGCAGGCCGTGCTGGCTGATGCTGTCGGCCAGCTCGGACAGGCTCTCCTCCGGGAAGGTTTTGCGGGGCTGGCCGGGGTCCGGCTCAATCTCCCGCAGGGGGACGGTGCGCACCCCGCCGTCTGATTCCAGGCTGGGGGCTGCGTCCTCAAACAGACTCTCCAATCCGCGGCCCAGGCCGCCTCTTCCTCTTGGCATCTGTCACCCTCCCCTCTCAAGCCGTTTCCGGCTTGGCTGCTTTGGCGCGACGGCGGCGGGGCTGGGGGTCCCGCGGGCGGTTGCGCTTGACGAATTCAATGGCCAAATCCATATAGGCCTCGCTGCCCTTGCCCTTGGGTTCGTAGTAGTTGATGGGCTGGCCGTAGCTGGGGGCCTCCGAAATGCGGATGGCCCGGGGAATGGTGGTCTGGTAGACCTTGTCCCCGAAATACTTCTGGACCTGTTCCACCACCTGCAGGGTCAGGTTGTACCGGCCCGCGTACATGGTGAACACCACGCCCTCAATGTCCAGGTAGTTGTTGTACTTGCGGCGGACGGTCTTGAGGGTGCTGATCAGCTCGCTCAGACCTTCCAGGGCGTAGTACTCGCACTGGATGGGAATCAGGACGCTGTCGCAGGCGCACAGGCCGTTGAGGGTCAGCAGGTCCAGGCTGGGGGGGCAGTCGATGAAGATGAAGTCGTAGTCCTGCTGGATGGGAGCCAGGGCCTTGCGCAGGCGGCTCTCCCGGTTGGGCAGGTCGATGAGCTCCAGGGCGGCGCCCGCCAGACGGGTGTTGGAGGGCAGCACGTCGGCCCGGAAGGATGTCTTGCGGATGGCGTCCCTGGGCTCGGCGTCGCCGATCAGCAGCTCATAGGTGCCGGTCTCGACGCTCCGCTTGGAGATGCCGTAGCCGGTGGTGGCGTTGCCCTGGGGGTCCAGGTCCACAATCAGGACCTTCTTGCCCAGGGCGGCCACGCAGGCCGAAAGATTGACGGCGGTGGTGGTCTTGCCCACACCGCCCTTCTGATTTGCCACTGCTATGATCTTACCCACGAACCGGAATCCTCCCTCTCATGCAATGTTCCACGTGGAACATTTCTCAGTCTCGTTACGCACTCTATTATAATCCATTCGCAGGGGAACGTCAAATGATTCACGCCGGGAATAGGGCAAAAACCGGTAAAATTTGGGTCTGAAAAAGGCCCCCGGTTTCGGCGGGGGCCTTCTCTGCCCTTTTCAGCGGCCCAGCCGGCAGGCGGCGTGGTCCTTCTCCCATCCGTCCACCAGGACGTCGGCCTCCTCGGGATGGCGCTCAAACCAGTCCCGGGCATAGGAACAGGTAACGCGGGCCCTGCGGCCGGTGGACCGCAAAGCGTCGGCGGCCCGCTTGACCAGCTGGCCGGCCACTCCCTGTCTCCGCAGGGACGGGTCCACCCAGGTGTGGTCAATGACCACCGTCTCCGGCCCGCAGTCCGGGAAGGTAATCTCCCCCAGAACCTGGTCCTTCTCCACCGCTGTAATCCGGTTGCTGATCACTCTGTATTCCATTTGTCCAACCTCCCTGTTTCTTCTATTTCCCGCACAAGGTAGAAGGACCGGCGGCCCTCCTCCTCAAACGTTTCCTGGATGGCGAAGCCGTTCTTTTCCAGCACCCGCACCGAGGCGGGGTTGTCGGCGTAGGCAAAAGCTCCCACCCGTTTCAGGCCGAACCGGGGCCCGGCATCGGCCAGGAACTGTTCCAGCGCCCGGCTGGCAATCCCCTGCCCCCAGCGGTCCTTTTCAAAGATGCAATAGCTGACCATGGCGTCGGGGTCGGGCTCGGCGTGGATGCAGTAACACCAGACGTCCCCCACATAGACACCGTCGGCCCAGATCGTCCGGCCATAGCTGTCCGAGCCGGGAGCCAGGGACCGGCGGTAGTCCTCCAGGGCCTGCTCCACCGTCTGGCTGCGCTGGGGAATCCGGGCCTGGATCTCCGGGTCCCGGGTGCGGGCAAAGTAGATGCGGACCTGTTCGGTCCGGGGACGCAGTTCCAGCTCCATGGGTGATCCCCTCCTTTTCCTCCATGATACCAGACCCGGGCCCGCCGCGCAAGATGTTCCACGTGGAACCTTTTCCCACAAAAAGGCCCCCGCCCCAGACCGGAGGGTGGTCTGTGCGGGGGCCCTGAAATGGGAACCGGTTTGCGGGCCGGAGGCCCGTCCACGCCGCCCGGCCGGCGCAGGAGCGGCCCGGCCGTCCGGCCCATCCCCCGCCCTGCGGCGGGGCTTGTCCGGCGGCGGAGCCGGGGGGCTTGTCCGGGTTTATTTGCCGGTGCCGGGGCCGGTGGGAATCCGGACGGTGTACTCGATGTAGCCGTCCCCCTCCTCCCGTCGAGCGGTGGCGGGGACGCCGTTGTCGGTCATCAGCCGGATGGCATGGTCGATGGTGTTGACAAAGATCCGCACGTCCCGCACCATGGGCAGGCGGCGGGGTTTCTGGGCGGGGGTGTCGGTCTCCTGCAGCAGCTGTTCCACATAGCGGTCGGCGGCCCGGGCATTCATCCGGCGGCGGCTGATGGTGATGAGGGCCTCGCTGCGGCGGTTCTCGGGCAGCCGCAGCACCGCCCGGGCGTGGCGCTCGGTGAGGTGATTTTCCAGGATGAACTGCTGCTGGTCGGCGGTGAGCTGAAGCAGCCGCAGCTTGTTGGCCAGGGTGGGCTGGGCCATCCCCAGCCGCTTGGCGGCCTCGGCCTGGGTACAGCCCCAGAGGGCCAGCACGTCCTGCAGGCCCCGGGCCTGCTCAAAGGGGTTCAGGTCGGCCCGCTGGATGTTTTCCAGCAGGCTCAGGGCGGCGGTCTGGTCGTCCTGATAGTCCCGCAGGATGGCGGGCACCCGGTCCATGCCGGCCAGCTTGCAGGCCCGCAGCCGCCGCTCCCCTGCGATCAGCTCGTACCGGTCGGGGCCCAGGCGGCGGACCGTCACCGGCTGCAGCAGCCCATTCTCCCGGATGCTGGCCGCCAGCCCCGCCAGCTCCTCCTGGTCAAAGACGCGGCGGGCCTGATACGGCGAGGGCTCGATCTGCTCCACCGGCAGCGCCACCACCTTCCCCACCGGTTTTCTGCGGTCAAACACGGCTTGTCCTCCTTCCCGTGAAGTCCCATCCCGGGCGCAAACAAAAAGCGCCCCCGTGGGAAACTCTTCCAGTTCAAGAGTACCACAGAAGCGCTGCGCTTTCCAGAAAAATCGTTCGCCGCCGTTCGAGGCAAGCCGAGATATTCCGCCTTATTTCAGGGGCGCTTTCGCAATTTTTCCGCCGTTTCTGGGATATACGGTCGGAGTCTGCGAAATTTTTTCCACCAGCACCAGGCTGCGGGCGTCCCCGCCCGGAAGATGGAAGGCCCGGGTCTCCCGGTACTTGCCTCCCAGCTTGCGGATGGCCCCCTGGGCGGCCTCCAGCTCCTCAGCAGCGGAGGCCCCCTTCATGGCCAGGAAGTGTCCCCCCACCCTGGCCAGGGGCAGGCAGTATTCGGCCAGCACCGGCAGGGCGGCCACCGCCCGGGCCGACACCAGGTCGAACTGTTCCCGCCAGCTCTTGCGGGCGGCCTCCTCGGCCCGCTCCTTGGCAAAGCTGACCCCCGTCAGACCCAGGGTCTCGCAGGCGTACCGGAGGAAGTCCACCCGCTTGCCGGTGGGCTCCATCAGGGTCAGGTCCAGGTCGGGCTTGTAGATCTTGGTGACGATGCCGGGGAACCCGGCCCCCGCCCCCACATCCACCATCTTCCCCGCCACCTCGGGCTGGCAGGCAAACAGCAGGCTGTCCAGGAAGTGCTTGTCCTCGATGCCCTCGGGGTCGGTGATGGCGGTCAGGTTGACCTTCTGGTTGTAGCTCACCAGCAGCTCGGCGTACTGGTCCAACTGGTCCAGCTGGGTGCCGGTGAGGGCGATGTTCCACGTGGAACACTTTTCCGCAAGGCGGTTTTTATCAATCATGGGAGGCCTCCTTCTTCTGGGCCGCAGCCAGCGCGATGCTCAGCTGGGCAAGGTCGGACGGGGACACGCCGGGGATGCGCCCCGCCTGTCCCAGGCTGCGGGGCCGGATCTTGTTGAGCTTTTCCCGGGCTTCCAGGGTCAGACCGGTGAGGCCCTCGTACTGGAAGCCGGCCGGGATGAGGGTCTTTTCCCGCCGGGCCATGTCCCGGATCATCCGGTCCTGGCGGGCAATGTAGCCGGCGTACTTGATCTCGGTTTCGATCCGCTCGGCCAGCATGGGGGTGACCCCCTCCCCCCAGCCGATGACCTGGGCCATCAGGCTGTAGTTGATTTCGGGACGGCGGAGCAGTTCATCCGCCAGGCCGCCCTGCTGGGCGGGGGTCAGGCCGGCGGCCTCCATGGCCGCCTGGAGGGGCGCGGTCTTGACGTGGGTTTCGTGGAGGCGGGCCCGCTCGGCTTCCAGCACCCGCCGGGTCTCCTCGTACCGGGCCCACCGCTCATCCGACACCAGGCCGTATTCCCGGCCGATGGGGGTCAGGCGGGTGTCGGCGTTGTCCTGCCGGAGGGTCAGCCGGTATTCGCTGCGGCTGGTCATCATCCGGTAGGGGTCCATGACCCCCTTGGTCACCAGGTCGTCCACCAGGGTGCCCAGGTAGCTGGTCTGACGGGGCAGCACCAGCTGTTCTTTTCCCAGGGCGCGGCGGGCGGCATTGAGGCCGGCCAGCAGGCCCTGGGCCGCCGCCTCCTCATAACCGGAGGTGCCGTTGAACTGGCCCGCACCGTAGAGGCCCTCCACCTGCCGGCTCTCCAGCGTGGGGGCCAGGCTGGTGGGGTCCACACAATCGTATTCGATGGCGTAGGCCGGGCGGAGAATCTCCAGATGCTCAAAGCCCACAATGCTGTGGTAGAAGGCGTTCTGCACATCCTCCGGCAGGCTGCTGGACGCACCCTGCAGATACATTTCCTCGGTGTTCTCACCGCAGGGTTCCACAAAGATGGGGTGCCGGTCCTTGCCGGCAAACCGCACCACCTTGTCCTCAATGGAGGGGCAGTAGCGGGGCCCCACCCCCTCGATCATGCCGCCGTACAGAGGGCTGCGCTGGATGTTGTCCAGGATGATCTTGTGGGTCTCGGGGTTGGTGTAGGCAATGTAGCAGTCCACCAGATTGCGGACCGGCTGGGTGGTCATGAAGCTGAAAGGCTGCAGGGTTTCCTCCGGGTCGCCGGGCTGGCGCTCCAGTTTGTCGAAGTCGATGCTGCGGCGATGGACCCGGGCGGGGGTGCCGGTCTTGAACCGGCGCAGGGGCAGCCCTGCCGCCCGCAGGCTCTCGGTGAGGGCGTTGGAGGCGTGCATTCCGTCGGGGCCCGAGGCGTACCAGGCATCTCCCACAAAGATCTTTCCGCCCAGGTTGGTGCCGGTGGCAATCACCACGCACTTGGCGCCGTACTCTCCGTTCAGCTGGGTGACTACCCCCTTCACCCGGCCGTTCTCAATCTGGATGGACACCACCTCGGCCTGATGAATGGCCAGGCCGGGGGTCAGTTCCAGAGCGTGCTTCATCCAGGCATTGTACTTCTTGCGGTCGGTCTGGACCCGCAGGGCGTGGACCGCGGGGCCCTTGCCCCGGTTGAGCATCCGGCTCTGAAGGGCGGTGGCGTCCGCCGCCAATCCCATCAGGCCGCCCAGAGCGTCCACCTCCCGCACCAGGGTGCCCTTGGCGGTGCCGCCGATGCTGGGGTTGCAGGGCATATTTCCCACCGCGTCCAGGCTCATGGTAAAGACGGCGGTGCGGGCGCCCAACACCGCCGCCGCGTGGGCCGCCTCAATGCCGGCATGGCCCGCGCCAATCACAATCACATCATAGTCTCCAAGATGGTTCATAGAGTTCCTTTCCATTTGGGGGGATGGCTCCGGTTTGGTCCTCTCCCCTGCGCCGGTTATTTGCCCACACAGAATTTCTCAAATACCTGGTCGATGACCGCCTCGGTGGCGTTCTCGCCGGTGAGGGCGTAGAGGGCGTCCAGGGCGTCGTCCACACAGACCGACACCGCGTCCAGGCCAAAGCCGGTGGCCAGAGCGTCCAGCGCGCCGTTGACACCGTCCCGGGCCCGAAGGGCCGCCGACAGCTGCCGCTGGCCCGAGAGGCTGGCGGCGTGGGGGTCGATGCGGCCGGTGCCCAGCAGCCGGGCCACCGCCGCGGCGATGACCTTCCTGGCCCCTTCCTCTTTGCAGCAGACCGGGATCACCATGGCGAAATAGGGGGCGATCACCTCGGCGTCAAACTGGATGGGCAGGTCCTCCTTGTTGATGAGGGCGATGGCCCGGCACTCAGCACAGCGGCGGGCCAGGTCCAGATCCTCTTTGGCCAGGGGGGACGAGCCGTCAAACACCGCCAGAACCAAACCCGCCTCGGCCAGCTTGGCCCAGCTGCGGCGGACGCCTTCGGCCTCCACCGGGTCGTCGGTTTCCCGCAGGCCGGCGGTGTCGAACAGGTTGAGCCTTATCTCTCCCAGCTGGACCGCCTGCTCCACCACGTCCCGGGTGGTGCCGGCGATGGGGGTGACGATGGCCCGGTCAAAGCCGGCCAGCAAATTCAGGAGGGTGGATTTGCCGGCGTTGGGGCGGCCCACAATGGCGCAGTCCACCCCTTCCCGCAGCACCGCGGCGGCGTTGTAATTTTCAATCAGTTCATCCAGCCCGGCCTTTACCTCTTCCAGAGAAGCGCGCAGGGCATCGGTTTCCAGGGCGGGGACATCCTCCTCGGGGAAATCCACCCATGCGGTCAGGTGAGCCTGCAGGTCGGTGAGGATCTGCTGCTGGACGGAAATCTTCCGGGCCAGGGCACCGTCCCGGGCCGCGTTGGCCAGAGCTGCGCCCTGCCGTCCGCCGGCCGAAATCAAGTCCATCACCGCCTCGGCCTGGGTGAGGCTGAGTTTGCCGTTCAAAAGGGCGCGGCGGGTATACTCACCCGGACCGGCCGGGACAGCACCCGCGGCCAGGCAGGCTTCCACCAGGCGCCGGGCCACGGCGTTGCCGCCATGGCAGGACAGTTCCACCACGTCCTCTCCGGTATAGCTGCGGGGAGACCGGTAAAAGAGGGCGACCCCGTCGTCAAAGGTTTCTCCCCCGTGGACAAAGGTTCCATACAGGGCGGTATAGCCCTTGGCGTCGGCCACCCGTTTGCGGGAGTCGGCGGGGCGAAATACTTTCTCCGCCACCGCATAGCTTTCGGGGCCGGACAGGCGGACCACCGCAATACCGCCCTGGCCGGGGGGCGTAGCGATGGCCGCAATGGTACTGTTTTCCATCATGGGGTGTCCCTCCTTTGGTGTTGTGTGTATTGTACCACGTTTGGACAAAAAATGAAATACAGCCGGCGGGCGGTACATTTTCCACCGGTTTCTCTTTTCCTGTGGAAAAACATTTCCTCTTTTGCATTTTCCAAACTGTATATTTTCTTCAAAAGATACACCTTCAAAACCATCCCTGCATCATTTTGCCTTCTCTGGATGGCTATTTTCCATTTTTTGTCCTTCCATCGTGATACTTTTTCGAGAAAAAGTATCCAAAAAGCTTTTCACTGTGTACCATCCAGTTTCCGGGTCTCCGACAGCTCCACGAAGCCGTTCCGTTCCGGCTCGTTCCCGGCGTTTGTGCCTGCGGCACGGTACGATGCAAACTACAACATAATCTAGAAAATGCCCAAACAGCTTTTCAATGGGTACCATCAAGTTTCTGAATCTCTGACAGCTCCACGAAGCCGTTCCATTCCGGCTCGTTCCCGGCGTTTGTCCCTCTTGCGCTTAGCCGGTTTTTGCGGCGTGCCAAGAATGGCGCTTGCAAAAACCGGAGCGCGGCGCCTGCTCCCTGCTTCATCCACCGGATACGGTCGGTGTGTTTGCCCCCGCCCTGCCGCTGAAATCTGAGGGCCAGTTTTCCACAAAGATTTCCTGTTCTGTGGAGAATCCGAGACCCTTTTGAAAAAAGCTCATCCCTCCCCTTTTAGCCGCACATCCGATACCCCCAAAGCCGATGGACTATCAGACACACAGCCCCTGTCAAACAAAATTTCCCCGCCCCCAAAGGAGCGAGGAAATTTCTCTGTTATAGGTGCCGCAATGCGCGGTTATAGCAAAACAGATGGGACCGCTTTTCTCCGGGATCGGGCGGACCTTGCAAAAAGAGGAATCAGGGTATACCAACACTTTGCATCGTACCCGGGCGCAGGTCCGGGTTGCCGTTGCCCAAATTTTCTGCGCTGGACGCGGTCCGCTTGAAAATTTGGACGGCTGTCCTCTTGCGCTTAGCCAATTTTCCCGGCGGGCGGCAATGCGCCCTTGTGAAAATTGGAGCGCTGCGCCAAGCACACCTCACTGCATCGTCCGCTGGACGCGCTTCGGTGTGCTTGCCCCAACTCCGGCTCGGCTGTTTCTGCCGCAGGCAGCGCCTCGCCTACGTTGCCAAACCTAACGTGAGCGCGGCAAATTCCGCAACCCTCCGTCGCCCTATAAAGAGCAGCCAGAGTGGATGGTACCCAGTAAAGTTCTTTTTGCCTACTTTTTCTTTCAAGAAAAAGTAGGGAGGTTAGAGTTCGATTTTGCCGAAGTCCAGGTCGGCGAAATCGTCGACGCGCTGGCTGCGCTTGGGCGCAACGGGTGCGGCGTCGGCAGCGTCCACCGCCACATAAGTGCGGTCAGGCACGCTGGAAGGACGGGGTCCGCGGCTGCCGCCCGAACGGGAACGGCTGCCGTTGCCGCGGCCCGAACGATCGTTGCGGCCGCGGCCGTTCCGGTCACTGGGCCGGCGATCCCCACGACCGCCGCGGCTGCGGCGCTCGTTGGCCTCGGTCTGGGCGCCGGGCTCGGTGGAATAGATCACCACATGGCGGTCCTTGCCCTCGCCCTTGCTCTCGCTGCGCAGGCCTTCCATCTGGCTGATGGCCGAGTGGATGATCCGGCGCTCGTAGGGATTCATGGGCTCCATCGAGAAGCTGCGTCCACTGCGGCGCACCTTCTGGCCGATCTTCTGGGCCAGAGCGGTCAGGTCGTTCTCACGCTTGCCGCGGTAGCCGGCCACATCCAGACCCAGCTTGATGTAATCGCCTTCCAGGCGGTTGGCCACCAGGCTGGCCAGATAGGACAGGCTCTCCATGGTCTCGCCGCGGCGGCCGATGAGCGCACCCATCTTGTCGCCGTCCAGGCGGATGATGGTGGCCTCACCCTTCTGCAGGGCGCTGAAGGTCACGTTCTCCACGCCCATCAGGGCCACGATCTCTTTCAGGTAATCCACCGCGGCTTTCACCTTGGCGTTGGACTCAATATCAATGGGCACCGGGGTCTCGTCCACCAGCGCGGGAGTGGCCGTCACAGCGGCCTTGGGCTCTGCCTTGGCCTCTTCCTTAGCGGGAGCGGGCTTCTTGGCAGGCTTGGCAGCGGGCTCGGTCTTTTCCACAGGCTGTGCGGCCTGGGCAGGCTCAGCCTTCTCGGCGGGTTCAGCGGGCTGGGCGGGTTCCGCCTTTTCGGGCTTCTCCACCTTCACGGCAGCCTTCACCACCGGCTTTTCCACCGGAGCGGGGGTCGGGTCTTCCTCCTCGACCATGACCCGCACCCGGGCAGGAATCTTCTTCAGGCCCAGAAATCCGGTGCTCTGGGGCATTTCCAGAACTTCATAGCTGACGTTCAGGTCATCTTCGTTGACACCCAGGGCTGCGCAGGCTGCGGCACGGGCTTCCTCCACCGTCTTGCCGGTGGCTTCCTTGGAACGGATCATTCTGCTCACTCCTCCTTCGTTTTGTTCAGCTCAGACAGAGGTACCGTCCTCTCGTCTTTGTACTTTTCCTGGTCCAGCTGGCGGGCGTACTCCAGACGGCGCTTGTTCATCTCGCTGGCCGAGATGTTCTTCTCCACGGTCTGGCCGGTCTTTTCGTCCACAACCTTCACCACGGTGCTCTTGACGCCGCGGCGCTGTTCCTTGCGCTTGGCCTCGATCTCGGCGGCCACCTGGGCCTTGACCTCGTCGGGGTTATAGATTTTCTTCATGACGGCGCTCTGGATCACCATGACCACGTTGGAAATGACGTAGTACAGAGAGAAAGCGGTGGGAACGGTGAAGCAGAAGAAGATATACATCAGGGGCATCAGGTACATGGTGACCTTCATGCTGCCCTGGAGTTTCTGGCCGCTGCTGTTCATGCTGTACCAGGTGGAGGCAAAAGTAGTGATGATGGCCAGGATGGGGAAAATCAGCAGAGGCAGGTTGTCAGGGGCCAGGCTGTACTGGGGCACCTTGGTCAGATCGATGCCGAAGAAGCTCATGTGGTTGCTGAACTCGGTGATGGTCTGCAGCTGGCTGTCCGAGAAGATGCTGATGATGCTCTGCTCCCCGGCCAGGATCTGCTCAATGATCAGGTTGTCCCGGGTGATGTTGGTGAACTGAATGCCCAGGTTGGTCAGAGCGGTGCCGGCGGTGGTCAGCAGGTCGTTGCTGATGTGGAAGATGCGGTTCAGGGGCTCATAGACGACGCCGATGACGCCGAACATCACAAAGAAGTTCAGCAGCATGGGCAGGCAGCCCGAGGTGGGGTTGTAGCCGAAATCCTGCTGCAGGCGGAGCATCTCCTCCTGCTGCTTTTCGGGCTTGTCCTTGTACTTTTTCTGGATCTCCTCAATCATGGGCTGGAATGCAGTCATCCGCACCATGTTTTTCTGCTGTTTGAGGGACAGCGGGATGCTCAGGAGCCGGATCAGCAGGGTGAAGATGATCAGGTCCCAGCCGTAGTTGGGGATGATGTTGTAGATCAGCTCCATGACGTAGCCGAGCGGCCAGGCGAGAATGTAGAGAAAATTCATATGCGCTTCCATTCTGTCCCGCCTGTGAGCGCGGAACGTTTTTTATGCGTGGGACAACCCGCTCACAGCTGCCGGGCCGTCACAAGAAGCAAAGTTATTTTTTGGGCCTGCGGGCCGGATGCAGCACCCGGCGGGGGCTGCGCCACCGTCCCGGCTCGGGGACGGGGTCATAGCCCCAGCGGCCAAAGGGATTGCAGCGCGCGATCCGCCAGGCGGTCAGCAGCAGTCCTTTCAGACAGCCGTGGACCTGGATGGCCTGGATGGCGTATTCGCTGCAGGTGGGTGTGAACCGGCAGTTGTGCCCAAGCCCCGGGCTGATCCAACGCTTGTACAGCCGGATGGGGACGCACAGCGCATCCCGGCAGAGTTTCTGCCAGCGGTTCACGGACGGCTCCCCTCCTGGGCGGACGGGGCGGTCTTTCTTGCGGGGGGCAGGCTGGAGGGCGGGGGTGCGCCGGGTTCCAGAGCCCGGTCGGGCAGGCCGGCCTGGCGGAACAGCCGGGCCACGGCCCGGGACACCTGCCAGCTCTTGAGGCGGGGTGTGGCGGCGCGGGCCACAAACACCAGGTTATAGCCCCCGATGTTGTAGTCGAGATGTTCGTCGATGGCCGCCTTCATGACCCGGCGGGCGCGGTTGCGCTGGACGGCGCAGCCCACCTTCTTGGTGGCGGTCAGGCCGACGCGGGTCTGTTTGGCGCGGGTTTTCAGCACATACAGCACAAGGGCATGGTCCACATACGCCTTGCCCCGCGCATAGACCCGCCCGAACTCACTGTTATGCCGCAGCGGACGGTATCGCATCTGCGGGCCTCCTATCTTGTCCGGTCCTGTGTGAAAAGCAGGGCCCTACCATGTCAGTATAGCAAAAAACGGGCGGCTTTAAAAGACCGCCGCCCGAATTTTTTCACACAATTCCAGTTTTTCCTGAAAAAATAAGGCCACCAATTTCCATCAGCGGCCTTTTTCGTGCGCATTCTTTGATTGTCTGGCCGGAACTGCCCGCCCTGCGGCCTCCTCGGCGGGCCGCCTTAAAGGCAGCCCGGACGCCGCGGCAGCCGGATGCAGCCGGCCTCACTGCTGCAATCAGACAGTCAGGCTCTTGCGGCCCTTGGCACGGCGGGCATTGATGACCTTGCGGCCGTTCTTGGTGCTCATACGGGTCAGGAAGCCGTGAACCTGCTTGCGCTGGCGCTTCTTGGGCTGAAACGTTCTCTTCATGGTGATATCCTCCTAAAACTTGTCCCCCGGGGTGCGGGGTGATCGTCGGTTATGCGCCCCTGTAATGCGCCCCTGAAACGCGGGGCCAGAGGGGACAGGCTTGCGATTTAATAGTATATCGCATCAATTTGCCTTCTGTCAAGCATTTTTTCGCTTTCCATCAAAATTTTTCTGTGCAAAGTTTTTCAACATTTTCACTTTTGGCCGTTGAAAACCGCCCCATACACAACATTTTGGGGATAGGCGCCGTTCCCGACACAACATCAAACCGGCGCATGGAACCCCCGTTTGCGGCCCATACTCATTACATTATATAAATAGACCCCCGATTCTGGACGTTTTGGCGATTTTGTGTTATACTGACAGGGTATCGGTACCTATGTTGAAAACTTCAATGGAGTGGATGTTTTTATGGATTCTTTCAAGGACGTATTAGAAGCCGCCCAGCTCTACTGCAAAGGCCAGATGGCAGAGCCCACCTACAACCTTTACATCGACGGGCTGGAGCCGGTGAGCTTTGAGGACTCGAGCCATATCACCTTGTCGGTGCGAAACGATTTCATCTGCAAGATTGTGAGTGACCGCTACCTCGGGCTGCTGAAGGAAGCTTTCAAGTCTGTCCTTGGCTTTGACGTGGACATTCAGTTGGTTGTCCCCAGCACCCCGCCCCATGAAGTGGTCCTGGCTCAGCAGTATGACCTGAACCCCGCCAGCCCCCAGGGCAATTATGAGTTCACGTTTGAAAACTTCATCAAAGGCCCGTCCAACCAGTTCGCCTTTGCGGCGGCCCAGGCTGTGGCGGCCAACCCCTCGGGGGCCTACAATCCCCTGTTCATCTACGGCGGCTCGGGCCTGGGCAAGACCCACCTGCTCACCGCCATCCAGATTGAGATCAAGCGGACCCATCCCGACTTTGTCATCATGTATGTCACCTGCGAGCAGTTCACCAACGAGCTGATCGCCGCCATCCGGGCCGGCAGCACCGAGGATTTCCGGATGAAATACCGTGTGGCCGACCTGCTGCTGATCGACGATATCCAGTTCATCGCCGGCAAGGAGTCCACCCAGGAGGAGTTTTTCCACACCTTCAACTCCCTCCACGACGCCCACAAGCAGATTGTCATCGCGTCGGACCGCCCCGCCAAGGAGATCAAGAGCCTGGAAGAGCGTCTGCGCACCCGCTTCGAGTGGGGCCTGACCGCCGACGTGCAGCCGCCGGATTTTGAGACCCGCGTGGCCATCGTCAAGCGCAAGGCCGAGCTGCTCCACCTGGATCTGCCCGAAAATGTGGCGGAATTCATCGCCAATCACCTGAAAAACAACATCCGCCAGCTGGAGGGCGCCGTCAAGAAGCTGAACGCCTACTATATGCTGGAGGGCATTCAGCCGGTGATCTCGGTGGCCCAGAACGCCATCAAGGACATCCTGAACGAGACCCAGCCCATCCCGGTGACGGTGGAAAAGATCATCGGGGAGGTGTCCCGCACCTTCAACGTGTCGGTCACCGACATCCGGGGCACCAAGCGGAACGCGTCCATTGCCAGCGCCCGCCGCGTGGCCATCTATATCCTGCGGGAGGTCACCGGCATGAGCATGGAGGACATCGGCCGGGAGTTCTCGGGCCGGGATCACTCCACCATCGTCTACTCCCTCAAGACCATGGAGCGGGACATGAAGAACGACCAGCACCTGCGGGAGACGGTGGACGACATCATCAAGAACGTGAAGGCCTGACCGGAAACAGCCGTCAGCCGTTGGATTTTCCCCAAAAAAGGCAGAACAAGTCGAAAACCCGGGGCCTCTCCCCTGCTTTTGTCCAAAACGGGCCGGAGGGCCGGAGAAGTTCTCCACTTTTTACACCGAGTTTTCAACATTCAACTTTTCTTTTCCACAGCGCCTGTGAAAAACCTGGACGCCAACCCCGATTCCACCAACTGTCCACAAACCCTTCACAATCTGGTGGAAAAGCAAAACCCCTGTCAGGAAAAGGAAAATCCGAGTTTTCCACACAATCCCCAGCCCCTACTACTTTTACTGCAACAAGTTTAATAGAGAGGCGCTGACGCACCTCTTTTTGATCCAAACGGCCGGTCTGCCCAGACGCCCCGGCCAATAAGAGCAAGCAAAGGGAGAACATATCTTGAAAATCATCTGTGATAAGACACTTTTGAGCGCCGCCATCGACGGCGTCTCCCGGGCGGTGACCCTCCGGTCCACCGTGCCGGTGCTGGAAGGCATCCTGTTGAAAGCTGAAGGTTTCACCCTGACCCTCACCGGCTACGACCTGGAGCTGGGCATCGTCACCACCATCGAGGCCAACGTCCTGGAGCCGGGCGAAATCGTGCTGAATGCCAAATTGCTCAGCGACATGGTCCGCCGGATGCCGGCCGGACAGATCAACATCTCGGTGGCTGACAACGGAAAAACAACGATCCAGGGTGGAGTTGCCCAGTTTGAGATCCAGAGCATGCCCGCCACCGATTTTCCCCAGCTGCCCAACACCGGCGCCGAGGAAACCCTCACCATCAAGACCGGCACCTTCCGGGAGATGGTGGAGCGGACCCTGTATGCCGTCAGCCAGGACGAAAAACGCCCCGCCCACACCGGCGAGCTGTTTGAAATCGGCACCGAGAGCCTGACGGTGGTGGCCCTGGACGGTTTCCGGCTGGCCATCGTGGAGCGGAAAGTCCCCGCCAACAAGGAAATCCGCATCATCGTCCCCGGCAAAACCATGAACGAGGTGCTCCGGCTGCTGGCCAACGACGATGAGGCCGAGGTCCGCATCTGCGCCAACCGCCGCTATGTGGTCTTTATTACAGCGGGTTATACCATCATGAGCCGCCTGATCGAGGGCGAGTTCCTGAACTACAAGAACGTCATCCCCGAGGGCTACCGCACCCAGGCGGTGCTGGACACCAAGGGCTTCATCGAGACCATCGAGCGTGCCTCTCTGATTATTACAGAGCGTTTAAAGAACCCCCTCCGCATTACTTTTACAGAGGGTAAAGTCATCGTCCGCTGCCAGACCAGTCTGGGCCGCGTGGTGGATGAATTTGCCGCCGCCTGTGAGGGCGAAGAGGTTGAAATCGGTTTCAATAACCGCTACCTGCTGGACGCCCTGCGCAATGCCCGGACCGAACAGGTCCGCATCCAGCTGAGCGGTCCTCTGAGCCCGGTGAAGATCCTGCCGGCCGAAGGGGAAGATTTCCTGTATCTGGTGCTGCCGGTGCGGTTCCGGAACGATTGAGGAGGCTTGTGGGTATGGAACGGGTTGTGATTCACACCGAATATATCAAGCTGGACGCCCTGCTGAAATTTGCGGGCCTGGCCGAGACCGGCGGCGAGGCCAAGGAGCGGATTCAGGCCGGCGAGGTGCTGCTGAACGGCGAAGTCTGCACCATGCGGGGCAAGAAATGCGTGCCCGGCGACACCATCCAGCTGGACGGCCGGACCGTCAAAATCGCTGAGGGACAGTAATGCGCCTGGCTTCACTGACCCTGGAAAATTACCGCAACATCGCCGCGGCCTCCCTGGTGCCCGGGCCTGAGCTGACCGTCATCTGCGGCAACAACGGCCAGGGAAAAACCAACCTGCTGGAGGCCGTCTGGCTTCTGACCGGGGGCAAGAGCTTCCGCGGCGGCAAGGACATCGAGCTGATCCGGCGGGACGCCCCTTTCGCCGCCCTGGAGGCGGTCACCGTGGGGGACAACGGCAAGGAAAACCAGATCCGCCTCACGGTGGGCGCGGCCGGGACCGAGCGCCCCGGCCGTTACGCCGTCTGGAACGGCGCCGCTCCCAAGCGGGCCTCCAGCCTGGCGGGGAGCTTTCCGGCGGTGGTCTTTGATCCCGGGCATCTGAGCCTGGTGAAAGGCCCTCCCGACGGCCGGCGCCGCTTTCTGGATGCGGCTCTGTGCCAGCTCTACCCCGGCTATCTGGCCCTTTACCGCCGGTATACCCGGGTTCTGCAGCAGAAAAACAGCCTGCTGCGCCGCTCCTCCAGCCAGCCGGAAATTCCCCTGCGGGAAAAGCTGGATCTGCTGGAGGTGCTGAACCTGGAACTGGCCCGCTGCGGCGAGGAAATCCAGAGCCGGCGGCGGGACTATCTGGCCCTGCTGTCCCCCATGGCGGCGGATAATTACCGGGAACTGTCCCGGGGCGCCGAACAGCTTTCCATCCGGTATGAGGCTCAGTTTGAGCCGGGCGGGATGGCCCAGCTGCTGGCCCGCCGCCGCGACGAGGAACTCCGGGCCGGTCAGAGCCTCTGCGGCCCCCATCGGGAGGACCTGGCTCTGGATCTGGACGGCCAGCCTGCCCGCAGCTTTGCCAGCCAGGGCCAGCAGCGCAGCGTGGTGCTGAGCCTGAAAATGGCCGAGGCCGACGCCTCCGCCCGGATCACCGGGGAACGGCCGGTGCTGCTGCTGGACGACGTCCTCAGCGAGCTGGACGAGGGCCGGCGGGCCTATCTGCTGACCCGGATGCGGGAGCGGCAGACTTTTGTTACCAGCTGCGACGACGCGGCCCTGCTCCATACCGACGGCGTCATCTGCCGGATGGAGGGCGGCGTCCTGACGCAGCTTTAGCCTTTCAGAGAGGGAGGCAGACCATGTATCTGCATCTGGGCCGGGACTATGTCCTGAACAGCCGGGACATCATCGGGATTTTCAGCCTGGAGACCACCACCGTGTCCCCCCGGGGACGCAGCTTTCTGGAGTATGCCCAGAAAAACGGGGCGGTGGTCAGCTTGTCGGACGAACTGCCCCAGAGCTATGTTCTGGCCGACAGCCCGGTGGACACCGTCTATTTGTCCGAGCTGTCCAGCGCCGCTTTGCGCCGCCGCGCCGAGCAGCCCCTGCCCGACTGGGCCGGAGACTAGGGTGTATCTGAAAACTCCTCAACGCTGTCTTATTCTGCCCCAAAGCGCATCTGCCGCGTTGCAGTCGCTTGCATTCCACAAAGGAGTGCGGCGCTCCTGCGCCTTGCAGCTGCATCTTTGGGGCGAATGATCCAGCATTTCTGAATTCTCAGATACACCCTGAGGCCCGAAACGCAGATTTTTGCCCTTTTCAGCGCAGGTTTTTCCCGCTGAAAGGACACACTGACATCCACCGCGAAAAAACGTTTGAATAGAAGCAAATCTGATACAAGAGGGAGAGATACAATGGCAGAGGATATCATCACCGGCGCCGACACCGCCACCGACCACGAGTACGACGGCAGCGAAATTCAGGTCCTCAAGGGCCTGGAAGCAGTCCGCAAACGGCCGGGTATGTATATCGGCTCCACCGGCGAGCGGGGCCTGCATCATCTGGTCTATGAGATCGTGGACAACTCCATCGACGAGGCCCTGGCGGGCCACTGCGACCACATCGAGGTCAAGATCAAAGAGGGCGACATCATCGAGGTCACCGACAACGGCCGCGGCATTCCGGTGGGCGTACAGCCCGACACCGGCCTGCCGGCCGTCACCGTCGTCTTTACCATCCTGCACGCCGGCGGCAAGTTCGGCGGCGAGAACTCGGGCTATAAGGTCTCGGGCGGCCTCCACGGCGTGGGCGCCTCGGTGGTCAACGCCTGTTCCGAATGGCTGAACGTCCGGGTCCGTCGGGATGGCAAGGAATACGAGCAGACCTTCCGCCGCGGCGACCCCGACGGCCCCCTCCACGAGGTGGGCGACGCACCCGAAGGCTCCACCGGCACCCGGGTCACCTTCAAACCCGACCCCGAGATGTTCAAGGAGACCACCGTTTTCAGCTTCGACACCCTGGAAAAGCGTCTGCGGGAGGAGAGCTTCCTGAACGCAGGCCTGAAAATCACCCTGACCGACGAGCGGGAGCTCTACACCCCCATTCTGGAGGACGGCCAGGAGGGCGAGCCCTGCTTCCGGCAGGAGGTCATGTGCTATGAGGGCGGCATCCGCAGCTTTGTCAGCTACCTGAACGAAAAGCGGAATCTGGAAGTGCTGCACCCCAACGTGATCTATCTCTCGGGCAAGACCGAGCGGGCCGAGGCGGAAATCGCCATGCAGTACAACACCAGCTACAATGAGCTGCTGCTGAGCTTCGCCAACAACGTCAACACCCCCGACGGCGGCACCCACGAGGAGGGCTTCAAGTCCAGCCTCACCCGCGTGTTCAACGACTATGGCCGCAGCCACGGCCTGCTGAAGGACAAGGACGAGAACCTGTCCGGCTCGGACGTTCGCGAGGGCCTGATCTGCGTCATCTCGGTCAAGCTGCAGGAGGCGGAGTTTGAGGGCCAGACCAAGGCCAAGCTGGGCAACACCGAGATCCGCACCCTGGTGTCCAACATGGTCTACAGCAAGCTGACCGAGTTCTTTGAGGAGAACCCGGCGGTGGCCAAGGCCATCTTTGAGAAGGCCACCCAGGCGGCCCGCGCCCGCGCCGCCGCCAAGAAGGCCCGGGAACTGGTCCGCCGCAAGAGCGTGCTGGAAAACAGCCGGATGCCCGGCAAGCTGGCCGACTGCCGCGAAAACGACCCCTCCAAGACCGAAATCTTCATCGTCGAGGGCGACTCGGCCGGCGGCTCGGCCAAGATGGGCCGCGACTCGGCCATCCAGGCCATCCTTCCCCTGTGGGGCAAGATGCTGAACGTGGAAAAGGCCCGGGCCGACAAGATCTACGGCAACGACAAACTGATGCCGGTGGTGCTGGCTCTGGGCTGCGGCATCGGCGATGAGTTCGATATCTCCAAGCTGCGCTACGACAAGGTGTTCATCATGGCCGATGCCGACGTGGACGGCTCCCATATCTGCACCCTGATGCTGACCTTCTTTTTCCGGTATATGCGGCCCCTGATTGAGCAGGGCCACATCTACGTCGCCCAGCCGCCCCTGTTCCGGGTGCAGAAGGGCAACGTGGTCAAGTATGCCTACAACGAGAAGGAAATGGCGGCCCTGAGCCAGGAAATGCCCGGCGCCAAGGTCAACCGCTACAAGGGCCTGGGCGAAATGAACCCCGAACAGCTGTGGGAGACCACCATGAACCCCGACAACCGGGTCATCGTCCAGATCACCATCGAGGACGCGGAGAAAGCCGACGAGGCCTTCACCATCCTGATGGGCGACCAGGTGGAGCCCCGCCGCCGCTTCATTGAGAACAACGCCCAGTACGCACGGCTTGACGTATAACCAGGCGGAATACGGAACAAACCCTGCGGCCCGCCGCCGGATTCCCACCCGGAACAGCCGGCGGCCCTGCGCCGCTCTTTTGGAGGAACTATGGAAGAAGATTACGTCATGATACCCGGCACCGGGACCAAGAAAATCATCCGGGACGTCAAGAAAGAAATTGAGACCGCCTTCCTGGATTACTCGATGTCGGTCATTGCCTCCCGTGCTCTGCCCGACGTGCGGGACGGCCTCAAGCCGGTTCACCGCCGCATCCTGTTTACCATGCACGAGCGCGGCAACGACCCCAACCATCCCTACCGCAAGTCGGCCGACACCGTCGGCGCGGTGCTGGGCTCCTATCACCCCCACGGCGACGCGTCGGTCTACGACGCCATGGTCCGTCTGGCCCAGGACTTCTCCCTGCGCTACCCGCTGGTGGATGGCCAGGGCAACTTCGGTTCGGTGGACGGCGACCCCCCGGCTGCTTACCGTTACACCGAGGCCCGCATGAGCCGGATGGCGGTGGAAATGCTCACCGACATCGACAAGGATACGGTGGACTGGGACCCCAACTACGATGAGACCAAGAAGGAGCCCCAGGTGCTGCCCTGCCGCTTCCCCAACCTGCTGGTCAACGGCAGCCAGGGCATCGCGGTGGGCATGGCCACCAACATCCCGCCCCACAACCTGGGCGAGGTCATCGACGGGTGCATCGCCTACATCGACAACCCCGACATTGACCTGGCGGGCCTGATGGAGCACATCAAGGGACCCGACTTCCCCACCGCCGGCATCATCATGGGCCGCAGCGGCATCCGCGCCGCCTACGCCACCGGCCGCGGCAAGATCACCCTGCGGGGCCGTGCCGTCATCGAGGAAAAGAAGAATGGCCGGTTCCAGATCGTCATCACCGAGATCCCCTATATGGTCAACAAGGCCCGGCTGATCGAGAGCATCGCCGACCTGGTGAAGGACAAGCGGATTGAGGGCATCACCGACCTGAACGACGAGACCAACCGCAAGGGTATGCGGGTGGTCATCGACCTGCGCCGGGACGCCAACCCCCAGGTGGTTCTGAACCAGCTGTACCGCTACACCCAGCTTCAGGACACCGTGGGCGTCATCATGCTGGCCATCGACCACAAGATCCCCCGGGTGCTGACCCTCAAGCAGATGATCGCCAAGTACGTCGAGTTCCAGGACGACGTCATCCGCCGGCGCACCGGCTATGACCTGAAGAAGGCCCAGGAGCGGGCCCACATCCTGGAAGGTCTGAAAAAGGCCACCGACATTGTGGATGAGCTGATCGCCACCATCCGCGCCTGCAAGGGCGGCATGGCCGAGGCCAAGGCCGCCATTATGGAGAAGTTCGGCTTTGACGATCCCCAGGCCGACGCCATCGTGAAACTGCAGCTGGGCCGTCTGGCCGGCCTGGAAATCCTCAAGATCGAGGAGGAGCTGGCCGCCCTGCAGAGCAAGATCGACGACTGGCAGGCCATCCTGGCCGACGACCAGCGGGTGCTGGCCATCGTCAAGGAGGAGCTGCTGGAAATCAAGCGCCGCTTTGGCGACGAGCGCCGCACCGAGATCGAGACCGTCACCGGCGAGGTGGATATCGAGGACCTGATCGCTGAGGAACAGTGCGTCTACACCCTCACCGAGGCCGGCTACGTCAAGCGCCAGCCCAAGGCCATCTATCAGGCCCAGCACCGCGGCGGCCGCGGCATCCTGGGCATGACCCGGAAGGAAGAGGACATTGTCCAGGAAATGTTCGTGGGCTCTACCCATGACTATGTCCTGTTTGTCACCGACCGGGGCCGCCTGTTCCGGATCAAGGGCTATACCATCGCCGAGGGCAGCCGCACCAGCAAGGGCGCCCATATCGTCAACCTGCTGCAGCTGGCCGAGGGCGAAAAGGTCACCAATATGCTGCGCCAGGCCGCCAAGGACAGCGGCGAGGACGGCTTTGTCACCATGGTGACCCGTCAGGGCCTCATCAAGCGGACCCCCCTCAGTCAGTACGCCAACATCCGCAAGAGCGGCCTGATTGCCATTTCCCTCAACGAGGGGGATTCCATCGCCTGGACTCGCCTTACCACCGGCAACGACACCCTGATTGTGGCCACCCGCAACGGCCAGGCCATCCGCTTCTATGAGAGCGACGCCCGGCCCATGGGCCGCGGCGGCCACGGCGTCCGGGCCATCCGACTGGAGGAAGGGGACGAAGTGGTGGGTGTCTCCATCTGCCGTGAAGGCGCCACCGTCCTGACCGTCACCGAACAGGGCAAGGGCCGCCGGAGCCAGATCGAGGACTACCGCCTCACCGGCCGCGGCGGCAAGGGCGTGCGCAACTACGACGCCTCCAAGGACAAGGTGGCCGGCATCAAGATCGTGGACGACATCGACGATGTGCTGCTCAGCAGCCAGGAGGGCGTCATCATCCGGATGCACGCCGCGGATATCACCATCCAGAGCCGCTACGGCAGCGGCGTCCGGGTCATGCGCCTGGGCGACACCGACCGGGTGACGGTGGTGGCCCGCACCGACCACGACGACGAGGCCGAGACCGCAAAGCCCGAGGCCGACACCGCCGACGGCGAGCCCACCGCCGAGGAAGTGGCCGCTCTGGAGGCCGCAGAGGCTGCCGAAGCCGCCGCGGAAACCCCGGCCACCGATACCGACACCGAGGAATAACCTTCCCCGCCGCCGGATTGTTTCCCATACCGACCCAAGCCCCCGCCCGGACCCCGGACGGGGGCTTTTTGGCGTCCTTTGGCCGGTTTCCGCCCAAATCCGCGCCGAACCCAAAAAAGCCGCGGCCCCCACGGTTTCTATGGACAAACCCCGGAACCATATGATATCCTAGGGCGGAACAAGCAAAACATCCATGAGGGAGTAGCGGGCGCCGGCTGCAAACCGCCGGCGCGGCAAGTCAACATACTGGCCGTCGGACGGCCTGGCTTGCCAGAGGGGACGCCGGTCAGGGCGTGCCCCTATTGCGAGACTCATGTCCTCAGCACGCAGGTGCTGTGTACATGGAGTCTGCCTTTTTGGGAACAACGGATCGATGGACACAGCCCGCGGGGCTGTGTCCGTTTTTTATGCTGCTTGTCAGGAATGGAGGAACTGTAAAATGACCTGGAGTCTGCGTTTTTTTGTCAACAGCCTGCTTTTGGGCGTGGGCCTGGCCATGGATGCCTTCTCGGTGTCCATGGCCAACGGCCTGCATGAGCCCTGCATGAACCGCCGCCGGATGGGAACCATTGCGGGGGTGTTCGCGGGGTTCCAGGCCCTGATGCCCCTGCTGGGCTGGATCTGCGTCCACACCGTTTTGCAGCTGTTTGAGGGCTTTACCGTCTTTATCCCCTGGATTGCCCTGCTGCTGCTGTGCTACATCGGCGGCAAAATGCTGCTGGAGGGCATCAAAAGCAAGGAGGACGAGGAGTGCGAAGGGGTCAGCAAGGGCGGTTTGATCCTGCAGGGCATCGCCACCTCCATCGACGCGCTGTCGGTGGGCTTCACCATCGCCGAGTACGGCCCCCTGATGGCGGTGGTCTGCGCCGCCATCATTGCGGTGGTGACCTTTGTGATCTGCTGGGGCGGCCTGGTGATCGGCCGCACCTTCGGCACCCGCCTGGCCGGCAAGGCCTCCATCCTGGGCGGCGTCATCCTGATCTTTATCGGCCTGGAGATTTTCGTCTCCTCCCTCTGAGGCGGGGCAGCGGCCGGAAAAAAGTTTTTACAAAAGGACCGTCTGTAGATAAAAAACGTTCATAATTGTAAGGTATACTACAGAGGTTCCCATCTTTTGACTGGCTTATACTGCAGAAGGAAAGTGAAAGTAATCCGCCATGCTTGAATTACGCAACATCAAGAAAGATTACCCCATGGGCGCTACGGTGGTTCACGCCCTGAAAGGGGTGAGCATCCAGTTCCGGCGCTCGGAGTTTGTGTCCATTCTGGGCCCCTCGGGCTGCGGCAAGACCACCCTGCTGAACATCATCGGCGGCCTGGACCAGTACACCGACGGCGATCTGATCATCAACGGCCGCTCCACCAAGTCCTTTCAGGACCGGGACTGGGACGCCTACCGCAACCATTCGGTGGGCTTTGTGTTCCAGAGCTATAACCTGATCCCCCATCAGACCGTTCTGCGGAACGTGGAACTGGCCCTGACCCTGTCCGGCGTCAGCCGGGCCGAGCGCCGGGACCGGGCGGTGGAGGCCCTGGAAAAGGTGGGCCTGGGCAATCAGCTGTTCAAGCGGCCCAGCGAGATGTCGGGCGGCCAGATGCAGCGTGTGGCCATTGCCCGCGCCATCGTCAACAACCCCGACATCATCCTGGCCGACGAGCCCACCGGCGCTCTGGACACCGAGACCAGCGTCCAGGTGATGGAGCTGCTGAAGGAAATCAGCAAGGACCGCCTGATTGTCATGGTCACCCACAACCCGCCCCTGGCGGAACAGTATTCTTCCCGCATCATCCGGGTGCTGGACGGTCAGCTCACCAGCGATTCCAACCCCCTCACCCCCGCCGAACTGGAGGCGGAGCGGGCGGCCGATGCCGCCGAGGTGGAGGCCAGCCGGGGCAAAAAGATCCGCAAGCCCTCCATGTCCTTTGCCACCTCTTTCGGCCTGTCCCTGAAAAATCTGTTCACCAAAAAGGGCCGCACCACCCTGACGGCCTTTGCGGGGTCCATCGGCATCATCGGCATCGCCCTGATTTTGTCGGTGTCCCAGGGCATGACGGATTATATCAACGTCATGCAGGAGAACGCCCTCTCCTCTTACCCCCTGTCCATTCAGGCCACCAACATCAATTTGACCAGCCTGATCCAGACCTTTATGAACCTGCGCACCGAGGAGATCGACCACGGGCTGGACGCGGTCTATGAGCGTCCGGCGGTGCGGGAACTGGTGACGGCCATCAACAATCTGGACGTGGCCCAGAACGACCTGAAATCCTTCAAGCGCTATCTGGAGGACCAGCTGGCCGACCTCGAATCCCCCCTGAGCGGGGCCCTCAGCGGCATCCAGTATTCCTATGCCATCAGCCCCCAGGTGTACACCAAAAACACCGACGGCCAGATCATCCAATCGGACACCACCCAGATGATGCAGAAACTGCTGGTGTCCATCATGGGTACGGACGCCATGTCCTCTCCCTGGATGGCGGGCATGACCGGGGACAGCTCCTCCATGAGTTCCATGATGGGGATGTCCTCCATGATGGGCGGCGGCATGATGACCCTGTGGCAGGAGCTGCTGCCGGGGGACAACGGCGCCCCGGTCAACGACCTTTTGACCCGCCAGTATGACCTGGTGTACGGCGCATGGCCTTCCAGTTACGACCAGGTGGTGCTGGTGGTGGACGAAAACAACGAGCTGGACGACATGACCCTCTACGCCCTGGGCCTGATCCCGGAGGACGAGATGATGGCCCTGGCCGACGGCGAGGCCACCGCCTCCGACCGAAAGGACCAGTGGAGCTATGAGGAGATCTGCGGCAGCGATTTCCGTGTGATTCTCCCCTCCTCCTGCTACAGCTACGACGAAGCCACCGGCCTCTACACCGACCTGCGGGAGAGCGAAGCGGGCCTGAAATACCTCTACGACAACGCCCTTAAACTCCACGTCAGCGGCATCATCCGGAAAAAGCCCGATGTGGAGACCACCATGATTTCGGGCAAAATCTGCTATACCTCCGGCCTGATCGACTACATTGTGGAACAGGCCGAGCAGTCGCCGGCGGTGCAGGCCCAGAAGGCCAACCCGGACCGGGACGTGCTGACCGGCCTGCCCTTTGCCTCCCGCGCCGACAGCCTGACCAAAGCGGAAAAGGAACAGGAGCTGCGGGCCTATATTGACAGCCTGGACCAGGCGGGCCAGGCTCAGGTCTATGTGACCATCATGAGCCAGCCCGACACCGAATTCATTGCCCAGCAGGTGGATTCCATGCTGGCGGACATGACCCGGGAGGAGATGCTCTCCACCCTGTCCTCGGTGCTGACCCAGCAGATGAGCGTCAGCCAGGAGCAGATTGACAGCTATGTGGCGGACATGAGCGACGAGGAACTGAAGTCTACCTTCTCCCAGATGCTGACCGCCCAGCTGGAGAGCCAGTATTCCCAGCAGGTGAGCCAGCAGCTGGCCGCCCTGCCGGATTCCCAGAAGGTCAACGCCCTGAAGCTGGCCATGGACGGCTACACCCCGGACCAGTGGGCGGCCTACTATGAAGTGGTGATGGAGTTCTCGGAGTCCACCTACGAGGACAACCTGACCACCCTGGGCTGCATTGATCTGGATTCTCCCACTGCCGTCAACCTCTACGCCGCCACCTTTGAGAGCAAAGCCACGGTGGAAGATGTGATTGCGGCCTACAATGAGGGCATGGACGAGCTGCACCAGATTTCCTACACCGACTATGTAGGCCTGATGATGTCGGCGGTGACCTCCATCATCAGCGCCATCACCTATGTGCTGATTGCCTTTGTGGCCATTTCCCTGATTGTCTCCTCCATCATGATCGGCGTCATCACCCTGATTTCGGTCCAGGAGCGGACCCGGGAGATCGGCATTCTGCGGGCCATCGGCGCATCCAAGCGGGATGTATCGGTGATGTTCAACGCCGAGACGGTCATCATTGGCTTTGCCTCGGGTCTGCTGGGCGTGGTGGTGACCTATCTGCTGTGCATCCCGGTGAACATGGTGCTGCATTCGGTGACCGGAATCCAGACCCTGAATGCGGTTCTGCCTTTGCCGGCGGCCATCATCCTCATTGCCATCAGCATGTTCCTGACCCTCATCTCGGGCCTGATCCCCTCCCGCAGCGCCGCCAAAAAAGACCCCGTCGTCGCCCTCCGCAGCGAATAACCTACTTTTCTGGAAGAAAAGTAGGCAAAAGACTTTTCAATGGGTACCATTCACTCTGGCCGCTCTTTACGGGGTGACAGATGGTTGCAGACCATGCCGCGCTCACGTTAGGTTTGGCAACGGCGGCGACCGCGTCCAGTGGACGAAACAGGGAGCCGCCGTTGGCGCAGCGCTCCAATTTTCACAAGGGCATTCATGCCCGCAGAGAAAATTGGCTAAGCGCAAGAGGGTTCACTGGGTACCATACAGTTTCCGGGTCTCCGGCGGTTCCGCGGAGCCGTTACGTTTCGGCTTGCTTGTTACGTTTGGAGCTGCGCTCCGGTACGATGCAAAGTTTCCTGATAACCTGGTTTTCTAACCCTCTAACCCGTAGAAAAGCTCTATAAAATCAAAAATCCCCGCTCCTTTTGGTGGAGCGGGGATTTTCATTTTTAAGCATGATTTTTGACATTGTTTTTGGCCGGAGAAACGCATGGTATAGAGAATGTACCCTGTGTTTCAGCCCTTGGGGGCGGCGGCGCAGCCGCGGGGGAAATGCCCCCCGCCTCAGGCGGGTGCCAAGCTTTTTTTCAAAAAAGCGGGAAGGGGGAGCATGGGGGCGCAGGGAGGGTGAACACCAGGGGCTGGCCGGTTTCAGGATGGCTGAAGGCCAGACGGGCGCTCTGAAGGGCGATGGCGCCCTTGTACCGGCTCCCGTACTTGCCGTCGCCCCAGAGCGGATGGCGCCGGGATGCAAACTGTACCCGGATCTGATGGGTCCGTCCGGTTTCCAGCTGGATTTCCACCAGGCTCAGAGGCCCCTGTTCCCCTTCCCGGGTGTCCAGAATGCGGTAGTTCAGCACCGCTTCCCGCACCCCTTTCCGCAGCCGCTTGACCGGGTACACCCGGCCCGCACGGCTGTCCTTGAACAGATAATCCCGCAGCTGTCCGGCCCCAGGCAGGGCCTCGTCCGGGCCGCCGGCAATCACCGCCCGGTATTCCTTGCGGAAGGTCCCCGCCTGCACCTGGCGGCTGAGGGCGGCGGCCGCCTCAGGGGTTTTGGCGCAGACCATCAGGCCTGACACCCCGGCGTCCAGCCGGTGCACCAGGCCCACAAAGGCCTCCGGATTCCCCCACAGTTCCCGCAGGGCCGCCGGCAGCTGATGTTCGCTGTCCATGCCGGCGGGCTTGTCCAGGACAATGATCTGCCCGTCCTCGTACACCGGGGAAGAAATGTGCTTTGCCTCCACCTTACAGCCGCCCTTCGTCCAGCAGAGCTTTGAATTTCAGGATGCCCGCCACCGTCTTGGCGTCCTTGATCTCTCCCGACAGCACCATCTCATAGGCCTTTTTCAGGGGCACCCGCTCAGGGGTCAGGAACTCGTCGTCGTCCAGGTGCATATGGGCCGGATGCAGGCCCCGGGCCGCCCAGATGTAGATGATTTCGGTATCATAGCCCACGGTGGGATAAACTTCGCCCAGGGAGATGTACTCGTCGGCGGTGACGCCGCACTCCTCGGTCAGCTCCCGCTGGGCCGCCACAAAGGGGTCCTCCCCGGCTTCCAGCTTGCCGGCAGGCAGCTCCCACAGCTCCTGCTGCATGGCATAGCGGAACTGACGCACCATGCAGATGGTCCCGTCCTCATAATAAGGCAGGATGCAGGCCCCGCCGTGGTGGTGCACCACGTCCCGCAGGGCGGTTTCTCCGTTTTCCAGCAGGGCGGTGTCCCGGGTGACGGTGATGACCCGCCCTTCATAGACGATTTGGCTGTCGATCTTTTTCTCGAAATGCGTTTCCATGGGAAGCTTCCTTTCTTTCATGTGTGGACAGAAACAGCGCGGCGGCCCGTTGATTTTTATGAGTCGTCCGCCGGTGGAAAACAGGTTGAAACGGTGGAGAAACAGCCGGTCTGTTCTCCTTTTCAGTTTACCCGGGCCGCGGCGGCCTGTCAACCGCTCTTTGCCCGCAAGATGTATCCAAAAGCGCAAAAGCCCCGGCATGGCCCATGTGAAAGTATAAAAACCTCACAAATTTTTATGAGAATTCTTGGTGTGTTTTACCAGAAGGATTGCGTTTACTTTGGGGCGGGAATTTGCTATTATAATAGATGAACAATTATGCCCATCCGGCGGCGGCCCTGCCGGCGGCAGTTGTTCGGCAAAGTCCCCAAGGCAGTCTGACGGCCTTCCATGCCGACCCGGCAGGCAGCCTTAATAAAAAGTAATGGAGGAAGAAAAATGCCTAGAGCAAAGCAAACCATGGATGGCAACACCGCGGCCGCGCATGTAGCTTATGCGTTTACCGATGTTGCTGCCATCTATCCGATTACCCCTTCTTCTCCGATGGCTGACTCCGTGGACCAGTGGTCCGCAGCAGGCCAGAAGAATATCTTCGGCAACCAGGTCAAGGTTGTTGAGATGGAGTCTGAGGCCGGTGCAGCTGGCGCCGTTCACGGCGCTCTGGGTGCTGGTGCCATCACCACCACCTTCACCGCTTCTCAGGGTCTGCTGCTGATGATCCCCAACATGTACAAGATCGCAGCCGAGCAGCTGCCCTGCGTCTTTGACGTGTCGGCCCGTACCGTCGCTACCCAGGCCCTGAACATCTTCGGTGACCACAGCGACGTCATGGCCTGCCGCCAGACCGGCTTCGCTATGCTGGCCGAGAGCTCGGTCCAGGAAGTCATGGACCTGTCCCCCGTCGCACACCTGTGCGCCATCGAGGGCCACGTTCCCTTCCTGAACTTCTTCGACGGCTTCCGCACCTCTCACGAGTATCAGAAGATCGAGAAGTGGGACTACGCCGACCTGAAGGAAATGTGCAACATGGAGGCTGTCGAGGAGTTCCGCAAGAACGCTCTGAACCCCGAGAACCCCAAGATGCGCGGCTCCCACGAGAACGGCGACGTCTTCTTCCAGCATCGTGAGGCCTGCAACTCGGTTTACAATGCGCTGCCCGCCATTGTCGAGAAGTACATGGCCAAGATCAACGAGAAGATCGGCACCAACTACGATCTGTTCAACTACTACGGCGCACCCGACGCTGACCGCGTCATCGTCGCTATGGGCTCCATCTGCGACGTGGCCGACGAGGTCATCGACTACCTGAACGCCCGCGGCGAGAAGGTCGGTATCATCAAGGTTCGCCTGTACCGTCCCTGGGTCTCCGCTTCCCTGCTGAAGGTTCTGCCCGAGACCGCCAAGAAGATCGCTGTTCTGGACCGCACCAAGGAGCCTGGCTCTCTGGGCGAGCCCCTGTACCTGGATGTGGCTACCACCCTGCGTGAGGCCGGCAAGAACGACGTCACCGTCATCGGCGGCCGCTACGGCCTGGGCAGCAAGGACACTCCCCCGTCCTCGATCTTCGCTGTCTACACCGAGCTGACCAAGGATCAGCCCAAGGAGCGCTTCACCCTGGGCATCACCGACGACGTGACCTTCCTGTCTCTGCCCGAGGTCAAGCCCGCTCCCATCACCGCTGCAGAAGGCACCAAGGAGTGCAAGTTCTGGGGTCTGGGCGGCGACGGCACCGTCGGCGCCAACAAGAACTCGGTCAAGATCATCGGCGACCATACCGACAAGTACGTTCAGGCTTACTTCCAGTATGACTCCAAGAAGACCGGCGGCGTCACCATCAGCCACCTGCGTTTCGGCGACAAGCCCATCCGCAGCCCCTACTACATCAACCAGGCTGACTTCGTGGCCTGCCACAACCCCGCTTACGTCAACATGGGCATGAAGATGGTCCAGGACGTCAAGCCCGGCGGCGTCTTCATGATCAACTGCCAGTGGACCGATGAGGAGCTGGGCCGCCACCTGAACGCCGAGGCCAAGAAGTACATCGCTGACAACAACATTCAGCTGTACACCATCAACGCCATCGACAAGGCCATCGAGATCGGCATGGGCAAGCGCACCAACACCATCCTGCAGTCCGCTTTCTTCAAGCTGGCTGAGGTCATGCCCATCGATGACGCCATCAACTTCATGAAGCAGGCTGCTCAGAAGAGCTACGGCAAGAAGGGCCAGGACGTCGTTGAGATGAACTGGAAGGCCATCGACGCCGGCGTTGACGCCATCCACAAGGTGGACGTCCCCGCAAGCTGGTCCAACCCCGAGGCCGATCCCGCTCCCAAGGAGCTGGCTGGCCGTCCCGAGCTGGTCAAGCAGATCCGCGACGTCATGGAGCCCATCGCCCGTATGGACGGCGACAGCCTGCCTGTCTCCGCCTTCGCCCACAACGCCAACGGTCAGTGGGAGCAGGGTGCTTCGGCTTATGAGAAGCGCGGCACCGCTGTCACCGTCCCCGAGTGGGATGCTGCCAAGTGCGTCGGCTGCAACCAGTGTGCATTCGTCTGCTCGCACGCAACCATCCGTCCCTTCCAGCTGACCGCTGAGGAGCTGGCTGCTGCTCCCAAGCAGACCAAGAGCCGCGACAACCGCCCCGCCAACGAGTACAAGTTCGTCATGGCTGTTTCTCCGCTGGACTGCATGGGCTGCGGCGAGTGTGTCACCGTCTGCCCCACCAAGGCTATCACCATGGTGCCTCAGGAGAGCCAGGCTGCCGAGCAGGAAGTCTTCGACTACTGCGTCGCCAACATCTCCAAGAAGCCCAGCAAGTTTGCTGACGATACCGTCATCGGCTCGCAGTTCAACCAGCCGCTGCTGGAGTTCTCGGGCTCCTGCGCAGGCTGTGCTGAGACCTCTTACGCACGTCTGATCACCCAGCTGTTCGGCGAGAAGATGTACATCTCCAACGCCACCGGCTGCTCCTCCATCTGGGGCGGCACTGCTGCGATCTCTCCCTACACTGTCAACAAGGACAGCGGCCACGGCCCCGCTTGGAACAACTCCCTGTTCGAGGACAACGCTGAGCACGGCCTGGGCCTGTACCTCGGCCAGAAGACCATCCGCGAGAACCTGATCCGCGAGATCGAGGAGATCGTCAACTCGGATAAGGCTTCGGACGAGCTGAAGGCTGCTTACGCCAAGTTCACCGAGACCAAGAACAACACCCGCGCCAACGACGAGCCCGCAAAGGCCCTGATCGCTGAGCTGGAGAAGGCCGCTGCTGCTGGCTGCGAGAAGTCCGCTGAGGTCCTGAAGAGCAAGCAGTACATCGCCAAGAAGTCCGTCTGGATCTTCGGCGGCGACGGCTGGGCATACGACATCGGTTACGGCGGCCTGGATCACGTCCTGGCTTCCGGCGAGGACGTCAACGTGATGGTCTTCGACACCGAGATGTACTCCAACACCGGCGGACAGGCTTCCAAGGCCTCCAACATCGGTGAGGTCTGCCAGTTCGCTGCAGCCGGCAAGGAGATCAGCAAGAAGAGCCTGTCCGAGATCTGCATGACCTACGGTTACATCTACGTCGCACAGATCGCTCTGGGCGCCAACATGAACCAGGCCATCAAGGCTATTTCTGAGGCTGAGGCTTACCCCGGCCCGTCCCTGATCATCGGCTACGCTCCCTGCGAGCTGCACGGCATCAAGGGCGGCATGACCAACTGCCAGAACGAGATGAAGAAGGCTGTTGAGGCCGGTTACTGGAACCTGTTCACCTTCAATCCCGCTCTGAAGGCTCAGGGCAAGAACCCCTTCACCCTGACCTCCAAGGCCGTTGACGCTGAGAAGTACCAGAACCTGCTGGCTACCGAGACTCGTTACAGCCGTCTGAGCCGCGCCTTCCCCGACCGCGCCAAGAAGCTGTTCGACGACAACCAGAAGGCTGCAGAGGCTCGTTACGAGCACCTGACTCGCCTGGTCGAGCTGTACAAGTAAGCCGCCAAACGGCGGCGGGCATTTCCCCCGCGGCTGCGCCGCCGCCCCATAGGGGCTCTTAAGGGATAGGCCCGTCCACCGAGGCTGAACTTACTCCAAAGGCAAACAAAGTACCCCGTCTGTCTGAAAAGGCAGGCGGGGTACTTTTTGTGTTTGGGGAGATGTTTGGGGGTGAGTTGACGTCCCCTGTTCCCCGCGGTGCACTATGAAAAGGGCGGGATCTCCTGCCTTGGATTCTTCGCGCTCCAGAGAAATTTCCTCCGCCTCTCCCGTCCGCAAAACATCTTGTATCCAAGATGGACCTTCCCCAACTATAGAAAATAAAGCAAAAATGGGAAAATTTGAAATCGGGTCTTGACACCGGGGGGGGTATGGTATTATAGGCACACAAAGGAAAGGACCTTCCTTTGAAACCTGTTTTGGGTCTCTATCTTTTACACCATTAAGGAGGAAAAATTCATTATGAAACTCAAGAAGATTGCTTCTCTGATGCTCGCTGGCGTTATGGCTGTCAGCATGCTGGCTGGCTGCAAAGGCAATGGCACCAACGATGCTGGTTCTTCTAGCAGCGAGCAGACCGTTGTTTCCGGTTTCTCTGCTACCCTGGCTGCCAAGCTGGGTGATACAGTTGATGAAGACTATATCTCTGTCAAGGATAATGCTGCTGATGTCACTGCTCTGGAGAAGGCTCTGAACTACATCAGCGAGCCCACTCTGCAGGATCTGGCGGAAAAGAAAACTGTACAGAATCTTGGTGACCATAGTGGCAAGGCTGACGTTGCTAACATGATTGCCGACTTTATGGATCGGGCAGGTTTCACTCTTGACGATGGCAAGATTGGCGTAGATGGTCTCGATATGACTTACTACGCTGAGAACCATGGCTACGACAACCGCACTGTTAAAGATGGTACCATCTATATTGTTAATGGCGCTGTGGGCGAAGATGAGGCTGTGAAGCTGGTTGCTGCCGAGGTTAAGGAGGTTCTTCAGGACGAGGACGCTCTGCCTAAGCACAATGATATTACTGCTGGTCAGGATAAATATGATTACGAGTATGTGATCTCTGCCAGTGTTGCAACCAAGGCTCTGGACGACACTTATGTTGGCGCTGCTAACTCTGTTGTCTTCGTTGCTGTGACCGTTACCCGCACTGCTAGTGCTGACTAATCTGTTCCTTTACTTATAACATCCCCGGCAGCACCATGGCCGGGAGCTGATATAAGGGGCCTTTGAACAAGAGACCGTTTGGAGGCTCGGGTAAATAACCCATCCGATGTGGCGACAAAGGGGAATAATTAACCACTATTCCTTCTGTTGTTGATCGCACCAAAACAAAAGAACTTTTGCGTCACGAAAGATAGGGTCCCTCTGCGAGGGCCGGCTCTCACGAGCTGGCCCTCGCATTGTTTGTTGTACGGGGAAACGTATAGAATAGAGAATGTACCCTGTGTCCAGAGCCCTTGGGGGCGGCGGCGCAGCCGCGGGGGAAGTGCCTCCCGCCTCAGGCGGGAAAAGTAGGGGGTTGACCGAGTCTAAATGGTGCGTTATAATCAGACTAGCGACAAAACTGGGAGGTGAACGCAGAAAGATGGACCCGGATCATAGTAGATCCGAGCGGTACAGCGCATCGGAAAATGAAGAAGCTGCGTTCACCCGCAGGGAGAACGAGAAGGAATAAAACGGCGCCGGGGGCCAGTATGCCCGGGCGCAGTTTGGTGTGAAGGATGGAGGGGAGCCTGTGGGCATCCCCTGTTCCCGTCTGGACACATGGCGTGAGCGCAGCCTGCGCGGCGGAAAGACTTTCCGCCGCCTGTTGGCTGCGCCTTTTTATATCCCGATGGACTGTACCCTCCTGTGATAGTTTGTGATGGAGGAGATAGAACCCATGGATAAGAGAGAAAAAAAAGAAGTGTTGGACCAGGAAATGATGGAGCATCTGGAACAGATGCCCGCCCAGGAACTGCCCGACGATATTCCCGCCGAAGTGCGTGAACAGCTGGCCCGGGATCTGAACGACGCCGAGGCCGCCGAAGACCTGCGCCAGGACGTGCGGGACGCCGAAAAGGAAGAGGCCAAGGAGGCCCCTCCCGCCCCCAATGAGCTGACCAAGAGCCGCCTGCTCAAGCTGCTGGTGAAAAAGCAGTACCTGAAACTGCGCGAAGTCACCGAGGACGTCCAGCCCGCCGACCTGGCCGAACTGCTGGAAGAACTGGACGAAAACAACCGTCTGGTGGTGTTCCGGCTGCTGAAAAAGGAAGTGGCCGCCGAGGCCTTCACCTATATGTCGGACGACGCCCGGGATGACCTGGTGGAGGCCTTCTCGGATGTGGAGCTGATTGCGGCCATCGAGGAGATGAGCCTGGACGACGCCGCCGACCTGCTGGAAGATATGCCCGCCAGCGTGGTCAAGCGGGTGCTGGAGAAATCTTCCTCCCAGACCCGCGAGAGCCTGAACAAGCTGCTGAATTACCCCGAAAATTCCGCCGGCAGCCTGATGACCCTGGAATATGTCCGCCTGCGGAAAGATATGGATGTCCGGGGCGCGTTTGCCGCCATCCGGCAGCAGGGCGAACAGGCCGAGACCCTGTACACCTGCTATGTGGTGGAGAAAAACCGGCTTCTGGGCGTTGTGTCGGTCCGCAGCCTGCTGCTGGCCGACCTGGATACCCCCATCACCGAGATCATGGACGACAACGTCATCGCGGTGCGGGTCACCGACGACCAGGAATACGTCTCCCGTGAGATGCAGCGGTATGACTTCACCGCCATGCCGGTTCTGGACAACGAGGGCATGTTCGTGGGCATCATCACCATCGACGACGCCATCGACGTTCTGACCGAGGAGTCCACCGAAGACATGCAGAAGATGGCCGCCATTCTGCCGGATGACGAGGCCACCACCTACTTTGGCACCAGCGTCTGGACCCACGCCAAACAGCGTATCCCCTGGCTGATGATCCTGATGCTGTCGGCCACTTTTACCGGCATGGTCACCACCCACTACGAGGAGGCCTTTGTGGCCCTTCCCCTGCTGGTTTCCTTCATGCCCATGCTGATGGACACCGCCGGCAACTGCGGCAACCAGGTCAGTACCCTGATGGTCCGCGGCCTGGCTCTGGGCGAGGTCAGCCCCGGGGACTTCCTCAAGGTCCTGTTCAAGGAGCTGCGGATTTCCGCCCTGGTGGGCACAGTGCTGGGCCTGGTGAACGGCCTGCGCATCTGGCTGATGTACGGCGTCCTCTACGCCGGCATGTATGAGAACGTGCCCGGCTATGTGCTGGTGGTCAGCCTGTCGCTGTTCCTGAGCGTCATTCTGGCCAAGCTGGTGGGCGGTATCCTGCCTCTGGGCGCCAAGAAGCTGGGCTTCGACCCCGCCATCATGGCCACCCCCTTCATCACCACCATCGTGGACGCCTGCAGTCTGATCCTCTACTTCCAGATCGCCATGCGGGTATTCCACAACATGATGTGAGCCTCACCCCCAAAAGAACCCAAAACACCCCTGCATCCCGAGGGATGCAGGGGTGTTTTTTGTCTGTGTCCGGGCCGGCGGGGTAATTTTTCCACAAGCGCACAAAATCTCGGTGGAAAACCTGCCGGCCGAAACGCCGCAAGAGGAGCGGCCCGGGCGGACCTCCCCTCTTTTACGCGTGTGATTTTCGGAGAATGGGGTCAGGGACCTGTTTCCTGACCGCGGCTTTATGATACCGCCGCGGCGGGGCAAATACAATCCCTTTTCCGCCCAAAATCATCAAGAAACCGACTTACGAGGCCGGATGGGTCAGCAGGTCCCACAGTCCGTCCGAGCTGTCCAGCACCGCGATCTGATAGTCGGCAAAGAGCTCCTGCACCGACTGACTGGTGGAGCCGTCGGCGGAGGTGTCGTAGCTGCCCAGATCGGCGCCGGCCAGGGTGGGAACGTCGGTCCAGGGGATGAGCTGTCCGGCCCAGTCGCTGCCCAAAGCCTCGCTCAGGGCGCCGTAGGCCTCCTCAAAGCCCTGGGGATCGGCCAGAATCCAGATGCCGCTGTCCCCGTTGGACAGGTCGGTGTTCATCCGGGTGGCGCCCGCCATCTGGCTGTTCATGTCGGTGAGGGAGGCATCGGCGCTCCAGGTGTAGACGTTGAGGCTCACCACCACCGCCCCGTCCCCGTTGCGGTCCACGCCGTAGCTCTCCAGCACCTGCTGGAGCTGGAGGGCGGAGGAATCGGGCAGGGTGTCGGGGGTGACCACCGCCACGTTGTAGTCGGGGTCAATGGTGGTGGTCAGGCCGTGAACCACATAGATCACCGCCACCACCAGCACCGCCGCAGCCGCCACCAGGCCCCAGTTGTAGTACCACCAGTTGGCCCGGGCCCGGGCTTTTTTCTGCTTTTCGGTCATGAGGGGGCCTTCCTCCTCGTCGTCGGCCGAGGGAGCGTGCTCCACGTCCAGGTCATAGATCTCCCGCAGCACCGGGAAGAAGATCTGCATGGCCACCAGCACCGGCAGCCAGAAGCCGAACAGCATGGCCCACAGGGTGCTGATGGGGAAAAACAGGATCAGGACCGCCACCCCCGCAAAGATGACGGCGCTGCCCCCCAGGGCCCGCCCGGGGGCATAGAGCATCATGTGTCCGGCGGTGCGCAGCAGGCTGCTTAGAGAGGTCTCCCTGGCGGGGGCGGCGGTCAGAGCCGCCACCGTCAGGCTGCCCGCCACCGCCAGCACCAGCATATCGAAGCCCAGGAACACCAGAATGGCGCTGCCGGGGTACTGGCCCGACTCCATCACCTCGAACAGGAAGGCCCAGACAAAGGACAGAGCCCCCAGCAGGGTGATGAGGATGGCGCCCACAGGCAGGGCGGCCTTCCACTTGGCGGAGATGGTCTGGCCCATCCGGGGCAGCCAGGGGGACGGATCGTTGCACAGGCTGCGGAGGGCGCAGTCGGCCATCACCAGAAGGCCGATGCCGGCCAGCATGCCGCCCAGCAGGCCCGCCAGAAGGGTCAGGGGGAAGTTCAGCAGGATGATGCCCAGAGACACCCCCAGCGCCGCCGGCAGCACCAGGGCGCAGACCAGAAAGTTGGTGGCGATCAGCTGGCCGAAGTCCCGGCCCAGAATCTGGAAGAACCGGGCCAGGCCCTTTTTCTCGGGCTCGTTGGGGTTTACGCCCCGGCCGTTGCCGCCGTAGAATGCGTCAAACCAGCTCATGCCTGCGCCTCCCCGCCCTCGGCGCCGGCCTCATAGCCCCAGGCCTCGATCTGGGTCAGGGCCGGGAAGGGCGACGGACCCTCGGCCTGGATCAGCTCGCTGAGCACCAGGCTGCGGACCCGGCGGGGCGGGAAGGTAATGCTCTGGGGTTTGGCGCTCTTGACCAGAGGGATTTCCAGCCGGGAACCGTCCGAGAAGGTGACGGTGGCCCGAATCCAGTAGTTGTCATGGGGAAAGTCGGCCCGCTCGGTGATCCGCAGCTCGTCCAGCACCACTTCCCGGCCAAAGTCCAGGGTCAGGGCCGCGTTGGGGTCCCGGTTGATGCCCCAGCTCTGGTAGGGATATTCCCCGTGGGAGCTGTTCTCAAAGATGCCGTCGATGGCGTTGCGGGCGGCAAACACCGCCTCGCCGCGGGTCTCCACGTTGGCCGAAGCATGGGGATAAAAACCGGTGTCCCCGTGCTCATCGTAGCAGTTGAAAGCCAGATTCCGGCGGACGGCCAGCTCCTCGGGCCGGGCCAGCCGGGCCCGGATCAGATGCCGGTTGCCCTGGAAGCTCTTGGGGGAATAGGTGATGGCCTGCTCCCCAAAGGGAATGTGGAAGTTGATCTCCCGGTTGACCACATACACCAGGGCCGGGTCCATGGTATCCTCCAGCTGGATGACGCAGAACTGGCCCGGGTGATCGATCTCCAATGCGATGCGGTCGCCGGGCTGGTAGGCGTTGGTGTAGACCAGAGATACCTCCTGATCGGCCCGGCAGGTCATCAGGGTATGGCCCGTCTGGTTCAGGACTTTCAGCTTGATGGTTTCCATGACAAAAACTCCTTTTCCTCTGCTCAGTTCAAATGTAAGATCAGCTTATTGTAGAAATACATGCTGATTTTCCAAATGGTATCAGGCCAGGCGGTGCGCAGCCGGGGATCGGTCACCGGCACCGGCTGGACCGTCAGCTCCACCCCGCTGCCGGGCTGGATCAGGCCCAGGCCCTCCAGGCTCAGGCCGCCGCCCCAGAGCTGGGGATGCAGCTGGGTCATGAGGGTCAGTTCCACTTCCCCGGGCCAGTCGGTCTCGTCCACCAGGGTGATTCCCTCCGGGGTGACCGACACCGTCCGCCGGTAATGGTTCAGCCCCTGGATGGGGGGATAGGCCCCCGACAGCTCGGCCGAAATGCTCCCCTCCCCGATCTGGATGTCCCGGGCGGCGTATTCTGCGCCAGGCAGCTGCATCACCCCGTCAAAGGTGGGCAGGTTGTGCCAGCCGCTCTGCATGGTCCAGATCTCGTACCGCTGGGGGCTGAAGGTCTTGCGGGTGTAGCTCTCCACGCCGATGTCAATCAGGAAGGGCCGCCCGTCCTTGTAGACGGTGATGCTGCCGGTGTCGTTGTGGTTGTGGCTGTCCCCGTTGGAGCCCATCTTGGCCCCCAGAACCCAGCTGCCCCGCCGGGCGGCAAAGACCCCCACGCTGGGGTACCACACGTCCCCGGCGGGGGCGGCGGGGGCGGGATGGCTTTCCAGCTCCCGCTGGGTGAAGGCGGTGAGAAGCCGGTACCACAGGTTGATCCGGCTGCTGGCGTCCTGGGCGGTGAGGTGGTCGGGGTCCGGGTCGGCCCGGAAATCCGACGCCGCCAGGGCCGCCAGAGAGGGGCTGCCCACCGCTTTGGCAAAGAGATATTCCCGGGCGCCGCAGCGGCCCGCCAGAGGGCTGCAGTCCCCGAAATTCAGGTAATAGGGCCCGTCCACATGGACGTTCAGGATGTACTCGGCAATGTTGCGGATTTTCTCCTCCCGGAACAGGGGCTCGAAGGCCTCGGGAGCGGCGCTGGACAGGATGTGCAGGGCGCCCCAGAGGGTCAAACCGGCGTGGCGGTAATATTGGGCGCCCTCGTTGCAGCAGCCGTCGGGGCCGTAGTCCTTCAAAAAGCAGTCCAGGCTGTAGGCGGCCTGACGGACGGCGGCCCGGCGCTCCTCCTGGCTGACATCGGGCAGCAGGAAGAAGCAGAGCAGCACGTTCTGGGTGCACCAGCTGGTCCAGTTGCACATGGGCTCATTGCCGTTGCCCATCCACCAGAAGTGATCCTGCAGGTAAGGGGTCAGAATCCGGTTCCGGACCTCCTGTTCGATGCGGGTGGTGAGGCCGGGATAGGCTTTTTCCAGCTCAGGCCCCAGCAAGAAGTGGACGGTGGCCAGCAGGGCCCCGGCCTCGGCCGCAAACAGGTCGATGAGGGGCCGGGCGGTGTCGGGCAGGGGCAGCTGGGGGGTGTCCCGGACGTAGGAGTTGTGGGCCGGCAGCTGCCAGGCGCTCTCCTCGCAGATGGCCCAAATGGTGTCGGCGATGGCGTCCAGGTAGCGGCCCCGGTACTCCACACACTCGGCGCAGACCAGGGCGCACAGCCGGGCCCGGCGGGAGAAGGTGGCCTCCTCCCAGTCGGCCCGCCGTCCGCTGCGGATAAAGTCCAGCCAGAGGGTCAGGGGCATGGGGGCAATGGACCGGGCCGCCTCGGCCTCGCCGGCGTCCAGAAGGCGCTGGCGGGCGGTGTCGGGCAGGGATTCCCAGTCCGCCCGCTGACAGGCCGGAGGGCAGGGCCGGAAGGCGGGCAGCACCGCCGGCAGAAGGGGTAGTCTTTCGGTAAACATGGAACATCTCCTATCATGGATGACAGACAAGGAAACAGAGCGGACAACGCCCCTCTCCCCTGCGCCCGGTGACGGCGCGGGGCGCTACAGTTTCTGCTGGTATTCCCGGGGGCTGAGGCCGGTGGCCTTTTTAAAGACCTTGGAGAAGTAGAAGGAGCTCTCAAAACCCAGTTCCTCGGCGATCTCGTAGATCTTTTTATCCCCTTTTTCCAGCATTTCCTTGGCGGCAGCCACCCGGGCCTCGGTGATGTACTCCACAAAGCCGCCGCCGTACTTGCCGAACAGCTGGCTGAGGTAGCCGGGGGAAAAGCTGAACACGGCGGCAACGTCCGCCAGGGTCAGTTTTTCGGACAGATGGTCCCGGATGTAGGCCTTGACCTGGGCGACGGTCTGCAGCTTGGATGCGCTGGCGTCGCTGTCCATGTCCTCGGCAAAGAGGATGGGTTCGCTGTCCGACAAAAGAAGCCGGAGGGTATCCAGCTCGCGGCAGCGGCGGGGCAGGCCCAGCGGTGCAGCGGCGGGCCGCCCCACGGCCCACAGGAGCCGGGCGGAAAAGTAATTGTAGAGAATCTGGCTGGCCTTTTTCAGCAGCGGCTCCAGAAAGGCCTTCACGTCCCGACCCTGTTCCTCGGTGAGGCTGAACAGGGCGCTGAAATGCAGCACGTCGGTGCCGGTGGCGTGGACCGGCAGATAGTTCTGGAGGGTGGTTTCCAGCATCCGGCAGCAGGCCAGATTCAGCTTGAGCTGCTGCTCGGTGGTCATGGCGGCGTTGGCGGGCAGAATCTCGCCCCAGGCCGCAATCAGACAGGGCTGGTCCAGGTGCAGGTCCAGCCCCTTCATCTCCTGCTGCAGATGGGCCTCGTCAGGGATCAGGCCCGCATACAGCCGGATCAAAAACCGGTCCTGCAGGGTCCGCAGCCCTTCCTCCATCTCGCTTTTGCTGGGCATCTGGCCGGTGAGGGCCCGCTCTTTCTTCACCTTTTCGCTGGCCCGCTCCAGCGCGCCGCACAGGCTGGTGGGGGTCAGGTCCATCTTGACCAGATAGTCCACCACCCCGGCCTCAATGGCCCGCCGGGCATAGCTGAAATCCTCCGAGCTGGTGAGCATGATGAACACCGGCAGAGGGCCTTTTTCGTGGCAGGTATGGGCCAGAGACAGCCCGTCCATCACCGGCATCTTGACGTCGGCGATGACGATGTCGGGCTTTTCCCGCTCGATGGCTTCCAGGGCCAGTTTGCCGTTGCGGGCGGTGCCGCAGATGGTGTAGCCCTGCTTTTCCCATTCCAGCATCCCCTGCAGGCCGATCAGGACCAGGGGCTCGTCGTCAGCCAGTAGGATCCGCAGCATGGGTCGTTTCTCCTTCCTCTTTGGGGTGATAGGGCAGGCGGATGGTCACCGCCGTGCCCACGTCGGGTTCGCTCTCCACCGTCAGGCCGTAGTTTCTGCCGAAGGAGTATTGCAGCCGCCGGTGGACGTTCCACAGGCCCACATGGCGGATTTTGTCCTGGGCGGCGGCCTGGTCGGAGGGCTCGTCCAGCAGATGGGCCACCTGTTCCGGGGGCATTCCCACCCCGTCGTCGGTCATGGTGACCAGAACATCCCCGTTGTCGGGGCTGATGTGAATTTCAATCAGTACGCTGCCAAAGCCGCCCTTGGGCTCCAGACCGTGAAAGATGGCGTTTTCCGCCAGGGGCTGGAGGGTGAACCGGGGGATCATGCAGTCCCGGCAGATGGCTTCGTTGTCGATGTGGGACACCTCAATCTGCAAATCCCCGCCATAGCGGTACTGCTGGATGGTGAAATAATCGTTCAGCAGGGCCAGCTCGTCCTGGAGCGGCACCAGTTTTTCGGTGCTCTTGGAAACGCTCTTGGTGAGCCGGGCGAAGGCGGTGACCATCTCGGCGATGCCGGTGGCGTTCTGGATGGTGGCCATCCACCGGATGGAGTTGAGGGTGTTGTAGATAAAATGGGGGTTGATCTCGGTTTGCAGCATCTGGTATTCCAGGTCCTGCTTCCGCTTTTGATCTTCCAGGCGGCGGGCCAGCAGGCCCTCCACGTTGCCGGCCAGGTGGTTGATGCCCCGGCCGATGTCGCCCAGCTCGTTGGACCACTCGATGGAGTGGTCAATGGTGAAATTGCCCTCGCTGATCCGGTCCAGCCGCTGGCGGAGGGCCGCCACCGGCCGGGTGATGACCGAATCCAGCCACCGCAGCAGCAAAGCATCCATCAGCCACAGCAGCAGAATGCCCAGGCCGATCAGGAGCAGATAAATCATCCGCTGGTTCAGGAAGGTGCTCTCGGGGAACAGCTGAATCAGCTGGGCGTCCCAGCCATCCAGAGGCACCACCACCGACAGAAACGCCCGGTTGTTCCGCATGACGCGGAATACCTGGGTGTCGGGGCTGGCTAGCCCGGCGGCCCGGTAGGGCTCGGTGTCCAGGCCGTGTTCCACCGGGGTGAGGATGTGGCCGTCCATCCGCCAGAGCTGACCTCCCATTTGCCAGTAGAGGACGCCTCCCTCGGGCATGATGTAGTCGTCGGCGGCGCTGGTGATGACGGCGGTGTCCAGGCCCAGATAAATCCACCCGATGGAGTGGGTCTCGGTGCTGGGGCGAATCTGCTGGCGCAGCACCAGACAGGTGGGGTGAGAGGGCAGCAGGGGGTCCAGGGCAAAGGTGAGCCGGTTCTCCGGGCCCAGGAACATGGTCAAAGTGCCGGCGTTGAGGCTGGCGGAACTGGTCAGGTTGCCCAGCTGAAGAAACCGGTCGGTGCCGTTGGTGACGAAAAACCGGGTGATCTGGGTCTGGATGGGACTGGACAGATACCGGTCGGAAAAGGTGTCGTAGGCGGAGGTAGTGAGCTGGCCGGTCATCTCGGTGGTGGTGAGATAGCGGCGGAGGGTGCTGTCGGTGGATGCCCAGTTCAGCAGGTTGTCGGCGTTGTTCAGCTTGGCCTCCACCGAGGTGGCCATCTGCATCAGGTTGAATTCCACCGAGCGCAGGGTGTTGCTGCGGATATAGGAGTCGGACAGAGCAAACAGCACGATGCCCAGCAGCAGGCTCACCACCGCGGTGAACATCTGGGTGCCCAGGACAATCTGGCGCCGCAGGGTCATTCTGCGGATGAAATCGAAGCTCATGGCCCTCCCCCTTTCCGGCCTGCGCAGCGGTGCGCGATTCAGGATACAACACTTATAAAGTAACGTTTTTTGGGTGGATTGTCAACCGTCCGCCGCCGCTTGTGCAGACGGGCCTTTTGTGTTATACTGGCCTTACTTTACCAGCCTGTGAAAGGAACTGCTGCAAGATGAAACGGTTGACTCGTCCTTAAACATATCCAAACCGTCCGGTGTGCCCCGTCCAGGGGTACGCCCTGGGGCGTGCTGTGCCCTGCCCCGGGAAAACGCTGTTTTTCTGAACGTTTGATGTGAGGTACGAGAAAATGAAATCGTTTATCTGCCCAGGCCGTCCGCTGGACGGTCTGACGGTCATGTCCTTTTTGAACGGGCTGGTCTTTTTTGGCCCTGTTTCCCTGCTGGTGCGCACCACCGCAGGGGTGAGCGTCAGCCAGTTCTTTCTGCTGCAGGCGGCCTTGTCCCTGGCGGTCCTGCTGAGCGAGGTGCCCTCGGGCCGCCTCACCGACCGGATCGGCTGCCGCCGGTCCATCCTGCTGTATGAGTTTCTGTTTGTGATGGCCCGGGTGCTGCTGCTGACGGCCTTTCTCACCCGGTCCCTGCCCTTGTTCTGGCTGGAAGCCATGGTGGAAGGAGCAGCCCTCAGCTTTGAGTCGGGCACCCTCAGCGCCTATCTCTACGGCACCCTGCCGCCGGAACGGTATCTGACCAGCACCGCCCGGGTGCGGAACCTGGAAACCGCCGGCTTTGTGGTCAGCACCCTGTGCTATGCGGGCCTGTACGCTGTGGGGGGTATTCCCGTCCTGCTGGCGGCCAGCGTCCTCACCAGTTTTCTGGCCTGGCTGGCCTCCTTTTCCCTGCCGCCGCTGCCGGTGCAGCGCCGCCCGCCCCGGACCGAAACCGCACCCCGGCCCGGCCTGGCCCATATGGTGCTGACCCGGCGGGCCCTGGCCCTGATTGCCGCCCTGGCGGCCTTGAACATGGGTCAGATTCTGGTGAATTTCTTCTACGCCGACAAGCTGCTGGCCTGCGGGGCCCGGGCCGAATGGCTCACGGCCATCATTCTGGGGTATTCGGTGATTCAGATGCTGTCGGGGCCGCTGCTGGACCGGCTCAAGCCGGAACACACCCTGCAGGCCCTGGCGGGGCTGTTTGTGCTGGCGGGGGCCGGCATGGCGGTTCTGGGCCTCGTAGACCGGACCCTCCCGGCGGTGGCCCTGATGCTGACTCTGCCCTTGCTGCTGCGGATGCCCGGCTGCATCCTGGAAAAATTCCAGAACAACCTGGTGGACGCCGCCGGCCAGGAGGAACGCCGGGCCGAAGCCCTCTCGCTGTTCAATATGAGCGGCAGCGTCTTTGAGGTGATGTTTTTGGTGGGGTCCTCGGCGGTGGCCGCCGCGGGCCCGGCGGCCTGCTTTGGGGCGGCGGGGCTGCTGCTGGCGGCATCCGGCTGGGCAGCGTATAAAATCCTGTCCTGATCGCCGGAGAACCCTTGTGTATATAGTACTGAAAAAATCGAATACAGCAACAAATTTTTGTGCAAAAATGGATTAATTGCATCTTTGAGTTTAAGATATTGCATCTTTTCTGGAAAAAATAAAAAAATTACAGACGCTTTTTTGGATTTTCCATTCCGAAAAGGGACAGGCGGGCTTATAGTATAAACAAGGAAAGCGGACCCGCCGACACGGGGCGGGACGCTGCATCGAAGAAGAAAGAGAAGATTTCCAGGAGGCAAAGATCATGAGAAAGATTTCCCGCCGTTCGTTCCTGCAGGCCGCCGCTGTGGTGGCCGGCACCACCGCTCTGGCCGCCTGCGGCAGCTCCAGCTCCAGCTCCACCGCCGCATCCACTGCTGCATCCACCGCTTCGTCTGCTGCCGAAGGCACCACCAACCTGGTCTGGACCATCTGGGATCTGGAGTCCACCGCTTACTGGAAGGCCATGGCTGACGGCTACATGGCTACCCACCCCAACGTCACCATCGAGATGCTGGACCTGGGCTCCACCGATTACATGACCGTTCTGGCCACCCAGCTGGCCGGCGGCGCCGACATCGACGTCCTGAGCATTAAGGACATCCCCGGCTACGCCAACCTGATCAACCTGGATTACCTGGCACCCATGAACGACGTGCTGACCCGTGACACCGCCGACTTCAACGGCACCATCGAGCAGCTGACCACCGACGACGGCAACTTCTACGCCGTTCCCTTCCGCAATGACTTCTGGGTCCTGTTCTACAACAAGGATCTGTTCGACGCCGCCGGCGTTCCCTATCCCGCCAACGACCTGCCCATGGAGGAGTACGACGCTCTGGCCCGTCAGATGACCAGCGGCGAGGGCGACGCCAAGGTTTACGGCTGCCACTACCACACCTGGCGCTCCTGCGTGTCCCTGTTCTCCATCCTGGACGGCGAGAACACCATCGTGGACGGCACCTATGACTTCATGAAGCCCACCTACGACCTGGTCCTGGCTCAGCAGAACGACGGCATCTGCATGGACTACGGCTACCTGAAGACCTCCTCCCTGCACTACTCGGCCGCTTTCGAGAACCAGCAGTGCGCTCTGCTGCCCATGGGCAGCTGGTTCATCGCCACCCTGCAGACCTATATGGCCGAGGCCGAGACTCCGTTCAACTGGGGCATGGTCAAGTATCCTCACCCCGCCAACGCTCCTGCCGGCTCCACCCTGGGCACCGTGACCTCTCTGGCCATCAACGTGGATTCCGCCAAGGCTGAGGCTGCTGCCGACTTCATCAACTGGTGTGTCTCGGATGAGGGCGCCAAGGTCATCGCTGAGACCGGCACCTTCCCCGCCTGCGGCTCCGAGGAGACCAACGCCATCATCCGCGCCACCGAGGGCTTCCCTGCCGACGACGCTTCCGCCGAGGCTCTGAACACCGTGGCCGTCTACCTGGAGATGCCCTACACCCAGTATGCTTCCGATATTGAGACCATCCTCAACACCGAGCACGACGCCATCATGACCCTGAGCGAGACCGTCGACGAAGGCATTCAGAACATGAATGATCAGGTCTCGGTCATCCTGGCCTAATTTCTCGCTGAGCGCCCTATCTTTTGTACCGGCGCGGGGCGGGCTGCCTGCCCGCCCCGCTTTTTTGTGAGGATTGTTTGGAAAGGAGGAGTTTCCCTATGGCAAATCCTGCCGCGTCAACCGTCAAGGCGGATAAGCCTCCCCGCAAGGCCCTGAAGAAATCGGTTCGGGACACCCTGACCGCTTACACCTTCATTGCCCCCAACTTCATCGGTTTCTGCGTGTTCACTCTGGTGCCGATGGTCTTCGCCATCGCCCTGGCCTTCTGCTCCTGGGACGGCCGCCACGCCATTGAGTTTGTGGGCCTGAGCAACTTCATCAAGCTGTTCAAGACCGACAAGATCTTCCAGGCCGCCCTGGTGAACACCATCGTCTACGTTCTGGGCACGGTGCCCCTGACCCTGGTGTGCAGCCTGGCCATGGCGGTCCTGCTGAACCAGAATGTCCGCCTGCGCAACTTCTTCCGCACGGTGGCCTTCTTCCCCTACGTCGCATCGCTGGTGGCGGTGGCTGCGGTCTGGAACATGATTTTCAACCCTGCCATGGGCCCCATCAACTCCCTGCTGGCCGCGCTGGGCGTGGAGAACCTGCCCCGCTGGGCCGCCGGCAAAGAGACCGCCATGCTGACCGTCATCCTGTTCAGCGTCTGGAAGAACATGGGCTACTACATGGTCATCTACCTGGCGGGCCTCCAGGGCTGCAACCCTGACCTGAACGAGGCCGCCGAGCTGGACGGCGCCAACCGCTGGCAGCAGTTCTGGCACATCACCCTGCCCCAGCTGCGTCCCACCACCTTCTTCGTGGTCATCATGCTGACCATCTCGGGCTTCAAGGTGTACGACCAGATGTACATGATCACCCAGGGCGGTCCCGGCAACGCCACCATGACCCTGGTGTATTACATCTACAATGTGGCCTTTGTCAACACGCCCAAATACGGCTACGCCAGCGCCATCGCCATGGTTCTGTTTGTCCTGGTGCTGATCGTGACCATCGTCCAGTTCCGCGGCTCCCGCGGCGAAAACTGAGAAAGGAGGAGCACCATGGCTGTATCTGCAATCAAAGATCATGCCTCCCAGAAGCGGCGCAACGCCATCATGCGGTTCATGATCTATTTCTTCCTCATCGTCATCACCGCCTTCATGCTGATGCCCTTCCTGTGGATGCTGTCCTCCTCCTTCAAGGAGAACAAGGACGTGTTCGGCTTCCCCATCCAGTGGATTCCCGCCAATCCCCGCTGGCAGAACTATGTGGACATCTGGACCGAGATCCCCCTGCTGACCTTCATCAAGAACACCGCCAAGATTACCATCGTGGTCACCCTGCTGCAGCTGTTCACCTCGTCTTTTGCGGCCTATGCCTTTGCCAAAATGCAGTTCAAGGGCAAGAATGTGCTGTTCCTGGGCTACATCGCCACCATCGCGGTGCCCTGGCAGGCCTACATGGTGCCTCAGTTCATGATGATGAGCTCCTGGGGCCTCAACAACACCCATCTGGCCATTATGTGCCTGCAGGCCTTCAGCGCCTTCGGCGTGTTCCTGATGAAACAGTTCTATGAGGGCGTGCCCAGCGAGCTGTGCGAGGCCGCCCGCATCGACGGCCTGACCGAATACGGCATCTGGTGGCACATCATGCTGCCCCTGAGCCTGCCGGCTCTGTCCACCCTGACCATCTTCACCTTCGTCAACACCTGGAACGACTTCCTGGGACCCCTGATCTACCTGACCCGCACCGAACTGAAGACCATCCAGATCGGCCTGCGCATGTTCATCTCCCAGTACTCGGCTGAGTACGGCCTGATTATGGCCGCCTCGGTGGTGGTGCTGATCCCGGTGCTGATCGTGTTCCTGTCCCTGCAGAAGTACTTCGTCCAGGGCGTGGCTTCCTCGGGCATCAAGGGCTGATCGCTTATCCCAAACTGAATCAGGCTTTTTACAGCCGGCGCCTGCCGGAAAGCAGGCTGGATTCCCATTGTTTCGTGGGCGGGGCCGGGGCTTTTTGCCCGGCCCCGCTTTTTGGTGTATACTGGAACCAAACTTTTTCAAGGAGGCTTTGTCACCTTATGAAAACCTTCCCCAACCGTGTTTTGTCCGACGCCGAGGCCCGGGAGGCCCTGGCCGCGGCCTGCCGTCAGGTGGAGGCCAATCTCCCTCTCTACACCTGGCAGTGCCAGAATCATTCCAGCGTCAACAACATCTACCCCGGCTGCCCCAACAACCAGTGGACCTGCGGCTTCTGGCCGGGAGAAATCTGGCTGGCCTATGAGGCCACCGGCAATGAAGCGTTCAAACAGGCGGCCCTGATCCAGGTGGACAGCTTCGCCGACCGCATCCGCCGCAAGGTGGAGGTGGACCACCACGACATGGGCTTTTTGTACAGCCCCACCTGCGTGGCGGCCTGGAAGCTGGTGGGCAGCGAAAAGGGCCGTGACGCCGCCGTGGCGGCCGCCGACCAGCTGCTGACCCGCTATCAGCCCAGCGGCAAATTCCTGCAGGCCTGGGGCACCATGGACGACCCCGACAACTACCGCTACATCATCGACTGCATGCTCAACGTGCCCCTGCTGTACTGGGCCACCGAGACCACCGGCGACGACAAATACCGGGCCATTGCGGCGGCCCACACCGCCACCTGCCTGGCCAACTCCTTCCGGGAGGACGGCAGCACCTACCACACCTTCTACATGAACCCCGACGGCACCCCCAAGGGCGGCCGCACCTGCCAGGGCTACCGGGACGACAGTTTCTGGGCCCGGGGCCAGGCCTGGGGCGTCTACGGCAGCGCCATCGGCTACACCTACACCCACGATGAAAAATTCCTGGATGTGTTCCGCCGGGCCCTGGACTTCTACCTGTCCCGCCTGCCCGAGGACCTGATCCCCTGCTGGGATATGATTTTCGCCCCCGACAGCGGCGAACCCCGCGACTCCTCCTCGGCGGCCATCGTGGCCTGCGGCCTGCTGGAGGCTGCCAAGTATGTGGAGCCCGCCGAGGCCGAGAGCTGGCGGACCCTGGCCCGCCAGATGCTGGCCTCCCTCTACGACCACTACGCCGTCCGCACCGCCACCCTGGGTTCGGGCCAGCTGCTCCATGGCACCTACAGCAAAAAGAGCCCCTACAACACCTGCACCCCCGAGGGCGTGGACGAGTGCACCAGCTGGGGCGATTACTTCTACATGGAGGCCCTCACCCGCCTGACCAAGGACTGGGAGATGTACTGGTAAGAAACGTCCGGGGGAATTCGATTTCCCCCGCTGGGCCCGGGCCGCAGCCACAGAGCATCCGGCCCGGACAGATCACCCGTTTGGATGGGAGGAACAACCATGCTTTATCCTCAGCAGAACGCCGCGCGGCTCACCCTGAGCCTGGACGGCATCTGGAACTTTGCCCTGGACCACGGCGACCCCGCCGCCCCCAGCCTGGACCCGGCTTCGGCCCTGCCCGGCGCCGAGACGGTGGCGGTGCCCGCCAGCTTCAACGATCAGAAGCCCGACCGCGCCTGGCGGGATCATTACGGCTGGGTGTATTATCAGCGCACCGTCACCCTGCCCCGCAGCTGCGCCGGTCAGCGGGTGGTGCTGCGGTTCGGCTCGGTGACCCACCAGGCCAAGGTCTGGCTGGATGGCCAGCTCATTGCCGAGCACCGGGGCGGCTTTTTGCCCTTTGAGGCCGACGTCACCGGCCGTCTGGCCCCCGGTGCCACCGCCCTGCTGACGGTGGCCGCCGACAACCGGGTGAACCGCAACACCCTGCCGGTGGGCAACGAGCCGGGCGAAATCGCCTTCTTTGGCTCGGACAACGCCGGCATTCCCTCGGTGGAACACGCCAAGGCCAACGCCAAGCCCATGAACCGCCCCAACTTCGATTTCTTCAACTATGCCGGCATCCAGCGCCCGGTGACCCTCTACACCACCCCCAGGGCCTACATCGCCGACATCACCCTGGTGCCCCACTGCGACGGCCGGGTGGACTATCGGGTGGACACGGTGGGCGAGGGCAGCGTCTCGGTGGAGATTCTGGACCCGGCGGGCAAGCCGGTGGCCGCCGCCCAGGGGGCCGCAGGCAGCGTCACGGTGCCCGATCCCCAGCTGTGGGAACCCTGGCCCGGCACTCCTGCCCTCTACACCGCCCGGGTGACCTTTGGGGAGGACTGCTACGACGAGACCTTCGGCATCCGTGAGGTGAAGGTGGAGGGAACCAAACTTCTGCTCAACGGCAGGCCGGTCTACCTCAAGGGCTTCGGCAAGCACGAGGACAGCGCCCTCCATGGCCGCGGCCTCAACCAGGTGGCCAACGTCACCGACCTGCACTATATGCACTGGTTCGGGGCCAACTCCCTGCGCACCAGCCACTACCCCTACGCCGAGGAATTCTACGCCCTGTGCGACCGGGAGGGCATTCTGGTCATCGACGAGACCCCGGCGGTGGGCATCAACGGCGCATCCCGGGACCCCTACAAGAACGATCTCCTGGCCGCCCATCACCGCCAGGTGCTGGACGAGATGATTGCCCGGGACAAGAACCATCCCTGCGTCATCCTGTGGAGCCTGGGCAACGAGCCCGACCTGGAACACTATCCTGAGTCGGCCCTGGAATACTGGCACGCCCTCTATGAGCAGGCCCATGCCCAGGATCCCCAGGACCGTCCCGTCACCCTGGTGTGCTGCCAGAACGACTACACCAAGGACATAACCACCCGCACCATGGACGTGGTCTGCATCAACCGGTACTATGGCTGGTACAACCTGTCGGGCGACCTGGACGCCGCCTGCGCCGGCCTCAACGAGGAACTGGACTTCTGGGCGGGCATGGGCAAGCCGGTGGCCATCACCGAATACGGCGCCGACACCGTCAACGGCCTCCATGACGCCTGCGGCGGAATGTTCAGCGAGGAGTACCAGGCGGAATACTATCAGCGGATGGGGGAAGAATTTGACAAGAGGGATTTCTTCATCGGAGAGATGCCCTGGAACTTCGCCGACTTTGCCACCATTCAGGGCCCCATGCGGGTGGGCGGCAACCGCAAGGGCCTGCTGACCCGGGACCGCCGCCCCAAGCTGGCAGCCCACACCCTGCGCCGCCGCTGGACGGCCATCCCCAACTTTGACTACAAGAAATAAAAGAGGAAACAGCCATGGAACTTTCCACCAAACAGGATTTTCAGGCGCTGATGCACCTGTTTCTTGACCCCCTGAAACCCTATTATTCCGAGGGCAAAGCCCGGCTTCACCTGGGAGAAACCGGCGTGACCTACGGTCAGGCCGCCATCGAGCTGGAGGCCTTCAGCCGGCCTCTGTGGGCTCTGGTGCCCTTCTGGGTGGGAGGCGGCTCCGACCCGGAATTTGAGGAGATCTACCGCCGCGGCCTGGCCGCCGGCTCCGACCCCGAAAACCCCGAGTACTGGGGCGAGTGCGGAGACTACGACCAGTGCTTTGTGGAGATGGCGGCCATCGCCTGCGGCCTGCTGACCGCCCCCGAAAAGCTGTGGGACCCCCTGTCCGACACCGAGAAGCAGAATCTGGCCCGGTGGCTGGAACAGATCAACCACCACGTCATCCCCGAGTGCAACTGGCAGTTTTTCATGATTCTGGTGAACCTGGCCCTGAAAAAGTGCGGGATGCCCTACGACCCCGAGAATCTGGCCCGGGGCCTGGCGCGGATTGACAGCTACTACAGCGGAGACGGCTGGTCCACCGACGGCGCCAGCCCCCAGAAGGACTACTATATCCCCTGGGCCATCCAGTACTACGGCATCCTCTACGCCAAGTTTGCCGCCGACACCGACCCCGAGCGGGCGGCCCTCTACCGCAGCCGGGCCGAGCTGTTTGCCAAGCAGTTCATCTACTGGTTTGACGACAACGGCGCAGCCCTGCCCTATGGCCGCAGCCTGAGCTATCGGTTTGCCCAGTGCTGTTTCTGGTCGGCCTGCGTCTGGGCCGGTCTGGAACCCTTCCCTCTGGGCGTCATGAAGGGCCTGATCGCCCGGAACTTCAACTGGTGGCTGAATCAGAAGATGTTCGACCGGGACGGCATCCTGACCATCGGCTACTGCTATCCCCAGATGTATATGGCCGAGCGGTACAACGCCCCCGGCAGTCCCTACTGGGGTATGAAGTGCTTTATCCTGCTGGCCCTGCCCGATGGCCATCCCTTCTGGACCGCCGAGGCCCTGCCTGTGCCCCAGCTGGACGCCCTCAAGCCCATGCCCCACGCCAATATGCTGGTGGCCCGCTCGGAGGGCCGTGTGACGGCCTATCCCGCCGGCGTCAACGAGGGTCACGGCCACGGCCAGTTCCCTGAGAAATACGCCAAATTCGCCTACGACACCCGGTTCGGCTTCTGCGCTTCCCGCAGCCGTGAGGTGATCTACCAGGCCGCCCCCGACAGCATGCTGGCCTTTGTCATCGACGACAATGTCTTTGTCCGGAAGGTGTCCATCTCCCACGAAATCCGTGAGGACCGGGTGGTGAGCCGCTGGTCCCCCTTCCCGGGCATCGAGGTGACCACCACCATCTTGCCCACCGCAACCGGCCACATCCGCCGCCATGAGATCGACAGCGCTTACGACTGCGAGGCCTATGACTGCGGCTTTGCGGTGCCCCGGTTCGCCTCCGGCTATCTGGAGTCCACAGCGAACGGCGCAGCCACCGCCCGCAACGCATCGGTGTCCTGCACCGTGTCGGGCAGCGGCGAGGGGACCGTCATCAAGTGCGACCCCAACGTCAGCCTGTATTCCACCAACGTCTCCCTGCCGGCGGTGCGGTACGTCATCCCCAAGGGCCACTCCTCCATCGAGACCGAGGTAAAGGCCCAGGCCTGATACAACCCGCC
>NZ_NFLL01000069.1 GCF_002160895.1 Faecalibacterium sp. An122 | reverse complement strand
CCCGACTAACTTGGAGCGGACGAACCTTCCTCCAAAAACCTGAGGCTTTCGGCCATGCAGATTCTCACTGCATTCGCGCTACTCATTCCGGCATTCTCACTTCTATGAACTCCACGGCCGCTCACGCTACCGTTTCGCCGCTCATACAACGCTCCCCTACCCAACATCTTGCGATGTTGCCTAAGCTTCGGTGTCAGGTTTAGCCCCGTTAAATTCTCCGCGCAAAGACGCTCGACCAGTGAGCTATTACGCACTCTTTAAATGAGTGGCTGCTTCTGAGCCAACATCCTGGTTGTCTGCGTATCTTCACATCGTTTTCCACTTGACCTGACTTTGGGACCTTAGCTGTAGATCTGGGCTGTTTCCCTTTTGACAATGACATTTATCTGACACTGTCTGACTCCCATTCATCAATACTCTGGCATTCTGAGTTTGATAAGCTTCGCTAACCTCTCGGCCGCTAGGCTATTCAGTGCTTTACCTCCAGGTATCTAAAATGAGGCTAGTCCTAAAACTATTTCGGGGAGAACCAGCTATCTCCGAGTTCGATTGGAATTTCTCCGCTACCCACAATTCATCCGCCGCCTTTTCAACGGAGGTCGGTTCGGCCCTCCATGGAATTTTACTTCCACTTCAGCCTGATCATGGGTAGGTCACCCGGTTTCGGGCCCATTGCACGTAACTTATCGCCCTTTTCAAACTTGCTTTCGCTTCGGCTCCAGTCCTTAAGACCTTAACCTTGCTACGTACAATCGCTCGCCGGACCGTTCTACAAAAAGTACCCTATCACACTTTGACGTGCTCTAGGTGCTTGTAGGCACAGGGTTTCAGGTTCTCTTTCACTCCCCTCCCGGGGTTCTTTTCACCTTTCCTTCACAGTACTATACGCTATCGGTCACTGGGTAGTATTTAGGGTTGGAGGGTGGTCCCCCCGTATTCCGACCGGGTTTCACGTGTCCGGCCGTACTCTGGATTCTGCGCAGCTCTCACCGTTTTCGCCTACGTGGTTCTCACACTCTCTGACCGGCCTTCCCATGCCGTTCGGCTAACAGTTTAAGTCCTAAAAGCAGTCCGTACCCCGCAGGTATTTCTACCC
>NZ_NFLL01000068.1 GCF_002160895.1 Faecalibacterium sp. An122 | reverse complement strand
TAGCTGAACCGCCCCCGGCTCTCACTGACGGTGACGCCATGCTCCTGCAAAAGCTGAGCGGAAAATTCCTCAAGACTCGTAGCCTTAGCCAGAACAGAACGGATTTGCCTCCGAAGGGCCGCTTTCTCGGTTTCAAATTTGGTTTGCCGGATGGGCTGATCGGAAGCGGCTGCCTTCTGGTTGGCATAGTCAAGGCGGCGCTGGCCGCGCCGCTGCGCCCAGTATTCTCGTTCTGTAATCCGTTCGCCGGTGCCGTTCAACAGGTCGATCTGGTAGAGTCCGGCTTCCTGGCAAAGCTCCATGGTCTCGACCCGCAGGTGCCGGAGCATCGCGGCGGTGCAGCGGTGCTTCATGCCCTCCTGCCAGTCGCAGGGTTTTTCCATATAGGGCTGTCGAGGGATCGCCCGCACCCGGACGCTGCAAATGACGATGTGAACGTGGATATTCCCGGCTCCGTTGTGTCCGTCGGGGTGGGAGCAGACAATAGCGGGATGACCCGGAAAGTTTTCTTTGCAGAATTGCAGGCCAAGCGCCTGGGCTTTTTCCAGGGTCAATCCATTGTCCGCAGCATCCCGCGGGTCGAAGCTGATGATATATTGGTGAGTCTTCACATCGTCGGGAGAGAAGTTCTTTCCGTACTTCCGGTTTGCCAGTAGGCAGGCCATGGCAAAGGACTGCCCGCCGCATTCCAGAGTGTCCAGTAAGTACTCCTCCCGTAGCTTGGGGTGGCCGTTCTCATCCAGAATCGGCAGGCCGGTGTACTCGTTGTGCTGAAAGGTCAGGTAATGTTCAGGCGCTGTTAGATCGGAGTTCTTCGAGCTTGTATGCTTGATGGTTGCCATACAGTTCTCCCATCTTTTTCTCGGCATCCAGCCGGAAGAGTGTGAGGGCGGACAGTTCGGTCAAGAGCTGCGCCCGAATTTGTTCTGAATCTTTGCCGTTGCTGTTGAAGTGGCGGGCAAGCTGGTTCAGATTGCTGCCGATCCTGCCGCATTGTCCCAGCAGATCAGAGAGGGTATTCAGTGCATCTTCTCCGCCGCCGGTGACAACAATGGTTTGCTTGATGGACTGACTGCGCAGGGAACGGCGGATAAGAGTGGAGATGTTGACATGGAGAATCTCGCACATGATCTCCAGTTCCTGCTTTTCTTCTGGGGTGACTCTGAACTTGA
>NZ_NFLL01000067.1 GCF_002160895.1 Faecalibacterium sp. An122 | reverse complement strand
ACCCGCGGTTTGCCCTCTTCCGCGTTCGCTCGCCACTACTTACGGAATCTCGTTTGATGTCTCTTCCTCGCCCTACTTAGATGTTTCAGTTCAGGCGGTTCCCCTGTTACACCTATTTTAAATTTCAGTGTAACATACTCAGCTATGAGGCTGAGTGAGTTTCCTCATTCAGAAATCCGCGGATCAATGCTTATTTGCAGCTCCCCGCAGCTTATCGCAGCTTATCACGTCTTTCTTCGGCTTCCAGTGCCAAGGCATTCGCCCTGCGCCCTTCTTCGCTTGACCATTCGCAATCTTCCGATTGCCTTTTAAGCCTCTTATACTCTAATTGCCAACAAGATCGTTTTCCCTTCCGTTTGAAACTGTAGTTTCTTCTTTAGAAGTTTTACTTTCTCGTTTCGCAGTTATTATTCAGTTCTCAAGGTACATCTCTTTGAGGTTCCTTTTTACAGGGCCCTCAAAATTGAACAATATCGATCTCTTGTTTACGTCACCGACTGACACGAGCTTCTTCGAAGTTCCGTCAGCCAGACTCCCTAGAAAGGAGGTGATCCAGCCGCAGGTTCTCCTACGGCTACCTTGTTACGACTTCACCCCAATCACCAGTTTTACCTTCGGCGGCGTCCTCCTTGCGGTTAGACTACCGACTTCGGGTCCCCCCGGCTCTCATGGTGTGACGGGCGGTGTGTACAAGGCCCGGGAACGTATTCACCGCAGCATGCTGATCTGCGATTACTAGCAATTCCGACTTCATGCAGGCGAGTTGCAGCCTGCAATCTGAACTGGGACGTTGTTTTTGAGTTTTGCTCCACCTCGCGGTATCGCTTCTCTTTGTTAAACGCCATTGTAGTACGTGTGTAGCCCAAGTCATAAAGGGCATGATGATTTGACGTCATCCCCACCTTCCTCCGTTTTGTCAACGGCAGTCTGAATAGAGTCCTCTTGCGTAGTAACTATCCATAAGGGTTGCGCTCGTTGCGGGACTTAACCCAACATCTCACGACACGAGCTGACGACAACCATGCACCACCTGTCTCTCTGTCCCGAAGGAAGATACTGTTTCCAGCATCGTCAGAGGATGTCAAGACTTGGTAAGGTTCTTCGCGTTGCGTCGAATTAAACCACATACTCCACTGCTTGTGCGGGCCCCCGTCAATTCCTTTGAGTTTCAACCTTGCGGTCGTACTCCCCAGGTGGATTACTTATTGTGTTAACTGCGGCACTGAAGGGGTCTATCCTCCAACACCTAGTAATCATCGTTTACGGTGTGGACTACCAGGGTATCTAATCCTGTTTGCTACCCACACTTTCGAGCCTCAGCGTCAGTTGGTGCCCAGTAGGCCGCCTTCGCCACTGGTGTTCCTCCCGATATCTACGCATTCCACCGCTACACCGGGAATTCCGCCTACCTCTGCACTACTCAAGATACACAGTTTTGAAAGCAGTTCATGGGTTGAGCCCATGTATTTCACTTCCAACTTGCATACCCGCCTGCGCTCCCTTTACACCCAGTAATTCCGGACAACGCTTGTGACCTACGTTTTACCGCGGCTGCTGGCACGTAGTTAGCCGTCACTTCCTTGTTGAGTACCATCCGTTTTTTCCTCAACAACAGGAGTTTACAATCCGAAGACCTTCTTCCTCCACGCGGCGTCGCTGCATCAGGGTTTCCCCCATTGTGCAATATTCCCCACTGCTGCCTCCCGTAGGAGTCTGGGCCGTGTCTCAGTCCCAATGTGGCCGTTCAACCTCTCAGTCCGGCTACCGATCGTCGCCTTGGTGGGCCGTTACCTCACCAACTAGCTAATCGGACGCGAGGCCATCTCAAAGCGGATTGCTCCTTTTCCCTCAGATCCATGCGGA
>NZ_NFLL01000066.1 GCF_002160895.1 Faecalibacterium sp. An122 | reverse complement strand
CGTCCCATATGATGTTTGGGCAGCATGGGTTCTATGATGGCCCATTCTGCATCTGTTACTTCATAACGATGAATCGTCATGCTATCACTTCCTTGCACTGCCTATGATAGAATCCTTTTGTGTCTTTTTCTTGTCTTTTTAACACTTTTTTGGGCGTTTTTGAGTTTTCAGATACACCCTAGGCCCTATGAAAAGCTTCTATGTTGGGCAATATTTGCGTGCTCTATCTTGATAAATTCAACTTTACTTTAGTTTAAGTTTACATATGGTTTCTGGTAAAGTCAATCATTTTCAGAAAAGAACTTTCATATACAAGAAAAGCTTGCATTGGCAGATCCACCTTCTCATCTTTTCAGATGAACGGCGCCGCTTTGATAATTGAAATTTATTGTAATCAAATAAAAAGGGTGCGCCCCGAAGGACGCACCCAAACTGAAAAAGCTGTGTATGGATGGCAGGGCGTTCCCTATCGGGAACGTCCTGCTTTTCTTTTGCCGAACAGCGGGCCTGCTCTGCCTGCCATGCGGCAAAGGCTTTCTGGTCCTCCTCATTGCTGAAGCTTTCCAGAATCGCCGGATAAAAACATCGGGCCAGCCGCTCGATGACTTCGTCCGGATAACAAGAGTGGTTTACAGCTTTTTTCTTTTTGTTCAACGACACCTCCTGTTCTGGTCCACACACCCAGTTGATCGGAAGCTTTGAAACTTCCCATGTGGAAAAGCCGGCGTTCATCCTTTAAAAGCCGGTAAATTTTACAAGCAGGAATTCAAAAATACCCGCCCGATCCGCCCTCCCGCCCGGATGTGCCCGGAAACGCCCTCTCGGGCAGGTCTCAGGGCGGCAAAGCGGGCGGATGAGATTTCCAAAAGCAGACGATAATACAATAAAAATCAAGTCTACTGCCGAGATCCGGGCGCGTAGGGCGGGAAATTTTCGCTTCCCGCATCATTTCAGATGGCGGGCGGAATCCGGGCGCATCTGCTTGCCTTGATCGTGCCTTGCCGGAGCTAGCTGAAAGAAAAGCTAGGCAGATTGTTCACGCTTTTATTCCGTCATACCTGACAGGTCAAAGCCCAACGCCGCCAGATACGCAAGATGCTTTTCAAGAATAGCCTGTACCCCTTTCCTCTGTTCCGGGGACGTAAACAGCGTAGGCATTTGCTTGAAGATGGTGTTCCAACATTCTTGCATGGCGGCTGCGGCATCGGCAAGCTGGCTGTAAACGGAGGAAGTTTCCTCAGGAACTGGCTTGCTTTCACTTGGTTGTGATGCCAACAGCGGTTTGCTTGATGCACTTTTCTCTGTCTGAAACAATTTCTGCTTGGCGGCAGGCTTTGCTCTGGACTGGGGGTTTTTGATCTGCTCCAGAAGGGCATCATAATCCTCCGGCCTGGTCTTGGCCAAACGCTCAAAGAGTGCGTCCGGCGCCTTCAAATCACCCGAAAGGACCTGCCGCCGGATGCCGGGACACAACTCCTCTGCGAGGTCCACGCCTGCGGCGAACAGTGCCGCCCGACGGACAGCGCTGGCGCTGATATGGTTTTCCCGTGCGATCCGCTCACAGGTTTTCTCGGGGGTCTGCTGGTGTTCATTTTGAACACCAGCAGATAGAACCGGGAGTGTGTGCTGATTTCCATGAAATCCATCAGCCTGCTTTTCAGCGTCGTACTGCTTGCCCACCAGAAACTTTTTCTGTTCGGGCGTCAGGTTCCGGCGACCCAGCTGATGTTTGCAAATCCAGACCAGAACTTCATCTCTTGTTTCCAATTCCAAGTCCCGGATGCTGCACGGAATTTCTGGATGGCTTTGCAGAATTTCATAGCGGTTGTGCCCGTCCACAATGGTGCCGTTCCAAACAAGGATCGGGGCCAGCAGCTCCCCTTCTGCCAAAATGTTTTCTTCCAGCTGCTTGCGTTCATCTTGGGTCAGGGGCGGAATCTGTGCCTTGAATTCGGGGTCAATGTGCAATGTCTGTGTCATGCAG
>NZ_NFLL01000065.1 GCF_002160895.1 Faecalibacterium sp. An122 | reverse complement strand
CTCTCTCTGGCATACCGCCGCGCCGCTTCCCGCCGTTCCTCGCTGTATGGGGCGGTCAGACGGAAAGAGAAGCGGCCTTTCTCAATGTCAAACTCCATGCAGCCCGTTTCCGGGTCTGCATCGGTCTGCTGGCAGATCGCCGGGTAGCGGCGGCTGTATGCAAGCAGACGCTTTTTCAAGGCGGTGTTGTGGGTGCGGATATGGATAAGGGGGTCTTTCTCGTCAAACCAAATATCGGTGGTCTTTTCCTGCTTGGTAAGCCCTGTTCTCATGCAAGCTCCTTTCTGCGCCCCTGTTACGCAATAGGGGCATTTTTCGGGTGTTTTCTCCGGCTCTTGACTTGGAGAAAACAGCGTTTTTGACGATAAAAACCGCCCGGACGGGGAATGGTTCGTCGGGGCGGCTGTTATCGCAAGATTTCCGATTTTTCCGGCTCTTGACCGTCAGACATAGATTAGCTCATGCCTGATGATTTCCTCGGCTCTCGCCTTGCAGTTGTTCATCAATCCTACCCATTTCATCGGGTCGGCGGCTTTAAGGGTTTCGGTGGCTCCCGCTTCTCTGGCAAGGCGGGGCATGAGGTAGTCCAGCATATCCCGCGCCGCCCGGTCTGTTTCCGCAAGGTGGGGATATAACTTCTCGCTGGCTACAAGGGCGGTATAAAGGCGGTGGCGGTATTGTTCCAGATAGGCTTTCCGCAGCCGCCCGTAGTGGCCGATATGGGGCTTTGGGGTAATGGGGCGGTTCCCGTTATCAATCAATCTTCTCATGCGATTTGTTCTCCTTTCTCGTCGTGCTTCTTCCTGTGGTAGTTCTCCCGCCTTGCAGCAAGGAAGTTCTCATACCGGGCTTGGGCTGCGGGGTTTCCGGCTGCGGCTTCCTCGTACATCTTCTGGCGGGATTTCTTGGTGGCTTCCGAGTGGTAAGCCCGCCGCCTTGCAAGCTCGGCGGCTGCGGCGGGGTCGGTTTCCGCTTGGGCTTTCAGTTCTTGGTAGGCGTTCTTCTTCCGGCTCCGGCTGGCTTCAAGGCGTTCCGCTTCCTCCGGCGTGAGGGGCTGTCCCGCGACTTGCGCGGCGGCAAGCTCTTTGAGCGTCCGGGGCTTGGGCGGCTGCGCTGCTTTCTGCCGTTCATACCATGCCTTGTGCTGGTGGTTTTTCCTCTCGCGGTAAGCGGCAAGGCGTTCTGCTTCCTCCGGCGTGAGGTCGGCTCCGGCCTTTTGCAGCGCGGCAAGCTCCTTTAAGGATTTCGGCTTTGGGGACTTGGGCGGCTCGGCGGCTTTCCGTTTCTTCCGCCATTCCTTTTGCCATGCCCGGTTATGGGCTAACCGCGCTTCGTCTGCCGCCTGTTCCTCCGGGGTCAGCAAGCCCGCTTTCTTCCTCGCGGTAAACTCCCGCTTCTCTGCCTTGCGCTTTTCCTCCCGCGCTTTGGCAAGCTCCTGTGAACGGGCTTCCTTTGCCGCCTGTTCCTCCTGCTGGCGGCGTTGTTCCTCGGCTTCCATTGGGGTAACGATATGGGCGGGGACTTCAAACGCGCCGATGAAGTTGAGGTAAATATCTATCCGCTGGCGGCGGCTGTTCCCGCGCCCCTCGCCCTCATGGACAACCACTTTCTCGATAAACTCGTTGAGCATGGGCGTTGTCAATTCGGAAAAGTCGGTGTAGCGGCTCACAAGCTCGATAAACTTATCTGTTTTCAGCCTGTCGGCGTTCCAGCTCTCGATTGCTTCCTGCCATTGTGCGATAGCGGCTTCCAGCCCGGTCTGTTCCTCGTCATATTCGGCAAGCAGACGGGTAAAGTGCTTATCGGGTATCTTGCCTGTGGCGTTTCCCTCGTACAGCTTTTTTACAAGCCCGTCCAGCTCCTTATACCGCCGCTGCGCCTTGCTCACTTTCTGCCGGTACTCCTTGACGGCATTTTCTTGGTGCTGGTCGGTGGCTTTCCGCACACGCTCGATAAACTCCGCTTCATTGTGCCGTACATACCAGCTCACGCGCTGGATTGCGGCAAGAATGGCGGCTTCCATTTTCGCGGTGGGGATATAGTGCATGGTGCAGTCGCGGGTAAGCTGGCGGTAGCTGGAACACACAAAAGCGTCGTCCAGATACTTGCCTTGCACAAGGCTGCTGCGGTGGGTCAGCTTCGCGCCGCAGTCGGCGCAGTAGAGAAGCCC
>NZ_NFLL01000064.1 GCF_002160895.1 Faecalibacterium sp. An122 | reverse complement strand
GTGCGACACGAAGTCGCGTAATGTATTGCGTGTAAACGCTGCTCTATCCATTTGGAGTAACCCTACTGTGACCTGCACTGGTCAAAAGCCAGCGTTGGGAAGCTCACAGGACAATATGGGAAATCTGCCAGCCTAAAAGCGGACGTACTGTTAGGGTAAAGAATGCTATGTCGAATGTAATGTAAATCATCGTAAGGATCGTTACAGGGAACAGGTGAAATAAGGCTGACACACCTGCACCAAAAGGTGAAGGAGGTGGCTGCGGGGCCTTTCAGTACCCCAAGGCAAATGGACGCAAATCCTCCCGGTTCAAAGATGGCGGCTAAGGCATTCATGAATTATGCATTACGTGGAACGTGGAAACCCCTATGCACTCCTTTTCATAAAGGTATCGACCTCGCAAGAGGAAGAAATGGTGCAGAGGGCATAAGAGGGAATAAAAAGCGAATGGCTCACTGTAATGGGGAGCATAGGGGTTCAAAATTTGCCCTGGCCCGAAAGGGCGCTGACTTATTCCAGGTATTTCATGGCAAGATTGGAGGTATACCTGTGAACGATTTGTATTCAACGACGGAAGGTAAAACTTCTGAGAAGCAATCGGACGAAGCAAAGCTCGGCGCACAATGGAAATCCATTGACTGGTGCAGAGCTGAACGGGAAGTTAACAGGCTACAAGTCAGGATTGTCAAGGCAACTCAGCAGAACGACTATAACGCAGTAAAACGACTTCAGTATCTTCTGACACATTCCTTTTACGCCAAAGCGCTGGCCGTTAAGCGCGTCGTCACCAACGACGGGCGCAGGACGCCTGGCGTGGACGGTGTTCTCTGGAACACGCCGGCGAAGAAAATGAAAGCGGTCCTGTCGCTGACAGATAAAGGATATCGTGCGCGTCCTCTCCGCAGAGTTTATATTGAGAAGAAGGACAAGAAGAAAAAACGTCCATTGGGCATCCCCACCATGTACGACCGTGCTATGCAGGCTCTCTACGCTCTGGCGTTGGAGCCTGTTGCGGAAACAACGGCAGATGGGAAATCCTTTGGTTTCCGAAAAGGAAGGTGTGCGCAGGATGCCTGTGAATATCTCTTCACGGCGCTCTCACGCAAACACATCTCTCCGAAATGGATTCTGGAAGGTGACATCAAGGGCTGTTTTGACCACATCAGCCATGATTGGCTGTTGGCAAATATCCCAATGGATAAGAGCATCCTGAAACAGTTCCTGAAAGCAGGGTTCATCTACCAGCGCGAACTCTTTCCCACAGAGGAAGGCACCCCGCAGGGCGGCATTATTTCTCCCATCCTGGCGAATATGACGCTGGATGGAATGGAAAAGCGGCTGGTTGAGCGATTCCACACAAATGCGCTCGGCAAAGTGGATATTCGATTCAAGAATGCCCACAAGGTGAACTTTGTGCGCTATGCAGATGATTTCGTCGTCACAGCAGCAACCCCGGAGCTGGCTCTTGAAGCCAAAGAAGTCATCCGGGAGTTTCTCGCGCAAAGAGGTTTGGAACTATCCGAAGAAAAGACTGTCGTCACCAACATCGACGACGGCTTTGACTTCCTTGGATGGAACTTTAGAAAATACAGCGAAAAGCTGATCATCAAGCCATCCAAGAAGGCTGTGAAAGCCATTGTTTCCAACCTCTCGGACACGATTCTCCGCAGGGGAAAAGCGTGGGAACAGGATGTTCTGATTATGAAGTTGAACGAACAGATTCGAGGTTGGACCAACTACCACCAGTCCGTATGTGCGAGCTATGCGTTCGCGCATCTGGATTACGTCCTGTACGAACTGCTGTGGCGGTGGGCCAAGAGACGGCACCCAAAGAAGAATAAATGGTGGATCTCGGCCAGGTACTGGCATCGAGTTCAAAACCAAAATTGGGTGTTCTCTACGGATAAAAAGAAGTTGATACGGGTGGACAGTACGGCAATCGTGCGGCACACCAAAGTAAAAACAACTGCAAATCCGTTCCTCGATACGGAGTATTTCCGAAAAAGAAAGTTCGATAAGGGAATGCGCAGGCTCACTGGCAAATTCAAGACCATTTGGAAAAACCAGAAAGGTCTGTGCTACCACTGCGGTATGCCGATGGACGTGACTGAGGAGAGAGAAATCTTCTGTCTCAGGCCAAAGTCCAAAGCGGGCACAGAAGATATTCGCAATATGCGGTACGTCCACTGTGTCTGCCAGCAAATCTACGCTGAGTGCCGCTTGAAAAAGTGATGAAATGCTTGAGCCGTATGACGGGAAATCTGTCACGTACGGTTCTTAGGCGGGAAAGCGGTGGTAACACCGCCGACCCAGCCGAT
>NZ_NFLL01000063.1 GCF_002160895.1 Faecalibacterium sp. An122 | reverse complement strand
CTTTGCAAATGCACGGCAGGCTTCCTTCTGCATGGGGATATCGTCTTTCTCGACCTGTCCCAGAGTTGAAACGCGGTACAATGTATAGACTCTTTTTTTCATAGTTGTTTTCTCCTTTTTTCAGGATGCAAAAACAACGATTATGCGCTTTTCAAGGTACAGGCCGGATGAGCTTCAACTCATCCTATCGTCATTTTAGTGCATCATAAGCTGCAAGACAAGGATGTCTCAACGGTCAAGTTCCAGTTTGGTTACTGCTGCACACCGTATCCTGAATCAGCTGATGGAGCGCCTCCATCCCTTCGCCGTCCGAGGCATAAGTGATTCGTACAGTACGACCATTGATCGTAATGACTTCTTGTTTACCTATATTGTTTTGTTCTTTCACTCGGTTTTTTCCTCCTCTCGGCTCATGCCCAGACTGACCTTGATTGCCATTTCAATCTGGTTCATTTCTTTCTCACTGGTGCGGCCAACAAACCGCTGTACACGATGTTTGTCGAGGGTGAAAATCTGTTCCAGCTGTACGATAGATGGGACTTTCAGTCCCGGGTTGTGGTCCAGCAAGACGTGGGTGGGCAGATGGCGTTTCTTATCCACCCTGGATGTAAGGGTGGCAATAATGAGTGTGGGCGAATGTTTATTGCCCGTGTCATTTTGCAGCACCACTACCGGCCTCTCCCCGCCCTGCTCAGAACCAACATTGGGTTCCATATTGGCGTAGTAGATGTCTCCCCGGCTGTATCGCCAGTTTTCGGGAATCATAGGCTATGCACCCCCTTGTGCTTCATTATGTAAGAAGCCGCCTGTTGATTTGCAGGCGGCTTCTGTGCAAAAAGGGGGATTAGAATGGCAGGTTAGAACTTCATAGGCAGCACGTTCTTCTTACTGCTGCCGTTGTAGATGCAGAAGACCTGGTAGAGGTATTTCTTGTACCCAGCCATGTTGACACCCATGGCCCGCCCCTCCCGGTAGATGGTCAGGGGATCGGTCTTGTGCAGTCGTGTGACCAGACGCCGGGGGTCATATTCATCGCGGTACAGCTCGATGAAGCGGATCACACTCTGGATCGTTTCAGCCCGCAGGGACTCGGGGTCCCCATGCCAGGCGGCCACGATCAGGGACAGGGCTTCTTTGTAAAGGTCGGCTCCCACCCGCTTGAACTCCTCAAAGGCTGTGCCGATACAGCCGATCCGGTGCTTCCCGCGGCGCTGTGTGTAATCCAGACGCAGACCAACCGATTCGGTGGCCTTGAGGAAGGCCATGCACTCGGGGTCGCCGCCATAGATCATGGCACGCATCTTATCGCCGGGTGTCAGCTGGGCGGATTCACCGGTCTGCTGGGCAAAGAGCAGAGCTTCCTCGCTTTCGGTCATGCCCGTGTACACGATGCAGCGGACCATCAGATCCCTGCCGCCATTGATCATCTTGAGAGCTGCAATAGTGTGCTGGCCGTCAAACACATAATAGTGGCCGTTGCGGTAGCTGACCTTCGGAGGGTTGAGCAGACGGGGATCAAACTTCGCTGCAATCTTACGGACCCGCTTGACGTTCAGCTCCCGCTGATAACTGCCGCGGGGGACTTCCAGCAGCTTGCTGTTAATCATCATTTCCTTGTAGGTACTGGTGCTGTTTATTCTCATGTGGTCCTCCTCATCTCTTTCAGGTACTGAATTCCCTTATCTGTGAGTCTTTTGATGCCGTCCCGGCAGGCGCTGCGCAGCTCCTTGTTGTTTTCCAGGCAGGTATCCCAGCGAAAAATCATGGTGTCCAGGGCATCTTCCAGTTCATAGCAGATATCGTCTGCGTCGATTTCCCCGTTGGATTGCAGCATATTTTCTGAGATATCCCGGATGGCTTGCAGGGTTTCTGCAACGCTGCACTTGCGTTTTGGCTTTTCTTCAGGCTTTTCTTGGGGCTTTTCGGGTTCTTTGGTCTGCCGGAGCTGCTGAACCAGAGCGGGTCTTTCCTCCGGCGGGGCCTTGGCGATGGCCGCCACAGCCTTCTCTGTGGGTTTGATGCTGCCGGTCAGGATTTCCTGTTTGATGCCTGGCACCGCTTCTTCTGCGGCGTCTATACCTTGGGCAAATCTCCCGGCACGCTGTACATAACTGACGCTGACGTTGTTTTCACGAGCAATTTTCTCACGAGTACGTTCACCGCTGTAGCCGGATTCAAAATGAATCCGGCTACTTTTATCTGCTAAAGTGAATCGGTTCCCATAAAAAGACTCCATTCTCTTTTCGGCCTCATACCGTTCGCCTATGAGGTATTTGTACTGTTCTTGTGTCAGGTTTCGCCGTCCCAGTTGATTTTTGCAGATCCATGCGATGGCTTCGTACCGGTCGGGAAACTCCTTCTCATAGGTGGTGAACTGGATTTCCGGGTGCTGCTGAAGGATACGGTAGCGGTTGTGACCATCTACGATGACGCCGTTCCAGACGATCAGCGGGTTGATAACCACACCATCAGCCATGATGTTTTCCTCCAGCTGCTTCTGCTCCTCTTCCCGAAGGGGAGGGATTATGCTCGCAAACTCCGGGTCAATGGTTAGATGCAGGGACATAGGTTCTTACCTTTCGGCGGGTGGTATCCCGGTGAGCCGCAGCAGGCTGGACGTAGTAGTCGAAACCATAGCGGGTCTGGCAGTAAGTACAAACATCTTTGATCTGCTGGTGAACATCCGCCCGACGCAGAAATGCTTTCTTAGCGTCCTGGAACGCGTGCAGGCAAACCGGGCACAGGGTGATGAGGGATGCAGTGTTGGCATTGCGTGCATAACTACGGCTCATAAGCTTTTCCTCCTTTGGATTGAAAGATAAAAAGAC
>NZ_NFLL01000062.1 GCF_002160895.1 Faecalibacterium sp. An122 | reverse complement strand
AGGGTAAGCTCCCGCTTGGCTTCATCAATCACAAGCACGCGGTCAAGGTCGGCTTCGGCTTCTATCAAGCGGGGCTTGACGGTATCGCCCAGCCCGTCCTCGGCGGTCTGGTAAATCACTTGGAATGGCGGCAAGGGCTTCATTCCCGGCAGCGTTCCCCCGGTGGTGCAGGCGGCGGCAAGGCGTAGGGCAAAGGTGGTCTTGCCCTCGCCGGGATTGCCTTGCACAATGGTTACTTTCCCGAAAGGGATATACGGCTCCCATAGCCATTCAACGGTCTGTGTGTCAACCTCGCTCATGCGAATAATCTCGACGGTTTCTTCCTGCGGCGGCTCTTTCAAGCCGTAAACCGCTTCCCGGATATACTTCCCGTCTGTGATTTCTGCCCGGTGCTGCAATACCTCGTTCCAGTCCTTAAACAGCGGCACAAGGCGGTGGACGGTATATCCCTCCGGCACAAGCTCCGCAAGGCGGCTGCAAGCGTCGTTTCCCGCTTGGTCGCTGTCAAGGCAGAGGTAAACGGTCTTGATGTTTGGGCGGTCAGAGAGGAAACGCAACAGGGCTTTTTCTCCCACGCCGCCCAATGACAAATAGCTCTGCTTCTGCCATGCCTTTTTGAACAGGCAGAGGAAAGAGAGCAGGTCAACGGGGGCTTCAAAGACAAAAAGCCTGTCGCCCTCGCCCCGGTAGCAGAAATTAAAGGCTTTGTCGCTGCCTTTCACATCAAGCCGGAAGTTTCCCGCCGTCCCCTTGCTGTGGGCGTAACGCGGTATTCCGTCCTCGTCCCGCCCCACAAATACGGCGTTGTGGTGGGCTGCGTCCTCGTAAATATCGCCGCGGGCAAAGAAAAAGCCCGTCACATCTTCATCAATGCGGCGGGCGGCTGTGAGGTAGTTCCTCGCTGTTCGGTTGTCGGGGCTGCGGGGCGGTAGCCGGAAGTCGGAGAGGGGCGCGGAGCTTGGTCTATCCGGCGGCGGTGCGGCTCCCTTTTCTCCTGTGAGAAGTTCAACGGCTTCGGTAAAACTCTTGCCAAAAAACTCCATGACAAAATCAATGGGGCCGCCGCCCTTGCTCTGGCTGTGGCGATACCACTTGTTGCCCCGGACGGTCAAGCTGTCGTGCCGTTTCCATCGGTATTCCTGTCCGGCGCGTTCCAGCGGTTCCCCCTGCGATTGCAGGAACAAAACAAGGTCGGCTTGGTTCGCCCGGTCTATCTGTTCTTGGGTGTAGTACAAAAAACTCACTCCTTTCATCGGTCTATGTCGTGCCGCTTTGTGCGGGTCTGTGTCTGCTCCGGCTGGTCGGCGCGGAGTGCAATATCCACGCATTTGCGGATTTTTTGAAGTTCGGAAACATCGGCGCGGGTATCTTTCAGTTTGGCATAATCGCTGTCCCTCTGTGTTTTGAGGTCGGCATATTCCTGTTCCCATTCCGCAATAGGCAAGGTCTTTGTTCCTTTCGGCAGATTTGCATGGAGATAGCGGCTTGCTGCGTTCCATAGGGTCAACTCGGCGCGGTGGGCTTCCTCGTACTTGTCGCGCTTGTTTGTCCAGCCGTTTTGCAGCTTTTTCAGCTCATCGTGAACGGGCTTGTACTCGGTGTAGTTCTTCCCGTATTCAATCAGCTTTTGCAGCTTCTTCATGCGTTCCTCGGCGGTTTTCATGCCCGCCCGGATAGCGTCGGCTTGGTCGCTGACAGAGGAAAGGGTAGCGTCCAGCTCCGCAAGGGTGGAAATGCCATGCTCGGAAAGATAGCCTACTGCCTTTGCAACGGTTTTCAGTTCATCGGCGGCGTGCTGCCTTTGCCAACTTTGCGAATACTTCCGGCTCTTTTCTCTCTGAACGCTCAAATACTTCATCAGCAGATTTGCAAGGCCGGGGGATTGTTGCGGCTGTTCCGGGGCGGTTTCCCACGCTTTGAACAGGTCGGCAATCCATTCTTTGAGCTTTCCAATCTGCGCTCGGATTTCCCGTATAAGGCGGTTTGCCTTTTGGATATTCCGGTTCAGTTCGCCTTTCTCGGTGGCAATACCTTTCTTCTCCATCTGGCAAGCCGCCACGCCCATGTGGACGGTGGGTATCTCGCCAATGCCGCGCTCGGCGTTGCTGCGGTGGTCGATACGCTCCGGGCTTCCGGCTCGTTCAAGGTAGGCGTTTGAAATATCCGCCCATGCCTTACGCCACAAGAGGGCGTTGCCCTTGTCGTTCCAGCCGGTCAGGTCAACTTTGTGCGTCTTGTATCTGCCGCTTGGCAAGCGGATACGCTCGCCGTTTTCATCAAGGTCATATTCCTTTTGGGACTTTGCCGCCCATGCGCCGCGCTCGTCAAGGGGGCGCATGGTAAGCATGATGTGACAATGGGGATTGCCCTTGCCGGTGTCGTGAATGGCATAATCAACGCACATTCCTCTGGAAACAAATTGAGAGGAACAGTATTCCCGGACAAGCCGGATCTGTTCCTCTCTGGATAACTCTATGGGGAGCGCCGCGTCAATCTCTCTGGCAAGCTGGGCGTTCCCGGCTTTCTCGTAAAGCTCCACGCTGTTCCACAAGGTTGAACGGTCAGAGAAAGAGGGCGGGGCGTGGGGTGGCAGCATAATTTCCGTATGGACAACACCGCCTTTGCGGGTGTAGTCGTGTGTCATTCCGTCCCACTCATTTGTCAGCTTTTCGCCGCTTCGGTAGGCGGCTGCGGCAACGGCTGATTTGCCCTTGCCCCGGCTGACAATGCTGATATTACAATGATAGATGGCTATGGGTATCACCTCCCGGATAAAATGAAAACCCGCAAAAATGGTACAGACGCCAAAGGCGGGTATACTGTTTTTGTGGGTGTGCAGGGATAGCCGCGTAAGCGGCGCAAGGGGTGCAGCCCCTTGTTGCGGCAAAGCCGCCAATGTCGGTCAGAGAGGGAAGCAAGCGGCTTTCTCTCTGTGCCGACAAGCCCTCGGCAGAGCGCACGCACCCGTAAGGGTGTATAAGTGCGCCCTTTGTACCAAAGGGATTATTCGCTTTTCCCGCCCTCGGTGCGTTTTTTCAGATAGCCCCGCGCTTCCTCGCTCGTCAGGGCAAGCCGGAGAAAGGCGGCGGCTTCTTCGTCGGTCATGGTCTTTGCTTCTGGCACAATGCTCTCAAAGACCGCACCCCGGACGATCAGCCGATGGCTGCGCGTCCTGCGTTCCTCTTGGGATAACTTTTGCCGCAACACCTTTTCCCGATTTTCAAGC
>NZ_NFLL01000061.1 GCF_002160895.1 Faecalibacterium sp. An122 | reverse complement strand
CACAACAAACAATGCGAGGGCCAGCTCGTGAGAGCCGGCCCTCGCAGAGGGACCCTATCTTTCGTGACGCAAAAGTTCTTTTGTTTTGGTGCGATCAACAACAGAAGGAATATTGGTTAATTATTCCCCTTTGTCGCCACATCGGATGGGTTATTTACCCGAGCCTGCAAACGGTCTCTTGTTTACAGACCTCTTACATCACTCCTGGCCATGGTGCTGCCAGGGGTGTTATAAGCTTTTACTTAAACGTTAGTAACTTCAGTCGGAGTCTGAGTGACAGTAAGAGCAACAATATAAGCGGAGAAATCGCCGCCCAGGTTGTCCACCTTCACCATGGCAATGTTGCCAGTGTAGGCATAGCGATAGGTCTTGCCAGTGGTTGCAACTGTACCGGTAGCAGGCATACGCTTAGCTACAATCAGATCCTCTGCAGCATCTGCAACATACTCAGCAACGCCTTCCTCAGTCAGATTGCCAGGAACAACCACCAGGTCAGCAACAGTAGTAGCAGAAGAAGCAGTGCTGAAATACTTATAAGCACCAGTAGTAAAAGGATCGTAATAGATGTTATCAGTACCCAGCATCAGGCTGTTCGTACGGCCAATTCCCATCAGATGACGGAAATCCTCTGCGTCGGTAGTAGAAACGAAACCGGCCTTGGTAACGTCGACCAGAGTAGAGCTAGCCACCTTGTCGGCCACCTTGTTCAAAGTCGATGCCAGAGTAGCATCCGAGCTGAAAGTCAGAACATTCTTGGTCGCAGGGCTCATCTCCTCATTGACAGCTGCTGCAAAAGAATTGTCAACCGGGGTGATAACAGGGGGATTCGTCTCCTCCTGAGTAGCGCAGCCAGCCAGCATGCTGACGGCCAGAACACCGGCCAGTGCCAGAGAAACAATCTTCTTGAGTTTCATAATGAATTTTTCCTCCTTAAATGGTGTAAAAGATAGAGACCCAAAACAGGTTCAAAGGAAGGTCCTTTCCTTTGTGTGCCTATAATACCATACCCCCCCCGGTGTCAAGACCCGATTTCAAATTTTCCCATTTTTGCTTAATTTTATATAGTTGGGAAAGACTCATCTTGGATACAAGCCGTTTTGGGAGGAAAAAGGCGGAGGAATTTTCGCCTGGCGCTGCGGCCCAACCCTTTCGGAGCAAAACAAAAAAGCGATGGATTTTCATCCATCGCTCTTTGGCGCCTCTTGCCTGACTCGAACAGGCGACACCCTGATTAACAGTCAGGTGCTCTAACCGACTGAGCTAAAGAGGCATATATATAAAACGGCACACGGCCGTTTTATATGTTGGTGACCCGTACCGGAATCGAACCGATGTTAAAGGCGTGAGAGGCCTCTGTCTTAACCGCTTGACCAACGGGCCATATTCTGTTGTCGGCGTGTCGTTCTTGACTCCCGACTCGGTTATTATAGCGCAAAAGCTGTCAGATGTCAATAGGTAAAATGCAATTTTTCGTCTTTTATTTTTTGGTTTGTCCGGGCCGGCCTTTGTCTTGCGGGGGCGGGCCCTTTCACGTATAATAGGAAAAGATTCTCATGCCATTTTACATCGAACAACGAAGGATTTTGCCATGAACGAAGGAAATCTTGTCGCCATCACAGCCCAACAGGTGCTGATGATGTTCCTGCTGATTCTGACGGGCTATCTCGCGGTGCGCGGCAGGCTGTTGAATGCCGAAGCGCGCCAGGGCTTTTCCAGCCTGCTGGTGAACCTGGTGGTCCCGGCCATGATCATCAACTCGTATCTCATCGAGTTTGACCCCGAGATCCTGTCCAATCTGGTCCGCACCGCCTTTGCCAGCGCGGCGGTACTGGTGATCGGCCTCTGCATTGCCCTGCTGTCCACCCGCAAAAAGACCGGTCCCGACCAGCCCATTCTCCGCTTTGCCATGACCTTCTCCAATGCGGGATACATGGGTTTTCCCCTCATCAACGCCCTGTTTGGGGCCGAGGGGATGCTTTATGCCAGCATCTTCAACACCTTTTTCAATCTGCTCATCTGGACTGCCGGCATTGCCCTGGTGGACCGCAGCAGCGACGCCGCCAAGCGCAACCTTGTGGTGGAACTCATCAAAAAGCCCGCCCTTCTGGCGGTGGCGGTGGGTCTGGTGCTCTATCTGGGTCAAATCCCGGTCCCCTATCTGATCGCCCAGCCCATCAGTCTCCTGGCCGGCATGAACACGCCGCTTTCCATGCTGATCACCGGCATCATCATCGCCACCAGTGACCTGTGGCCGGTCATCCGCAGCTTTCAGCTTTGGCACGCCATTCTAATCCGGATGCTGATTATTCCCGCGGCATCCTTCCTTTTCTGCCTTCTCACCGGCACCGGCGGCATGGTGGGGGCGGTGGTGATCCTGCTGGAAGCCTGTCCCTGTGCGGCCCTCACCTCGGTTCTCGCCATCCAGTACCGCTACAGCGAGCAGCTGGCCGCCGGACTGGTGGTCTTGTCCACTTTGTTGTCCATTGTGACCCTGCCCCTGTGCGCCATGTTCGTTCAGATGATGGGATGAGGATCAACTCACTTTTGCACCATGCCGGCCTTCGGGCCGGCTTTTTTCGTGTCAGTCTCTCCGCACCACCGCATACAGCATCTGGGAAAAGTCCGGCGGACAGGACGTCAGCCCCGTTTCCACCGCCGCAAGCCGGTTCCGGGTCAATTCCTTCTGAAAGGCATCCATGCCCACCATCCGGCAGGACGTCCCCGCAATCCGCACGGTTTTCCCCGTTCCCTGATGGACCCGTTCCTGGGGCTCAAAAGCCGTCCCAATATCGCTTTGGACCTCCGTCTCACCATCACCCATAGTATAGATCAAAGCCAATCCCTGGGGCTTTAAATGGCTCTGGATGAACCGATAGAAAGCCTGCCGGTCCTCCTCCAACACCAGCATATGGAGCACGGCCACGGCATAGATGAAATCAAAGGTTTCCTCCATGGTCCCCGCAATGAAGTCCAGCACCTGAAAATGTTCTGCAAAATCCGGGGCTTTTTGCTGGCAGAATGCAACCGCTTCAGGTGAAACATCGGTGGCCAGCACATCCAGACCCCGGCGCAGAAGATCCAGGGCATCCCGGCCCTCTCCGCAGCCGATTTCCAGAATTCTGGCCCCTTCCGGGAGAGGATACCGGCCGAGAACCTCTCCCACAATCGGAGAAGGCGTATCACTGGCCCATTGCAGGTGCTGCTGATGAATCTGCTTGTAGCGCAGGTCGTATGCCTCGTAATATTTGGCCGTCATCGTTGCCTCCCTGTATATTTTGCAAAAGAATAAACAAAAAACATCCATTCAAGCCAAAGCCTAAATGGATGTTTTGTTGGTGCACCTCCAGGGACTCGAACCCTGGGCCCACTGATTAAGAGTCAGTTGCTCTACCAACTGAGCTAGAGGTGCATGACCATCAGAATACGGTTTCAATATTCTGATGGATGAGAGAAGCCGGCATCTACCTATTTTCACAGGCCGTGTCCAGCCAACTATCTTCGGCACAAGTGAGCTTAACTTCTGTGTTCGGAATGGGAACAGGTGGGACCTCACCGTCATCGACACC
>NZ_NFLL01000060.1 GCF_002160895.1 Faecalibacterium sp. An122 | reverse complement strand
TCCTCGGCGGTCTGGTAAATCACTTGGAATGGCGGCAAGGGCTTCATTCCCGGCAGCGTTCCCCCGGTGGTGCAGGCGGCGGCAAGGCGTAGGGCAAAGGTGGTCTTGCCCTCGCCGGGGTTGCCTTGCACAATGGTTACTTTCCCAAAGGGGATATACGGCTCCCATAGCCATTCAACGGTCTGTGTGTCCACCTCGCTCATGCGGATAATCTCAACGGTTTCTTCCTGCGGCGGCTCTTTCAAGCCGTAAACCGCTTCCCGGATATACTTCCCGTCTGTGATTTCTGCCCGGTGCTGCAATACCTCGTTCCAGTCCTTAAACAGCGGCACAAGGCGGTGGACGGTCAAGCCCTCCGGCACAAGCTCCGCAAGGCGGCTGCAAGCGTCGTTTCCGGCTTGGTCGCTGTCAAGGCAGAGGTAAACGGTCTTGATATTCGGGCGGTCAGAGAGGAAACGCAACAGGGCTTTTTCTCCCACGCCGCCCAATGACAAATAGCTCTGCTTCTGCCATGCCTTTTTGAACAGGCAGAGGAAAGAGAGCAGGTCAACGGGGGCTTCAAAGACAAAAAGCCTTTCGCCCTCGCCCCGGTAGCAGAAATTAAAGGCTTTGTCGCTGCCTTTCACATCAAGCCGGAAGTTTCCCACCGTTCCCTTGCTGTGGGCGTAGCGCGGTATTCCGTCCTCGTCCCGCCCCACAAATACGGCGTTGTGGTGGGCTGCGTCCTCGTAAATATCGCCGCGGGCAAAGAAAAAGCCCGTCACATCTTCATCAATGCGGCGGGCTGCTGTGAGGTAGTTCCTCGCTGTTCGGTTGTCGCTGTTTGGGGGCGGTAGCCGGAAGTTGGATAGGGACGCGGGGCAAGGTCTGTCCGGCGGCGGTGCGGCTCCCTTTTCTCCTGTGAGAAGTTCTACGGCTTCGGTGAAGCTCCTGCCGAAAAACTCCATGACAAAATCAACGGGGCCGCCGCCCTTGCTCTGGCTGTGCCTGTACCACTTGTTTCCCCGGACGGTCAAGCTGTCGTGCCGTTTCCAGCGGTATTCATTCCCAGCGCGGGTAAGCTGCTCGCCCTGTGATTGCAGGAAAGAAACAAGGTCGGCTTGGTTCGCCCGGTCTATCTGGTCTTGGGTGTAATACATGGTTGATACCTCGCTTTCTGTGGTTGAATTGTTCATAGACTTTCGATAAAATAGAAATAACAATTTTAGTTTGTAGGGGGGCAGCAAAATGTCAAAGAGAAAAGTTGTAATAGTATCTGCTGCGCTTATCTCCGTTGTACTCATTTCACTTGTTTTCTACTTCACCCTTAGAACACCGATTATTGGTATCATAAAAGGGGCTGAAAATGAGATAATAGAAATTGATGGGATTACATACATTGTAGATGACTTGGCAGAAAATGGAGCAAATTCATATTCCTCTGCTGACCGAGGAAATTTCATCGGCGTGGTAAGTAACGGGGATATAACTATGCGCGTATATACTGTAAACGGTGATAGCAACGGAGATTTCATCTATGCTCTCTGGGATTGGGAAGGGAACTTTTATGTCCGTAAGGATTAAATCAGCTTCCCATTTATCGGGGAGTTCATAGGACGGGCAAGCCGGACAGCTTGCCCGTCCTTTTCTTTATCGCTCCTGTTCGTGCCGCTTGGCGCGGGTCAGCTCCGGCTGGTCGGCGCGGAGTGCAATATCCACGCACCTGCGGATTTTTTGAAGCTCGGCAACCTCGGCGCGGGTTTCTTTCAGCTTGGTATATTCCGCTGTCCTCTGTCCGCTGAGGGTGGCATACTCTTTTTCCCATTCAGAAATAGGCAAGGGGGGCTTTGTCCCTTTTGGCAGATTTGCATGGAGATAGCGGCTCGCTGCGTTCCATAGCGTAAGCTCGGCGCGGTGGGCTTCCTCGTACTTGTCGCGCTTATTCGTCCAGCCGTTTTTCAGCTTTTTCAGCTCGTCGTGAATGGGCTTGTACTCGGTGTAGTTCTTCCCGTATTCAATCAGCTTTTGCAGTTCTTTCATGCGCTTCTCGGCGGTTTTCATTCCCGCCCGGATAGCGTCGGCTTGGTCGCTGACAGAGGAAAGGGCAGCGTCCAGCTCCGCAAGGGTGGAAATGCCATGCTCGGAAAGATAGCTGACCGCCTTTGCAACGGTTTTCAGTTCATCGGCTGTGTGCTGCCTTTGCCAATACTGCGAATACTTCCGGCTCTTTTCCCTCTGAACGCTCATATACTTTATCAGCAGATTTGCAAGGCCGGGGGATTGCGGGGGCTGCTCCGGGGCGGTTTCCCGCGCCTTGAACAGTTCGCCAATCCATTCTTTGAGCTTTCCAATCTGCGCCCGGATTTCCCGGATAAGGCGGTTTGTCTTTTGGATATTCCGGTTCAGCTCGCCTTTCTCGGTGGCTATGCCTTTCTTCTCCATTTGACAGGCCGCTACGCCCATGTGGACGGTGGGCAGCTCGTCAATGCCGCGCTCGGCGTTGCTGCGGTGGTCGATACGCTCCGGGGTTCCGGCGCGTTCAAGGCAGGCGTTTGAAATATCCGCCCATGCCTTACGCCACAAAAGCGCGTTGCCCTTGTCGTTCCAGCCGGTAAGGTCAACTTTGTGTGTCTTGTATCTGCCGCTTGGTAAGCGTATGCGCTCGCCGTTTTCGTCAAGGTCATATTCCTTTTTGGACTTCGCCGCCCATGCGCCGCGCTCGTCAAGGGGGCGCATGGTAAGCATGATATGACAATGGGGGTTGCCGCTGTCGGTGTCGTGAATGGCAAAATCAACGCACATTCCTCTGGAAACAAATTGAGAGGAACAGTATTCCCGGACAAGCCGGATCTGTTCCTCTCTGGATAATTCTATGGGGAGTGCTGCGTCAATCTCTCTGGCAAGCTGGGCGTTCCCGGCTTTCTCGTAAAGCTCCACACTGTTCCACAAGGTTGAACGGTCAGAGAAAGAGGGCGGGGCATGGGAAGGCAGCATGATTTCTGTATGGACAACGCCGCGCTTGCGGGTGTAGTCATGGGTCATTCCGTCCCACTCGTTTGTGATTTTCTCGCCGCTTCGGTAGGCGGCTGCGGCAACGGCTGACTTGCCTTTTCCACGGCTGACTATGCCGATGTTACAATGGTAAATGGCTATGGGTATCACCTCCCGGATAGGATAATAAAACCCGCAAAAATAGTACAGACGCCGGGGCGGGTGTACTGTTTTTGTGGGTGTGCAGGGATAGCCGCGAAGCGGCGCAAGGGGTGCAGCCCCTTGTTGCGGCAAAGCCGCCATATCGGAGCGCGGGGAAAGTTCCCTGTGCGGAGATAAGCCCTCGGCAGAGCGCACACGCCCGCAAGGGTGTATAAGTGCGCCCTTTGTTCCAAAGGGATTATTCCGCGTTCCCGTCCCCGGCTCGTTTTTTCAGATATTCCCGCGCTGGTTCACTCGTCAAGGCAAGCCGGAGAAGTGCTGTGGCTTCCTCGTCGGTCATGTTCTTTGCTTCTGGCACAATGCTCTCAAAGACCGCACCCCGGACGATCAGCCGATGGCTGCGCGTCCTGCGTTCCTCTTGGGATAACTTTTGCCGCAACACCTTTTCCCGATTTTCAAGC
>NZ_NFLL01000006.1 GCF_002160895.1 Faecalibacterium sp. An122 | reverse complement strand
ATCGCTACCCGCTATGATAAGAGAGCGGATTCTTTTCAGGCTTTTCTTTTCCTTGCTGCTTCTGCTGTCATTTTCTCCATTTTGCACATATGAGCCGACTTCTCAGATACACCCTAGCCCTGTGCGATGTATATGACAGCAAGTATCTCCCCGCAGCATTTGTCAACAGGCGGCTGGGCTATCGGCCACAGCAGAGACAGACTCTTATCAGCGTATGTTCCGCAGCGGAAAGTCTGATCTGCCACAGTATCGAAAATGACATCGAGGTCTACAGCTTTAAACACAAGCTGTTGAGTGAGCTGTACCTGAAGTTGTACCTGGAATCGCCGGATGGCTGTGCCAACCGGTATGAACTAGTCAAAAAACTGATCGACCATGCTGCAGGCAGCCTAGGAACCCCGGAGCAAGAATATGTTCTAGAGACTCTGCTAAACATTCTAATCCGAAACAAAGATCGTGACATCAACGATCGTGACATCAACGATCTATCTCAACTGTTGGTGGATATCGCCCTGATTGGCACACAGCGGTCACTTATCGAACATCTGGCCAAACGCTTTAAACCAGAAGCTGACCGTTTACTGGAAAAGGAGTCTTTTGATGTACCAGAACAAAGGGACAGAAGAACCATTGGCATTCTCCGTCTTGTATCGCATGCTTATGCACATCTGGGCAAGCTGTATGCCAAGCCGCCGGAAAACTACCAGGAGGCTGCGCAGTGCTTTACATTGGCAACGCACTATATGCCAAATAATGACCCCTTCATTTTTCATATGCATGGCAACGTGCTGTACCATCAGCTCCAAAAACAGTGGGCAGACATTTTGAAAAATGGAAATTTCTGCGGGGAAAAAGATCAGGGTGATTTTGAAAGCCGAATGGACAAGGCCCTTTTGCTATTCGAGAAAGCCTGCGAATACGGGGACGTGCAGTATGGTCTTACAGGACAGATGAATCTGTTGTTTGAATATCTCCGGTTCGCCTATCGTGTGAACAACATCCGCACAAAAGAAGACCTGCGAAAATTGACGCCCAGACAAATTTCTTATCAAACTCGGCTGATCGAAACCCTAGAAACAGCAGAACAATATGGTGAATTTGACGAGGAAGCTGTCCGCAACATCCAGAACAAAAAGAATCAGTTGTATTCCGAAATTTTAATGGGGGACTATGGAAAAACGATTGAATACTATCAGAACGAATACGACAAACTGAGCAGCAGCAACAATACCGCTGGTGCCATTGCTGCACTGCAGGGTCTGGTATCGGCCAAAATCCAGAAAGCCAGGGCAGCTTATGAAGCCGCCAAATCTAAGAATAGATCCCTCTATCAGATGATTCCGGAGCCCCAGACACTTTTGAATCAAATTGGAGTCCTGCTGCAGGAGCTGTACAACAAAAGGGGTTATTATTTCTACGCAAAGCGGACCTCTTTGTTCCGGCACTGGTTCCAGCTTGCAAAACTGGCTGACTACGCTGTAAGCGATGCCGATATTCAGGCGGACTATTGGGTGCAGACAGAAAATACCATAAAGGGAAAGAAAAATCCAGAACCATATTACTATAAGGCTCTGGTATTGTACCTGGAGCGACTGGACGGAATGGAATGTGAAGGTGAGCTACAGTCGGTGCGCGACACAATTGACTCCATGGATGCCAACCAGCTGTTCGATCCCAGACGGGGACGCCTTGACAAGATCCGGGACCTTTTGGTGGAGGGCCACGGAATGGGCAGACTCCTCAATGTTTCAGATTGCGGTCCATCTGCAGAGATTGCCAATAGAGTCTCTGCAGCACAAAAGATGCCAACGGTACTTTGCGGAACGGTTGAATCCGTACAATTGTGGGGTGCAGAGCTTTCGGTGTATGCCCCGCCTGCACTTGCCAGGCAGAAGGCCTCATCTGAAATTGGCAAGATGTCCAGAAATACATTGTCTGGAGACCAGATCAATCATAAGGTTATGTTTTTCGGCGGCTTTACCACTAAAGGAATCAGGGCCGTCAGCGATTCCGTCAAGGATCAGGATACAGGGGAAGCTTTTTCAGTACCTGAAATCCTCGGCGCGATGGGAAACAACAAAGACCAGATTGCTGCCAAAGAGCAGGAGCAGCAGTCCGGTCAAACAAAAGCAGCCTATCAAGAATACCCAGCAGTACCAGTTTCTTTCCCGGCAATATATGAGGGATATGGGTCCACCGGCGAGGCCGGAGAACACAAGGTGTTCTATCCCCAAAATGTGGTGCCGGGTTACCAGGGACAGGATGATCCGCAGTACCTGAACGGAAAGGTTGATGGCGGCGTCGGAGAAATGTCGGTTTCTTATTTCACAGAGCTTTTTGGAAAGAAACAAATTGACGCGTACGGTGGCATCGATGACATTTTGAACGCCCTTATCAAGATCGGACTGATGGATATGACAGTCAAAAACGTGCGGGAGCTCGATGGAAAAAAGTGCTATACTCTGGGCTTATACAATGAAAATATAGAGTTATCTCAGTTACTGCAACTTCAAAAAAGATTGAGTATATCAGAAAAGAAGCCAGAAACTCAGGATGAAATAGTATCATTACCCAAATTTAAAAACAAATCGGTATTCTTTATTCCAGAGGATCCGGAACTTACCAAGACGAATGGGACCTTTGAAGTGGATGGTGTGAACTATTCTGGAATATTAGTGAATGTGAAAACCAGAAATGATAGGAAGAAAGCAAAGGAATACAATGGAAAAATTCCTGCCATAGTTTTTGGTACCCCCCAGTCCGGAAAATATACTCTGAAAATGAAGTAAGTTAATAACAAAACAGGCATGTTTTGGCAGACCTTTGGATAAATGGAGTTATAGCATTCTAAGAAGGGAAAGCTGCTCGTGCCTGTTTTATTTTCAATTTATAGTTGCAACGGTGTACAAAGGGAACATTATAAAATTGAACAATGGAATGCCAATCTTACGCAGAGATACCGCCCAAACGAGACTACGGGCGGTATTTTTGTAGCTTGGCAAGAAAGGAGGAACCACCCCACGGGGGCCTGATGAAAAGTCAGGCCCCTTTTTTCATGCCCAAAATCAGGAGGTAAACGTGTATGCCAGATGATAAAACCACAAAAGTCCCGGAGACGGCAGCGCCGGACACCGGGCCGGGCAAGCCCCCGGAACAGGCTCCCGTCAAGGAACCTGTGAAAACCGAACCGCCCACACCGGAACAGAAGCCCCCGGAGCAGGCCGCAGACAAAGCCGCACCGCCGAAGGATAAGGAGGCTCCCACTTCCGAGAAGGCGGGCGCAGAGAAAAGCCCGAATGTCTCCGTCTACAACTTTTCGGAAATCATGGCCGAGAAGAAAGCGGCGGAAAAAGAAAAAACGCCGGAGAAGGCAGCTCCCTCACCGGATAAGGGAAAGGAGCCCGAGAAGCCGGACAAGGCTGTAAAGAAGGAGCCTGACAAAACAGCGGAGCCGCCGAAGCGCAGGGGCCGCCCTCCAAAGGAGACACAGGCGAAAGCTCCGGCGGACAAGAAAAAGGCCACTCCGGCAAAAGAGCCTGCGGCCACGAAGAAAGCTTCCATCTGGAAGGAACCGGCGGACAAGACCGCCGGGGGCAAGGAAAAGACCCCGAAGGCTGCCGCCCCGAAAAAAGCGGCTGACAAGGGTTCTGCCGCTGTGAAGCTTCCGGCCCCGGAACAGCCGAAGCCGCAGGAGCCGCCCAAAGAAGCGCCCCGCCGTGGAGAGGAACAGATCGTCTATATCAAACTGGACGAGCTCCACGCTTTCAAAAACCACCCGTTCCAGGTTCGGGATGATGAAGAAATGCGGGCGATGGTGTCCAGCGTCAAGGACAAGGGCGTTACCCAGCCCGCTATCGTCCGGACCCGGGAGGACGGCGGCTATGAGATCGTATCCGGCCACCGCCGCCAGAAGGCCAGCGAGCTTGCCGGGTACGCCGATATGCCCTGTATCGTTCGCAACCTGACGGATGATGAAGCAATCACGCAGATGGTGGAGGACAACTTAAACCAGCGTGAAGAAATCCTCCCCAGTGAGCGGGCAAAGGCGCTGAAAATGCAGCTTGAAGCCATCAAGCACCAGGGCTCCCGCACTTCGGGCCAGATTGACCCGAAGGACGCGGGCAAACGCTCCAATGAGATCGTGGCCGAGCGCAACAAGATGGCGGTCAAACAGGTACAGCGGTATATCCGGCTCAATGAGCTTGTCCCTGACCTGATGGCCCTCATGGACGCAAAGAAGCTGGGCTTCACGACTGCCGTGGAGCTCTCCTATATCAGCAAGAAGAACCAGAACTATATCGCCGTTGCCATCGACAGCCAGCAGTCCTCCCCGTCCCAGGCGCAGGCAAAGCGCATGAGGGAGCTGGACGAAAAGAAGCTCTTAAACGGGGACGTGATCGACGGCATTATGATGGAGGACAAGAAGGAGGTAGACAAAGTGATTTTGACGGGCGCTGAACTGAGCAAATACTTCGGGAAGGAAACCACCCCGAGGGAAATGAAAGACCAGATCATCAAGCTGCTGGACGACTGGAAGGGCCTGCAGAAGGAACACGAGAAGCCGGAGAAGAAAACCGAGAAGGAGAAATAAGCGGGACTTCGGGCCACGTTGGCCCGAGGACACAAGACCTGTGGGGCTCTGCCCCACGCCCCGAAGCTCTGGAGATATAAATTATTCCCCGTCGCCAGTTATTCCGTAGCATAGCCGGGAAAATCAGTCAAGGGCAGAGCCGCCGCAGGCGGTGCCGGAGGCACCCTTGACGGATTTCTCCCGGTTATGCTTTATCACTATCAAGCGACGGGGATATAAATTCTCCAGAGCCGTCCCCCTTCCCGGGGGAAGGGGCGGAGGGGTTGGGCGTACCTTGCTTTACCTTATTTAATAAGTGAAATGGAGGGAACCAGAAATGAAGCGACCTTTAGCATACATCACCGCCGCATGGTGCGGTATTCCCGAGGTGGACACCGACCTTGCCGTGGAGTTCTGCCGGGCAGCCTATGAAGCAGGCTTTGCCCCCATCTGCCCGAAGCTATACCTTCCGCTGATCCTCAATGACAACGTGCCGGAGGAACACAAGGACGGTATCGACATGGGCCGGGATATGCTCAAACGCTCCCGTATGCTCCTTGTCTGCGGCGGGACTGTGGACGAGGACGTGAAAAACGACATTGCGGTTGCCGCCCGGTATGGGATTGCGGCGACTACGCTGGAAGGCATTATGAACGTGAAGGGGCAGGGCTCCCCGGACAGTGCCGGATATTAAGCTGGGGAGCCTCTTTGACGGGATAGGGGTCTTTCCGCTTGCGGCCTCCCGGTGCGGTATCCGTCCGGTGTGGGCCAGCGAGATCGAGAAGGCCCCTATTTCCATTACCAAAAGGCACTTCCCGGAAATGGAACATCTGGGGGACATTACGAAGATAGACGGCGGGAAAATCGAGCCCGTCCATGTGCTGACCTTCGGCTCCCCCTGTCAAAACCTTTCACTGATTGGCAACCGCTCCGGCCTTGCCGGGGCAAAATCAAGCCTGTTCTATCAGGCTTTCCGTATCGTACATGAAATGAGGGATGCCACTGATAACCTATATCCAGTTATCCTTGTTTGGGAAAACGTCATGGGAGCGTTTTCTACAAATGACCGGATGGATTTTAGAACCGTCCTATCCGCCTTCGCAGACACCGAGGTTCCAATGCCTCCTTCGGGAAGATGGGGAAACGCCGGAATGGTGCGAGGGGGAACGCCTGATGTGTCCTGGCGGCTCATGGACGCCCAGTATTGGGCAGGAACCCGGAGGCTGGCAAGAAGGCAGCGGATTTTTGTCGTGGCCGATTTTGGAGGGCGGCGTTCTGCCGAAATACTTTTTAAGCCCCGTCCAGTGCTCCCACTTCCTGCGCCTTGCAGAACGGGCGGGGACGCCTCCCCCGAAGGAGATCGAGCGCCTTTTATTGAAACAGGGCGGAGAATACCCGTCGTCCGACCCTTTCAGTGCTTCCGTATGCGGGGCGCGGCAAAAAGGCAGGAAGGAACCGCCTTCCGAAACAGCTTCGGTCTACCAACTGACCCTTTTCCCACTCTTTTAGCCGGCGATGTGACGCCCTTCTCTTTCTGGTATGAGGACGACCCGGAGGGCGGCTGTATCCGTTTTGTGACGGAGACAGAAAGCGAGCGGCTTATGGGGCTGCCGGAGGGATGGACAAAGTACGGGGCGGACGGCGAAGAAATCCGTTCTTCCAGCCGCTACAAGGCGCTGGGGAACGCTATCGCCCTTCCCTGTGCCGATTACATCATGGCCGAGATATATGAGGCGCTGACCGGCGGGGACGGAAAGGAGGGAAATCCCCATGTTTGAAGCCTATATCACAAACGCCGCCCTTTATCCCGAGGCCGGGGTGGAGGTCGGAACAACCTTGAAATTCCCGGCCACCACGCAGGAGGTTCAGGCCGCCCTTGCGAAAATCGGGATTGACGGAAAGCAGTACACCGAGGTTTTCTTTACCAGCTTTGACAGTGACGACGTGCTGGGGCTGTATGATTATCTCTATGAATACGCGGGCATTGACGAGCTCAACGAGCTGGCGCACACCTTGCTTGGAGTACGGGATAAGGGCGAGCTGGAAAAGTACGAAGCCGCTCTTGTCTTAGGAAAGCACACAGAAAGCGTGAAAGATCTTATCAATCTGGCGCAGAACCTTGACCTGTACCGCTTCTACCCGGATATATCCAATGAGGAAGAACTGGGCCGCCTGTATGCGGACGAGCTTCATTCCATTGAGATACCGGAACATATCCAGAACTATTTCGATTATGAGGCATACGGGCGGGACGTGAAGATCAGGGAAAACGGCGTATTCGCCCCCGGCGGCTATGTGGCCGCTGACCCCGGTGCTTTTATCGAGTATTACCACGGCCCGGAGGACATTCCAAAGGAACACCGGGTTTTCGCCTATCCGAAGGAGGCTGAACCAGCCCGCTCCATCTTAAAAGCCATCCGGGAATTTCAAGAGGCCCCGCCTGCTCCGAGAAAGGATAAGGCGGGGCCTTCCCATGAGGAACGATAAGACTTCGGGCCATGTTGGCCCGAAGCGCAAGGAGGTGTGAACCGATTAAGTATTATCCCATCAATGAAACTGCCGCCCGGCGGGCAAAGGAGATGAACAGCTTTTCCGACTATCGGGAAGGGAGCGCAACGGCAGAATACCGGGCGATGGTCGATAAGGCTGCCGCTGTGGCGGAACACCAGAAAGCAAGGGTTGACCCTATGTACCATGAAAAGATCGACCATCTGCTGGACACCTACGCCCGGAAACTGGCCGAGAACATGAACCAGGGCTTTGCCATTGACGCAAGAGTTCCTTCCGTAATGATTGCGGGGCCTGCCAATTTCCCGGTCCGGCAGAAAGAAAAGCAGAACCGGGCAAGGGACGGCAACATGGAGGAATGGCGGCACATTCAAGGGCTGCTGGATAAGATACGCAGTACCGGCATGGGCGGTATCAGCGCCGACGACCCGGCGGCGGTGGAAAAGCTCCAAAGGAAGCTGGACTCTCTGGAACGCTCCCAGCTCATTATGAAGGAAGTCAACACCTATTACCGGAAACACGGGACGCTGGACGGCTGTGCTCTGCTGTCTCCCGACCAGATCGAGCGGCTGAAATCCGACATGGCGGCAAGCTGGCGGAGCGCCCCGAAGCCCTTTGAAAGCTATCAGCTTACCAACAACAATGCGGAGATCCGCCGTGTCAAAGCCCGTATCGAGGAACTTTCCAAACGGGCGGAGCAGACCTTTTCCGGCTGGGAGTTTGACGGCGGCCATGTAGAGATGAACCGGGAGGACAACCGCTTGCAGGTGTTCTTTGACGGCAAGCCTGACGCTGACACCCGGGCAGAGCTGAAAAGCAGCGGGTTCCGCTGGGCTCCCAGCGTGGGGGCTTGGCAGCGGCAGCTTACCGACAATGCCATCCGGGCCGCTGACCGTCTGGAATGTATCAGGCCCTTGTCGGGAGAAAAACCATCCCAGCTTCAAAAGAAGCCGTCCATCTTACAGACCATGCGGGAACAGAGCGAAAAAGTGAAGGCGGAGCCCCCGAAAGAGGCTCCGGCCAAAAATGCCGAGCGTTAGACCTCGGGCCAACATGGCCCGAGGCTTTCTGCTCCCCGCACACGCAAGAGGGCCTCCCGTCCTGCGGGAGCCCTGACGGAAAGGAGGTTGTATGCAGGAAGAAGTCAACCAGAAAACAATGGCCCTTTCAATCCGGGCCTCAAAACTGACGGGAAAAGTGCTGGCCGCCGCTTTCTCGAAAGTCGTGCGGGCGGCGAAAGCCCACCACCAGAAGGCGCTGACCCCGAAGGGCCGCCAGAGCGTGGCAAAGCTGATGAACCACTACGGGGCGAAAAATTCCATGCCCTATGTGGGAGCCCCGAAGGACTTTGACCGGATCGCAAAGGAATTTCATGTGGACTACGCCTTCCACAAGGTAAGCCCCGGCCACTATCTGCTGTTTTTCAAGGCCGGGCAGGCAGACGCCATCACGGCGGCCCTCCAGAAGTACAGTGAAAAGGTGCTCCATAAGGGCAAAGAACGACCTTCCATCCTCGGTCAGCTTCGGAAGTTCACGGAGCTTATCAAGACAAAGCCGAAGGAGAAGCAGCATACCAGAGAGGCGGTGAAGGACGGACGTTGAGTGACAAAATCCGAAAATATGTGCTCCCGAACCTGCCGTATCTCTTTGTGTTCTGGTTCTTCTCAAAGCTGGGGACGGCCTACCGTATCGCCCCCGGCGCGGACTTCGGCACAAAGCTCATGGGGATGATGGACACCTTCCCGGTGGCCTTTGAAAACTACTGGCCGGGGCTTGGCGGTATTGACCTGCTTGTGGGGATCGCCGGAGCCGCCGGGATGTACTTCTTTATCCAGTCCAAAATCAAGAAGGCAAAGAAATTCCGCCGGGACGCCGAGTACGGCACCGCCCGGTGGGGTACGCCGGAGGACATTAAACCATTCGTTGACCCGAAATTCCAGAACAACGTCATTTTGACGGGGACGGAATTTCTCACCATGAACACCCGCCCGAAAATCCCGGCCAATGCCCGGAACTTAAACGCCTGTGTGATCGGCTCATCCGGCTCGGGCAAGACCCGCTTCTGGCTCACGCCCCAGCTCCTTCAAGCTCACAGCTCCTATGTGTGCGTTGACCCAAAGGGCGGGGCTCTCGACCAGTGCGGGCGGTTCTTACAGCGGCAGGGCTATAAGGTACGGGTGTTTAACAGCATAGATTTTTCAAAATCCATGCACTACAATCCGCTGGCCTACATCAAGACGGAAAGCGACGTCCTGAAATTCGTCAACGCCCTGATCGCCAACACCAAAGGCGACGGGAAAGAGGGGGACGAGTTCTGGACCAAAGCCGAAACGCTTTTGTACTGCGCCCTTGTGGCCTATATCGTCTTTGAAGGGCCGGAGGAAGAACGCAACATGAATACGCTGGTAGAAATGATAAACAGCATGGAAGTCCGGGAGGATGATGAAACCTTTAAGAACGCCGTGGACTATATGTTTGACGGCCTCGCCAAACGGAACCCTCAGCATTTTGCTGTGCGCCAGTATGCCAAATACAAATTGGCCAGCGGCAAAACGGCAAAATCCATCCTGATTTCCTGCGGGGCCCGTCTTGCTCCTTTTGACATCCCCCAGCTTCGGGAGATTATGAGCTATGACGAGCTGAAGCTTGACCGGCTGGGCGACGAGAAATCGGCGCTGTTCTTTCTTATCAGCGACACCGACACCACCTATAACTTCCTTGTGGCCCTTGCCTTCTCCCAGATGTTCAACCTTCTGTGTGAGCGGGCAGACAACAAATACGGGGGCCGCCTTCCCCACCATGTACGGGTGCTGTGGGACGAGGCTGCCAACACAGGGCAGGTGCCGGGGCTGGAAAAAATCGTGGCTGTTATCCGGTCACGGGAAATCAGCCTGACCCTCTTTTACCAGGCAATGAGCCAGTGCAAGGCTCTTTACAAAGACAACTCGGAAACCATCATGGGAAACATGGACAGCATTATCTTCCTCGGAGGGCGGGAGGCGTCCACCTTAAAAGACATTTCCGAGAACTGGCTGGGAAAGGCGACCATCTCCATGCAGACCGAAGGGCGCAGCCGGGGGCAGTCGGAAAGTTACAGCCAGAACCTGCAACGGCTTGGCCGGGAGCTGATGACAACCAGCGAGATCACCACCATGCCGGGGGACAAATGTATCTTGCAGCTCCGTGGCCTGCCGCCCTTCCTGTCCCCGAAGTATGACCTGAAAAAGCACCCGAATTACAGATATACCGCCGAGTTTGACAAAAAGAAAAACGCCTTCCATCTGGAAAGCCTGTTCCGCCGCCGGCCATTGAGACTAAAGCCGGAGGACGAGTACACGGTGTACGAGGTGGAAGAAACGGACACGGACGAAGAAGCTGACCTCCTAAACTTTGACGATCTGGACAGCGACGAGTTCGTGTGACCTCGGGCCACATTGGCCCGAAGTGACGCCGCCATCATGGGCGGCTTTTTTGTACCCACCAATCCATTTTAATCAATGAAAAGGAGAAAACTGTATGGAATTTTTTAACTCTGCTATCGAAGTGCTGAAGGTTCTGGTTATGGCTCTGGGCGCTGGCCTTGGCGTTTGGGGTGTCATCAACCTGCTGGAAGGATATGGCAACGACAACCCCGGCGCAAATGCTCATGTACGGTAAGGAAGCAAGCAACCGAAAACAAGAGATAGACCGCCAGCACTACACTATTCCGAACCAAAGACCAAAAGATAAGCATTGTGGGAAAATCTAAACTTTTGGATTTTCCTACAATGCCAACTACGGCGGAATCCCTCCCACTCCTTATATCTTTCTGTATACATTGAATTTGTATTTAGTAAAATGCAGACAACACCACGGATCGGCTTTTGGTTGGACAATTCCAACCAAACACCACAGCAGACAGCAGAAAACATTCTGAACGCTAGGAAGCCGGTATGATTGTTACATATAAGGGGAAGAAAAATTTCTTTTAGGTACTTGCTTTCCTAAAACTGATGTGATACAATGATTTAATCCAGAAAAGGAGTAAAAAATATGCGGCAAGGTATTCTTAAATAAAACTATAATCAAATAGTGGGAACAAAGGATTATGATAGCTCCTTTTGTAGGGGCTTAGTTTTTTGTACCCAATTTAAGAATACTTTTGCCTTATCAATTTTGACATATCCCCAAAAACAGCAATCACAAACAGGTGTATGCTGTATATGTGTATGTCCGCAACTTATAATCCCCAGTGGTAAAAGTATTTTACTGCTGGGGATTTTTATGCCCTTTGGGGCTGTAAAGGGAGGACAATCACATGAAAATAATCAATATTGGAATTCTTGCCCATGTAGACGCTGGAAAGACGACCTTGACGGAGAGCCTGCTATATGCCAGCGGAGCCATTTCAGAACCGGGGAGCGTCGAAAAAGGGACAACGAGGACGGACACCATGTTTTTGGAGCGGCAGCGTGGGATTACCATTCAAGCGGCAGTCACTTCCTTCCAGTGGCACAGATGTAAAGTTAACATTGTGGATACGCCCGGCCACATGGATTTTTTGGCGGAGGTGTACCGCTCTTTGGCTGTTTTAGATGGGGCCATCTTGGTGATCTCCGCTAAAGATGGCGTGCAGGCCCAGACCCGTATTCTGTTCCATGCCCTGCGGAAAATGAACATTCCCACCGTTATCTTTATCAACAAGATCGACCAGGCTGGCGTTGATTTGCAGAGCGTGGTTCAGTCTGTTCGGGATAAGCTCTCCGCCGATATTATCATCAAGCAGACGGTGTCGCTGTCCCCGGAAATAGTCCTGGAGGAAAATACCGACATAGAAGCATGGGATGCGGTCATCGAAAATAACGATGAATTATTGGAAAAGTATATCGCAGGAGAACCAATCAGCCGGGAAAAACTTGCGCGGGAGGAACAGCAGCGGGTTCAAGACGCCTCCCTGTTCCCAGTCTATCATGGCAGCGCCAAAAATGGCCTTGGCATTCAACCGTTGATGGATGCGGTGACAGGGCTGTTCCAACCGATTGGGGAACAGGGGGGCGCCGCCCTATGCGGCAGCGTTTTCAAGGTTGAGTACACCGATTGCGGCCAGCGGCGTGTCTATCTACGGTTATACAGCGGAACGCTGCGCCTGCGGGATACGGTGGCCCTGGCCGGGAGAGAAAAGCTGAAAATCACAGAGATGCGTATTCCATCCAAAGGGGAAATTGTTCGGACAGACACCGCTTATCAGGGTGAAATTGTTATCCTTCCCAGCGACAGCGTGAGGTTAAACGATGTATTAGGGGACCAAACCCGGCTCCCTCGTAAAAGGTGGCGCGAGGACCCCCTCCCCATGCTGCGGACGACGATTGCGCCGAAAACGGCAGCGCAAAGAGAACGGCTGCTGGACGCTCTTACGCAACTTGCGGATACTGACCCGCTTTTGCGTTGCGAAGTGGATTCCATCACCCATGAGATCATTCTTTCTTTTTTGGGCCGGGTGCAGTTGGAGGTTGTTTCCGCTTTGCTGTCGGAAAAATACAAGCTTGAAACAGTGGTAAAGGAACCCTCCGTCATTTATATGGAGCGGCCGCTCAAAGCAGCCAGCCACACCATCCATATCGAGGTGCCGCCCAACCCGTTTTGGGCATCCATAGGACTGTCTGTTACACCACTCTCGCTTGGCTCCGGTGTACAATACGAGAGCCGGGTTTCGCTGGGATACTTGAACCAGAGTTTTCAAAACGCTGTCAGGGATGGTATCCGTTACGGGCTGGAGCAGGGCTTGTTCGGCTGGAACGTAACGGACTGTAAGATTTGCTTTGAATACGGGCTTTATTACAGTCCGGTCAGCACGCCGGCGGACTTCCGCTCATTGGCCCCGATTGTATTGGAACAGGCATTGAAGGAATCGGGGACGCAGCTGCTGGAACCTTATCTCTCCTTCATCCTCTATGCGCCCCAGGAATACCTTTCCAGGGCTTATCATGATGCACCGAAATACTGTGCCACCATCGAAACGGCCCAGGTAAAAAAGGATGAAGTTGTCTTTACTGGCGAGATTCCCGCCCGCTGTATACAGGCATACCGTACTGATCTGGCCTTTTACACCAACGGGCGGAGCGTATGCCTTACAGAGCTGAAAGGATATCAGGCCGCTGTCGGTCAGCCGGTCATCCAGCCCCGCCGTCCAAACAGCCGCCTGGACAAGGTGCGCTATATGTTTCAGAAGATAATGTAACGTCTTGCGCAATGCAAGCGTTCATTGCTGGCTATTGCGAAATATCATTGATAAAATCAGTATCAGAGAGGAGAAACTATTTTGAACCAGGAACAGACGAATATTACAACAGGAAGGACGAGTGAAATATAATGCTTAAAAAATATTGGATAAAATGTCCGATTTGTAACGGAAAGACGAGAGTTCAAGTATTTCATAATACTGTATTAAAAGATTTTCCTCTTTTCTGCCCTAAATGCAAATTGACGCATATCATTGATGTAGAAAAATTAGAGATTGTAATCAAAAATACAGAAAAACAAACTTTTATTATTTAGAAGAAAGGATATAAAAATGAAACGTTTACCTAAATATACGCCTGCGGAAGTACGGAATGATCCATACGGATTTACTTACAAAGAAATGTCGGAAGTTATTGGCGAGAATGAAGCAAAAGCCTTATATGAAGAATTATATAAGCAATTACCACGCAAAAAAAATCTATCAATGTTGGTAAAAAATATTTGCAAAAGCAGTGATACTGAAAAGTATGTTTACGAACTGAAAGACAACAAATACATTGAAACGGTTTTTATCAAGCGGCGAGATGGTGGAACTGTTTGCGTGAGCACACAAGTCGGTTGTCCTGTTGGTTGTATTTTTTGTGAGTCCGGGCGAAATGGCTTTGTTCGTAATCTAACATCGTCAGAAATCGTACAACAGATTATATTGTTGCGTCGAAAAGTAAACCGTATCGTTTTTATGGGTATGGGAGAGCCTTTATTCAATTATGACAACTTGATAAAAGCAATCCATATTCTCCGAGATAGATATGGGCTCAACTTTCCAACCGACGGCATTACCATATCAACAGTTGGTCCGGTCGATCAATTAAAAAAATTGCGCGAGGAACATCTTAAAATTCAGTTGACAATATCTTTACACGCAGCAACACAATCTGCAAGAAATCGTATTATTCCTCACATGCGCATATATGCTATTGAAGATGTTGTTAAGCAAGCCTTATCCTATTCTGAAAGGCATAATCGCAAAATTGTCTTTGCGTATTTGCTTTTACCGGGTATAAATGACCGGCCCTCAGATGTAAGACAACTTGCAAAATGGTTTCGGGGCAAAAAAGTTATGATTAACCTGTTACAATACAACCCAACAAGCAATTCAAGAATTAAAGCACCACAGAAACGGGAAATAGTTGCATTCAAACATCAATTAGAGCAAGCAGGACTTGAAGTTACTATGAGAGTTTCTCATGGCAGAGAGATTAACGCGGCTTGTGGACAGTTAGCTAACACATATAATAAATTCAAAAAAAAATGATTAAAAGTGCCAGACGCATAGACGCAGAGCCGATAACGCATTAGGTCAAAAAACCTATGTGTTATCGGCTTTTTTATTTAATATTGCGCAAAAGCCGCTGTTCCCTATTATAGAATGGATTGCGGGTAGTGTATTAAAGTCGCCCTTTTTTAAGGATACGGCGGTATCGGGGAGGTATCGCCGTGTCCATTTTTATTTACTGTAACCCGCCTAATGCTTTGCGGTCAAAAAAAGCTATGCTCCGCAAGCGGGATATATCCGCTATTTCTCAAAAGTGAACGGGCAGGTCAACGCCGAGGTGGAGGACTATGTAAAGCAGCGGTTAATTGACTGTCAATTCAAGTTCCGGCTTGACGAACCACCGGACAAGTCATAAAAACTGAATACCAGCCGCCACCGACGCGGCCAGCGAAAGCAGTAAGTCTTGAAAAAGATTTACTGCTTTTTTTGTTGTCCGGCTCCGCTCCCGGCCATTTTGCCCCCTGCCGGTTGTAGTAGTAAGCGAGGAGGGAATTTTTCTGCCCTGGTGTTTGGCATTTGGAGCATTTACCCGTAGTAGAGGGCAAAGAGAAAGGATTTCTCCAACACCGGGTAGAAACCACTGCGTCCGGTGTCATTTTAGCGAAAGCGGGCAGGAATGCCCTTTACAGGATTAGTAGTAGCAGAAAAAGAGAAACAAACTTTTGTGGTTGCAGTTTTCCAAAAAAGTGGCGGACGGAAGTGAGAGAAAGTTTGCAGTCACGGAGAGCAAGTTTCTACCACGGTGCCAAAATCCGCAATTCTGCAGTTTTGCCCCTCGCGGGAAACTTGTTGGGGAGTGCCTTCCCCAAACCCTGCTCATGCGCCCTTACGGGCGAGAAAGGAGGTCACACCATGCGAAAGAAATACAACACGCCCCACCGCAGCCGCGTTGTGAAAACCCGGCTGTCCGAAGATGAGTATGCCGACTTCACAGCGCGGCTTGCGCCCTATGGTATCAGCCAGTCCGAATTTCTCCGGCAGGCGATACGGCGGGCGACCATACGCCCGGTTGTCCATGTGTCGTCGGTCAATGACGAGTTGCTTTCCGCTGTCGGGAAGCTGACAGCCGAGTACGGCAGGATCGGCGGCAACCTCAATCAGATTGCCCGGTATCTGAACGAATACGGCGTACCCTACAACACCCTTTCCGGCGAGGTACGCGCCGCCATATCCGACCTTGCCGTCCTCAAGTATGAAGTCCTCAAGAAAGTAGGTGACGCGGTTGGCAACACTCAAGCATATCAACTCTAAAAACGCCGACTACGGAGCCGCCGAGCAATATCTTCTCTTTGAGCATGACGAGTTTACCATGAAGCCCGTCCTTGATGAAACCGGCAGGCTTATCCCCCGCGAGGACTACCGGCTGTCCACACTGAACTGCGACGGGGAGGATTTTGCCGTTGCGTGTATGCGGGCCAATCTCCGCTATCAGAAAAACCAGCGGCGGGAAGATGTGAAAAGCCACCACTACATCATCAGCTTTGACCCGCGGGACGGGCCGGACAACGGCCTGACCGTAGACCGGGCGCAGGCGTTGGGGGAACAATTCTGTAAAGAGCATTTTCCCGGCCACCAGGCCCTTGTCTGCACCCACCCGGACGGGCATAACCACAGCGGCAACATTCATGTGCATATCGTCATAAACAGCCTGCGGATTGAGGAAGTGCCGTTCCTGCCCTACATGGACAGGCCGGCCGATACGAAAGTCGGCTGCAAGCACCGATGTACCGACGCTGCCCTGCGCTACTTCAAATCCGAAGTCATGGAGATGTGCCACCGGGAGGGGCTTTATCAAATCGACCTCTTGAACGGCAGCAAGAACCGCGTCACCGACCGGGAGTATTGGGCGCAGAAAAAGGGACAGGCCGCGCTGGACAAGCAGAACGCCCCCATGATTGCCGATAGTATCACGCCCCGGCAGACCAAGTTTGAAACGAACAAGGAGAAGCTGCGGCAGACCCTACGGAAAGCCCTTGCCACCGCCGCCAGCTTTGACGAGTTTTCCTCTCTGTTGCTGCAGGAGGGTGTGACCGTCAAGGAGAGCCGGGGGCGGCTTTCCTACCTCACGCCGGACAGGACAAAGCCAATTACCGCCCGGAAGCTGGGCGACGATTTTGACCGCGCCGCTGTCTTTGCCGTTTTAGAGCAAAACGCCGCCAGAGCAGCCGAAGCGCCAGCCAGATCCCCCGATCCCCCACGCACCATAAAAGACCGCTTGCAGGTTGCCAGAGCCGAGATAGCCGCCCCGAAACAGGACGGAGTGCAGCGGCTTGTGGACATTGAGCAGAAAATGGCCGAGGGCAAAGGCCGGGGCTATGAACGCTGGGCGAAGATACACAATCTGAAGCAGGCCGCCAAAACGCTGTCCGTCTACCAGCAATACGGCTTTACTTCCCCGGAGCAGTTAGAAGCCGCCGTTGACACCGCCTATCAGAAAATGCGCCAGACCAGCGGCGAACTGAAAGCACTGGAAACGAAGCTGCAAGGGAAAAAGAAGTTGCAGCGGCAGGTGTTGGCCTACGCCCAGACCAAGGCCGCCCGCGACGGGCTGCGGGCACAGAAATCCGAGAAAGCCCGCGCCGCATACCGGCAGGCCCATGAGAGCGATTTTATCATAGCCGACGCAGCAGCCCGGTATTTCAAGGCGCATGGCATTACCAAGCTGCCCGCCCGGAAAGCGTTGCAGGCCGAGATCGAGCAGCTTATCTCCGAGAAAGACGGCCTGTATAACACCTATCACGAACAGAAACAGCGGTTCAAGGAGTTGCAGACCGTCAAGCGGAACATCGACCAGATTTTGCGCCGGAACGAGCCGCACCGCAGAAAGGAGCAGAGCCATGAGCGATAAGTTACCGAGAATGGACTACCGCCAGCATCGGCGGGCGCGGCGGCTGGTACATGAGTGTTGTAACTACGACGAGGGAAACTGCCTGCTGTTAGACGACGGGGAGCCTTGCGTGTGCGTCCAGAGCATTTCCCTTTCCCTCATGTGCCGCTGGTTCCGTGTGGCTGTTCTGCCCCTTGACGGGGAACTGGCCGCAGCCCTCTTGCACCGAGGGAGCCGGAAACGCTGCGCCGTCTGCGGGGCGGCATTTGTCCCCAAATCCAACCGGGGGAAATACTGTCCCGGCTGCGCCGGACGCATGAAGAAAATCAAAGCCGCCGAGAGAAAGCGGAAACAAAGGCAGAAATGTCACGCTTTAGAGCCTTTCAAACCCGCATAAATCAAGGCTTTTTTCGTGGGTGTCAAAGGGTACGCGATACATTTATCCTTTTCCACCGGAAACGCCGTTCTAAGGCGTGACAAAACGCCAAAATCAACCCGAAACACAGGGAGGTGATACTATCGCTGATTATATCATGGCAGACACGCCGCTGCCTATCTATCTGCCCTACCCCCGTTTCCTGCTGAAAATGGAGATTTCCCAGACCGCCAAGCTGCTGTATTCGCTGCTGTTAGACCGTTCCACACTTTCCCAGAAGAACAAGTGGCAGGACGACGAGGGCAGGATATATATTATCTATCCCATCGCGGAGATAGCCGAAATACTGGATAAGGGCAGCACCACCATAAAGGGGGCGCTTAATGAACTGGACATGGCGGGGCTGCTGGAACGGGAACGGGGCGGCTTCTCCGCACCGAACCGCCTATATGTGAAAGTGCCGCGTGTGCCACAGGTACAGTTTTCCGACCAACTGATGGCCGGAAATCCGACCCTCATAGAGCCGGAAAACCGTCCTACTGATGGTCAGAAAACCGACCTTATGATGGTCGGAAAACCGTCCCCTAACCAAACTACTATAAACAACCTTACAGAGAGCCAAACAATGGGAGTGAGTGGGGAGCCGCCCGCGCCCTATGGCCGATACCAGAATATTTTTCTGTCGCAGACCGAATACGACGAGTTGCAGGCAGAGTACCCCGACAGGTTGGAACGGTTCATCGAGGAAATGAGCCGCTACCTTGCCGCCAACGGGAAAAGTTATCAGAACTATGCCGCCGCCCTGCGGATATGGGCGGGGAACGACAAAAAGAAAGCCCCGAAAAAGGGCATACCAGACTACTCATGCAAGGAGGGCGAGAGTTTATGAAGAACGAAATCAACGCTGTTTTGGAGAATATGACGGCCACCACCCCGGAGCCGGAGGACTACACCGGCGAGGACGGTTTACTGTACTGCGGCAAGTGCCGCAAGCCGAAAGAAGCCTATTTTGCGCCGGATAAGGCTGCTATCTTTGGCCGTGACCGCCACCCGGCAGAGTGCGACTGTCAGAGAGCCGCCCGCGAGGAACGGGAGGCCGCAGAGAAGCGGCGCAGGCACCTTGACACCGTGGAGGAACTGAAACGCCGGGGCTTTACCGACCCCACCATGCGGGACTGGACTTTTGAGAACGACAACGGCAGAAATCCGCAGGCCGGGATTGTCCGCCGGTATGTGGAACACTGGGAGGATATGCGAGCCGACAATATCGGCTGCCTGTTCTGGGGCGGCGTGGGAACCGGGAAAAGCTACCTTGCGGGCTGTATTGCAAACGCCCTCATGGAGAAAGAAATCCCCGTCCACATGACGAACTTTGCCCTTATCCTCAACGACCTTGCCGCCAGCTTTGAGAACCGCAACGAGTACATTTCCCGCCTTTGCCGCTATCCGCTGCTTATCCTTGACGACTTCGGCATGGAGCGCGGCACCGAGTATGGATTGGAACAGGTTTTCAATGTGATTGACAGCCGTTACCGTAGCGGCAAGCCGCTGATCGTCACGACCAACCTCACGCTGGACGACCTGCGGAACCCGGAGGACACCGCCCATTCCCGGATTTATGACCGCCTGCTTTCCATGTGCGTCCCGGTACGCTTTACCGGCGACAACTTCCGGCAGGAAACCGCGCAGCGGAAAATGGAGAGCATGAAGAAACTGATTACCGACTGAAAGGAGTATTGCCTATGGCAGATAGACAGCAGCACGACACCCGCACCACCCGCCGCCCCGACTGCGTGACGGAAATCCGCATGGGCAATTCCGTCCTTGTCGTGTCCGGCTATTTCAAGAAAGACACCACGACCACCGCCGCCGACAAAATGGCGCGGGTACTGGAAGCGGAAGCCGCTGCTACACAAAAATCGGCAATTTGACAAATCATAAAGAAGCTGATTTTACACTTTTGCCGCTATACAGCCCGCCCTATTCCGTGGTACAATGAAACCACGGAATAGTGGGGCTGGCTGTCGGAAACGGAGGATTTTATGTTAAGACAAGCCACCCAAAACCTCATTACCGCCCTTTATCCGAGATTGTCCCATGAGGACGAATTGCAAGGCGAGAGCAATTCCATATCGAACCATGATGTAATTTATAAAGGGTGGATTACACCACCGAAAATTACATCATGACTGGCGGCTCATTTGTGGCGAATGAAAAGACAGTTATGATAAAGGAGGGATGCCCTCAAACCTACCGTAACTGTCAACCAACATTCCCACGAAAGGAGCCTTGTATGGAACTGACTTACACCAAATGCGGCGATTATTTCATTCCCGATCTTGTATTATCGGACGCCAAAGAGTACCATATCGGGAAATATGGCCGGTTGCGCCGTGCCTACTTAAAAGAACACCGACCCATTCTGTATACCGATTTCATTATCACCGAAAAGCTGTTTCCCCACTTGGAGGAAATCGACACCGCCTGCCGGGAGCGGCTGGAAATCATTGAAAAAACCATGATGCAGCAAAAGGGCGTCACTGAAGCCCTGAAAGCTGCCGACCAGATGGAGTGGGTGCGCTCCATGAACTCCATCCACAATAGGGCCGAGGAAATTGTCCTGGCTGAGCTGGTCTACTGTTGAGGGAGGGAACACAATGATTTTAGAAGCCATGTATAACGGGGAGCTTTATCCCTGTGAAACCGTTGTTCCCACGTCCCCGGTATACCGCAAGGCGGTCCAAACCTGTGCGGCGTTGATGGAGCAGCTATCCCAGCGGCTCAGCAAAGAGGACTATGCTCTGGTGGAGGAACTCCGGGCGCAGAACGCTATTGCCCAGTGCGAGGAAAGCGAGAGCCATTTCAAGTATGGCTTTTCTGCGGGGCTGATCGCCCAACAGGAAGCCTATGAACAGCTGCGAAACAAGAAATAAGCGATGGCCGAAAAAGCCCACGCAGCCGGAAAGAGAACCGGTGGCGTGGGCTTTCTGTGTATACGGTTATTCTATCAGATCAGCCGAAGTCTCTGCAACCAGCTTGTCAAAGTCGCTCTGATAGGTCCTGTCCTGCAAAACTCGGAACTTTTCAAACTCTTTCTCGGCAAAGGCTTTGGCGATGGCGGCAGTCACCTTGCCCTTATCATGCAGAATATCTTCCTCGTTGAACTGTAAAAATGCGTCAAGCCGCTTGACCCAGTCGGCCATATACATGACATTTCCCCTGCGAGCCTGCCGCTCCGCATAGTCCAGATACATAGTGACGATCTCGTTCAGGTTTCGCATTTCCGTTTCGTTCAGATAGTTTTTGGCAACGGTGATATCCGATTTGCGGATACGGCCTTTGGGGGCGTTTTTCCATGTGGTCAGGCCCATGTTGGGCTTGGTGCTGTCGGCACGGCCATATACGATCTCGGCGGCGGTATGATGGGTGACCGCATAGTGGAGCTTGTTCTGCACCGTGGCGAAAAACTTCTTTGTGATGGGGCTTTCCACATCGTAGTCGGCGCTGCACTGGGAATAGATGTCCGTGATTTTCTGGTAGAACCTTCTCTCGCTGGCCCGGATGTCCCGGATACGCTCCAGCTGTTCTTCGAAATAATCCTTGCCGAAAAAGTTCTCCGGCTCTCGCAGCCGTGCGTCATCCATCACATAGCCCTTGATGATGAACTCTTTCAACACCCTGTTCGCCCAAATGCGGAACATGGTCGCCTTTTTGGAGTTCACACGATACCCCACAGCGATAATGGCGTCCAGATTGTAGTAGTTGGTCTGATACCGTTTCCCGTCTGCCGCAGTTGTTTCCATTTTGGAAACAACTGAATCCTCGCTCAGTTCGCCGGATTCAAAAATGTTTTTCAGATGCTTAGAAATGGCCGCTTTCTGCACCTCGAACAGTTCTGCCATTTTTGCCTGTGTCAGCCAGAGGTTTTCCTGAAAGAGTAGGATTTCCACCCGCACCTCTCCGTTTTCGGTCTTGTAAAAGAGGATTTCTCTGGTTTCATACGGGGTCAGTCCCTGTTCCTCACTCATTCCTCGTCACCTCCATCCGTCCGGTTCTTTCCCCGGCTCTTGTAGACATTGTACTGGTTCTTGCACCGTGGGCTGCAAAAGGCGGCGTTGGACCGACTGCCCAGGAATACCTTCTGGCAGTGCTTGCACAGGCGCAGGGGCTGGTCAACGTCCACCAGCATGAAGCTGAACATCATCTGGATACCCAGCAGCAGGGAGTGAAAATCCCAGTAAATGGTGGGCTTATCCAGCAGCTCAATGTGGTAGCTGGGGGCAATCCCACCGAACGCAGCCATGGCCTTGCGGTACAGCCCCCGTGCGTCCTCGTCGATGGAATCATAGTCATTGTAGTACAAAATGGCGGTGGTCAGCGTAAAGGCCCAGTCCTTGAACTGCTGGGCAACCCAGTCGTAGGGTTCCGCATATTCCCGCTGGAAACTCATATTCTTCGCCATCGGTTCGTCCATGAAAGTCATGGTCAGGGCAACCATCGTCCGGTCACCGGACACATTCCATGTGGATTCAATGCCCTTTTTCACCAAGTCCAGCTGGTCAAAGGGATAAAACAGGGACAGATATTTGTCTGTCTCCATGGATTCTTCCTTGATAAAGTGGTTTTTGGGCAGGTATACCGCCTCATAGTCCATAAAGGACGGCGTGGTGGGCAGGGCGGTCATCAGCCCCAGCAGGCCGTACCGGGTGACAAACTCCATCACTGCCTTTTCCACTTCTGCTTCCGGCTTGCGTCCCATCATTAACATCCCTACATTCAGGGCATCTAGCACAATGTTGGGGACCTCTTTCAGCGGATTGTAGACATCCGGCTTTGCACTCTTGCCGGGGGTGATGTACCGCTTGCCATCTTCCGCTGTTTTCAGCTCGTAGTGATCGTACCGCACCCAATGGGAACGGGACTGCTCAAATAAATTTTTCATCATACACGCCCTTTCTTCTGAATCGTCCCAATTATCAGGGGCGGTTTTTCTTTTTTCTGCGCCTGGTTTTATTCTCACGCCGGATCACAGCATCCTTGCCCTGCTTCTGTGCGATTTTCGAGTATTCCTCAAAAAATTGGCGTTCCCGCAAGGTCAGGCTGCCGCCATGCTCCTGCTTGCCGCACAGATGGTTATACATCTGGCGCTGCAATTTCTTGTGGATGGTCTTTCGCAGCTTGCGGATATTGCGGTCAGACTGCCCACGCACAGCGGCAAGCCGGGTGGTGCTGTACAGCCGCAAAGAGAGGAAATACAGAACTTCCTTGTGTTCCTCGCTCAGTTCCTCCACCATGCGGGATATAAAGGCGTCGGCGGTCAGGTTGTGCATCTCATAGGGGCAGTCAAACAGGATGTCCAGAAAGTTCCCGGCCATCAGCTGCCGGTATGCGGGGTTGTTCATCCAGCGGGGAATGAGCTTCGGTTCGGGCACCGCCTGATATTCCATCGGCACATCTCCACGGAGGTTTTCATGGTCCCGTTCCCGGCGTTCCCGGTTTCGGTCCAGCTTGTTCCATTCCTCCACCACGGCCCGGAAATCCTTCTCCGTGCGGGCGGCTTCCTCCAGCCGCCGCATGGCCTCGGCCCGCATCTCCCGTTTGAGCCGTTTATCACTGACTGGGGCAGCTTCTTCTTCCTCGTCCTCCAGCTCCGCTTCATAGTTGATGGGATGCTCGTCCTGCTCCAGCTCGCTTTCCAGCTCGGCCAGACGTTCTTCCGCAAGCGCCGGTTCCAGCGTTTCCTCTGCCCCAGTGCCTGTTCCAGCGTCCCATCCGGTGAAGCCACCCTCGGTATCCAGAAGCTCGTCATCAGACAGATACGCCATGACTCCACCTCTTTTCAAAAAAATATTTTGCGATTTTTCAAAAATGGTTCCGTTTTGCACCCCGGATTTCTCCTATTAGTGAAAGAGTAATCTAAAAACGAGTTACTTGGGTTACATTTGCTCATTCACACGGGAGAAAGGGGGCTTTCGCCATGTTCAGGCTTGACACAAAAAACAAGTAACACAATCGCAGGTTACAAACAATGGAACTATAACAACAGTATACACCGTATGCGCCGAAAGCGCAAGAAAGGGAGGTTCTATGGCAGATAAAAACGCCGTGTTTCTGACCCGGCACATTGGCAGCACAACCTATAAAGTTCGTGTCTATCTCAGCGAAACCGCCAAGGAAACCATGGAAGATAAAATTTTGCGGCTGATTCGCAACGACGGGCTGGCAAACCAGCCGGAATGTTGTATAATGGAACTGCCACAAATGAGCCGTCCGTCTGAAAGGAGCGCCTGATATGGCAAACAGACAGACGGAAGAAAAAATTACCGCGCTCTATGAGCGCCTGTCCCGTGATGATGACCTCACGGGCGATTCGAACTCCATTCTGAACCAGAAACGTTATCTCGAAAGCTATGCAGCACAGCGGGGCTACACCAATATCGTCCACTACACGGATGATGGGTGGTCGGGCGGCAACTTTGACCGTCCCGCATGGAAGCGCCTTGTGGCGGATATTGAGGCGGGAAAGGTAGCCCATCTGCTGTGTAAAGACCTCAGTCGGATTGGAAGGAATTACCTGCAAACCGGCTTTTACACCGAGGTAATGTTCCGGGAGAATGGGGTTCATTTTGTTGCTGTCGCCAACAACATCGACAGCGAGGAACAGGAAAGCGGCGAATTTGCGCCCTTTCTCAACATCATGAACGAATGGTATCTGCGCGACCAGTCCAAAAAGGTTTCGGCAGCATACCGTGTCAAGGGCAAGTCAGGCAAGCCCACCTCCAACAGCGCCATCTACGGCTACAAGAAAGACCCGGAGGACAAAGATCACTGGCTGGTGGATGAGGAAGCCGCCGCCGTGGTGCGGCGTATTTTCCGGCTGGCCGTGGAAGGACACGGGCCGTATGAGATTTCCAAAATGCTCACCGCCGAAAAGGTAGAATGCCCCGGCTACTATCTCGCCAAACAGCGGGCGAAGCAGAAAAAGCAGGGCAAAAAAGGCGGAACATCCATGCTGGACAAGAACCGTCCCTATGACTGGTACGGCAACACCGTCAGTACCCTGCTGGAAAGGCCGGAATATATGGGGCATACGGTGAACTTCCGTTCCTCTAAAAAGTCCTACCGGGATAAGCGGGTGAAGAACGCCCCGGAGGATTGGCTGATTTTTGAGAACACCCACGAGGCCATTGTTGACCCGGAAACGTGGCAGCTTGCCCAGCAGGTGAAACGGACGGTGCGCCGGACGGACACCACCGGCGTCGCCAATCCCCTGACCGGCCTTGTGTTTTGTGCTGACTGTGGAGCCAAAATGTATAACCACCGGGGCAAGCGCAAAAAGGACGGGCGGGAATATTCCGTGGATTTTTACAGCTGCTCCACCTACACCCTGACCTTTGAGCGAGAAACTCAGATGTGTTCTTCTCACACGGTCAGCACTAAGGCTCTGAATGCCCTGATTCTGGAAACCATCCGCACTACCGCTAACTACGCCATTCATAACAAGGAGGAATTTATTCAGAAAGTTCGCAGCATTTCACAGGTTCGCCAGCAGGAGGCGGCAAAGGAGCTGAAACGCAAGGTCGCCAAGGAGCGCAGGCGCAGCGCCGAGCTGGACGTGCTGATTAAAAAGCTGTACGAAACCTATGCCATGGGCAAGTTGGAAGAAAAACGGTTCGAGCTGCTGTGTGCCGAATATGAAAAGGAACAGGCGGAGCTGGAACAGCTGCTTGCATCCGAGCAGGCACAGTTGGACCAATTTCACGAGGATACGGACCGTGCCAGCCACTTTCTGGCGCTGGCGCAGAAATATACGGATTTCACCGAGCTGACCGCCCCTATGATCCATGAATTTGTGGAGAAAATTCTGGTCCATGCCCCAGACCGAAGCACCGGGGAGCGGGTGCAGGAAATTGAGATTTATCTGAATTTCATCGGGAAGTTTGAAGTGCCCATGCCCGAACCTACCGAGGAAGAACTGGCCGCAGAAGAAAAGCGCCGCCAGAAGCGTATCCGTGACCATGAAAAATATCTGCGCCAGAAGGAGCGCAAACAGAAGATTGCCGAGGGGCTGATCGTTCCGGGTGAACCGTACCAGCTAGTGTGCCAGTGCTGCGGAGAGCCGTTCCAGTCTGTCCGCCCTAACGCTAAATTTTGCAAACCCGCCTGCCGGGAGAAGTTCTACCGGCAGGAAAAGCGGAAAGCCAAAGAAACGGAAACATCACAAACTGCATAAGGACTGCGGCCTGCCCAAATAAACCGGGCAGGCCGCTTTTTTTATGCCCTGAAACGGAGGGATTCTTATGACACTCTTTGAACTGGTAAAACAGAATATTTGTGTGCCGGATGCGGCGGAACACTATGGGCTGCAAGTCAACCGAAACGGGATGTGCAGCTGTCCGTTCCATGAGGACCAACACCCCAGCATGAAGCTGAACGAACGGTATTTTTACTGCTTCGGCTGCGGAGCCACCGGCGATGTGATTGACCTTGTGGCAAGGCTGTTTGGCCTGAACAGTTACGAAGCAGCCCAGAAACTGGCACAGGATTTCGGGATTGACCCGGACAAGCCCCCGGCGGCAATCGCCTTACCAAAACCGGAGCGTCCTCTGCTGAAAGCATACCGGCAGGAGGAAGTGCGCTGCCTGCGGGTGCTGTGTGATTATCTGCATCTTCTGGAAAGTTGGAAACAGAACTATGCCCCATCCAATCCAGATAAAACCGGGGCCCCCAACGGAACCCAGCAAGGCGGTTCCGTTGGGGAGAGGACGAGCAGCGGAATGAGCGAGCTCTCGCCGCAAGGCGGGAGCGAGGGATATGTAGCTTGTGAGGACGAGGATGACCGGTTTGTGGAAGCCTGTCAGATGCTGGACTATGTGGAGTATCTGGCGGATTTGCTCATTGCCGCTGAGCTGGAACAGCGGGTGAAAATTGTTGAAATGCTGAACAAGGATGGCCTGATTGCCGGTTTGGAGGAACGGCTGGACAGGCTGAAAAAGGAGGACGATGCCCATGAAAAACAAAACGCAGCTTGACGGGATGCCCGTCTGGTTTGATGGAAAAAGCATCAACGAAGCCCTGTTTTGTGAGGAGTTCTTGCAGACGCACAAGATCATCTACACAAACGGGGCTTTTTTCACGCCCGAAGGGCGTGTGACAGACGAACTGCCCCTGCGGGGAGAGATTTTTGAGGAGCTGAAATGCTGTGCAGTCAGCAACATTCCCCGCAAAATCAGCAACATTGTGGAGCTGATGAAACTGGCGGCGCTGGTGGAGGATTTTCCCCCGGAGCCGGATCGGATTCATCTTTCCAATGGGACGCTTTTTCTGGACGGAACCTTTGTGGAGGGAAAGCCGAAAATCGTCCGCAACCGTTTCCCCGTGGCCTACAACCCCAACGCTCCGGAACCTGTCCTCTGGCTGCAATTTCTGGATGGCCTGCTCTACCCGGAGGACATCCCCACCTTGCAGGAATATATCGGCTACTGCCTGATCCCCAGCAATAAGGGACAGCGGATGATGGTGATTAAGGGCAGCGGCGGCGAAGGAAAGTCGCAGATCGGCGCTGTGCTGGGAACTTTGTTCGGCTCCAACATGAAGGACGGCAGCATCGGGAAAATATCCGAGAACCGTTTTGCACGTGCCGATTTGGAACATATCCTCCTGTGCGTGGATGACGATATGCGGATGGAGGCCCTTCGCCAAACCAACTATGTGAAATCCATCGTCACTGCCCAGGGTAAGATGGATTTGGAACGCAAGGGCAAGCAGAGCTATCAGGGATGGATGTGCGCCCGGCTACTGGCCTTCTCCAACGGAGATTTGCAGGCGCTGTTTGACCGCAGCGACGGATTTTACCGCCGCCAGCTGGTGCTGACCACGAAAGAAAAACCGGCTGGCCGTGTGGATGATCCCGACCTTGCCGAGAAGATGAAAGCCGAGGTGGAGGGTATTCTGCTGTGGGCTTTTGAGGGATTGCAGCGGCTGGCCGCCAACAACTTCAAATTCACCGAAAGTGAGCGCACCAGAGGGAACCGGGAGGCAGTCAAACGGGACAATAACAATGTCTATGATTTTCTGGATTCTGACGGGTATGTTCGCCTGAAAGCCGATTTATCTGCCAGCTCCAAAGAGCTGTATGAGGCATACCAGATTTACTGCACCGAGAACAACCTGCCTGCCCTGAAACCCCGCAGTTTCAGCGAAGCCCTGATCGCCTGCCAGAGCCGCTACAATCTGGAATACTGCAACAATGTGACCAACGCAGCCGGACGGCGGGTGCGTGGCTTTCTGGGGATTGCGGTACTGGTGAGAAATCATATATCAGTGTTTTCCGGTGATTCGATGCGTACGTACGTACCGGAAGATGTGCCGGAGGAATGGCGGCGCTGAGCCATGTACGTACGTACGCTTTGATTGACCGTTGTTCTCCCTTTTATAGCAATTCAGCGGCTATGTCAGTCAGAATCACTGGTCAAATCCCCATGCTAAATCAAGGCAAGTGGAAATCGAAAAGTATTTGCCTATTGGAAGAAATCATTTTGCGAAACCGTGCTTCTCGCCCCGGTGAACCGGGTGCATGGAATCATGGGGAAATGCACGGTTTCAAGTCAAGTCACACGTAACGGAAAAGTCGGAAGGTGCGACCTATGGGCAGGACATCACACCGGCAATTCTGAACGGATTTGGTGACAAGGAGATTTTTCACCACACAGCGAAGCGGTTATGCCAGAGGGCGTGCCAGCTTCGCTTTTTTATCAAGTAAATTTAGGAGGATTTTTGATGATGACGGTACGCAACGAGATTAAGGCACAGATCGTCCGGGCCGGATATACCATGCAGGAGGTAGTTGACCGGCTCCATGAGGAATACGGCTGGTCGGACAGTGTTTCCAATCTGTCCGCCAAACTCCAGCGGGAATCAATCCGCTACAAGGAGGTTGTGGAGCTGGCCGATGTGCTGGGCTACGATCTGATCTGGCAGAAACGGAGGTAACACCATGACAAGTGAAGAAAAGAAACTGTTGCAGGCAAAGCACCGCTTGGAGGAAGCCCAGGCACGGGACCGGGTGAGGGAGCGAAAAGCCCGGACAAGGCGGCTCATTCAGGAGGGCGCTGTGCTGGAAAAAGTGCTGCCGGAAGTACAGGCGGTAGGACTTGATAATCTGGAAGAATATCTGCGGCGAAAGCTGGCAGGGCACGATTGAAAACGGCGGGAGGTCTCCGGGAAACCGGGGGCCTTCCTCTTTTTTATTCCGAAGGGCGCACTTACTCACCACCTGCTAAAGCAGGCGGTGGTAGCCCTCCCGTTGGTCGGGCACGTGCGCTCTCCGAGGGGGATTGCGGCTCCTGCGGGAGCCGCTGGACAAGGCTGCATTTCTGCCAAACTGCCAGCCTTGTCCATGCAGTCGGCGCAGGGGTTTCCGTTTTGGAAGCCCCTGTTCATGGGGTGGTATATTGCCACCCCATCCCGCCGCCTGCCTGCGTCAACCTGCCACCGGCAGCTTGACACAGATGCAGGGGTGGAACAAATCGTTCCACCCCTGCTGGTGGTACGTCGCATTTCACGACGTACTGAGCGAAAACAAGGGTGCCCTGTTTCGGGGCACCCCTTTCAGAAAGGACAAGGTGAATTATGGCGATTTATCATTTGGAGGCTAAGATAGTCAGCCGTGGAGCCGGGCGCTCCGCCGTGGCTGCTGCGGCCTATCTGAGCTGTTCCCGGATGCTCAACCAGTATGACGGAGTGCAGCACGACTACACCCGCAAACAGGGACTTGGATGGCGGCAGGTTTTTCTGCCAGCCTACGCCCCCGCAGCGTGGCAGGATCGGGAAACCCTGTGGAACGCTGTGGAAGAAACGGAACCCGCAAAGGACAGCCGCCTTGCCCGTGAATTTGTGGCGGCGCTGCCCATAGAGTTGAGCCGGGAGGAACAAATCCAGCTCCTGCAAGATTTCATCAAGGAGCAATTTGTGGCAGATGGGATGTGCGCTGATGCTGCCATCCATGACCCATATCCTCCCGGGCACAATCCCCATGCCCATATTCTGCTGACGGTGCGCCCACTGGATGAAAAGGGAAAATGGCAGTACAAGACCGAAAAAGAGTATCTCTGCGTCAAAGACGGTAAGGAACGGGGCTTTACCGCCGCTGAGTTTAAACAGGTACAGGCCGATGGATGGGAGAAGCAGTACCAGTACAAGGTGGGCAAAAAGAAGGTGTATATGTCCCCTTCCGCAGCGCAGGCGCAGGGCTATGAACGGGTATCCAAATACCCCAAAAGCACCAAATTTGGCAGACAGAACCCCATCACGGAACGATGGAACAGTGACGAGCAGCTTGTCCTGTGGCGAGCTGCATGGGCGGATGTGGCAAACCGCTATCTGGAGCGCACCGGACATGAGGAACGCATCGACCACCGCAGCCATACCGAGCGTGGCCTGCTGGAACAACCTACGGTTCATGAAGGTGTAGCTGCCAGAGCTATGGAGAAAAAGGGTATTATCTCTGACCGATGCGAGCTGAACCGGCAGATCAAGGCGGACAATGCCCTGCTCCGGGAACTGAGAGGACAGGTCAAAAAGCTGGCGCAGGCAGTTAAAAATACCCTACCGGCGCTTGCTGAGGCCATGGAGAATCTGCGTAAAAATCTGCTGCTGTTCTGCTATCAGCTGGGGTATCTTCGCAAGGGCAAGGAGCGTCTGAACACTTCGCTGAATACGCTGCGGCCCGCCCTTGCACAGTACAATCAGCTTGCAAAGGACATCCGGGACAAGACGAAAGAGCGCCGCAGCCTGCTCTCCGAGAAAAAGGCGCTCTCTGCTGTCCATGTGTTCCAACACCGGGAGCTGGCGGCTAAGATAGCGATTCTGACAGAGGATTTGGAGGAACTGCGTTCTGAGAAAAATATGCTTTTGGCATCGCTGGCATATACCGAGGAAGATGCCGCCGACAAATTCCCTAAAGACATCGCTGCCATGGAGCAGAGGCTGAAACGGTTGGAAGAACAGGAACAGAAATATTCCGCCGAGCTGGACGCTGCCCTGAATGAGTATGCCGGGCTTCGGGAGCAGGCACAGGGCTTCGACCCGGTGCAGCTGTATGAAGCAAGGCAGGCCAGCCGCCCCAGCAAGGAGCAGGAAGCGGAGAACCGGGCGCAGGAGGTTTATGGCGAGAAATACAGCCCGCTTCTGATGTTTGACAGTAAAAAGGCGGTTTCCCATATGCTGCATGAGGATATGGAGCGGCAGGCCGTGCGGAGGATGGTGCAGCAGGTACAGAAGGGACAGCGGATTTTCCAAAAGAAAAAAGATAAGGGGCAGGAACGGTAATGCCGTTCCTGCCCTCAGCCTGTCGAAAAAGGTCACCGAAGGGAGAGGCTTCGTAAGGAAGTTCTCTCCCTTTGGCTTTTGTAGTCAGCCGGAATGATTGGATTTGTAGGAAAACAATCATATTTTGGGGATTACAAAATGAAACAGCATTACATTGACGAAAAACAGGTATCAGCTATACTTTGCAAGGCGACTATTATCTGGCAGACCGTTTACCGACTCCAAAATATAACGGAATATCGGCGTATGGGAGCGGCGGCACTTATCGTAATCTCAAACAGTGCCGCAAAGTGCTTTATATTAGCCTGTTGATAAGCGGCAGACGGAACTGTTATCTTACCGAAATGGATAAGCAGTCGAAAGATTTATTTTTTCAAATGGTAACGTAGATTGCAGAGCGTGATGGTATCGCTGAAGCGTTCAAGGTGAAAATCAAATGGAATGGATTGGAAGATGAAATCGATTTGCCACTGTATAATAAAGATTATCGATATGTAATGATTTACCGATGATAAAGGCAGGCAGAGCTTTCAAACTCTGTCCGTCTTGTCATTATTCGGTTTGTCACAATGGGCAAAATAGCTGAGGTTGGTAAGAATTACGTTTTAAATCCGCAGGACGTTTTCGCCTCTTTTCGCCTTTACATAGATTTTATTTGACGAATAGTATATCGCAGTGCTATACTAAAATTGATATATAGCAGTGCGATATATATTGCCAAGAATATAAGGGAAGGAGTAGAGGAAGTGGACGCTCATATTCTGAAAGTATATGTCCCGATGACGGAGACAGGTTTTTACATCTTGCTGTGCTTTCGGGAAGAGTCCCATGGCTATAGTGTCGTCCGCAAAGTGGAAGAGCTTACCGGCGGCGAAATCCGAATCAGCCCCGGGACGATGTATGGCAGTCTGTCCAAGATGGAAAAGGATGGGTTGATCCAGTTTGTGCGGGAGGAAGAAAAGCGGAAAATCTATTGCATCACAGACCTGGGCCGAGAGGTGCTGGCTCTGGAAATGAAACGGATCGAAAGACTGTACCAAAACATGATGGAGGTGCGCCGAAATGAAAACGAGAAAAACTGAATTGCGTATCTTTACAATCGCGGATTGGGAGAAAGAAGAGCGGTATCTTCAAAAACGTCACCGGGAAGGGTGGAAGTTTCGGAGGGTAAACCTGCTGGGGATTTATCATTTTGAGCGATGTACGCCTGAGGATGTAGTTTATCAGCTGGATTATAACGAAGAAGGGCTGAAACACAAAGATGAGTACGTCCAGATGTTCCAGGACTGTGGCTGGGAATATATGCAGGATTTTGGCGGATACAGCTATTTCCGCAAGCCGGTTTCCCAGATGCAGGGGGAAGAGAAAATCTTCTGTGACGATGAATCCAGACTGGATATGATGCGGCGGGTGTTTGCAGGCCGGTATCTGCCGATCCTTATTATTCTTGTATTGCTGATCCTGCCCAATCTGTTCGGACAGTTCCGCAGCCAGGATGCAGACGCCCCCGTCCTGCTGGTGCTGTTTCTGATTCTTCTGGCGGTTTATGCCTGGGCGGCCGTGTCTTTCGGCTATCGCTATTGGAAATTAAAAGACCGGCTGAAAAAATGATGCCCGGGCTGATCTCCGCAGAAAGTATCGGCAGGGATTGCCGGACGGGTCGCGGGCCTGTTGCCGGTTTTCTTTCGGACTGCCCGGCAGCGGCAGTCAGCTCAAAAAACGCAATGAGAATTGGCCCTCCAAAGAAGCGGCTTTGCATCCTTGGAAGGCCAATTCTTGTGCGTGATTTTTTCTGAGGTTATTATGCAAAAGCCTCTTGTTAAGCTGCTACTCAGATACCTCGTCAACCGTGGTCTTTTTGAAAATCAGGATACCTTTGGATGAGGGCATGATTGAACAAGAAACCAGCTCAAATCCCTTTTTCTCCATTTCGTTGGCTGTTTCTTCTACTTTAGAGGCCATTTCTCTCGCCTTAGGCGAATATTTAATTACCACCGTTTTGTACATAGAATTCACCTCCCTCCCTTGAAAACGAGCCTGCCTTGCGTCACGCTGCGCTATTCACGGCAGATAGCGACGCAGCTAACGTGTTTGCTCCATTTTAGCACGCAAAAACTCCACCAGGACCTGTTCCTGTTCTGGCGGAAAGGTGCGGGGAAGGTGTAATGTTTTCGTGAAAGACCCCTTACGGTGAGATCCATAGGCGTCCTTTGTCTTTTTGTTGAACTGCCCCCGGATGCATATGGATCTTTTCCCAACATGGCAACCTTCCAGCTGAAGCAGGGTAAAGACAAATTCCACGCGCTCCTCCATGCTGCCGCTGTAACCGGTATAGTGTAGCTGGCCTTGCGCAAGATAAACCCGCTGCACCAGGGAAGTCCCCGAGCAGTTCATCCAATACATCAGCAGGGGGATGAAGGAGAACATGGCCGTCGCCATCACCACCAGGACCGGCTGGCGCAGCAGCCAGACAGCCGGTAGCGCCTGGGAATCCCTCGTGGCGGCGAGGATGGCCAGGCATATCAGGAAAGTCCCCGGGCAAACCAGCAGGGCGAGAATTTTCGGCAGCCTGAGATACCGCTTCCGGCGGGTCGGGTCGGTTTCCAGCACTAGGGTGTCCGACTGGGCGGCCTTCTGCTTTTCCCTTGCCCGCTTTTCCGCGTGCGCCTTCCTGTCTCCCTGATAGCCTGATATCAGCGAGAGGATCAGAGGGACTAGGAGCAGAAGCAGCCCGGTCAGGGCAATGGAAAAAATAAACCCGTAGCTTGCGGGTTGTGACAGCGGGGCAAAGATGACGATACAGATAAGGAGCGTCAGCAGCTCCAACATCAGCAGATAGAAGCACACCGGCAGAAAGACATTTAAAAACCGCTTGCCTTTCAGGGAATAGCGCCTGCTTTTCTCCAGGACTCGCAGGCCCTTGCCCTGGATATGCCCGGCCGTGAGATCTGAGATTGTCCCGGCACTGGAGAGGTTGGCAAACAGCAGCAGGGCCGTGACGATGAACAGGACACCGCGGGTCTCCCTGGCGACGTCTTTTGTCCGGCCTTTTACGGCCGCAAGAAGGGTCAACATGATTTTGACGATTAGGGTGAGATAGACCGGCCCCAACAACATAAAAAACATCCGAAGGTTGAAAAACATTTCTTCCGATAACCCAAGCCAGCCGGCCGGCACGAGGGAGAGCGGCATGCCGATGATAATAAACACCGCATAGAACTCTGTAATTTTAAGGAGCCATTTTCCAAATCCAACGTTTCGCTCTTCTTGCATCCAACTCACTCCTTATAGCTCGCCGGCATCGGTCCTGTCTGAAAACGCCAGGCATCCCAAAGTCACCGCCAGAATATCGATGAAGGTACGGAGGATCAGATCGGGAATGTTGGCGGCAAACACCAAGGGCATAAAGAAGTTGAAAAGGATCAAATCCATGCCGAACAAAAGGCAGCCCAAAACCATGGCCCGCTTTAACCGGCTTCCGTGGCTGATGCGGGGCCTCAGCCATGCCGTCACACAGGAAATTGCAATACCCGTGAGCAGGCACCATAGCACCGTTTCCACCGGCTTCTCAGCAAAGGATGAATAAATGTCAAAGATGAGGTATTGTATCATCCGTCCGGCAAGGAAGCAGGCAGCTACGGCCAGCATCGGAAGAACAGGGAATGGTGCTTTCCTCCGGGGGGCAGGACGCCCGACTGCCCCCAACAGCCATCCAAGCAGCAAGCCCATAACCACCAGGGCCAGGCTATCCGCCAGCGGATAGGTGATCCGATCCATAGCCGCCACATGGGGCAGGGGCTCCAAAAGATACAAGATCCACACAACGCAGCAAGAAAGGCCATATTTCAGCCCCTGCAAAATCCGGCTGCCGCTCATCCGGCCCCGGATGAGCAGGAACAGCGAGGCAATCAGGGAGTAAGCAAATACCCCATAGACAGTGAAGGCCAGCGGCATCGTTCCGTTTTTCGCGAAAACACTGGGCGGCAGAACAGTCTGCTCCCCAGACGGGATGGAAAGCTGCCCGATGATACGGACAACAGTGGCAGCAAGACCAACCGCAAAGATTTTGAGGATATTTTTAACAGCGCTGTTCATATCGTTTTTCCCTGTATTTCTGAAATAATCGGCCCCAACGCGCGAAAATCTGTAAAATCAACCCGTTTCCCGTAGGTCTCCAGGAGTTCCCGGTTTTCCGCCGTCTGCTTTTCCATAGGGATCCTGCGCAGGGATTGGTACAGCAGCTTCATCACCGTCCGGTGGCCGAGGGAAAGCTTTTGATAATCAATCCTGCCGCGTAGATGGAAAACCTTTGCCCGGTCAACCAGCTTCTCGGAAAGCTGCTTTCGCAAAGAGGCGCGGATATTGTCCAGGTTTTCCTGTTCGCAGGGGTCGGCCAGCCCTACGGTAACGAGGATCAGCTTTTGCCCGTCTTGAAGGGAAAAGCCCCGCAGGGTTTTCGAAAGGCCAAGGACACCGCCGGCGTAAAGGCTGCCCAGATAGACGACCACGCTTCTGCCTGAAAGGTCTGGGGCGTCTTTGTAGCTGACCGCGGGGATGCCGGTTTGTTCAGACAGCTTTTCTGCATACCGGCGGGAACTGCCGTACTGGCTGCCATAAATAATGATGTGTTCCATATCTACCCTCCTATTCACTATGCCATTTGTCCCGTTTCAAGAGTGTGACGAGGAAGCGGCCATGAAAAAGAGAGGACAATGTCATAAATACGTCTGCGACAGGGACAAACAGAAAAGCGGGAATCATGACCCGCGTAAAGCGGTTGGGCAACACCCGCTCTCTGCGAATGGCCGACGAAAGCCGCGCCAAGCAGAATAGTAGGCCGCTGTTGAGAAAAAGCCATGTGCATATCTGGATGGCAAGGGAGCACCACAGCTCGCCTGGTAATGTTCCGGTGCTGAAAAAGGATAACGCCATCTGAAGCAGAATGATGCCAATCAGGATGGGGTAAACGATCCCCAGCACCTGGAGCATGACCCCGCCGCCGATCCCAATTCCGCCGCCCCATGGCATCCCAGTCTTCTCGCACCATGCCTGAAGCATGCGCAGGGCGGGCAGATTTTGTTTCCCTTCCACAAAGCCGTTGTTGCATAGGGCATACAGCCGGAACCGGCAGGGATGGCTTTGGCAATATGCTTCCGCCCTGCCCAGAAATTCCACTACATGGGAGGGAAGGCCATCCACATAAAGGGGTACAGAAAGGCACACTGCCTCCGTGCTTGGAAGGAGCTCCAGAATCGGCTGAAAATCCTGCCGGGCACTGAGGGATACCGTTTCCTTCCGGACGCCCGGCAGGAACAACCGGAGCAATCTCGAGAAGAAACGGGAGGCTCCGCCCTTCTTCTTTGGGCTTGCTTGCACGATCAGAAGGTTCACAGGCTGGCCTCCTTTAACTGTTCAATATTTTGGAAGAAAACCACATCTGCTTTCTCATAGTCCAGATTCAGACGGTTTCGTTCGACAAGTTCCGTGGCTGTCTCCTGCTCAAACTCCGTACATTCCCCATAAAAGAAAACACGCATTTGTTTCCGGCGCGGATAGCGGCTTATGTGGTGGGTCTGGCCGCCGCGCCAGGTGAAAAATGGAAGAGAAGCTCCGATTGAGCGATCCAAAACGGCCTTGACAGGGCTGCTGTATCCTCCGTAACAGCACCGGCTGACAATGATGAGCGAATCACCCTTTCCAATAAGTGCTCCAATGTGCCGTAGAGAATCCCTCATGACGCAATAGCCGGCGTTTTTCAGCCAGCACTTGAAGCAGCCGCGGCAGTGAGCATACTGATTGTCCGCATGAATGACAACCAAATCCTCATTCGTTTTTTTCAGCAAACAGGTAATCTCTTCGCCAAGGTCGTGGATGATCACTTTCATAGATCAGCTTCCTCTTTCAAACAGAGCGGTGTCTTCCTTCCAGCGCCGTTTTCAAAACGGTTGGGGTAAAAGCGCAGAAAAGTACATGCCGCATTTCTGCTTATCGCAAATACATATACCTTTTAAGGATACAACACGCGGCATAAAACGTCTATCTGTTTAAGGACAAATCTGTGTAAAATATTTTGGATGAAACAGCACCGCAGGATACTTTGTACCAACCTGCTGACAAGCAGCAGGCTGAACAGCTATCTTGCGGATATTGATAAACAGGCAGAAGAACTGTTTCTTCGGTTGGCAGAGCAGATGGAGGAGCGTGAGGGTATAACTGAAAAACTGAAAGCTGAACATCCGATGGAGTGGGTCGGAATAATGAATGCGCTGCGTGAAGCGGCTACGGAAATCGTGAACACAGAAGTAATTTTCGCACAAACCAAAGCCGATAGGAAAGTCGTAAAATTAAGCCTGTAACACTTTCAAACGCAAAATCGAGGGGCAAGGTACAAAATCCTTGCCCCTCGATTTTTATGCCTTAAAAACGGCTTAAAATTAGGATTTTTCAGCTCCTAATTTTCTACGCTTGCGGATCAAGCAAATAAAAGCCTATATGGCATCAAAAGGTTTATTGCATATACTTTGTACAATTTCAGTTTCATGAAATGCTTTCCCTTTTTGCTTTACCGTAGTTTTACAAGAATTTAACTTTTCTATGGTCGCAGCTTAACAGCAAGAGAGATATAATTAAAATGTAGTTTTATACCCATTTGATTTGATAAGCCATGTCACGGTGACCCCGGTTTTGAAAACAGGAGTTCGTATACTATATATAGGAGGGATTCTGCTGCATGAATGAAGAACATAAAATCGTTCAGCATGTATATGCGGCAAAAGAGGACATACAAGCGGCAGATCGGCTGATTGGTACATACATGCCCTTTATCAAGATGGAAACAGCAAAGTTTTTAAAGCGTCCTCCCATTGAAGGACATGACGATGAACTGAGTATTGCCATGATTGCTTTTCACGAGGCGATCGGCGGATATTCCCGAACCCGCGGTGCTTTCCTCAAGTACGCCGCCATGCTGATCCGCAATCGGCTGATTGACTACAGCCGCAGGGAACAGCGGCATAGCCGTGTCATTTCGTTGGACGCACCGGCAGGAGAAGACGATATAACGCTGGGGGATACGCTGGCAGATGAAAGGGACCCATATGAAGAAACGTCGGTACGGGATGCGACCCGCGCAGAAATTGAGGAATTGACCCGGCAGATGCAGGAATTCGGTGTCAGCCTCAGCGATGTGGCGGACAACTGCCCCAAGCAGCAGCGCACGCTGGATGCCTGCCGTAAAGCATTGCAGTACGCCAAGGAGAATCCAGAACTGTTGGACGTCCTCTTACAGACAAAGAAGCTGCCCATCGGGCAGCTGACCGCCGGCAGCGGCGTGGAACGTAAGACGCTGGAACGGCACCGCAAATATATGGTGGCCCTGCTGCTGATCTATACCAACGGGTATGAAATCATCCGCGGGCATTTGAAACAAGTAATGAAAGGAGTGGCAGCGCGATGAGTTATCTGGTTATGGAATGCCACCCCGGCTATGCGGTTCTTCTGGACGAAGAGGGGCGTTTTTTAAAAGCGGCCAATCTTCGATACGAAATAGGGCAGACGGTGTACGATCCGGTGTTGATGAAAGATACGCCAGAAAAGCAGCGGCATACCATTCGATGGATCAGTAGCGGCATTGCGGCAATTGCCGCCTGTTTCCTGCTACTTTTTGGGTTCAGTTATTATCAAAATTATATGCGGCCTTACTCTTCCATTTACCTGACCATCAATCCGGAAGTGCGAATGGACCTGAATCGACAGGGGACGGTCGTGGAACTCACGGGGACAAATGAAGATGGAGAAACGCTGCTGGAAGGCTATGATGGTAAGGGAAAAGACAAGGTGACCGTTGTAGATGAGCTGCTTGACCGTGCGATTGAAATGGGCTTTCTTTCTGATGGCGGCCGAGTCTCATTCTCCGTTGATTCACCGGATGAAACACTGTTCCAGGAATATGGAACAGAACTGCGCACCAAGGTGACGGAGCATTTAGACGGGCGGATTACCATCACGATCGAAATTGTCGATTATAAAAACGGACAAAGTCAGGAAGAACCGGAGAGCAGTTCCTCTCCAAATTCCTCCCAGACGGATACTTCCCAGCCGGAGTCCGTATCGCCATCTCCGCCTGAATCATCCCAGCCTGCGGTTATCCCCCCGACATCATCCAGTACTACCGATTATAACGATACAGATTACGGACCCAATAACGATGGTGTGACCGATTATACGCCTCCGGCCAGCAGTACGCCGCCTGTAGATACAGACTATGGTTCCGGCAGCGACGGAGTCACCGATTATACGGACGGGAATACCGATTATGACCCGAGTAACGACAGCGACGACGATTCCGATAACGACGGCGATAGCGGCTATGACGGTGATGATAACGATGGCGATGATGCAGATGACGATTAAATTTCAAAAAAATTTCCAGCTTACCCCGGTTTTCAAAATCTATTTCCGTAATCTATGAGTGTGAGGCAAAACAAAAGCCGATTCAAACATAAGCCGAAAGGAGCAATAACATGAAATTGAGAAGAAAACTTTTTGCAGCGGTCTCTTCCCTGGCTGTCGCGTCGGCAGTCCTTCTGACCGGATGCGGAGCACCGGCGCAGGAAGGAACAGCGCTGAAAGAGACAGGAACCCTTACTCTGAGTGTCAACCCGGAAATACAAATCGAATATAACCGGGAAGGAAAAGTCACAGACCTGACCGGCAGGAATGATGACGGCAAGACCATTGTGGCGGCCTATCCGGATTATATAGGCAAAAACTGTGAGGTTGTATTACAGGATCTGATTGTAGAAATCAACGAGGCCGGTTTCTTTGTGGATGACATCGACGGCAACAAAAAGAATATCGTCCTGCAGCTGGAACCGGGTTCGGTGCTTCCCAGCGACGACTTTCTGGAGGATATGAGCTTAAGAACTCAAGAGACGGTGAAGGGTCTGGATCTTGCTTCAGGCATCGTGACCATTGACGACGACGATTATGACCCGGCTTATGCCAAAGACGGTGAGCCTTCTCCCTATATCACTCTGGAGAAAGCGCAGGAAATCGCACTTACCCAGGCGAATGTCAACGCTGCGAACGCGGTATTCGATGACCGGGAGTTCGACCACGATGACGGAACCCCGATTTTTGAACTGGAATTCACTGCGAATGGGAATGAATATGAATATGACATTCATGCCGTGACGGGAAAGGTTGTAAGAGCTGAGCACAAGACCATCGGCACGCAGAGTGGAAACCAGAATACCAGCAGTGGTTCCGGCAACTACGATGACACAGACTACGGTCCCAACAACGACGGTGTGACCGACTACAACGATACGGACTACGGTCCCAACAATGACGGTGTCACCGACTACAACGATACAGACTACGGTCCCAACAACGACGGTGTCACCGACTACAACGATACGGACTACGGTCCCAACAATGACGGTGTCACCGACTACAACGATACGGACTACGGTCCCAACAATGACGGTGTCACCGACTATAACGACACGGACTACGGCCCCAACAACGATGGTGTGACCGACTACAACGATACGGACTATGGTCCCAACAGTGACGGTGTCACCGATTACAATGATACGAACTACGGTGACACCAATTACGATGATGGTGGCAGCGATTATAGTGATAGCGATGATGACGGGGATTCCGGCTATGACGATTGAGCCGCTAAAAGCCATTTCCCTTCGGCATGAGTTGAAGCACCAGATCAACCTGCGGGAAGATCTGGTGCTTTCCCAAAGGCTTCGGAAGCTGTTTACCCACGACAAAAACGCCGGCCCAGACGGTATATACCGGGTAACCAGCTTATACTTTGACACACCGTATGACAGTGCCCTGCGGGAGAAAATCGACGGGGTAAACCGGCGGGAAAAATTCCGCCTGCGGTACTATGGGACAGATTTTTCCTTTATCCGGCTGGAAAAGAAGTACAAGGTAAACGGACTGTGCGGTAAACGCAGCGCCCGGATAACACAGGAACAGGCAGAAAAGCTGCTTTCCGGCAACTATGAATTCCTGCTGGATTCGAGTGAACCGCTTTTCATAGAGCTTTACAGCAAGTTAAAAGGGAAAGGGCTGCGGCCGAAGACCATCGTCTGTTACGACCGGGAGGCCTTTCTCTATGCACCCGGCAACGTGCGGATCACCCTGGATCGGGATATCCGCACTGGTCTTGGCAGCGTGGATTTTTTGAATCCGGAGATCTTTTATCTGCGCACTATAGAGTCCGGCACAGTTCTGGAAATCAAATATGATGCGTTTTTGCCAGAGCTTGTCCGTATGGCAGTACAGGTGCCCGGAAGGCAGGCATCTGCCTGTTCCAAATACGTCCTATGCCGGCGGTTTGATTGAAAAAATAGAGGAGGAAAGGCTGCAATGACCTTTCAGGATATTTTTAAATCCAGCTTTCTGGAGAATATCGCCAGCATTTCCATATTGGACATGGTGATCGCTTTGGTTCTGGCTTTCCTGCTGGGATTATTTATCTTTTTCATCTATAAGAAGAGTTACAGCGGCGTGATGTATTCGGCCAGCTTCGGTGTGACGCTGGTTGCTTTATCCCTCATCACTACCCTGCTGATCATGACGGTGGTGAGCAACATCGTGCTGTCCCTGGGCATGGTGGGCGCTCTGTCCATCGTCCGGTTCCGTACTGCTATTAAGGAACCCATGGATATCGCGTTCCTGTTCTGGGCTATTGCGGTGGGCATTGTCCTGGCGGCCGGGCTGATTCCGTTGGCGGTATTCGGCAGTATCTTTATTGGGGTTGTGCTCTTTGCATTCTCCAAAAAGAAAACGGTGGATTCCCCCTATATCCTGGTGGTACACTGTGAAAACAGCGAGATCGAGGAACAGGCTCGGCTTTTTGTGAAGTCCCAGGTCAGGCGGCTGAATCTTAAAAGCAAAAGTGTGGACAATGGCAGTATTGAGCTCAACTACGAAGTCCGCCTCAAGGAGGACAGCAATACCTTTGTCAACGAGTTAGAGGCTATGCCGGGCGTATCCCGGGTGGTGCTGGTCTCTTACAACGGCGATTATATGGGATAAGGCGATGGTGAAGCATAAGTATATCGACTGGATTTGCATCGGTGCGGCAGTTTTAGCGGCGATTCTCACTCTGCTGCTGATGTTCGGCGAACAGTTGGGGATTCCCAAAGCCAGCGCCAACCCGGGATATGTGCCCCGGCTTTTTGACAACAGCCGGGTGCACACCATTGATATTCAAATCGAGGACTGGGGTGCTTTTATCGGGAACGCGGAAAAGGAAGAATATGTGGCCTGCACCGTCGAAATCGACGGAGAGGCGTTTCACAATATTGGGCTGCGGACCAAGGGCAACAACTCTCTGCGGCTGACGGAGGAATACGGGCTTTCCCGCTATAGCCTCAAGCTGGAATTTGACCAGCTCCTGGACGGAGGGAATTACTATGGGCTGGACAAATTTTCTCTGGACGCCTCCTTTCAGGACAACAGCTATCTGAAAACCTACATGGTCTACGACATGATGGCATTTATGGGGGTGCCTGCGCCTCTTTGCAGCTATACCTGGGTGACGGTCAATGGAGAGGACTGGGGTTTGTTTCTGGCAATTGAGGCGCCGGAGGAAGCCTTTGCCCGCAGGAATTTCGGGAATGATTACGGAAAGCTGTACAAGCCGGATTACCGTTCCCTGAATGCGGAAAACGCCGACGTAGCGCTGCAATATATCGATGATTATCCGGACAGTTATCCCGGTATCTTTGAAAATGCCAAATTTGAAACGTCCCAAGCCGATCAGGAACGGGTGATTGAGGCACTGAAAACCCTTTCCACAGGAGAAAATCTGGAAACCGCAATCAACGTGGACGAGGTGCTGCGGTATTTCACTGTGCAGGCCTTTGTGATGAATTGGGATAGTTATCTGGGCCATACCGGTCACAATTACTTTTTGTATGAGGAAGACGGGGTTCTCAGCATTCTGCCCTGGGATTACAATCTGGCTTTCGGCACCTATGCCCTTGGCATGACCGATCCTATCAAAGATCCCAACATCCTCATCAACTACCCCATCAATACTCCGGCGGAAGGTGAGGTTATGCTGAACCGGCCGCTTTACCACAACCTGATGAAGCACGACGAATACTTCGCCCGCTATCACTCCTATTTCGACGAACTCCTTTCGGAATATTTTGAAAGCGGGCGGTTTGAAGCTATCCTACGGAAGGTGGAAAAGTTGATCGCGCCCTATGTCCAAAAGGATCCGACTGCGTTTTGCTCCTTTGATGACCATCAGCTGGCAGTAGATACGCTGGAACGGGTCTGCCTGCACCGGGCGCAGAGTATCCGTGGACAGCTGGACGGAGAAATCCCCGCCACCATACGAGGCCAGCAGGAAAACCCGGACGCCAAGGTTGACGCTTCAGAAATTCAACTGACCGACTTGGGGGATTTTGAAGATCTGGAGTCGGCAAAGGATAAACAAGACGCAGCTATGCATAGGATACGAAACTAAAGCATCGTCGTAAGACATCACTTTAGTGATAAATTTAATAGCATTTCCATTTTTATGCAAAGTTATTCATAGGTCACGGAAATAACTTGATTTTCGGCGGGATTTCTGATATAATACAAATGTTATCGTTTGAGGACTACAACTGAATATTTATCTTCACTATGGATTGATAGACGGCATTAAGCCGGACAACGCCTGTGGTGTGCTAAGCGAAAACATCACCGCTTCTGAAACTGCTTTGGACTGTCGGCAGTCGGAAAAAGCGTAAAGGACAGTTTCGACTTTGCATGACAAAGCCGGTTACATGAATGTGAAGCCACCACCGCAGGGGATAGGTCTATCCTTTTGCGGGAAGTCGGTACGCATTTGTGTGCCGGCTTTTTTTGTTGCCCGAAAGCCGGTTACAACGGAATGACCGGCTGGATGGGATATGGCTGGGTTGCAGACACTGTATCGGGCATTCTTGATAAACAGGAATACTGCGGTGATACCGTCAACTTTCGAACTTATCGCAAGTCTTTCAAAATGAAGAAAAAGCTCGATAAACCGAAAGACGAATGGAAGATATTCCTGAATACTCACCCCGCCATCATTGACCGGGAGGTATTTGCGCTGGTGCAGGAACTGCGCCGACACCGCCGCAGACCTGCTAAAAGCGGGATCGTCAGTATGTTTTCGGGATTGCTCTATTGCGCCGACTGCGGAGAAAAGCTGTATTACAGCGTAACCAACAATTACAAGCGGGAACAAGCCTACTTCTTCTGTTCTGCTTACCGTAAAAACTCTGAGGTATGCTCTGCCCATTATATTCGGGAAAAAGTCGTGGAGCAGCTTGTGCTTGAGAGTATGCAGAGGGTACTGTGGTATGTGCAAAGCTACGAAAAGCTATTCGCACAAAGGCAGTTGGAGGAATTCGGCGAGAAGCGGATGTACCATTTGCAAGGTGACACAGAAGCCGGGAAAGCGTTTGCCATTGGAGGAGAATTGTCTGCCAACAGCCTATATCAAGATGTACAGACAAATATCAATGAATAAAGTTTATGGAACAGCGTAGTTCATATGCTGCTCTAAAGATATGAAGCGGCATCCGAAGCACTTGTGGGCGAGGATGCCGAACTTCTTTCAGTATGCTCTATCAGGATGTAGGAAAGAATTAGTATATGCCTAATTTGAAAAAATTATATGTCATGCGTGTTTTATGGTGAAAATACCCTTGACAAATCGCTTTTCAAAAGAAGTACCTTGAAGATTATGCCCGCAGAAACGGTCTGGTAAACATCATTCACTTCACGGACGATGGGTATTCCGGTGTGAATTTCAATCGGCCCGGCTTTCAGTCTCTGATCGCCGAGGTGGAGGCCGGGAAGATCGGCACCATCATCGTTAAGGATTGTTGTGCGATAATGGGACTAAATCAGAAAGACCTTGAAAATCAAGGGATTCTGGCTTAGTCCCTTCTTTTTTGACCTGAAAGAGGAACAATCGCACTACAATCGGCGCACCGGATCAAAACCGGCTGGCGGTGGCTATGGAGGTACACTGCGTAAGCCCTTCCCGTTGCGCTACCCACAACGAAAGGAGTCCATCATGAAACAGGGAACTTTGGTTTATGACCACGCAACGGATCGGTACGACATTCGCTTTGACCTTGACTGCTACTACGGCGGTCTGCACTGCGGGGAATGCTTCGATGTCATGATCGGGGGCAAGTGGAAACCCACCCGGATCGAGATGGCTGCGGACTGGTATCTCGTCGGCATCCGCACGGACGATTTGCAGGGATTGAGGGTGAGGATGTGAAGACTTTTCTCAAGGAAGTGCTGCTTCCTCTGCTGATTGCCCTTTGTCTTGCCGCATTCTTCAAGCCGGTCTATATGGCGGACGGCGTATGTGACTACTTCCTGATGTGGCTCTGTGTCGGCTTCCCATTCGGCATCCGCAGGATGTGTCTCTGGCTCGTCCCCTTCGGTTACGGCATATCCGGCACAGTAGGAATCTTCGCACTCAACATCATCATCGGCGGTCTTATCGGAGGACTCGCCCTGGTTGTCGGGCTGCTGCTCGGCATCATCCATACCATCCGAGAAATCATCTAAATATCTGAAAAGCTAAGAGGGTTTGTTTCATTCTCCAATTCGGAGCATGAAGCAAACCCTCTTTTTTTTGTTGCCCGAAAGCTGGAACAATCTGCCTCTTGCAGATGACGGCGGTGCGGCGAGGAAAGGAGAGAAAACAAAATGAGCTACATGACAGCCGGTAAGCTGCAAGCCTTTGAAGCCCTCATGAAGGAGGTACCCGGCCACAACCACTATGACAGCGGATGCGAAGGAATCTGCCCGGAGTGCCGGTCGTGCTGCTTCCATCGTCCCTACTGGAAATATCAAACCTGTGTCTTCGAGGAATGTCCCTATTCCCCGGTGAAGCTGTCAACGCTGCGCTGTCAGCCGGTGATGGCAAGGGAGGGATAACCGCATGGCAGTCTATCGCGTCAACAAAAACCGTGGCTACACGGTCATGGCAAATTACCATCTCAGGGATAAAACCCTGTCCCTCAAAGCCGTGGGGCTACTCTCCAAAATGCTGTCCTTCAACGATGGCTGGCAGTTCTCAACGAAAGGTCTTTCGGCGATCTGCAAGGAAGGCCCCGATGCTGTTCTGGCAGCTCTCAGGGAGCTTGAGGACGCAGGGTATCTCGTCCGTCATCAGTCACGGGATGAAAAAGGCCGGATGAGCAGCATGGTTTTCGAGATATACGAGAAGCCGCAGACGGGTTTGCCGGACACGGAAAAGCCGCATACGGAAAAGCCGGACACGGATAATCCGTTCACGGGAAAACCGTGTACGGAAAATCCCGCACAATTAAATACTAATCAAGTAATTACCAACGAAAGAAATAACTCTCTGAGAAACTATCAATCTATCAATCTTGATGGGATAGACAGGATGGATGAACGGGAGCAATACAGGGAATTGATCCGGGATAACCTTGAGATCGACATCCGCTCTCTGGACAGGCACTATGACCTTGACCGTGTAAACGAAATTGTCGAGATCATGCTGGATGCTGTTTGCTCCACAAGCCCCACCATCCGTATCAACGGAGAAGATATGCCGCAGCCGGTGGTTAAGTCACGCTTCCTCAAGCTGGACAGCGGCCACATCGACTATGTGCTCCAAGCGATGAACGATTGCCCTTCCGACATTCGGAACATCCGGGCATATCTGCTTACGGCGTTGTATAACGCTTCACTAACCATAGATAACTACTATTCAGCCCGCGTGAACTACGATTTTCACGGAAAAGGCTGATGCGTAAGCATTCTCAATCAACTTAAAGGGGGTGAGATGAAAACATGATCCACATTTTACACGGTGTCCCGCCTTAGTGACAGGATTGCCCCGCAAATCTCAGAAAGGAGGTCCCCATGCAGGATGAAGTAAATACCAAAGTCGTTGCGATTGCCATTAAGGGCGGAAAAATTACTGCGGAGGTGCTGAAAAAGGCGCTCGCCAAATTCATCGAGGAAATTGAAAAGGCCGAAAAGCAAGCCTCGCAGCCCAAGACCTACCGGGGCAAGCAGTCCATCAAGCACCTTGTCGAGCAGAACGCCGCAATCAGCAACATCGAAGTGACCGAAGGAAACATCAAGTCTTTCGAGCGTACAGCGAACAAGTACGGGATCGACTACGCGCTCAAGAAAGACACCTCTGAGCAGCCGCCGCGCTATCTCGTCTTCTTCAAAGGCCGGGATGTGGATGTGATGACTCAGGCGTTCAAGGAGTTTTCCGCCAAGACGGTCAAGCAGAAAGAAAAGCAATCCCTCAAGCAGAAGCTCTCCCGCAGCAGGGAGCAGTCTAAAGCCCAGCACAAGGAGAAGGTCAAGGTTAAGACGAAGGATCGGGGCGTTGAGCTATGAAAAAGAAACTCGACATCAAAAAGCTCGTCCTTCTCAATCTCCCGTATGTGTTCGCCTTCTACTTTGTGGATAAGCTGGCGGCAGTCTTCCGGCTGGCTCCCGGCACAGAGTTCATCGACAAGCTCACCGGCGGCTTTGCCAATTTCGGCGCAGCGTTCGCCAATCCGCTCCCCAGCTTTCATCCAGTAGACCTTCTCATTGGTGTGGCCGGAGGCGCGTTGCTCAAGCTGGCCGTCTACATCAAAGGCAAAAACCGCAAGAAATTCCGCCAAGGGGAGGAATACGGGTCAGCGCGTTGGGGACGACCGGAAGACATCCGGCCTTACATGGATGATGACTTTTCCAACAATGTCATTCTCACCCAGACCGAAGGGCTGACCATGAACAGCCGTCCGAAGCAGCCGAAGTACGCGAGGAATAAGAATATCCTTGTCATCGGCGGTTCCGGCTCCGGCAAGACCCGCTTCTTTGTGAAGCCAAACCTCATGCAGATGCACAGTTCCTATGTGGTCACTGATCCCAAGGGCACAGTATTGGTCGAATGTGGGAAGATGCTTGAGAAAAACGGGTATGTCATTAAGTCGCTGAACACGATCAACTTTCGTAAGTCCATGCACTACAACCCGTTCGCCTACATCCGCAGCGAGAAGGACATCCTCAAACTGGTCAATACGATCATCGTCAACACGAAGGGAGATGGCGATAAGTCCGGGGAGGATTTCTGGGTCAAGGCAGAAAAGCTCTACTATACCGCCCTCATCGGCTATATCTGGTACGAAGCGCCAGAACACGAGAAAAACTTCACTACCTTGCTCGAATTGATCAACGCTTCGGAGGCCAGAGAGGATGACGAAACCTTCAAAAATCCCGTTGACCTCATGTTCGATGAGCTGGAAGAGCGCGAGCCAGACCACTTCGCGGTGAAGCAATACCGCAAATATAAGTTAGCCGCTGGCAAAACTGCCAAGTCGATCCTGATTAGCTGCGGTGCGAGGCTTGCCCCATTTGACATCGCGGAGCTGCGGGAGCTGATGAGTTACGACGAGATGGAGCTGGATTGCATCGGCGACCGCAAAACGGCGCTGTTCGTCATTATCTCTGATACCGACGATACCTTCAACTTTGTCGTGGCGATCATGTACTCCCAGCTTTTTAACTTGCTCTGCGACAAGGCGGATGATGTCTACAATGGGCGGCTCCCCGTCCATGTCCGCTGCCTGCTCGACGAGTTTGCGAACATCGGTCAAATCCCGAAATTCGACAAGCTGATTGCAACGATCCGAAGCCGGGAAATCTCAGCATCCATCATCTTGCAGTCCCAGAGCCAGCTCAAGACCATCTACAAGGACGCAGCGGACACGATTGTCGGCAACTGCGACTGTACCCTCTTCCTCGGCGGCAAGGAAAAATCCACTTTGAAGGAACTCAGTGAAATCCTCGGCAAGGAGACAATCGACCTATATAACACATCAGAAACCCGTTCAACCAACAACTCATACGGCCTGAACTACCAGAAGACCGGCAAGCAGCTCATGTCGGAGGACGAAATCGCTGTCATGGACGGCGGCAAATGTATTTTGCAGCTTAGAGGCGTGAGACCTTTTCTCAGTGACAAGTACGACATTACGAAGCATCCAAAATACAAAATGCTGTCCGACTACGATAAGCGCAACGCTTTTGACATCGAGAAATACCGTTCTCACAAGCTGGTAGTCAAGCCCACCCAAACCTTCGACCTCTATGACATGGGAGAGGTTGAAGCCGATTGAAGCCCCGTCATGCACTGCGCATGGGCAATGCCCAAAGCAGAACAATGACGGGGCTTCTATTTTTTTGCCCATTTTTAATCATTCACACTCAAAAATCAAGGAGGTCACTCTATGGAATTTATCAATCAGGCGGTTACGGTCCTTCAGACGCTCGTTGTTGCCCTCGGTGCCGGTCTGGCTGTGTGGGGTGTGGTCAACCTCATGGAGGGCTACGGCAATGACAATCCCGGCGCCAAGAGCCAGGGCATCAAGCAGTTGATGGCCGGTGGCGGCGTGGTACTCATCGCCACAACCCTCATCCCCTTGCTCTCCGGTTTGTTCTGATAACCGGTTCGCGTATCCACATGGGAGGGCGCGAAATGCCGCGCTCTCCCTTCATTTTTAACCAATTTCCAACACAAGGAGGTCATTTATGGAATTTATCAATCAGGCAGTTACCGTTTTGCAGACCCTCGTTGTCGCCCTTGGCGCTGGCCTTGCCGTGTGGGGCGTGGTCAACCTCATGGAGGGGTACGGCAATGACAATCCCGGTGCCAAGAGCCAAGGAATCAAGCAGTTGATGGCCGGTGGTGGTGTGGTACTCATCGGCACGACCCTTATCCCGCTCCTGTCTGGCCTGTTCTGATCCGGCAGCCCCAGCATAACCGAAAGGTGGTGAAATATTGGGATTTATCCTTGAAAAAATCGAGGAAGCCATAAAAGAGCTTCTGATCGGCTGGATTGAAAGCAACATGACCAATATGTTCACCGATGTCAACGACAAGGTAGGGACGATAGCTGCTGAGGTAGGCAAAACGCCCTCTTCATGGGATAGCAGCATATACCAGATGATCCGGGGACTATCCGAAAATGTGATAGTCCCCATCGCTGGTATCATCATCACCTTTGTCCTGTGTTACGAGCTGATCTCCATGATCACCGAGAAAAACAACTTGCATGACATGGACACATGGATGTTCTTCAAGTGGTTCTTCAAGGCGGCTGTGGCGATCTACCTCGTTACCAATACCTTTGACATTGTGATGGCGGTCTTCGACATCGGTCAGAATGTCGTAGCCGGTGCAGCCGGTGTCATAAGCGGCGACACGAACATCGACATCGAATCCACTCTTGAACAAATGCGCGCCAGCATGGAAACGATGGGCATTGGCGAACTGCTCGGCTTGTCCATAGAGACGCTGCTGATCAGCCTGTGCCTCAAGATCATGTCCATTCTCATCACGGTCATTCTCTATGGCCGTATGATTGAGATTTATTGCACCGTGAGCATCGCGCCCATTCCCATTGCGACGATGAGCAACCGCGAATGGGGCAGCATCGGCACGAACTACCTCAAAGGGCTGTTCGCGCTGGCATTCCAAGGCTTCCTCATCATGGTGTGCGTTGCGATCTATGCCGTGCTCATCAACAACATGATCATCGCAGCCAATATCCACTCGGCGCTATTCTCGGTGGCAGCTTATACGGTCATTCTTTGCTTCTCCCTGTTCAAGACAGGTTCGCTTGCAAAGTCACTATTCAATGCCCACTGAGAAAGGAGGGTCAACTTGAAGAAATACTCCGTGATCTACGCCGACCCTCCGTGGCGGTACAAGGTCTACTCAAAGAAGGGGCTTGGCCGCTCAGCGGAAAGCCATTACCCGACCATGAGCCTTGAAGACATCAAGGCTCTGCCTATTGGAGAGCTTGCAGCAAAAGACTGTGCGCTCTTCATGTGGATTACCTTCCCCTGTATGCAGGAGGCGTTCCAAGTCCTTGAAGCATGGGGATTTGAATACAAAACGACGGCTTTTGTCTGGATCAAGCAGAACCGGGTGTCCGACAGTCTCTTTTGGGGCATGGGGTACTGGACACGGGCGAATGCTGAACTCTGCATCCTTGCAACGAAAGGCCATCCCAAACGGGCAAGCCCCGGTGTGCATCAGGTCATCATGAGCCACATCGAAGAGCACTCCAAGAAACCGGAGGAAGCCCGCAACCGCATCGTCCAGCTCATGGGCGATGTCCCGCGCATCGAACTTTTCGCCCGCCAGTCCCCCGAAGGCTGGGATGTATGGGGCAATGAGGTCGAATGCAGCATCACGCTTGGAAAGGAGGTTCCCAATGGCGTTTGTACCGGTCCCGAAGGACCTGAATCGTGTCAAGACGAAGGTCATGTTCAACCTGACAAAGCGGCAGCTCATCTGCTTTGCGCTGGCTGCGGCAGCGGGTGTTCCGATCTTCTTCCTGACTAAGCCCAGCCTCGGCATCTCCACTTCGGCAATGCTGATGGTGGTCATCATGCTCCCGTTTATCTTCTTCGCTCTCTATGAGAAGGACGGGCAACCGGCTGAAAAAATCCTCGGTCATGTGATCAAGTCCATGTTTTTGAGGGATAAGGTGCGGCCATACCGCACGAGCAACCTATACGCTGCGATCCAGCAGGAAATCAAAGAGAAGGAGGAATTGCAGATTGCACAGCAGCACGAAAAAGGCCGCAGAACCTAAGCGGCTTACCAAAAACGGCAAGGTGTACGGCGATCTTCTCTCCGCCGAGGAAAAGAAGAAGCTGGTCTTGCAGAAGAAAAAGGACAAGAAGGCAAAGAAAGTCCGCAAATCGGCGCAGCAGACCATCCCCTATGTGGAGATGTGCCGCGACGGCATCTGCAAGGTCAACAGCCGTCTTTATACAAAGACTATCCGTTTCAACGACATCAACTATCAGCTCGCCCAGAACGAGGACAAGACGGCCATCTTCGAGAACTGGTGCGACTTCCTGAACTACTTTGACAGCTCGATTTTTGTCCAGTTCTCTTTCATCAACCAGAGGACGAGCATCAGCGAGTTCAAGAAGCAGATCAACATCCCGGAGCAGGCTGACGAGTTCAACGACATCCGCAGCGAGTATTCCGAGATGCTGCAAAACCAGCTCACGAAGGGCAACAACGGCCTCATCAAGCGCAAGTACATTACCTTCGGCATTGAGGCCGACTCCCTGCGCATGGCGAAGGCCAAGCTGGATCGGATTGAGACGGACATCCTCAACAATTTCAAAACCCTCGGTGTGAAGACCGAGCCGCTGTCCGGCTACGAACGGCTGAAAGTGCTCCATGATGTGTTCAACATGGACTCGAACGAGCCGTTCCGCTTCTCCTTTGACATGGTAGCCCGGACGGGACTCAGCAGCAAAGATTTCATCGCGCCCACTTCCTTCGACTTCCGTGAAGGCAAGTGCTTCAAGATGGGCAAGGCCATCGGCGCAGTGAGCTTCCTGCAAATCCTCGCGCCGGAACTCAATGACCGGATGCTGGCTGACTTCCTCGACATGGACAGCAACATCACGGTCAATCTTCATATCCGCACGATTGATCAGGCGAAAGCCATCAAGAGCATCAAGATGAAGATTACTGACCTCGACAAGATGAAAATTGAAGAGCAGAAGAAGGCCGTGAGAAGCGGATATGACATGGAAATCATCCCGTCCGACCTTGCCACCTACGGCGGTGAGGCCAAGCGCCTGTTGCAGGACCTTCAGACGCGCAACGAGAGAATGTTCCTTGTGACCATCCTCATCATGAATACCGCTGCCTCCCGCCAGAAGCTCGAAAACGCCATCTTCCAGACGGCTTCCATTGCCCAGAAATACAACTGTGCGCTCAAGCGGCTGGACTTCCAGCAGGAAGAAGGGCTGATGTCCTCTCTTCCGATTGGCCTGAATCAGATCGAGATTGAGCGCGGGCTGACCACCTCTTCGACGGCGGTGTTCGTCCCGTTCACGACGCAGGAGCTTTTTCAGAACGGCGAGGCGCTGTATTACGGGCTGAATGCGCTCTCCAACAACATGATCATGGTTGACCGCAAACAGCTCAAAAACCCGAACGGTCTGATCCTCGGCACCCCCGGCTCCGGCAAGAGCTTTTCGGCGAAGCGGGAAATGACCAACGCCTTCCTCATCACAGAAGATGACATCATCGTCTGCGATCCCGAGGCAGAGTATTATCCCCTTGTGCAGAAGCTCGGCGGTCAGGTCATCCGCATCTCGCCGGTAAGCAGCGACTACATCAATCCGCTGGACATCAATGTGAACTACTCGGAAGAGGAAAACCCGCTGACCTTGAAGTCCGACTTCATCCTCTCCATGTGTGAGCTGATTGTGGGCGGCAAGGACGGGCTGCAACCGGTGGAAAAGACCATCATCGACCGCAGTGTCCGCAAGGTGTATCAGGACTACCTTGCCGATCCGGTTCCTGAGAAAATGCCCATCCTCGAAGACCTCTACAACATCCTGCGCAGCCAGAGCGAGCCGGAAGCACAGCGGATTGCCACTGCCCTTGAAATCTATGTGCATGGCTCGCTGAATGTCTTCAATCACCGGACGAATGTGGATGTGAATAATCGCTTCGTCTGCTATGACATCAAGCAGCTCGGAAAGCAGCTCAAAAAGCTGGGGATGCTCATTGTGCAGGATCAGGTCTGGAACCGTGTGACCATCAACCGCGCCCAGCACAAGGCGACGCGCTACTACATGGACGAGTTCCACCTTCTGCTCAAGGAAGAACAGACAGCCGCCTATTCCGTCGAAATCTGGAAGCGGTTCAGAAAATGGGGCGGGATTCCGACCGGGATCACCCAGAATGTCAAGGATTTGCTGGCTTCCCGTGAGATTGAGAACATCTTTGAGAACTCCGACTTCGTTTACCTTCTGAACCAGGCATCCGGCGACCGGCAGATCCTCTCGAAAGCGCTGAACATCTCGCCCAGTCAGCAGAACTACATCACCAATTCCAACGCCGGTGAAGGCTTGATCTTCTACGGCTCGACCATCGTCCCCTTCAAGGATGACTTCCCGAAGGACACGATGCTCTATCGTTACATGACCACCAAACCCGAAGAAACCTTGCAGAATTAAGGAGGACTACCTTTATGAAAAAGAATATGAATGAGAACTTTGAGATCACCGTTGACGAGATGACCGAGATTTTCGGCGATACGCCGGTTGAGATGAGCTTCCGCGAGGTCAAGGAAGGCATGGACAGCTTCTTTGGCCTGATGGGGCTGACCGTGGAGCTGGTCAACCTGATCCGCAAGGAGGACGAGCTGAAAAAGCACCACCGCGCTTACCTCCATGTCCGCGAGGAAATCGCCGAGTGCGCCAATGAGGCGACGGAGGTCATCGGCGGTATTCTTGACTCCATTCAGGAGAAAGAACACATCTACCGTGTGTCCGGCACGCCTTCCGCTTTTGATATGGATGAGGAAGACGAGTATGAGGATGATTTCGTCACCATCCCCAAGGAGAAGTATGACAGCATGATTGAGGATCTGCTGACGATGGCCGAGCTGATCGACATGGTATCGGATATGCGCACCAAGGATGTCCGCGCCATTCAGGAGTTTGGCAAGTTCATCCCGGCCTATGCCGCCTATGAGCGCAATCGTCTTTCCCTGTACCGCGAAGCGGCGAAGGAGGCCGAGTCCATCATCGACCGCTGGGAGGATGAGCTGGACGATGACGAGAACTACGAGCCGGACGAGTATTTCTCCGACTGATTGCGCATCAAGTCTCGCAGAAAGGAGGGAGTCCCCATACAGCTTGATCACATTTACACCGGCGATTGTCTCGAAGTCCTCAAAACGCTGCCCGATGAAAGCGTCCATTGCTGCATCACCTCCCCGCCGTATTACGCGCTGCGTGATTACGGTGTGGACGGGCAGATCGGCAGAGAGGCAACGCCAAAGGAATACATCTCGCGCCTGACGGAAGTGTTCACCGAAGTCAGGCGTGTTCTGCGTTCGGATGGGACGCTCTGGCTCAACATCTCCGACACCTATGCCGGGAAAGGCAATCAGGGCAGCTATGTGGACGCAAAGAATCCCAAGGGCAGAAACGGTCAGGCTGTGGCTCTCAATTACAAGGTTGAGGGCTGCAAACCCAAGGATATGATCGGAATCCCGTGGATGCTGGCCTTTTCGCTCCGCGACTCTGGCTGGTATTTGCGCAATGACATCATCTGGATGAAAGAAAACCCGATGCCGGAAAGCGTCAAAGACCGCTGCGCCCGCTGCTATGAGCATATCTTTCTGTTCTCGAAGTCACGGAAGTATTTCTTTGACTACAAGGCCATTTCCGAGCCGATTGCTCCCGGAACGGTAAGCAGGCTCAAGCGCGGGGTCAAGGGAAGCAACAAATACGGGGAGCCGATCCCCGGACAGGCAAAGCAGCAGACCATCAACCTGTGCCGGGAACACGGTGCTATCTCCGATGAGATGATCAATCCGCTGCGTAACAAGCGGGATGTCTGGATTATCAACACCGTCCCCTTCAAAGGCGGTCACTATGCCGCATACCCGCCGAAGCTGGTTGAAACCTGTCTGCTTGCCGGATGCCCGAAAGACGGCGTTGTCCTTGATCCCTTCATAGGCAGCGGCACAACCGGTATGGTCGCAAAGCAACTTGACCGTCACTATGTCGGAATTGAGCTAAACCCTGAATACAAGGAACTTGCCGAGGCGCGGATTGGAGGTGAAATCTGATGCCTCATGATGAATTGAAGCCCAAAGACCGGGTTGTCCTGCGGATGACCAGAGACGGCGCAGTGGAAGAAAACCTCACCGAAGGCACCTCAGAAAAAGTGTCAAAACGGCTTGAGGACGCCCAACTTGTTGCGCCCCACGACACGGAAACCGGCGATATTGCCGAAGAGATCAAGAAGCGGCGGCAGCTTCGTCCTGATAAGCTGGAAGACGCAGAGAGTCAGGCTCAGGCCGAAACACAGTCCGCAGATGCGGCGCAAGAGTACAAGCCGGGTGATCTGCCCGTCAGCGATGATCCCACATCTCACACTCTGTACTCTGAGACATACCGCAACCATTCCGTTGACTACGGAAAAGCATTTGCCGATACCGCTGTCACCGGCAAGGTCAGCAAGCCTCGCGCTGAAAGGCAGATTGATGGAGAGTCTGTTCTGGAAAGAGCGGCGGAAACCTCCGCAGAGATGCCGGACCTTGACGATGATGCCCCAGCTTCCAGACGGATTGAACGGTTGGAGCGAAAATCTCAGAAGGCGCATGAGCGTCTGGATGCCGCCCGTGAGAAGCTGCCCACCAAGAAGGTGTTGAAAAAAGAGCGCGTCTTTGACGAGGAAACCGGTAAAGGCAAAACCCGCCTCTACTTTGAAGACGAGCTGAAAGTCCCCAAGGGACAGAGCAAATTGCAGTTTGAGGCAGACAAGACCGTCCGCAAGGTCGGCGATACGCTTGCCTCTGGCATCCACGGCAAAATCCATGAGGTGGAGCAGGAAAACTCCGGTGTAGAAGCTGCCCATAAGACAGAGATTGCCGCCGAGTCCGTTGTCCGCCACTACCAGCATCATACAGAGCGCAGTGCAAACAAGCCGTTCGAGAAGGTGTCCAAGCTGGAGCAGAAGGCCGAGGCCGCTGACCGGAAGCTCCATTTTGGGAAGACGGTCGCCGAAAATCCTGAGATGAAGGCTTCCCGAGCCAATATGAATAAGCACTACCAGAAGCAGCACATCAAGAAAGAATATGCTGCGGCTCGCAAGGCAGGGACGCAAACGGCCTCCACCGCCACCAAGTCCACCGGTAAAACCATCCGAGAGAAAGCGTCGGATAAGGTAAAGGACTTTATCGTCAAGAACAAAAAGGTCTTTGCTTGGCTGGGAGCTGGCTTGATGATTCTGATCCTGTTGTCTGCTGGGATTAGCTCCTGCACGGCAATGTTCACCTCTACCACCTCGTCTGTCATCGCCACTTCCTACCTCAGTGAGGACGATGCCATGACCGGCGCGGAGGCGCAGTATTGTCAGATGGAGGCCGAGCTGCAATCGTATCTGGACAACTACGAAAGCACACACGACTACGACGAGTACCACTTTGACCTCGACGCGATTGAGCACGATCCCTATGTGCTCATTTCCATTCTCTCCGCCTTCAATGAAGGAGAGTTCACTCTGGACGAAGTTCAGGGGCTTCTTCAAACGCTCTTTGACCGGCAATACATCCTCACCGAAGATGTGGAGGTTGAGGTACGCTACCGGACAGAGACCCGTACCGGGACAACGACTGTCACCGATCCCGAAACCGGCGAGACCAGCACGGAAACTTACACCTATGAGGTCGAAGTGCCGTATAACTACTACATCTGTACTGTCACGCTGGAAAACTTTGACCTCTCCCATTTACCGGTCTACATCATGAATGAAGACCAGCTCTCTATGTACTCGGCCTATATGTCAACACTGGGCAACCGCGAGGATTTGTTCCCCGGCTCCGGCTATGTGGACAAGTACATTGAAAACCCACCCGATGACTACACGGTCAATGCGGCGTATCTGACGGACGAGAAGTTCGCAACTCTCATCGCAGAGGCAGAAAAATATCTCGGCTACCCGTATGTTTGGGGCGGCTCAAATCCGTCCACTTCCTTTGACTGTTCGGGATTCGTCAGTTATGTCCTCACAAACAGCGGACTTGTCAACACCGGGCGGCTGGGTGCGCAAGGGCTTTACAATGTCTGTTCGCCTGTTTCCAGCGCCGATGTGAAGCCGGGGGATCTCGTCTTCTTTGTCGGCACTTATGACACGCCGGGCGTGTCCCATGTGGGCATCTATGTGGGCGACAATGTGATGTTGCACTGCGGCGATCCCATCCAGTACACATCCATCAACACTTCCTATTGGCAGTCTCACTTTTATGCCTTTGGAAGACCCAACTACTAACCGAAAGGAGCGTTTTTATGAACCCGAAATATCAGAAGGTTTGCGCGGAAATCGCCAAAACCGAGAAGAAGGTCGAGGACCTGCAGGGGCAGCTCAAGGAGCTGTGCGACAAGAAAATCGAGCTGGAAAACCTTGAAATCGTCAACACTGTCCGTGCGATGGTCATGGACAAGGATCAGATCATGGCCTTCCTCGCTGCGATGAAGGACGGCAAGGCGGAAAAGCCTATCACTACCCAGCAGGAGGTGACGGACAATGACTAAGAGAAATGGAATCCGCCTTCTGGCGGCGCTTGCACTGTGCTTCACGCTTTGTATCTCGTTCACTGTACCCGCATTCGCCTATGCGGATGACACCGAGCAGGAGCTTCCGGTCACTGAGGCAACCCAACCCGAGGCAACACCGGAAACCGCAGCACCCGAAGAGCCTGAACCGTATGAAGGAGAGCCGATTGACGGTGAGGGCAACGCCTATACCCGCGATCTGCTCTATGACAAAGCGACAAATAAGCAATTCATCACGGTGCAGACCAAGACCGGCAACACCTTTTATGTTGTAATCGACTACGATGCGCCCATCAATGAGGAAGAGGAACAATACCAGACCTATTTCCTCAACATGGTGGATGAGGCTGACCTGCTTGCCCTGTTGGATGAGGAAACGGCCTCTTCGCTTACTACCTGTAACTGTGATACCCACTGTGAGGCCGGGGCTGTCAATACGGAATGCCCTGTCTGCAAAACAAACATGAGCGAGTGTACCGGCGCTGTGCTTGAGCCGAAAGAGCCGGTTGAAGGCGAGGAAACCGAAGTCCCCGAAGAGCCGGAAAGCTCTTCTCCGAACATCGCCCTGATCATCGGCATCATCGCTCTGGTAGGTATCGGCGGTGGTGCATATTACTACTTCAAGTTCGTGCGCGGCAAGAAGCAGAAGGACGAGGATCTGGATTTCTTCGATGACGAGGGCTATGAGGAAGAGCCGTACATCAACGAGGACGAAGAGCCTGTCATTGCAGACGATGAGGATGACGGGGACGAAACCAAAGAAACGGAGGAAACGATTTGATCTTAGTGATTGCGGAAAAACCGAGTGTTGGAGCCGCTATCGGGAAGGTGCTGGGCGCTTCCTCCCGTAAGGACGGCTATCTCGAAGGAAACAACTACATTGTCTCATGGTGCGTTGGTCATCTTGTGGGGCTTGCGGACGCAAGCTCCTACGATGAGCGCTTTGCCAAATGGCGGTACAGCGATCTCCCCATCGTCCCGGATGAATGGCTGTTTGAAGTTCCGAAGGACAAGCAGAAGCAGTTCAAGGTGCTGTGCGACCTCATGCGCGATAAGCGTGTAACCGAGCTTGTCTGCGCCACCGATGCTGGGCGCGAGGGCGAGCTGATTTTCCGGTTGGTCTACAAGAAAGCCGGTTGCACAAAGCCGTTCAAGCGCCTGTGGATCAGCTCGCTGGAAGACAGCGCGATCCGGGAGGGCTTTGCCCATCTGCGAGACAGCGGCGACTATGACCGGCTCTATGAAGCCGCCCTTGCCCGTTCCAAGGCAGATTGGATTGTCGGCATCAACGGCACAAGGCTGTTCTCGACACTCTATCATAAGAAGCTGGTGGTCGGGCGCGTCCAAACGCCTACGCTGGCAATGCTGGTGGAGCGTGAAGGCAAAATCACAACCTTCCACAAGGAGAAATACTTCAATGTCCATATCAGCAAAGACAGCCTGACAGCGGACATGGAAAAGGTCAAAACCGAAGACGAGGCGAAGGCGATTGCGGCGGCTTGCAATAAAAAGCAAGCCGTCGTTTCTTCTCTCAAGAAGGAGACGAAGACAGTCAACCCACCGAAGCTCTATGATCTGACCACCTTGCAGCGGGAAGCCAACCGCTACTATGGCTTTACCGCCCAGCAGACGCTCGATCTGGTGCAGTCCCTCTATGAGAAAAAGCTGCTTACCTATCCCCGAACGGACAGTCAGTTCATCACTGAGGATATGGAGAGCACTGCCCGTCAAGTGATCGGCATTGTCTCCCGCAAGCTACCGCTCTTCGAGCGCATTACCCATGAGCCGGACATCGGGAGAATTACCAACAACGCCAAGGTCACTGACCATCATGCCATTATCCCCACTGTCCAGCTTGAAAAGCAGGATCTCGGCGAGCTGCCGGAGTCGGAGCAGAAAATCATCCGGCTTGTCGCCATGCGCCTTCTGAGCGCTATCGGTGAGAAGCACATCTACGACGAGACTTCGGTTACGCTCACCTGTGAGGGTTACGAGTTCAAGGCAAAGGGCAAAACGGTCGTGCAGGATGGATGGAAAGCCATTGAGCGCAGCTTCAAGGAAACACTCAAGAGCAAGGAAAAGGACGAGCCGGAGCGCTCACTGCCTTCTCTGAATGAGAAGGATATTTTCTCTTCTGTCGATGCCAGCGTTACCGAACACTATACATCCCCGCCGAAGCCCTACACCGAAGACTCCCTTCTGTCGGCTATGGAGACTGCGGGAAACGCTGAGTTCGACGATGATACCGAAAAGAAAGGGCTTGGCACTCCCGCCACCCGCGCCGGTATCATTGAAAAGCTGGTCAAAGGCGGCTTTGTTGAGCGCAGGGGCAAATCTCTCGTGCCTACAAAGGACGGCAACAACCTTGTATGCGTCCTGCCCGAACAGATTACTTCCCCCTCCATGACGGCGGAATGGGAAAACACTCTGATGCAGATTGAATGCGGTAAGGCGGATGCGGACAAGTTCCTTTCTGGCATTGTGGGGATGACCTCCGAGCTGGTCAAAGCCTATCCTTTCCTCTCTGACGCCGAGGCAAACCGCTTCGATACCGGAAGAGAGTCCATCGGCAAATGTCCGCGCTGCGGCTCGCCGGTCTATGTAGGCAAGGGAAACTACTACTGCTCGAACAAGGAATGCTCCTTCTGTATGTGGGAGGATAACAAGTTCTTTACGAGCAAGAAAAAGAAGCTGACCAAGAAAATCGCTGCCGAACTGCTGGACAAGGGTTGGTGCAGAGTAACCGGACTTTATACGCCGAAACGCCCGCAGCTCTATGATGCGGTGATCCGTCTGGATGACACAGGCGGCAAGTATGTCAGCTTCAAGATGGAGTTCGACCGATGACGCGCCCGCGATATATTGCCTCATGCAGCGGAGGCAAGGACAGCGTAGCAACAATTCTTCTTGCTGCGGAGAAAAACGAGCCGTTGGATGAGGTCATTTACAGTGAGGTGATGTTCGATCAGGAGATCAGTGGAGAAGTCCCGGAGCATCGGGACTTTATCCACCAAAAGCTCAAACCGTTCGTTGAAAATGAACTCGGATGCAAATTCACGGTTCTGCGGAGTGACAAAACTTACGATGATGTGTTCCATCACATTATCACAAGAGGACCTTATGAAGGGCTGATTCGAGGTTTTGTCTGGCCGGGAAAGTGCGCGGTAAATCGGGACTGTAAAATGCCTCCGCTCCGCAAGTACCATAAGGCTCAACCTGATGACACCCGCAGCTATGTAGGTATTGCATTGGACGAGCCAAAGCGTCTTGCCAGACTGAATAAGGAGAAGGACATCAGCCTTCTTGCAAAGTATGGCATGACGGAAGCGGATGCTTGGCGGCTGTGCGAGAAATACGATATGCTCTCTCCCTGTTACCAACATTCCAAACGCAACGGTTGTTGGTTCTGCCCGAACGCATCGACTTCTGAGCTTTCCCACATGGTCAACCGTCACCCTGACTTGTTTGGGAAGTTGATTGAATGGGAACAGACAGATAATTTGTATCATCGCAGATTGACCAGAACGGAAACTCCGTCTGAGGTAAAAGCCCGTCTTTGGGGCAAATCTCAGCCGGAGTTTTCTATTTCAAATCAGTAAGATTGGAGGTTAGAAATGGCTGAAAACAAAAACGCCCAGCAAGTCCGGGAAATCACCGACAAGCTGGAACAGGGACTCAAGGAGCTGTTTGAATCCGAACGCTTCAAAGAGTACCTGAAAACGATGTCCAAGTTCTACAACTACTCGTTTAACAATACGCTTCTCATCGCCATGCAGAAGCCGGATGCGACGCTGATCGCCGGTTACACGGCATGGCAGCGCAACTTCGACCGCCATGTGATGAAGGGCGAAAAGGGTATCAAAATCCTTGCTCCTGCGCCCTACAAGGTGCAGGAAGAGCGGGAAAAACTCGACCCGGCAACGCAGAAGCCCGTTCTCGACAAGGACGGCAAGCCGGTCACTGAGACGGTTGAAGTGACCCGCCCCGCCTTCAAGGTGGTGAGCGTCTTCGATGTGTCCCAGACGGACGGCAAAGCGCTTCCCGATATTGCCGTAGACGAGCTGACAGGCAGCGTGGAAAACTACGCCGCCTTTTTTGATGCTCTCAAAGAGCTGTCTCCGGCCCCCATTGCCTTTGAAAACATCACCGATGGCGCAAAAGGCTACTTCTCTCATGTAGAAAACCGCATTGCCATTCAGGAGGGCATGAGCGAAATCCAGACCATCAAGACGGCGATCCATGAGATTGCCCATGCCAAGCTCCATGCCGTCACTCCGGGCGAAAAGGTCGCTCCCGAAGACAAGAAAGACCGGCGCACTAAGGAGGTCGAGGCAGAAAGCGTCGCCTATACCGTCTGCCAGCGGTACGGCATTGAAACCTCTGATTATTCTTTCGGCTATATCGCCGGTTGGTCCTCCGACAAGGAGACAAAGGAGCTGAAAGGCTCGCTGGAAACCATCCGCAAAACGGCGGCTGAGATGATCACCGGTATTGATGAAAAGCTCAAAGAGCGGCTTGCCGTGAAAGAACAGGAAGCCCCTACGCCGCTGCGGGATGCGGCGATTCCGGTTTATCGGGAAGCTGCGATGTATGCCTTTGAAGCCGGTGAGCTGAGTGCTTACCGTACTTCGATGCAAGCGAACATGGATTGTAAAGAGGCGATTGAGCAGACCATCAACGACTACTACGGCAACAACCGCCTTGCGGCGGAGTCCGCCGTTAAGAGCATCCTTGAGAAATTCTCGCCTGAGCGCGTCGCTTATGTCCTTGCGAATACCATCCAGCAGAAAGACCATGACGGGCGTATCTCCCGTGATTGCAAGGAATGGGCAAAGGGCATGGATGCCAGCCCGGATCATGCAACTCAACTCATTATTGACAGTGTAAATCCGGGGCTTGTCAGTCTTTTCACCGAAGAGTTCGTCCGGCAGACCGCTATCGGTAAGGCGCAGGAGCAGACACCGGCTGAACAGAGCAAAACGGCTGTCCCGGAGGAAGGTCCCGAAACTCCGGCTCCCAAAGAGCCGGAACAGGCGGCACCGGTGAAGCATCGCCTCACACCGGAGGAAAAGAAAATTAAGGAAGCCGTCATGGACACGCTCAAAGCGCAGATCGCCGGTCGCAACGACGGGATGCTGTCTACCTACCGCTCGTCCAATCAGTCCTTCAAGGTGATGGTGGAGTACAAGGTCAGGATTGAGGGCAACACCGTTACCCGGGATGGCGAGCCGATGTTCGCCATTCACCGCCGCCATTCTGCCAAGAAGGTGCAAGGCTGCTATCGAGAGCTGACACCGACGCTTGAATATATCGGAAAAGAGAAGACTCAGGAAGCAGCGCGGGAAAAGCCTTCTATCCGGGAACAGCTCCGTGCTGCGGCAAAGAGCCAGCCTGAGCGGAAAACGCCGGTTAAGCAGAAGTCCCACGATGTCGGTTTGGAGTGATGCCTATGAAGTTTGAAAACATCGATCTTGTGGATGCCCTTCGCCGGATTATGGACATCCACACCCAGAACTACAAGGAGGATTTTGAGCTGGACGCCGGGCTGCTTCACAGCCTTGCCGCTTCCCAATCCTCCGAGGACAAGCACCTTCTCTGGATGTCCCGTCCGAACGGCACTTACCTCCTGCCTGAGCGCGAAGTCTATGTGGAGGATTCCTACGAAAACAAAGTGTGGGAGTTTTACCATGAGCAAACCCGCGATCCCATCCTTGCCTATGCAGTCGAGATCAAGGGCGTAGAGGGCGATACCATCAGAGGCAACCTCATTGAGCTGGACTATGCCGCTCATGTGGAGAGGATGCAAAAGCTCACCGTTCCGGTTGAGACAGTGGCAGTCACCTTTAAGGACGATGCCACCTTTTATCTGCCTTTCCGCAGCTACCGGCGCGAAGCGATCCCGCTGAAAGAAAAGCACGGCGAGGTCGTGTCGGTGAGTTATCTGCCTGAGAACGCGGCTGAGCTTGACATGATTCTCCGCCGTGAGCGCTTCAAAACGAGCTTCCATGCGAAAACTGGCAGTATTGAGGATCACATTCACAAGCTTGCCGTTCAGCATGGCGTGACCGAAAAGCTTGGCATATTGCCCCTTGAAGCGCAGACCGCTTACAACGCCGTCAAGGAAGCCCATCCCGAAGCGATTGTCTGCTTTGCCCAGAACGGCTACTTCGAGATTTACGGTGAAGATGCGAAGAAGGCAGCGCCCGCGCTCGGGTCGAAGCTTCTGATGAAAGAGCTGGAAGGCGGCGGACAGGTTGCCGTGACCGGCTTTCGGGAAGATCAGTGGGTTGCCAAGGCTAAGACACTGTGGGGGCGAGGCAACGATGTCCTTGTTACGCAGCCCGGTGAAGACGGCAGACAGGAAACCGTCAAACACCTTCTCGCTGAGGATTACATCCCTGTCGGCATGGTAATGGAAATGGACGGCAAAACCGTCCGCGTTGACAAAGTGGATTTTCCAAATGAAGAAGTCAGCCTGACTGACATCACGGACAGGAAGAATCCCGTTCCATTCCATGAGCGGCTGTCTATTGTCCGTTCCTATGTGGAGGACGCTCCGGCAGAAAGCCTCTGGAAAGCAATGGATCGCAGAGAGCATCCCTCTCAGAAGAAGACTTCTGTCCTCGCAAAGCTCAAAGAACACGCCCAGACTGCGCCGGACAAAAGTGCTAAAAAGCCTGAGCAAACAAAGAAACCGAAATCAAAAGAAATGGAGATGTGATTATGTTTTTTACCGTGGAAGAGACAAATCTGATGTGTTGCTTCGACACTTCCAGCCGCAAGAGGCTGATTGCTGAAATGAAGTCGCTGCCCATCAACGAGCTGGACGACGAGATGGCGGAGCTGCTTTTTCATACCGTTCGGAAGCTTGAGGGTATCACCGATGAGGCGTTTGCCCAGCTCTACATCGCGCCGGACAGCATGATGGACGATTGAAAGGAGGATACCTATGCCCGTGTTGGATGGCAGTTTTGAAGCCTTCGTGACTAATCTCGGCAAGTACAACGAAGGCGAGCTTGTCGGTGAATGGGTTCATTTCCCGACCACCGAAGAGGAAATGAAGAAGGTCTTCGAGCGGATCGGCATCGGCTCAAAGGGCGAGTTTGGTCAGGTCTATGAGGAATGGTTTATCACAGATTATGACTGCTCCATTCATGGAGTCAGCAATCTCCTTGGCGAATACGAAAACCTCGATAAGCTCAACTACCTCGCCGCGCGGCTGGATGAGATGTCCCGCTCTGAGCTTGAGCATTTCCTGGCAATCATAGATAACGGCTGCGATGAAGTGAATGACCTCGACGATCTGATTAACCTGACCTACAATCTTGACAACTATGATTTTATCCCCGACATCAAGGACTATGACGATCTCGGTCGTTACTACTTCTTTGAGGGTGGCTACAACATCGACAACAAGTTCGGCAGCTTTGTGGACTACATCGACTTTGAGCGGTACGGTGAAGACTGCGCAATCAATGAAGGCGGCACGCTGACCGACGCCGGGTACATCCGACCTACCGGCGATAGCTGGAACCGCTACTTTGACGGTACGCTTGAGGATATTCCCGATGAGTACCGTGTCACCGGAAGCGGCGAGGAATTGGAGCAGCCAAGTACGATCACTGTGCTGGTGGTTGAGCCGGACAAGAAGCCCTATGTGAAAGAAATCCCTTCCAGCCTTGAGTCCTTACAGCATGAGGTTGGCGGGGACATTGAGGCGGTCTATCCCTTTGAAGAGCCGGTCGCCATTGTCTGCAACGAAGAAGGCAAGATGAACGGGCTGCCTCTCAACCGTGCCCTGCGGGATGACAACGGTGAAATCTATGACATTGTTGCCGGTACCTTCCTTGTCACAGGGCTGACGGATGACAGCTTCGGCTCGCTTTCGCCGGATCTGTTGCGGCAGTTTGTGACGGAGTTCAAAATGCCGGAGCAGTTTGCCAAAATCGGAGACAGGATTGTTGCTATCCCGATGATTTCCGAAGAACAGCAGAAACAGACGGTTCTTGAAGAGAAAAGCTCCATTGTCAATGAAAACACCTCCGGCATGGCGGTGGATGGTCATATCGGCACATGGCACACGATTGACCATAAGGAGATCGATGGCCACACCTTTTGGCTGATGGAGCACGACACCTTTGGGGACGATGCCTCCTGCATCATTGTCGATGAGCGCGGCGAGCTGGTGCTGTCCCATATCTATGACGGCTTCGATGAAACCGCAGTCAATCTGCTCCGTCAGGAGGTCATGCCGGTCGAGAAGATGCCGGACGACAGCATCAGCATCGAGGAAATGAAGCAGTACGGCTACAAATGGGGCGGGATGCTGCCCATGCGGGAAGAGACTGCGGCTGAGGTCATGAAGTCGTGCCAGATTTACCGGCTGTACGGCGACGATACCGAGGGGCTGGTTCTGGACGCCAAGGAGATCAAGGAACACGCCGCAAAAGGCGGTATCTTCGGTGTGGAGAAAGCGGATTGGGTGGCTGAGCTGGAAAAGAAAAATCCGCTCAAAGCCGCTGAAATGTCGCTTGAGGATGACTACGGCATGATTGACGGGATCATCAACAACGGTCCGAAGGAAGACAAAGCGAACGAGAAAGGCGAGAAAGCCTCTATCATGGATCGGCTGAAATCCGCCAAAACCGCCCAGCAGACGGATAAGCCTTCTCCCCACAAGGAGAAGAAGAGCGAGCGTGAGTTATGAGCCGGAGTAAGAAATGGAAGCTCGAATGGAGCTTCTTTTTAGGCAGCGACGGTCGCCGCAAATACAATGACCTGTGCCGCCGCTGCGTTCATCCCTGTAAGCAGAGCTTCCGCGCCGTTATCCTTGCCTGTCCGCGTTACTTTTCCAAGCGCTCAGGACAAAGCCAAAATCTGTCGGATTAAAGGTTGAAAATCGCTGATTTCCTGCCCTCTGCGCAGAGATGACGCATTGCCCCGTATGTTTTCCCGTCTAAGCTCCAAATGTCTGAAATGTCAGAATAAAGGTCGATTTTTATACAAAAGCGAAGAGCCTCGGTCGATGCCCTTGCGGGTGTCGGCTGAGGCTCTTTTTTGTTTACAGCAGATCGTTCAGAAGGTTCATGCACTTTACCTTCTGTTGGAGATTGGCGCTCCCATAGACATTCAGCGTGAATGAAACATTCTTGTGTCCAAGGATTTCAGAGAGCGATTTGATGTCAAACTCCGGTATCTCGATTGCCCTCACTGCGAAGGTGTGCCGGATCTCATGGAACTTTACCTTTTGCAGCCCGTTACGCTTGAGAAAACGGGTGAAAAATTGCCGGTATGTACGCGGCTCGGTCGGCCTCGTTTTGCCCGTCAGGAAGTAGTGATTCGGATTTTCCGTGTAGAACTTCTTGATGATGTTCATGAGTAACGACGGAACCGGGATAACACGGGCAGATGTCTTCGTCTTCGGCGGTCCTATATGGAGATAGGACGATCCCTTTCGCTTGTCATAGATGCGCTGGACAGTCTTGTTGATATTGATGGTCTTGTCCGTAAGGGAAATATCCTTCATCTGGAGTCCGCAAAGCTCACCGATCCGAATGCCGGTAAACAGCGCAATCAGAATACCCGCCGTTTTTCTGTTCAAGTCCATGTAGATGCACTGAATAAGGGCTTGTTCCTGATCTTTGGAGAGCGAGTTGACTTTCTTGATACCCAGCTCTTTCGGGTACTCAATCAAGTCCCAATTCAGCAATGGAATAGCCCGCTCTTTATAGGCGAACTCCATTGCAAGCCTGAGAACGAGAATAACATCCCGTATGGTCTTTACGGTAAGCCCTCCCGTGTTGTCAAGCCGACCGGCATTGTAGAGATACGAAATGTAGCTCTGAATGTCCGTTTCGGTGATGCTGCCAATCTTACGCTTGCCGAAGTACGGGATCAGATGATTTTCGGCAATCAGCGTGAAGCTGGCGTGGGTTGACGGTGTGATCATTGGCTTCTTCTGATTTAGCCAAGTGTTCAGCAGCGTCTTGAATTGTGTATTGTTAGTCATATTGACCACCTCCACGAACATTATCAGGTGGAGGAGCAAACAGAGCATTATCGTCCTCAAGTAACGGTCTCGAAAAGCGCCCAGCATTATCGTTTAGAGATGATTGCGGAAGAGAGTTTCCAAGCTGGCATCGCACTACCCTTGGTACAATTATTGAGCCATATTCAGAGAAAGTTCATGGAGAACATGACTTTGAAGTCCTTACATCTTCTCGTGAAGGACTTCAAAGACAAATAGATCATTTTGGCTCTCAACAAAGGCACGATACAGACGGCTATAACATTATACCTCTTGGCTTTTGCACATATAGAAATAGAAGCGATGACGGAAGGTTTACCTTCAACATTAACAAAATCAGCGACAAGGCTATTGTAAGTAAATTCTATCCGGTCTTTCGATTCAAAAATGCGAACAGCACTTTTATGACAGAATATCTCAACTCGTCAGCCCGAGCACGAAAAAAACTGTCAGTGCTTGCGGTCGGAACAAGTCAAGTTGTTCTTTCGTTCGAAGCGTTAAAATCTGCAAAGTTTGATCTTCCTTGTAAAGAGGAACAGGATAAAATCGCTTCTCTGTTAGAATGCTTGAACGAACGAGTTGAGCTTCAGCGTTCCTTTGTCGATGCCCTCAAGAAGTATAAAAGAGGATTACAAAACCGATTTTTCTTTAAGCGTTCACATTTGTCCCCAAAAGCCTCTGAAATTGATTCGCATGATGTGGAGCCATTGGGAAGCGTAGTCCATATCAACCCCAAGACCGGATCGCTTCCAGAGGCGTTCATATATATTGACTTAGAGTGCGTAGAGTCGGGTGTTTTGAACAGTAAAAAACTTATATCTCGTAACTCTGCACCAAGTCGAGCACAAAGGCTTTTGGAGGAAGGCGATTTACTCTATCAAATGGTCCGACCTTACCAAAAAAACAATTACTATTTCCAAAAGGGTTTTGAATATCCAACAGTTGCATCTACCGGGTATGCACAAATCCGATGCTCAGAGATGGACACTCAATTCATATACGAGCAACTTTCGTCAGACTATTTTGCCCGTGAAGCAATGCTTCGCAGTACAGGTACAGGGTATCCAGCTATCAATGCAGATGATCTTGCGGAAATTCCCATTTGGGTTCCGCCACTTAATCAGCAGGAGAAAATTGGTGCGGCGTTATCCTTTCTCGGGGAAAAGATAGAAGTACATCAAAAGCTACTTTCCGCCTTATGCAGTGTTAAATCCTCCTTGCTGCAACAGCTCTTTATATGAAGAGGTGTTGCAATAGCGATGCTTTTAATCTGTTCAAGCTAAGGAGTGTTGAGTCCGCAAAAGTAATCTTTTGATCCAGCCCCTCAAGAAGAGAGACTACTTTACGCTGAACAGAGAAATCAGGGATAAAAAACTCAGCTTTTTCAATATTAGACCACTCTGCTCTCGGCATCTTTGTACCTGAGCTGATGTTGGCTACTCGAAGAAAATACTCAGTTTGAACAAGGTAGAATAAGAACTTCGGCAAAACAACATCTGACGGAATAAGCGCCCATATCTCCGATGAGCAAGCCATCGTCTTTTTAGCAAAAGCATATTTACGAAGATAAGGGCGCAATTTGCCAAAAAGTGTGTCACCGGGCATTGCTATATTTTTTATGCTGCTTTGCGCTGTTGATGGAACTGTGGCAAGGATTTTCCCCGTTTCCTGTTCGATGTTCTCCAACTCCACACAAGGATATTCGATGCCAGAAGAGGGATCATATTTCTCGCTTCTTCTTTGGGCAATCTCCGAGAAATAATAACTCTTTGTTGTACATCCCTGAGTTATCTTTTCACCGAACAGATTTGAAAGCAATCCTCTTTTATACTTCTGTTCAAGTACGCAGATAAAGCTCCACGAACGCCGAAATCCCTTGCAATAGCGGATTTACCTCTGCTACTGCAAGGGATTTTGCTATGAGGCGGTATTGATTTTGGAAGTCTAAATAGCCCTCAAGTAACGGTCTCGAAAAGCGTCCAAAGCTGCGCTTCCCGGGCTTTGATGAGCCGTGGAACGAATCAAAGTTATCAGCGTGTTTTGCAAAGAATATAAAGAAAAATACGGATGGGCGTATTTCCAATGTGATTTGTAACTCCGCAAAGATGGGGCTTATCCCCCAGCGCGATTACTTCGATAAAGACATTGCAAACAGCGATAATACCAGCGGGTATTACATAATTGAACATAATGACTTTGTTTACAATCCGAGAAAGTCATCCGATGCTCCATACGGACCTATAAGCCGATATGCTTATCCTGATGCTGGGATTGTTTCGCCGCTCTATCTCTGTTTTCGAGCCAAAGGAGATGTAGACACGAACTTTTTTGAGTGGTATTTCCGTTCGTCTGCATGGCATCGCTATATTTATATGACCGGCGACAGTGGCGCACGGCATGACAGAGTAAGTATAAAGGATGACGATTTCTTTTCCATGCCAATTCGTTTTCCATCTTCAATAGAGCAAAAGAAAATCGCCTCTTTTCTAAACGCTATTGAGCGACGAATCTCATCTCAGCAACTTCTTGTGGATAACCTCAAGAAGTATAAAAGAGGACTCTCAGATGAGCTTTTTGGGGAGAAAGGACCAGGCGAAAGATGGATGACAGTTCCGTTTAGTGAAGCATTTGATCTGTTACAGAACAACACCTTCTCGCGGGATGAAATGTCAACTGAAAACGGAATAGCATATAACATCCACTATGGAGATGTTCTGATTAAATACGGCGCGGTGGTTGATCTGTCCAAGTCAAAGGTACCATACATTCGCTCGGATGTGAGCCTTTCAAAGTTTGCTCGGAGTAGTTATCTGCGAAATGGTGACATCGTGATCGCAGACACCGCAGAAGATTATACAGTTGGTAAGGCGGTAGAAATTGTTGGAGTCGCTGATACAAAGGCATTATCAGGTCTTCACACAATACCATGCCGCCCTAAGATTTCGTTTGCTTCTATGTATCTTGGTTACTTTATCAATTCCAAAAGATTTAGAACGCAAATACTTCCGCTGGTACAAGGGACGAAGGTTTCCTCCATCAGCAAAAGCGAAATACAAAAAACATCCATTGCATTTCCCTCTTTCGAAGTGCAGTCACAAATAGCCTCTGTGCTTTATGCTTTGGATCATAGGATTGATATTTGTCAGGCTTGTGTTCATGGACTTGTACGCACTAAGGAAGCATTGTTACAGCAACTCTTTATATGAATAGCTGCTGTAATAACCCCTCTTTTAGATCGGACAAAAAAGCAAGCGCATTTTCTTCATTCATGATCCTATCATCAAGCGAGGAAAGGAATCCTATAATCGTGTTCTGCGTGCTTTTATCCGGGTATGTCAATGTGAGCTTGCACAATTCGCTCGCTTGAATATGGACAACTGACTTCCCCTGTGCTATGCGGGCGATTTTTGCATTAACAACATGATTAAGCAGATAGCTCATAATTCGTCCATCCACCTTATCGCCACGGAAAATATAGAGGTCTCCGGCAAGAATGACATTGGGCAGCATAACGCAGGAAGCCGTTGAAATCTCTTCTGGCGTCTCGCCGGAAGTCGGGATCACGACATCACCCACACGGCTCAGAAAAGTTTCATCAACTTGTGCTTGCGTCCGTCTTTTGACGCTGGTTACAACCTCGTTGTAGGTGGTATAAAGTTCTCCATAAAGGATAAAGGGGGTACCATCCTCGGATATATCGGCTTTGGAAAGAGGCGCACCCTTCACAAAGCTGCCGAGTTCGCCCATCTTTGCAGTTGTCCATCTCGCATTTCTGAGCGGACATGATTTTGCCGAAAGAAGACACCTTACCGCACCTCTTTTATACTTCTTGAGTGTCGCAACATATTTTTGCTGCGCATCAATTCTTTGAGTCAAAAAGCTCAGGAAGGAAGCGATTTTATCTTGTTCGTCAGTGGATGGCAAAAACAGGGGCTGCTCATAGAGCGTTTTCCATTCCACATTTCGTCGGCACATACTCGCACCGACGGTTGTAGCATTATAAAAGAAATGTTTTGCAGCATCTGATTTAATCCAATGTGCCAGCAGTTCTATCGAGCATCCCGTTATATCATAGGTTTTATATGCAGGAGATACCATGCCGTTCTTAAAACGGAGGTTTACATTTGCGTTTCCTAAATGCAGATTTTGGGTAGATAAGACCATTGTACCGTATTTGATTTTCTTATAACCTTTGTTGCTCGCTCCACGCTGATGACCAAACAACTCTGAATTTAGGAACATTCCTTCTATCGCAGCAGAGAGAAGAGTATCTTCGTCTTCCGTTTGAGTGCGATCACTATACTCCTGAATAAGATCGCCAAATGGTTTGCCGTGCCACGGCTCGTCAAAGCCCGGAAAGCGCAGTTTCGGGCGCTTTTCGAGACCGTTACTTGAGGATACATTTGCCATAATTATTTGCCCTCCACATCAAACGGGAAATCCAGCCCCAGCTCATCAAAATACGGCTTCAATTCCGCGTCGATGTCCTTGATTTCACTTTGGAGCTTGCGAATTTCCGCAGCCACTTCGTTCAGATCAATTTCTTCTTCCGGCTCAAAGGTATCAACATAGCGGGGAATGTTGAGGTTAAAGCCGTTCTCTTCAATCTCCTGCATAGTCGCCACATGAGCATACTTGTCAATGTTTTCGCGGCGCTGGTATGCGTCTACAATCTTGTCGATGTCGCTTTGCCGGAGGATGTTCTGATTCTTTCCAGCCTCAAAGTCTTTGGAAGCGTCGATAAACAGGATGTTATCCGCATTACCGTTACGCTCCCTCTTGAGGACAAGGACACAGACAGGAATACCTGTGCCAAAGAAGAGGTTTGCCGGAAGGCCAATGACTGCATCCAGCACATTCAGCTTTTGGATGAGGTGCTTGCGGATCACCTCTTCGGCAGCACCACGGAAGAGAACACCATGAGGAAGCAGGACAACGGCTCGTCCGTCTTCATCCATGTGGTAGACCATGTGTTGCACAAAGGCAAAGTCCGCCTTGCTTTTCGGGGCAAGCTTGCCATATTCGTTGAAGCGGGGATCTTCCATGAACTTCATATCAGCAGACCAATTCGCAGAGTATGGCGGATTAGCAACCTGAACGCGGAACTTCTTGTCGCCAAAATAGTCATGCTCCAAAGTATCGCCGTTGTAGATATTGAAGTTGCGGTACGGAATGCCTCGCAGAATCATGTTCATTCGGGCGAGATTGTATGTAGTTGAGGTCAACTCTTGCCCATAGTAGTTTCTGACATTCGCGTAGTTTTTAAGACGCAGCAGCAGCGAGCCGGAGCCACAGGTCGGGTCGGCAGCATCTTTCACATCCGTCAACCCGAGGCAAGCAAGGCGGCAAAGCAGCTCGGCAGGACCCGAAGGGGTATAGAACTCACCGGCTTTCTTTCCGGCAGTTGCAGCAAACTGACCGATCAGGTACTCGTAGGCATTGCCCAGCACATCAATTTTGGTGTCTTCCACGCCGAAGTTGATTTCGTCAAGGGAAGAGATAATCTTCGCCATTACAGAGCTGCGATCCTTTACAGTATGCCCGAGCTTTGTAGAATCAAGCTGCATATCGGAAAATAAGCCATCGAAGTCTTCCTGAGAGTCGTTACCTATGGTGGACTCCATCAGGGAGTTGATAGCCTTCTGCAAAAACTCGATGTCAAAGGAACGGTTCTCGACCATCTTGACCATCTTGCGGAAGAGGAATTGCGGCTCAATCACATAGCCGAGGTCACGCAGAGCTTCCTCTACGACAGCTTCTTTGTACTCAGGATCAGCCCATGCCTCTTCATAGCTGATCCCGTCATCTTTCAAAAGGTTGACCATGTACTTTTCGGTTTTGTCCGAAAGGTAGTAGTAGAAGATCATGCCCAAGATGTAATTCTTGAACTCATAGGCTTCCATATTGCCGCGAAGGGCGTTTGCCATTGCCCAGAGCTTGTTGCAAAGCTCTTTCTGATGAGCCTGAATAGAGTTGTCCATTTCTTATTCTCCTTATTGGTATTTCTCGGCGTGTTTTCTGATAAAGTCCACGATACGGTTGACCAAAGAACGCTTCTTCAAAAGCGGCATCGGCTTTGTGAGCCGGTCGCGGATGTTTCCGGCATCCATCGTACCGGAGAACTCGTATTCTGAGATGAAGTCGGTGAGCACCTTAGAGTCGATGTCCTCCTGATGGGCAAAGGCTTCAATCTCTTTTTGTTTTTCCGCGTTCTCGAAGTCGTTGTAGGCAGCGTCAATTTCATCCGCGCTGTTAAGCCCCGCAACAACCGTGTCCAAGAACGATTGCAGGATCTCAACCTTTTTGAGCAGCTGCGGGTTGTCTGTCCTTCCAAGTTCATCTTTGATGTGCTTGATGTCATAGTCCTTCTGCTTCGCGTCATCAAAGTGGATGTTGCGGATGAGATTCATGATGTAGGCGACATTGATTCGGTCGCTCTCCATAAGTTCAATGCAGAAGTCCACATCGTTCAGAACAGAGACAACCTCACGGTCTGTTTTTTGCTTCGAGTAGAGCATCAGATATTTGCTCTTATAATCCTGATACTCCTGCTCAGACATCGTGAGTGCATCCTGGTCAAAGCTGAACTCGATAAAGGTATGCAGCGATTGCAGATACTTGGTCAGCTCGCGGAAGGTGACAACGAAGAGTTTTTGATCATCCTCGCTCTGCATGGTGTCCACGGCTGCGGGAGTGGCGGCGATCTCTTTGAGCTTTATGACCATCTCATTGAACTTCTCGACAAAGAAGTCATAGTCCGGGACAATAATGCCGGAAGTATCTTGCGTTTTTGAGAACAAAGTAAGCGCGTCATCCGTCTGCTTTTTGAGGTTGCGGTAGCAGATGACAATGCCGAAGGGTTTTGTCTCTTTCTCCACGCGGTTCGTGCGGGAATAGGCTTGCAACAGGTCGTGATACTTCAAGTCCTTGTCCACATAGAGGACGGAAAGCGTTTTGCTGTCAAAACCGGTGAGGAACATATTGACCACAAGCAGGATGTCCAATGGCTTTGTCTTCTTGCCCTTCACACGGTCAGAAATATCCTTGTGATAGGCTGCGAAGGTATCGGTCGAGAAGTTGGTGCTATACATCTCGTTATAATCTTTGATGATCCTCTCCAAAGCATCGCGGCTGTGCTCATCCTTGCCTTCTGCATCCTCGTTTTGCCCATAAGAGAAGATACCGGAGATGTTCAAGTCGTGCTTTATGCTCTTGAAGATGTCATAATACTTGATCAGCGCCTCAATCGACGAAACGGCGAAGATTGCGGTGTATTGCCTGTTCCGTGTCTTTGCTTTATGATTTTGGACTATATGATTGGCAATGAGCGACATACGCTCTTCGGACAGATAAAGCTCATTGACATCAATGGCATCTGCCAGCGTGGGATCGTCCCAGTCAAAATCGCCTTCCATCGTCTTTATGTATTCCACATGAAAGCCAAGGACATTGTTGTCAAAGATAGCGTCTTTGATCAGGTAGTTATGGACGCACTCCCCAAACAGCATCTCCGTGGTTTGCGTGATTTTTCCTTCTACTTTTCCGTTGACTTCAAAGCGGGGTGTTCCTGTAAAGCCAAAGAATTGAGCTTTCTGGAAGTGTCTCACAATGTCCTTGTGCATATCGCCAAACTGACTTCTGTGGCACTCGTCGATGATAAAAACAACCTTCTCATCTTTGTACGCATCCATGATCTTTGCATACTGAGGGCGCTTGACAGCATTCGCCATTTTTTGCATGGTGGTTACAATAAGCTGCCGGTTTTTATCCTGCATCTGCTTCACAAGGACATCGGTGCGGTCAGTGGCATCTACCGAGCCATTTTCAAACTTATTAAACTCTTCCGTGGTCTGAGAGTCCAAATCCTTGCGGTCAACGAGAAAGATTACCTTTTTGATATTTGGATTGGCTGCGAGGATCTGCGCCGTCTTGAAGGAAGTCAGCGTTTTTCCCGCGCCGGTTGTATGCCAAACATAGGCATTGCGGTTGGTCAATGTCGCTTGCCGGACAAGAGCTTCGACCGCATATACCTGATAGGGGCGCATGACCATAAGCAGTTTATCCGTATCATTCAGGATCATATACCGCGTCAGCATCTTGATGATATGGTCACGGGCGAGGAAGGCAATCGAGAAATCCTTCAAATTGGTAAGCCGCACATTGTCGAAGTCTGTCCAGAAGAATGCGAGGCTGTGCAGCATCTCCCGATCCGAGTTTGCAAAATACTTCGTGTCTACACCGTTGGAAACAACGAAGATTTGGATGAAATGGTACAGACCGTTGTAGGAATGCTTTTTGTAGCGCATCACCTGATTGACCGCTTCTCGGATGTCGATGCCCCTTCGCTTTAATTCCACCTGAATCAAGGGAAGTCCGTTGACAAGGAGCGTCACATCGTAGCGATTGACATACTTTCCGACAACTGTCGTCTGGTGCGTTACCTGAAAAATATTCTTGGTGTGGTCGCTGTCAAAAAACGAAAGATACACCTTCGTCCCGTCTTCTCGCTCTAAGACAAATTTGTCTCTGAGGATTTTTGCACTTTGGAAAACAGATTTGCCAAGCATCAGATTAAGAATGCGTTCCCATTCCTTATCTGTGAGCGGCTTATCGAGCTTATCTGCATTGAACGCCTCGAATTGCACCTTGAAGTTTTCGACCAACGCATCATAGTCGGGAACAGAAACGGTGCTATATCCCTGCTTATTCAGTTGATCTATGAATTGCAGTTCAAGCTCTGCTTCGCTTTGATATGCCATATCTTCATCTCCATTACTTGAGGATCGTTTGGATGCCCAACGACCCCCGAATTTTATCTAACTGTTTTTACCGTAGGGAACATCTTATTCGTCGCGCAGCACTTCGCAAATATCTCCGATGTCGCAATCAAGGTAGTCGCATAGACGCATTAAAACTGTCAGCGCGACTTCCTCTCCCTTATTGAGTTTGCTCATAGTGCCTGTGGATAGCCCTACATCCTTGCGCAGCGTCGCCTTGGATATATCTTTTTGGATGAGCAGCACCCATAATTTCTTGTAGCTTATTCTCATACAAACGCTCCTTATATTGCGGTTTGTGACGGGTACAAAAACACAATTTACATTGTAGCAGAAACGCTTGGTGTCTACAACGCATTTCTTCGAGTATTTACAAAAAAGTTGCAAGCTCTCGAAGCATTAGGGGGCAAATGAAACCTGAGCGCCTTTCAGCGGCTCAGGTCAGACCATTGGGGCTGAATAAGCCGGTCCCTTTTGAATACAGCCTTTGTGTAAAAGTCGAGGGACATGACCATATCAAAACCTTTAATGTGGTCAAAGAAGGAGATGTCATCCGACATCTCAATAATTCTTCTAAGGAAGCCCATGCACGCGCCGCAATCAAAATAGTAGGTGGCAGAAATGTGACTCAGATGTTCCTCAATCTCAATATCCAGCTCATAGTCATTTGAGATTTCTATGGCTGTTTCGATGAAAGTTTGCGCCATTTTCTCGCGTTCCGGCAAGGCAAGGTAAGTTACATTGCTATAAATCTTTTTCATGATTTCGTTGAACGAAGGTGCTTGCTTTGCATCTTCTCCGAAGGCTTCTACGAGGTCGGTTCTTTCTTTCTTGAGTTCCTCTATTGTTTCTTTGTGAAAGTGTTTCTCATAGATTATCTCTCCCATCGTTCCTCTCTCCTAAATTGATTATTGTCAGCCCATTTTTCTGAGCGCGTTCGAGTGTTTGCGCAGCGCCTCCCCAGCCGTGAGTCACATAGCACAAAGCGTATGCAGCGTTATCAACGAGATACCGGTTCCTTGCTGGGATCGCAGCCTTAAAATGATACTTCTCAAAGCCTTCTGGATAGATAATGTCATCGAAGTATTTTGGCTCGGCAATGTTGAAAGTGAGGTAGGGGATGACAAGGTAGTTCCTTATCTGCGGATAGCTCTTTTTCAGGTCAAAGACAACCCTTGCGCACATCCAATCAAACCCGCCCATGCCGCCATTTAAGAAGTCAGTAACCCCGGAGGCGATAAGCTTTTCAACTTCTCGACGGACATCCTCTGCTTGGACACCGTAGCATTCCTTGTGACCAATGAAGGTCGCTGTCGCTTCTTTTCCCATCTCAAGATACACCTCTTCAAAATAAAAGGATAGCACAACTCCATGAACAAATCAACGCTATTAGCGTTGGCGACTTCCGCATAGAATGTGTATAGTGATAGCCGTGTCACCTATACTATTAGTGTATATTACACGCTGATAGGAGGTGCTGTGATGAGGCTTGAGTCCGTCGGCAAAAATATCCGCAAATACCGCCTGATGAGGAAGCTTCGTCAAGAGGACCTTGCGGAAAAAGCCGACCTGAGTATTAACTATGTGGGCGCAATAGAGCGCGGCGAAAAAACGCCTTCTCTTGAGTCCTTGATTTCCATAATCAACGCTCTCGGCGTTTCAGCGGATATGATCCTTGCGGATGTCCTTGACAATGGGTATTTGGTAAAAGATTCGCTTCTGGCTCAAAAGCTTGATAAACTTCCTGCGGAGGATCGCTCTCAGATTTATGATGTCATCGACGCGATGATCAAGCATTCAAAACAAGTTAAGCCCTGAAATAACGAAGGCTCACCGAAATCTTGCAGTAGGTTTCGGTGAGCCTTTTTCTTTTGCTTATTCGAGTTCTCCGCTGCGGGATTTCTCCTGTTCCTTTGCCATCGAGGGACTGAGGAAATCATCCACATTCGCCTTCATCGTGTCAATCAGGCGAGCTTCTTTTTTCAACTTGGCGCGTTCGTCATAAAGGCGCTGCTGCTCGTCCACGAGCCGTTGTTGTTCGGCTTGCAGAGATTTCAAGCTCGGCAATTTTCCGTCGCCCTGTATGGCGAGAAGGGTGCTCTTTGCTGCCTCATAGATGACAAGTTCGGCTTCATGTTTGGCTCTGAACGCCGGTTTGTCTGCCGCCTTCATATAGGCATCATAAATTGGTTTGAGACGCTGGTAGTTCGAGATGTTTTTGATAAGCGGCTGGACTTCGCGCAGTCTGGCTTCAACGCTTTTCAACTCATCACCGGTTCGGGCATAGGAGCTGTGAATGTCCTCGGCTTTCTTTTCAAGGTCAGCATATTGCAGAAGGTTGTTCTCGGTCAGATAGTTGAGGGTACGCGCAGCCTCCTTGAGAATGGTGAGCTTTGCTTTGTGCTCATAACCCTTGCTGCCGATGAGTTGGATGCGTTCCTGAATGTCGCTGATGAGGGAGATCCCCCAGCGAGAGGTCTGCATCTGGCGCTTGCGGTTCCCGCGCCCCTGAATGCGCTCTTTGATCCGGTCCTCGGTGTAGTTGTCTCCGATGGTCTTTGCACGGGTAAAACGCTCCTGTCCCTCAGCACGGAAGGAGATGTATTTTCCGGTCTTGATTTCATATCCGGCTTCCTGCATGAGCTTCAAAAACTCATCGTAATCCTTCGCTGTGATGATGCAGCGGTCGATGGTCTGCTTGAGTTTTTGCTTCCAGCTCGTGCCGCGTTTGGCCTCCGTGTATTCCTTGTAGTCCATGCCCTTGCTCTGCGAGGGCGGGATCACGGAAAGCCCATGCTCCTTGCAGATTTCATCGCTGAGTTGGCGCATTTCCCGGTAGGTTCGCCGGTTGCTTCGGTAGGCATGATAGTCTACAAAATTGACAGCGTTGAAGATGATGTGATTATGGCAATGCCCCTTGTCGATGTGGGTGGCAATCACATACTCATACTTGCCTTTCAGCCATTCGTCGGCAAACTGCTTGCCAATTTCATGAGCCATCTCCGGCGTGACTTCTCCGATGTCGAATGATTGAATCAGGTGTCGGGCAATCACCTTCGGCATCTGCATTCCTTGCTGGGCGGCGAGGTTTCGCGTCCACTCAAATTCATTTGCCGCCGCGTCGCTGGCAGCACAGCCGAAAGAGGAAACATAGAGCTGATCGTCAGTCTTCGCCGGGTCGAGGATGTAGGCAAGCGCCTTGTTTACAGTTCCTCGGATTGGCTTGATTTTAGTAACTGCCATATTTCCTTTTGCCTCTCTTTCAGCTCGGTGACATCATCCTCATAAAGGTTTCCCTTTGAATTGATACGGCGGCAAATCTGGTTGATATTTGACGCTGCACGGCTGACAGCGGCGGCAAGCTTCTTCTGCTGGGTGTAGTCCACCTTGATGATGTAGCCGTCAATCGCCATCTTCCTGAGATATGCGCCCATGTTCTTTGTTCCGAGCTGCGCCATCTTTGATTTGATGATCCGATGCTCATTTTCCGACACGCAGAACTCAATGCGTATTGGCCTCGTTCTATTTGCCATAGGCAATTTGTCCTTTCGTAAAGATAGAGGGTTTGGGAGACATCCCAACAAGCATTTGAAGAGTAAGGGCGGGGTTCCTTTACTCGAAAATCGCCGTGTGTACGGACACCGGCTGTGCTTGCTATTCTCTCAAAATCGTATTCCCGGTGCTTCTCCCCGTAAAAATCCCCTTCACTTTACAACGGACATTTTATAAGGAAATTAGCGGTATGGAAGAGAAAAAAGGCGCTCGAAAGCGCCTTCCCTCATGCTTGTGCAGCTTATTTCTTTTTCCCTTTACCGCGTTTCTCGTAGTCCTCGTCAATCCGGCGCTTCCAATCTGCGCCGAGCGGGGCGCTGCAACGGACGGCGGAAATTGCCTCACTCAGCACCTCATAGTTGAGCTGCGTCCCGGCGCTGTCAGAGTGGTAATTGACGGCTCGGTCAGCTACGATCCCAAAGTGCCGCGCCGTTTCCACCGCGTCAATGTTTGCGCCGAGGAACAGGAACTCCCAGCCATACTTTGCCTTCTGCCGCTCGATCATCTGCTTCACCCGGTCGCTGCTGTAAAACCGGCTCGCATTCTCCATTCCGTCCGTGGTGATAATAAACAGCGTATGCTCCGGGACATCCTCCGGTCGGGCGTACTTATGGACATTGCCGATGTGATGGATCGCACCGCCGATGGCATCCAGAAGAGCCGTGCAGCCCCGGACGGTATAGTACCTGTCTGTCATCGGCTTGATGTCGTGGATGTTCACGCGGTCATGGATCACCTCGCTCATATTGTCGAAGAGGACTGTGGAGACAAGCGCTTCGCCGTCTGCCTTTCTCTGCTTCTCGATCATGGAGTTGAAGCCGCCGATGGTGTCGGCTTCCAGCCCGCTCATAGAGCCGCTGCGGTCAAGGATAAAGACGATCTCGGTTAAGTTCTTTTTCATGATGAATCCTCCCATATAGAAAAACTGTGACTGCTTTTGCTTACAGTCACAGTATAGGAGAAATCGTCTTCGGTTTGGTCGCATGGAAAGCGACATTCAAAACATATCGCGGAACAATTCGCTCTCGACAAAGCCTAATCAATTTTGTTTAGAGATTATTCTCTGTCGTATTCGTGGTGCTTTTGAATATTTGATGTATCCATATTATCCTGCCTATATGGGCTAATGTTATCAATTTGTTATCGGGGTTGATAACACTGGCTCTGAAACTGCGGATAATAACAATATGTTCTGGCTCACATTATAAGCGATTTTGTTTAGAAAATCAAGATATTAAAATCGTTTCCCAAAGACATCTATAACACAAATAGAGCTCTTTCATAGTCTTTAACATAGTATCTGATATTTTTCCTGCCTTTTTGGACAATCGTATGTCCTTCCGCTTCCAACTTTTCTTTCTGAGCTTCTATGCCGCCGGGATATTTGGCGTTTAATTCCCCATTCGCCTTTAAGGTGCGCCAATAAGGTGTTACATCCTTGGAACGCTGATAGCTCGCCCACGCAACAATCGAAACAAATATTCCTGCTGTAATCGGCTCTGTAAAATCGGCTCCATTTTCATTTGCAAAATATTCTCTTATCGCACCAACAGTAAGCAGTTTTCCATACGGCACAAGACGCATAACCTTATCATAATCAATCGGCGGCGCAAAATACATTTTGTTTCCGCCATACTTCTCTATGCTTTTTTCATCTGTGATCGTCTGAAATTTGGGCATATCCTTACTATCATGCAGCATCGCATTAAAATCTTTTTTATCTTCATTTGCCATTGTAAGCACCTCCTGTACACAAGTATAAGTCAATGAAAAAACCTATGCAATGAGACGGTTTTAAAATTTCCGTTTTTAAATTTAATACTCAGTTCTCCAGCTCTGCATCTTAGCTGATAGCAATTTAATCCCTGTTACCTTTTTCTAAATAATATAATTTAAGACTACCAAATATAAGGTATTAACCTGTATTTAACTTTCTTTTTATAATCTGCATATCCGTCAAGTTCGGTTTCAAGTACCTGTTCTTCGTTTTTTATTCTTTTTGCGATAATCAGAGGATAAAAGAGAAACACAACGAAAGAGAGTATTGATCCAAGCATCAATGGCATTGTAAGGAAAAGAATAATTGTTACACTATACATTGGATGTCTGACAATACCGTAAAGTCCTGTATCAATTACCTTTTGATTTTCCTGCACCTCAATCGTTCTGGAGAGATATGTATTTTCCCGTAAGACTTCTGCATAAAGCAAATACGCAATCAAAAATATAGCAGCCGCTATGTAAGGCACTGTTTTAGGAAGCGACAGCCAGCCAAAACGAAAATCAAGCCCTGCCAATACAAAGCCAACAACAAACATCAAGCCGCTAAGTTTTATTACAAGACTTTGCTCGCTTTGCTGTTCCTTAGCGTTAAGACGCTTACTTAATAATTGGGGGTTTTTGAACATCATCACAATACCGGCGACAAACATAGGAACAAACAAAACTCCCATAAGCAACCAACCGTTGGGATATTGCACTGTTCCCGCAGGCAGAAACAGAAGTAGCCCTACAAGAATAATTCCAAGCACAAATTTTATGATTGCATTGCAAAATAATTTTATTGTCATTGTACCGCCCTCCTTTGTCGGCTACTATTATTGTTTTTTCATCTGCCGCAAAAATAAAAGCACAGCCCCTGCAACAGCCACAATGGTATAACCGAGCACCCACCAAAGGTGCGGCAGGATACCCGAATAATCCGCACTAAAGACAGCCCGTTCCAATTCAACAGCATGGATGAAAGGCAAAGCATTTGCGATTTTCTTAAATACGCCGCCTACAAGGTCTACATCAAACCAAATCCCCGACATCCAAGCGGACAAATTGGTAAGTAACGCTCCACAGATACCGCCGACCTGCTTTGAATTAAAAACGCTTCCGCAGATAAGCCCCAAAGCAATATAAAACAATGCTACGGGAATGAGAAACAGCAAGGCATATAAAACAGTGATTGTCAGCTTCAAGCCGAGCAGAGCCGCCGCTATGTAGCAAATAACCCCCTGTGCTACTGCAATCGGTAAAATTGGCAGGGTATAGCCGAAAATAAAATCCGAAGCGGTAAGCGGAGTAGTATAAAGCCTTTGCAGCAATGCACTTTCTCTATCCTTTGAAATAAGGACAGCGGCAAACAAAGTCATAAAGGATAATCCAAATACCGTTATGCCGGGGGTTAGATTGTCAAGCTCAAACATCGGCACAGGAATATTTGCCTGTATTGCAGTAAGCAAACCGATAAGGACAAGAGGAAAGCCTAAGCCAAAAAACAGGTTAAGCGGGTCACGCAGTATTTCTTTTGCCGTTCTACCCGAAAATGCAAGCAATCTCATAATTTTTTACTCCCTTTTACAATAGCAACAAAAGCGTCCTCGAATTTTTCCGTTCCCGCCTTTGCTTTCAATGCCTCCGCTGTTCCGAGCGCAAGCAGCTTGCCGTCCTTCATAATACCGATACGGTCTGCAAGAGCTTCCGCTTCCTCCATATAGTGCGTGGTCAAGATAATGGTTATTTTCCCTTTAAGTGTACGAATGGTATCCCATAAGTCGCTTCGTGCCAGAACATCAAGCCCTAATGTCGGTTCGTCAAGAAAAAGTATCTGCGGCTCGCTGATAAGAGCCATTGCAATGCTTAACCTGCGTTGCCAACCGCCCGATAATTTACCTGCCCTTTTGCTCAAAATAGCGGTCAAATCAAATTGTTCGGAAAGCTCCTTGGTTTTAGCATGCATCTTCTCTTTTGTAAAACCGTGAACACCGCACATCAGCTCAAGGTTTTCCCTTACACTTAAATTTGGGGCAACGGCTGTCTCCTGCGGAGATACGCCTATGATACTTTTCACCGCAGCCACATCAGTAACAATACTGTTGCCGTTCACAAAGGCGTTGCCGCTGTCGGGCTTTGTCAAGCAAGTAAGCATTTTAATTGTGGTCGTTTTTCCTGCCCCATTTACGCCAAGCAGAGCAAATAATTCGCCTTGCCGGGCCGTCAAATCAAGGCCGTCTACGGCGGTTACATCCTTATATTTTTTTGTAAGCTGAACAGTTTTAATTGCCTGCATTGTCTTTTCCCTCCGTATAGCGGTATTTAAGTCCCATATAAGCATCGGTAAGCACTCTGCTGATAAATTCATCGTCCCAATCAAGATAGGAAGTGGCTATCATCGTAGCAATACCGTGAACATAGAGCCACATTTCCAGATGAAACAAATATGCTTCATCTTCACTAATCCCTAAATTTTGCTGTATTAACTGCATAAGGGGTCTGATTTCTTCTTTGTTTTCTTCTATTTTTTCACGGCTTCGGTCACGCATAAAAAGCAGCTTGAAAAGCTCCCTTTCTTCTTTGGCAAAGCGGATATATGCCATGCCGCTTGCCTTATAGGGGGAATATTTTCCCTTAGCCATATCTTCACGCAAATAATTCTGATACAGCAGGTCAGAAGCTATAAAAACCTCCTGCCCGACTTCCTCCATATTTTTGAACAGTCCGAAAATCGGTTTGACAGAGCATCCAAGCTCCGCAGCCAACGCTCTTGCGGTCAATCCAGATATTCCATTCTTCCGTGTTACATTCAAAGCGGCATTAGTTATTTCATCTCTTGTAAACTTAAATTTCGGGGGCATTTGTTCATCTCCTTAAGGCAACATTTATTACGCAACATCTGTTTCTTATTATATGGAAATAGCTGCTTTTTGTCAAGCAGCTATAACAGTGAAACGGAATATGTAACGCTTTTGGGTGTCAAAACGCCCTGTTTAAGCGTTTAAGAGAGCAAAAAAGACGGGTAAGGAGTTTATCCCTACCCGCCACAATTTTACAGTTGTATGCGTTACATTGCGTTATTTGCAGTTGTCATTCTTCGTCTTAAGCGTGTTAATATCACTTCTGCCCTTAAAATGCGATAGGATTTTATCAATCTTTCTTGTCTGTGAATAAACGGCAGATCGCCATAACACCTGCAAACAAGACCCCTGCCACCGGCCACACAATCCAGGTAGTCTCCCATGCGTTTGTTAAAAAGCTCCAGGCAAGGTATATAGCTGTTGCTGACAGCCAGTACGCTGTTGCAATCGTTTCCTTAATGTAGCTTTTCCTTATCTCTTGGGGTGTATATTCACCCTCTTTCAGCAACTTCTGCATACTCGCCCATCGAACGCCGGCTATGATAAATATTCCTGCTCCGATTCCGGCGAGCAGCAAAGTAATTGCCAGCATGATAACGATTAAAAATTCGTTTTCGGTAAACGCACCGACCAGCAGAGGAACGGGGGATAGAATACAGATACCGGTTGCAATCATATTGCTCCTTACATAGACAGGTCTATATTCTTTTTGTCTTTCTTTAACCATTCCCGTTACGCCATATTCTGTTTCAAAAGGTTCTTTATCAATGAAGTCATAGGGTGCATTTTTAAAGCCGCAGTGCAGAAAGATCGCAACTGCAACAGCAACAAAAACGAACAGAGAAACAAGCCCGATCCCTCCGGCGACATTTTCAGATATGGAGAGAGCAACCTCGGACACAGCTCCCAAAAGCAAAAGAGGGATTACCGCAATAACGCAAAGAAAAGTTGCTACGGCAATTTTTACGGACGCAGACTTTCTCCATTTCAAAAAATGATCTGCCTGTGACAAAGTAATCCGTTTCACAGGTATATCTGTTTCATCTGTGAACTCCTCATCTTCCATTTCGTCCTTGAGAAGATAATCGGTCGTCACGCCGAACAAATTTCCAAGCTGAAGAATTTTTTCTAAATCCGGTGTAGTCTGTGCAGCCTCCCATTTGGATACCGCCTGACGGGACACATTCATTTTTGCAGCCAGTTCTTCCTGAGACCAGCCATTTCTTTTTCTCAATCGAATAATCTTATCCGCTAAAATCATAATCATTTACCTCCGTTTGATACTGTAGTGCAATCGCCCTATTTCTATGTATAGGATACTCTTTTCAAAGGTTGCATACCACCAAACGGCGGTTTGAAATGTGTCAACCTGCGGTTGCAGAAGTATTTTTCCATACAATACAAACTATTTCCACGGTCTGCTGTCGGCAAGCCAGCCTTGCTCCGCCCAATACTTTCCGTCAAGGTATTCGGGATCTGATCTATGTATGGATTTCTGCATCATACGGCAGAAGAAAAACTTAAATTTCGTAATCAAATTTGTATATGCGGGCTTTGTATAATCTATATGAGCAAACTTCCGAGACAGCTTTTGAAGCTTTCCCGCAAGCTCGGCTTGTTTCTTTTGCGGCAATTTTTCCCAGACGATATCGCTCATCAATGCACCGGTAAATATCTCGATTTTGGAAATGCCCCACCACGATAAGCTGTGCTTCATATCTTTTGCCGCAGATTTTGCTCCGCTGCCCAAGCATTGTGTTATGATGACAGCTCGTTTTCCAAACATTTCAGGAGCAGGACGGTGCGGTATCCAACGATAGGCAAAATGGTCAAGTAACGCTTTCATTGCACCGGTCGCATGAAAGACATATGCAGGCGATGTCATCACAATCAAGTCCGCTTCCAAAAGTGATTTTTCAATTTTCCTGATATATTCAGCATCCTTGCATTTCTGTTCGCCCTTTAAGATACAGTTTGTGCAGCCAGCGCAGAAAGCGGGGCAATCCTTTGGAAGATAATATTCTGTAATATTCGCATTATCACTAAAGTCTGCTAAAAACATCTCTTTTAGACGATAGGTAACGCCGTGTTTTTCCGTTCCGTTTATCACTGTTATATTCACTCTTTATACCTCCAAAATATCGTGTAAAACTTGTGTGTGAAAATTCCTGCGGTTTTCTTTCTGTCTAAGGTCAATCCCCAATATTTGCGATATAATTTCGTATCGTAGGAACATTTGCTGCATAACGGTAATCAAATACAGCGTTTTTCGTCTTATCGCCGCTTCATCAAGGTCAGGACGGCAGGCTGCAACAAGCGGAAGATATGCCGCATAAGTTCTGTAAGTGTTGTCATTTTCTTTCGGTGACTGCATATCGGTAAGAACAGAAATTTTGGAAATGGCATAATGTTCAAACAGAAAATCAAGGGTTATATTGCCGAGATAAGTGAGCTTCTCAAAAGGAGTAAAGCCGTCTGTTTTCTCTCGTATATTCTGAAAATGCTCAACTGTTCCGTTTATCATACGCTCAATACATTGCTCGATGAGTTGATCCTTGTTTCCAAAATGATAATTTACAAGGCCTAATCCAACGCCTGCTCTTTTGCATATCTCACGGACTGTAACTTCGTCTAAATGTTCCCCTTTTTCCTCAATTAGTTTAATCGTCGCCTGTATAATGGCTTCTTTATTATCCACACTATACCTCCTTTTGAACATTGTTCAAATACATTATGCTGAACGCAGTTCAAAAAGTCAAGAGATTGTGACTAACAAGTGAAGTATGTAACGCTTTTCGGTGTCAAACCGCCCTGTTTAAGCGTTTAAGAGAGCAAAAAAAGACGGGTAAGGAGTTTATCCCTACCCGCCACAATTTTACAGTTGTATGCGTTATAATGCTTTAATTATAGATAATTTCCTCGTTTACAATATCCATTGCTCTATTACGAATACTGTTCATTGTCTGTACCCACAGCATTGAATTTTCTGCCTTTAGCTGTTCGGTTAAGCCCTCTCGCTCCGCTATCTGTTTTACCAGCCGAAGAAACGTATCTTCCGCCTGCTCGTCAATATCCACAAGATAGCTGTTCAGCTTGCCGCTTGTAAGCAGGTTGGTATAAAGCACCTTGCGGTGCTGTTTGAGATAGCGCAAATGCCGCTGCCCCCATACGCCGATAGGCTTGGTTTCTTTTTCGGCGGGTAAAGACAGACAAGGAAGAAAATAATCTCCCTGCCGTATATAAGTGCCGCCCAGTTCTTCAAAAATCATCTTTGCCATTTTGTTTTCCTCCTGAAAAATGATTTATCTTGAGCGTGTGTAATCACGCTTTTGACCTTTGAGATTTCTCGCCTGTTCAAGCAAGCTGTCTATCTGTTTGTGTCCGAATACTCTGCGAAGCAGCGAATAATCTTTGTTTTCAGCCCTCAGCCTTGTGTTTTCTTCGGTAAGCTTACCGTTAATTTTTGAGAGCTTTTCGTTTTCACGATATAGATTTCCGTTTGTGATGTTCAACCTGTGATAACTGTCCAACGCCTTGAAATATCGTGCAAATAAGGTGCTGATTAAAGATTTAAATCGGGCTACAAGCGGCTCAACAAACTTTGTCTTGTAGCTCCTTGCCGACATCATCGCAGAAGGCTCAGGGAGCTGATATTCAGGCCCGTTCATGATACTCTCATCAAGATTTTGCAACGCTCTTTCGCCATTATCAAAGTTTTTAATACGGTCAGCCATAACACGAAACTCATCTTTTTTCTCGACAAGCTTATCTTCAAGAGCGTTAATTTCCTTTTCTCGCTCCTGCTTTTTGTAATCCAAAACAGAGAGATGTTTTTCATGAGTCCCCTTGTGTTCCCACTCAATTCCGTGGCGTTCCATAACAAACGCTAAGGCGGATTTTTCTGCCCTTACCCATTGATTCCACTCGGTATCTCCACGAGTACCGCCCTTGAAGCCCTGTGCTGCAAGCGCCTGTTTCAACGACACTCTTGTATCCAGTCCACGCTTGCTGCCGGTGGTAAAGGGAACAAAATCAATGTGCAGATGCGGTGTTGCCTCATCCATATGCAGATGAGCCGAAAATACTTTTAACTGCGGATTTCGCTCCTGAAACCCACGATAGTATTCATCTAAAATCTGTCGGGCAAGCGTCCCGTTTTCGCTTTCAGCGCTCATATTTTCCTTATCGCCTATCTGCAAAATCAGTTCGTGAAACGGTTTTTCCTGTTTGGAACTGCGGATTTTTTCATAGTAGTTTTCTATCTTTCGGTCAGCTCTTGTCTGCCTGTCGTTGTATCTTTTCAGCGCATCATCGAATAATTCGTGATACACTTTCCTTATCGGCTCGTTGCAGTAATCTATATTGAGATGAGTGCGGTTGCCGTCTACATTCTCCGCTTTGAATTTGCGGCTGTTGTGGTTGACTGAGCCTTTTCCGACCATTGCGCTGATCGTTCTTTGCATAAATTACACCTCCAATCTCTTAAAAATCGTTCTTCCTCGGTTCTGTTACTCTTGCCAAGAGTAACGCAAAAGCACTTTTGACAGGCAAGCCCGTCAAAAATGCAACCTGCAAGCAGGTTTTGCGCTCTCCGAGGGGCAAGGGCTGTCCTTTGAAAAGGACACCCTTGCAACCCCGTCCAAACTTTATCACTTCCCGAAAAAGGAACATTGCAAGGTTGCAGATGTGCCTGCCTTTGCAATGTTGCAACCTTGAAAAACCTCACTCCATTTTTTCGGGAAGCTGCCAGTACCACTGACTGCCTTCCTTAACCGATTGGACATTCAGTGATTTCTTTGCTTCATCCAGCACACGCTTGGAAATGCCTGCCGCCCGTGCTTTTTTCAGCAATGCCTGCTGCGGATATTTGCCCTTTGAAAGATACTCAAGGATTAAATTTTCAGCCTGTTCGGATTTCTTCTCTTTTGGAATACCGCTCAACAGATCGTCAACCGATATATCGTAATGACCGATCCATTTGAATCCGTTTTCCTTGTCCAGCTCGAAGGCAATCGCTTCGCCCTCTGGAGCAAGGGAGGACTTGTCCTGCACCATCACTCTGACCTGCGGATTGTCTTTAATTCTTCCGACAATCAGGACGCTCCTTGCCGAAGCCTGAAAGTCAATCGAGCCAAGCCCACGGTAAGAAGATTTATTTCCGCTGCCCTTGTTCATATGACCGACCAACAGGATAGCGCAGTCATATTTTTCTGCGATTCGTCCGAGCTGCGCCATCACATTACGGACTTCGTTGGCATTGTTCATATTGATATTTGCTCCCACATACGCCTGAATCGGATCAAGGATTACCACCCTTGCGCCGACTTCTATGATTGCTTTTTCAATGCGCTCATCCAGCATACTGAGTGCGGCTTCTGATTCGTCTATGACTTTGATTTGCGTACAGTCTGCCTCAGCCGCTTCCAATCTCGGTTTGATGGTATCTTCCAGTCCGTCCTCGGCAGTTTGATAGATAATCTTAACAGGCTCACGCTCGGTATCGTCATAGGGCAGTGCTTCTCCCTTTGAGAGAAGCGCCGCCAGTCTTAATGCCAAAGTTGTTTTGCCCTCGCCGGGATCGCCCTGAATGATTGTGATTTTCCCGTATGGGATATATGGATACCAAAGCCAATTCACTTCCTTGCTTTGGACTTCATCCATACTAATGATTTTAAGTTCAGCCATTCCTGCCACCGCCTTTCAGAAGAAAAGCATTGATATTTCCGTTTGGATTGGTTATACTGTAATTAGTTACATGGAGTGACTGCCTATCATCTGCGCCAACAGATGTGTTTCGGGCGGTCATTTCTTTTTGCTTATTCATCCTGTACCTCTCCTTTCAAGCCGCCGAGAATAACGAAAATCAGTTCAATGACATTGAGCAGCTCTTCGTCTACACCGTTTCCAGCTTCAATCCTTTGCAGTTCCGCAAGGACGGCGGCAAGCTCCTTTTTTAGAGCCTTATACACCCTCGGATTGCCCTGCACCACCACATCCTGATTGAGACAGCGACGGTAGCAGTATTCCTGCTTCGGCAGTCCCGATAAGGCGACCGCTTTGTTAATGCGTTCATTTTCTTCGGGCGATACCCGAAATCCCACCGTGATATTTCTCCAACGGTTTTTGTTGTCTCTGTTCTTAGCTGACATTTTCAAAATCTCCTTTCCCTAAATCGTCTAATCGCTTCGCCATTTCCGTCTGTTTGGACGGGAACAGATGAGCGTACTGATAAGTGATTTCAATGCTTTCGTGTCCTACACGGTCGGCAATCGCCACCGCCGAAAATCCCATATCGATCAGCAAACTGATATGGCTGTGACGAAGGTCATGAATACGGATACGCTTCACGCCTGCGGCTTTTGCACCTCTGTCCATCTCGTGATGAAGATAGCTTTTCGTTACTGTAAAGATACGGTCTTTCTTTTTGAGTCCGTAGAGCATACCGAGATATTCCTGCATTTCCTCACAGAGAAAATGCGGCATTTTAATGGTACGGTTGCTTTTCTTTGTTTTCGGCGTAGTAATCACATCTTCCCCGTGCAAACGCTGATAGGATTTGTTGATCGTGACCGTTTCCTTGTCAAAGTCGAAGTCCGAAGGAGTCAGCGCCAGCAGCTCGCCCTCACGGATACCGCACCAGTAGAGCATTTCAAAGGCGTAAAAGGAAACGGGCTTGTCCATCATCTCAAAGGCAAACTTCTTGTATTCCTCTTTCGTCCAGAACAGCATTTCCCTGTGTTCCTCGCTTCCCATATTTCCCACCTTTGCGGCGGGATTGGAACGCAGCTCGTAGTAACGCACAGCATGGTTGAAGATAGCGGAAAGCTGATTGTGCAGCGTCTTCAGATAAGTCTGTGAGTACGGTTTTTTCTTCTCGTCACGATAGGCAAGCATTTCATTCTGCCAAGTGATGATTTCTTTTGTAGAAATCTCGCTGATTTTCAGCTTACCGAAAAAGGGCAGTATCTTTGTGCGGATAATATGCTCCTTCGTCAGCCAGGTGTTTTCCTTCAGGCGATTTTTCACATCTCGGATATACAGCTCTGTGAAAGCCTCAAAGCTCATATCAAGGTCAGAGGAATTCTGCAACTGGAACATCCGCTCCCATTCCTGCGCTTCTTTCTTTGTGGTAAAGCCACGCTTGCATTTCTGTTTGCGCTCTCCTTTCCAGTTCACATACCTTGCCATCACATACCAAGTACCATTGTCCTCATTTTTGAATACCGGCATTATTCCTTCTCCTTTCCGGCTCCGTAGAGCCTTTCATAAAAATACTGGCGGTTGACACGTCCCGCAATCGTAATAAATCCCTTTGCTTTCAGCTCCTCGTTCAGCTTCCTGATGATCTTATAGGCATAGGGCTTGGATACATTGAGTTCCTGCGCCACATCATCGGCACGGATAAACCGGTTTTCCATATACATCACCTTCCCTTCTGTTTTTCAAATTCATTTATTTCGTGTCGGAATACTTTCTTGCCGCCTTCCGATTCGCCCGGGCGGATGTGCCATTACCGTGACACACGACGGATATTTTATTAAGCTTATTTGCTTAATGCTTTTTCATTATACTAAGCATATTTGCTTTTGTCAAGCGGTTTTGGAGAAAATATTAAACTTTTTTGTTTTATTTTCTCTTGACTTTCACTAAACATATCTGCTATACTGGTCGTAGAATGAATTGACGACCAGTTCAAGGTTCTGTCAAGCAGGAGAGGGTGGAGATTTTCGCAGAAAATACTACCCGGCGCTTGACAGGTTCTTATACTGGTTGCAGATACATAAGCAAGGAGTGTAAACACTATGGCGATTGGTGAGAGAATCCATTTTTTCAGACTTCTGCGTGGTATGACGCAAAAATATCTTGGTACGGCTGTCGGCTTTCCCGAAAGGAGCGCCGATGTGCGCTTGGCGCAATATGAAACCGGCTCCCGCAAACCGAAGGCGGATTTAACGGCTGCACTGGCGCAGGCGCTTGATGTTTCCCCGCAGGCTCTTGATGTTCCTGACATTGACAGTCAGATCGGTCTTATGCACACCTTATTTACCCTTGAAGATGTTTATGGGCTGACCGTCAGCGAAACAGCCGGAGAGGTTTGCCTGAAAGTCAATAAGGACAAGGGCAAAGAGGCTTACGAGCTGCTGCAAATGCTCTATGCTTGGAAAGAGCAGGCGGACAAGCTCTCTGCCGGTGAAATCAGCAAGGATGATTATGACCGCTGGCGTTACTACTATCCGAAATACGATACCACACAAATCTGGGCGAAAGTTCCTTCGCAGGAATTAAGCGACGCATTAGTCGAAGTATTCAAAGATAAGTTAAAATAGAGTCAGCAGGAGGTTACAGCATGAAACGATATAAAATAGCTGCTTGGTTAATGATAATTCACGGTGGATTTATGGAAATCGGTGGTGTTTTATGTGCCCTTCCTGCGCTAATTTTGGGTTCTGGCAAATTTGACATCGGACAATATTTTTCTTTTAAGCTCCAATATTTCCAAGACAACCTATATATGATTTTATTTATGGGTGCGATTTTCGGTGTTATGCGAATCATCGGTGCTATAGGACTTCTAAAAAATAGAATGTGGGGACTCGCCCTTTCCGTAATAAACTGTGTTGTTACTATGATATTGATGATGTTTATGCTTCCATTTGGCATACAAGATGGACTGCTTGCCTGCATCGCTTTAGTTTTAATTTTGACACAGTATTTTGGCAACCGAAAAATCATTGAATAATTTCCTTTCTCTTTAAAGCAAGTTGAAAGAACGACAAAAAGCCCTTAGCTATGAGTTACTACCCACAGCTAAGGGCTTTCTAATATGGATTTCTTTTGCCACACAACCGCTTGTCAATCATTCTGTAACCCATAAACCACCGGATTGCAAGAATAATGGATCTTGTATGGCTGTTATCAAATTGTTATCAAAAGACTTCTGTAAACGCCGCAAACCCGCATAAATACTGGGTTTTTACGGTACTTCGTTTTATTCGAACTCGATGTCAGCGACATTATCCAGCGGGATTTTCGTCCCGTCCATGAGCATCATCAGGCGTTCAAACTCGTCTATCTTTTTGAGGTTTCCGCTCTTTGTCACATACGCCCCGCCGGACTTCTTTGCATCCGGGACGAAGTAGGTAACGATCAGCGCAGGATGGTCACCAAGCCTTTCCATAAGGATCTGTTGCTTCCTATCCAGCGCCTCTTTTTCCTCTTCACTGAGATTGATCTTTTGATCCGTCAGCCGTCCGGTCTCATGAATTGCGTCATCGTACCCGGTGAGAGCGGCGAAAGGAGAGAACTGTGCGGCTCTGTCCAGCATCGGCATCTGCGGTCTTTTTGATGAGACATGGTGGGGAAGATTGATGATGTCCTCGTAACCGCCGCTATTGTACATTGTTTTTCCTTTCGCTTCTTTTCTCATACAACAACTCACAAATGCCATTATACTGTTTCGTTGTAATCAATCTGAGCAGTTTCTTGTCTTGGCTTTCAGGAAAGAGCCGTGTACCTGAACCGAGCAACACAGGGATGACAGCAATATGGAATCGGTCAATCAAATCGACCTTCAAAAGCTGATTCACAATTTCTGCGCCGCCGCAAATCCAGATGTTTTTCCCTTCTTCGCTTTTCAGTCTTTCCACAAGTTGTTCCGGTTGCTCACCCGTAAAATGGATGTCATCCTTGTCTTCCAGAGAACGGTGGGTAAAAATATAAGTGTCAAGCCCAGAGTAAACCCATTCATCAGGAGAAAGCTCCGTTACGATCTGATTGTATGTCTTCCAACCCATTAAGACGGTATCGACATCTTTGATAAACTCAGAATAGGTATCTTCGTTATCTATGTTATCGTCTTGCCCGGACAGCCAATTCACACTTCCTTTTTGATCTGCAATATAGCCGTCCAAACTCATAGCAATATAAAGCACAACTTGCCTCAATGCTTTGTCCTCCTTCACGCCCACCAATCAGGGAGCAGCTCTTTTAGCTTCACCGCCTTTTTGGTTTCGTAGTCGCATAGAATCTCTATTTCCGTTGCCGCGTGATCCAACTGCATCATAAACTCCCGGCAAGCGCCACACGGCATACCGGCATTTCCATCCGGCATGACGGCCACTATCTTTGAAATTTGCCATTCGCCGTTCGTAATCATGTTGGCAATCGCATTTCTTTCTGCGCACATTCCAAGAGAACAAGCGGTGTCAATACAAACTCCGACATAGATATTTCCCTTTGCCGTAAGAAGTGCCGCTGAAACAGCTCCGGCTTCAATCAGAGAGGAAATTTTCCTTTCATACTGCACCGTTCTTGCTGCAAGATACAATTTGTCCCACGACCCGTCGAATTGAGAAACAGCACACTTTTCCATCTTGCTGACAAAAGACTCTTTCCCGTCGCAATAACCGTCTATATCATAAGGAAATCGCAGCGCCAGGTCTTTTTTTATTTTTGCATATTTGTCCCGCTCTTTTTCGTGTGTGCGCATATAGTCACGAAATGCAAGATGCCGACCAATGTTATTCCAATCATCCGCCTGAAAGATATGGATTTGGTGCGTTCGCTCATCGCCGCCCTTACGCAGATAACGCCTGCCCACAATTCCAAACTCGCCAAGGTATTCATAGCCCACATCGGAAAACTTCTCCGCGACCGAATCTACTTCCGCAAGACTCCTGACCACCGCCATAATATCAATGATCGGTTTAGCCGCCAATCCGGGAACAGATGTGCTTCCAATATGATAAAGTGCCACGCAATTCTCTGCGAGAATGGGTTGAATTAGTGAAACTTCTTCCTTGTATTTTTCTGTCCATATTGGGTTGTAATCATTTACGATAATATGCTGGCTCATTTGTAGTGCCTCCGTATGACTGTATAGTTTTGCTTACTCATGCCTTATGCCCACCGATCTGCGCGTTCCTGTCCTTTGCCGTCGCACCTTCCGAAAGATTCATCCCCTTGAGAATGGCGTTCTTCCCAAATTTCTTTTTGATAGTGAGCATGGCTTGCTGTACCTTCTTTTCCCGTGCCAGCTCTTCGTCTTCCTGCTTGCGCTTCGCGTCAAGCGCAGCATAATCGGTAAAGAGGTCAAGCTGTTCATAACTGTCCTTAGAAGAAGGAGCAGAGGCTTCGTCAATCACATGGGTCGCTGTGATGTTCAGCCGCCGGATGAGCAAGCTCTTGTCTGTGATCCGGTCAAACAATTCCCCGGCGGCATCCATAATCTGCTTCGTGGAAGAGGTGAAGCGTTCCAGATTGATTGTGCCGTGGGCGTGTTTCGGTATCTGCCGCCCGTAGTGATCCTTCACGACTTCGCCGCGATACTTCCTCCTGCGTTCCGGGTCGGTCAGGTTCTCAATGTCATAGCCTATCGTGACAACGAGCTGGTTAGTGACAAAGCCTTTGTCAACCAAGTCCATCGAGAGAAGGTCTGCCATTTCCCGGAGAACGAGCCGCGCTTTGTCTGCCTCATAAGGTTGGTGCAACACCTGTCCCGATCCCAAGCTGTTGCTTTCCGGTTTGTACGCCTTGACAGCTTCAACCGTGCAAGGCTCCCAGCCCCATGCGTGGTCAATCAGCAGCTCCGCATTCTTGCCGAAGAGCTTGTAAAGCAAGTCTTCATCTGTGATGGAACGACGGGCAACATCGCCCATCGTGAACATCCCGTTCTCTTCAAGCTTCTTGGCATATCCTTTGCCTACCCGCCAGAAATCGGTGAGGGGCTGGTGTGACCAAAGCGTCTTGCGATAACTCATCTCATCCAGCTCGGCAATGCGGACTCCGTTCTTATCTGCTGGAATGTGCTTGGCGACAATATCCATCGCCACTTTGCAGAGGTAGAGGTTTGTGCCAATTCCCGCAGTTGCCGTAATACCGGTTGTCGAGAGGACATCCAGAATGATCTTCATGGCGAGGTCATGGGGAGACAGCTTATAGGTGGCGAGGTAGTCGGTGACATCCATGAACACCTCGTCGATGGAGTAGACGATGATGTCCTCCGGCGCAACATACCTCATGTAAACCTGATAGATGCGGGTGCTGTACTCCATGTAGTACGCCATGCGCGGCGGGGCAATGATGAAGTCAATGGCGAGGGACGGATTCTCTTGAAGCTCGGAGAAGAGGTACGACGAGCCTTCCAGCTTTCGTCCCGGCGCGTCATGCTGCCGTCCGGCGTTTGCTTCCTTGACACGCTGCTTGACTTCAAACAGCCTCCCGCGCCCTGAGATGCCGTAGCTCTTGAGGGAGGGTGTGACCGCAAGGCAGATGGTCTTGTCCGTCCGGCTCTCATCCGCAACGACGAGGTTTGTGTCCAGCGGGTCTAAGTTTCTTTCACGGCACTCGACCGAAGCATAAAAGCTTTTCAGGTCGATGGCGATATAGGTGCGCTGCTTCATGCTCCGGTTGCCTCCTTTCAACGGTATCAGCTTTGTTTGGCTTTTCTCTTCATCTTGGGCGCGGTTGCGTCATAGCTCATATCCAGCAACATTTTTATCTGTTCATCCGGCACACTGCCGTCTAAGGCGACTGAGACCCAGTTCGCTTTGCTCATGTGGTAAGCCGGGAAGATGCCGGGTTCTTTCCGCAGCGAGCCGATGAGGATGGGGTCGCATTTGAGGTTTACCACATCAAGAGCATCTGCGCCCTCTAATCCCAGCTTGTTCTTAGGCACATCCATCACAACCGCAAACCATTTACGGTTATTTGAATGCCGGAACACACAGAAGAGCGGATGCTTTGCGAAGAGGTATTCCTCATTAACGCCGTATTCGTCTGAAATGTATTGTATGAACTGTTCGCGGTTCAATAAACGCGCCTCCGTTTCAGTCACTCAAAGACTACAATGTAGTCTTTAGTAAAATCCTCAAACATCGCGTTTGTGCTGTCAATCACACTAAACAATTCGTCATTCAACTTTCCCATCACATAGGCGTTTTGGGCCTCGGGCTTATTGATGATCACCCATTTAAGTTGCGAATACGAATATTTGGCGAATGCAAGCCACTGCGGATAGTTTATTGCCATCGGATTTGTCGTGAAGTAAATCTTTCCGGCATTCGCAGCCGTAGCTCCTGCATGAGCTATAAACAGCATTGTTGCCAACTTGGGATGTTTCTCTCGGTTAAGCGAAATTGGAATAGATGCTCGAATGCTGTTGCCTTCTTTGATACGCTTTATCGCATAACCAAGTCGAACGATTACCTCGGACACCATAACGGGAATGGACTGAGAACAAAAATGGATAAAGTCATATCCCTCGTAGTACATACCTTGAACAATCTCGGCAATCGTCTGTTCTTCTTCGCCGATGCTTCCAAATTGCAAAAGATTGAAAAGTCCCATCAGCGGAGCCGGTAAGCCCATCGAGGTTGTTATGTCCGTCTTGAAATGGATGATCTGCTTGGCAATCGCTGCAAAAATATCGCTCTCTTTCCGGTCGGCATAATTCTCCATAACCTGAGAGACAATGTTACCGGCTTTGTCGATTGTTGTCATCCTGCCTGTAAGAATATCAATTACGCCAACAACAAGCCCCAGCAATGGATCATGCCCCAGAGAGAGAAGCCGATGATAGTATGCCGATAAGCCTTGAACATACTCAGTGGTATTCCGGTTGTCCTGCGCATCGTAAGGCACTTTGCTTTCTTTGCTGTTAGCCAACTTTTGCATTTCGTCTTCCGGGTATTTTTTCTCAAAATAGTCTCGGATATAGTTTGAGAGCGTCCCAGCCGACAATCCTTCTGGACCCTTCTTCGGAATCCCCACAAGAAGAAGGTCAATAGCTGCGCTTGTCAATGCAGCAAAAGCACTGATTGCAACATCCATTCTGTCAAGACGATTTAGTGCCGCATATTCGGCATTGAGCTTCCTGACAGCGGCAGAGTTTTCTCTCAACTCATCTTCTGTAAAAAGTGATTCCAAATCGCAATCTGTGCCAACATGACGCTCGGCTTCAACGCAAAGGGATTCCCATTTAGGAACAAGCACCACCACACGATTAGATGGGGCAACCTGCAAATTAGGCTTTTCAATTTTATAACCGAGCTTTCTCAACAACGCTTCGCTGGATTCGATACAAGCATCGGCACTTTCAGTAGAGGGGAAATGTATTTCAGAAAGTTCCGCAGACTGATGTGCAAGTACCATATTCAACTGTCTTTCAAAATCCGAATAGTTATACTTGCTCATCCTGTACCGCCTCTCTCTGAAAATCCTCCAATGCTTTTTGTAGCTGCTGATTCAGGCACTCCAAGTAATCTTGACGCTCGCGGCTCAACTGTGCATCGTCTCTTAACGCTTGAATAAGTGCCGCTTGCTTACTTATTGCCTCTCTTTGAAGACGCTCCTTTTCAGCTTGGATCTGTTTTTGTTGTTTATCATCTATGTACTCTGCAACACCGGAGACGATCAACGCAGCCACAGGAGCAGCCAAAACAAATGCTCCGGTCCCTTTTCCACCGCCAAAAACCTTTCCAACCGCCTCGGCAGCTTCGTTCACAAGCTTTATGAGGTTTTGCATGGAGTCTTTACTGTTGAACACCAGATTACCCATATTCGTCCTCCTATGCAACGCCCAAATCCTTGCTCAAATCTTTGATCGCTTGTTGTAGAAGGATATTAAGGCTTTGCAAGTAGTCAATGCGCTCTTTGGCTGCATCGGCTTCCTCTTTTAGCGCCTTGATTATACCTTCGTGCTTTTGAATGGCCTCTTTATAGAGGCGTTCTTTCTCTTGCCTGAGCTGTTTGCTCTTGAGATGAGCGGCAACACCAACCCCTCCCGCAGCAAGGGCAGCTACCGGAGCAGCCAAGACGAACACACCCGCCACCATTCCTCCGCCAACGATAGCCCCTGCCGCGGCAAGACCCGAAGTGATACCAGCCGCAGATAAGCCTACTGTACCCAGACCGTAGAGCGCAAGGAAGGAACCTACACCTCCAATTCCAGCGCCTAAAGCTCCCGTCAAAACCTCTGGAATTGCGCTATGCCGGATAGTTCTTGTTTTGTCGTTTACTGCAACAGCGGCTTCATTCAGAACATTGACCACTTGTTGCAGAGAATCGACACTTTGAAAGACCATATCCTTTTTCTTCTTTACATAATTACCCATATCTATCTCCTTACGCCCCGAGCAAACTCTGGTCAAAGGCGAACAAAGCCTCATTGATCTCGAAGACATTGTAGTTCCCTTGCTCAATGAAATACTCAATGATGATGTCAAATTTGTTGGAGTGTGAGAGGGCAAAACCCGCCTTCATGAGCATTTCTTTCGTTTCATCCAGCGGAAGTTCCAAGGCAATCGCAAAGGCAAGCGCCGTGGGCTTCGACGGCTTATACAGCCGGTCGCTGCGGATCTTCGAGAAGAGCTTGCGGTCGATGTTCGCTTTCTTGTAACACTGCGCGTCGGTCATGCCTTTCTCGTCAATTTTCCGAAGCAGCATTTCGGAGAAGCTTTCGTCGATCTGCGAAAGTGCATCATCCAGTGTTTTTGCACTTGCCGCCATTGGAGCAGCCAGTGGGGCACCGAATGTCTCTTCTTCCGGCTCGTCCGAAAGCATCCGCATCCGGCGCAACCGCTCCGAACGGCTGTCGGTATGCTCGTCCACATAGTTATCGTCTATGTATGCAGCAATGTCAGAGAACAGCTTCTCGCCGATCTGATATGTCTTGCGGTCGAAGATGACAATGTAGACGGTCATGTCATTTTCCAGAAGGAAGTCGCTGATCGTGTCAATAGCGACCTTGAGCGCCTGGTCTTTCGGATAGCCGTAGATACCCGATGAGATCAGCGGAAAGGCAACCGTCTCGCAGCCGTGCTCCTTCGCAAGCAGAAGGGAAGTGCGGTAGCAGGAAACGAGCTTTTCCCGTTCTCCGTGTTTACCGTCCCGCCAGCGCGGTCCGACGGCATGGATCACATACTTGCAGGGCAGTCTATATCCCTTCGTGATTTTTGCACTGCCGGTTTCGCAGCCGCCCAGCGTCTTACACTCGGCAAGCAGCTCCGGTCCTGCAGCCCGATGGATGCAGCCGTCAACACCGCCGCCTCCCAGAAGAGAGCTGTTCGCCGCGTTGACAATAGCATCCACTTCCATCTTTGTGATGTCGTTTCGTACAATTTGAAGGGGCACAATACCACCCGCCTTTCAACTTTTCAAAATCACCCATCTTCATTGTCAACTTTACAATGGGAAGTCATCAAAATAACGCCATATCTATTTTGTATTCACCATCAATCAGTATATAGTCCAGATCATTTTCTTTCGCAAGAGACAAGGTGCGCGCATTATCTTTCAAAACATTATCTAAAGTACAATCCTCATCATCTAAACGGTTTTCAATAACATTTGCAAATTGTTTTATGTCATCGAAATGCATTCTTATATAGTTTTCACTCATCGCAAGGCAATAGCCTCGTATATCTTTGCGGTATTCGTCAGTAAAATCTTTTTTCCAGTCAAATGGAATGTAGCATCCCTCAATAATCAAATTTTGCCGATTTTCAATCACGGTTTTAATTATTTCCCGGACAATCGGCCATAAAAACATCGTCAATTCGGTATCAGCGCTCACAGGTGTAAGCTGTGTGTTTCCACTGCGAATCATCCCCATTTTCAAATGGTCAATCGACAGATACGGATAGTTGTATTTTTCGAGGAGTTTTTGAGCCAACAGAGTTTTTCCTGTGTGAGACGCACCGGTAATCAAAATAATCACTTTTGTTTCACTGCTCCTATTTAGGGCTTGCTGCTCTTTATATCAGATATTTAGAAGAGCAAGCACGCTTATTTATTCTTGTGTTTCTACAATGCCAAAGTCGATCAGAATGTTCTTATCAGCATTCGGCGGATAGACGATACCCGTCATCTCATACTGATAGCGCCGGACCTTCCGAAAATCTTTGATTGGCTCCGGTGCATAGGCCGCTGTCTCACAGCGCTCGTATTCCGGCATACCGGCAAGGTCATCCGCTGCCGCTTTAATCAGCGCATCGGCCACATCGTCAATGTCTTTTCCATACTCAACGGCAACCAGCTCGTGCTTCTTGACATCTTTCTCAAGATTTCCAAAAGAGCGGTAGAGAAGATATTTCATTGTTTCAGTCCTCCTCGTGCTTTTCATCGTCCAATACTTTTTCCAATAAGGCGGTGAGTGTGGCGGCAATCAGCTCATAACTGATCGCATCCGGGTCGTTCTGCATTAAGTAGCTGGCTACTGCCTTAAATGCGGTGGTCTTGTCCACATGAGTTTCATTGTCAAACCGGTCGAGGATTTCCCCAATCAGACGGACAACGGCTTCATCTTCTTCGCTGATGCCCATATTGAGCATAGCCGCCAGTTCATCGTCCTCAGCAAGCGTTTCAAATTTCAGATAGTCGCCGTATTCCTCTGACATAATTTCCTCGAAATAATTGATCATGACATGAAAATGGAATTTGCCGTCTTCCTGTGTGGTAATGCAGCAATAATGCGCCTTTTCCCCGATGTCTTTTAGAAGCGACATATCCTCTGGATCGTCAAACTCAAGCATGGGCAGCGTCAGGTCGATGTGGGCGTCCCAATGCTCAAAGTCAACGACACCATGAATTTTGCCGTGATGACGCTTTGCAAACTCGTCGCATCTTCCCAACAGATACTCGTAGTTTTCCTTATCCTTCGGAACAATCACCTTCGGGATGGCATCCATCTTCTTTGAAAATTCTTCTAAGAAGCCGCCGGGGGCGTTTACCCGGTCAAAAATAGCTTGAGCCAGTGGGTCAGGCTCGTCTTCTTCATAATTACGGTCGAACACAATGTTCTCCATTTTCTCCATCATTTTACTCACTCCCAACTTTAACAAATCAGTGTTGGCGCAAATTGCGGATGACGGCCATAGAAAGTACATTTAAGTATAGATAGCCCAGCTCATGGATGAAGCCCACATCGACCTCAAGGAAGGTGGTTCTTAGCTGGGCGTAGACAAGGCGGAATAAGTCCATCTCCGGCGGGGTATCAAACAGGTTCAGGCTTTGGATGGCCGTTTCTGCTTCTTCCCATGTTTGGGATGCTTCAATCTCTGAGCTGGTCATGATAGCCGTCAAAATTTCACTGACCGCCAGCTTTCCGTCTACCGGTTCGATTTCGCTTTTGAGCTGACGGAGTACATCTGCCTTCTTCTTGAGAGGGACGATTTTGCAGTTATCGTCAAGCTCAATGGCGATGATCTCTGCAATGCACTCCCGCCAAACCGCATATCCGGCGTTGATGATGCCGTCCTCTTGTTTGGTTGGCGCGTAGTCCATGCAGTATTCGTCATAGAAGCTCTTCCCGTCCAGTTCATGGTGGGCGCAGTAGATGTGCGCCAGCTCATGCAGGAAGATGTGGAGCAGTTCAACCGGATGATAGGGTATGTCCGTGCGGAGCAGGATGCCGTCCTTGCCGCCGTTATCCATCCCGATAAAAGAGGATGCCCGAAAGTCAAAATAACCTTCCTCTTGATACCGGTCTTTTAGCCGGTAAGGGAAATACTGAGCGCAGAACTGCTCAAAGATTTCTTCCTGATCGTCGGTCATAAAGCAGGTAAGGATGACATTATCGCGGGAAAAGTCTGCATCCATCTTGTCGTTAAAAATCTCTATGGCACGGGCAAGATAGGAGTCATAGTTCAAATCGTTCGTCGCCTCCCTCTAAGGTCTTCATTTCAGGAAGTCGCTCCTATGTTCAATGCGCCGGAGATCATATCCGCTTTCCGCCAAGTGGGCAATTTTCAAGGCAACCAAATTGATGTCTGTTCCCATTGCCCGTGCAATCTGCTCGGATGTATAGCCGTAATCATAGATGTACTCAAGAATCTCATCGGTGTCGAGCAGGATTTCAGCGGCAACGATGTTCGCCTCATACTCCGGCTTCGTGGTCATGTCATATAACATGAACTCCTGTATTGCACTTCCTTTTGCCAGATTGCGGTGCAACTGGTCATGCCCAAGCTCATGAGCACAGACAATCCGCTGCATCCGTCCGCTCAGGTTTTCGTTTATGAAAATAAATCGGCTGCGCTTGATCACCCGGTACATTCCTTTCAGAGGGCCGAAGTTCTCACAGAACATGACCTCAATGCCAAGCTGCCGTGCTATGCGAAATGGATCTCGTGTCCCGCAGCGTTTCACAAGTCTGCTGCCGACCTTCGAGAGATTTTCAGCATTCATCGTCTCACCTCCCGCTGATGGAGGCATCGCAAACAGCGAAGCACCTTACTGTTTGCTCGTCCCCTTACGGTATTTCTTCGGAGTGTATTTCTTGTTTTTCGCTTTGGCGATCCAGTAAGCATCGTTCAACGCTTTCATCGCGCCATCGAGCGCTTCATCACTGAGGCGTCCACCGGCAAACATACCGGTCACTTCACTGACAAGCTCGTCAATATCTCTGGCTGCTTTGGAGCCGCCCTGTTCATGAGCCGCTACCACCAGCAAGCCATTTTGCCCAAGCAGATACTCTGGCGTGGTATTCAACGCTTTCGCCAACTTTTCCACAATATCAAGCTTTGTGGGTTTGCGAGTGCCAAGCTCATAGTGCTGGATGGTTCTCGGTGTCACAGATACTTTTTCGGCGAGCTGCACTTGCGTAAGGTTCGCTTCCAACCTTTTCTCTTTCAGCTTATCCTTGAAACTCATAAGGCACCTCTTTCTAAAACAATTATGGACACGAACAGAAATTTCGCAAAAGGCATTGACATGAAATATCTGTTCATGTTATGCTGTTATCAACGCGAACGCCCCGTTCGTGATTATGATACCACACGAACAGTGTGTATGTCAACAGGAATACGGAAGCTATGCCCGGTTTTGCGTAACTTTTAGAGCACATGGAGGTAGGCTATGACGAACACACATTGCCGAAAGGCGTATGTCTCGGTCAACTTGGATGTTGACGAAGAAGGAGTATGTCATCCTCGGTTTATCCGTTGGGAAAACGGCCTGATCTTTCAGATTGACCAAATCCTGTACAAATGCCGTGCAGCTTCTAAAAAAGTTGGAGGCGGCGGTATTCGTTATACTGTGATGATCCGTGGGAGGGAATCGTACCTCTTTCAGGAGGGAACAAAATGGTTTGTAGAAGCAAAGGAGGGAGCAAGATGATTTTATCGCACAAAGAGATTGAAGAAATCGCTGCGGCGGTCACAAGAGATTTTAACGAGTTCTTTTTCGGACCCGATACGGATGGGAGGCGATTGCCTCGCGGTACGCCGATTGACCAGTTTGCCCGCGAATATCTCGGCCTGAATGTTTCGTTCGCTTATCTGTCTGAGGACGGAAGCATTTGCGGACTGACCGCTTACACCGATACCGAGTACATCGTAGAGGACAGAGGCTTTCAGCGCAAAATCCCGCTGCACCGAAACGAAGTCCTGATGGACAGGAACTTTATCGAGCCTTCACAGATTCGCAAGCTTTGCGGGAAACGGCGGTTTACACTTGCCCATGAGTGTGCCCATCAAATCCTGTTCCAGATGGAGACAGACAAAATCCGGGAAGCTTGTCGGCGGAAATACTCCGCCCGGACAGCCTATTCGCTCCGGGAGCTAAAGACCCGCGAGGACTGGAATGAATGGCAAGCCAATGTCTTAGGCGCGGCCATCCTGATGCCCCAGCGGGAAATTGATCTTGCCGTTGCGTACTATGCCAGAGGCCGGAAACTCGTCAGCTATGATGGAACCTATGCCTATTGGGATAAGGTTGCCCTTGATATGATCTGCCAGCAGTTCGGCGTTTCCAAGACAGCCGCAGTCATCCGGCTGAGACAGCTCGGCCACTTGGAAACACGGCCATACAGCGAGTACAACGATCCTTTGGAGGTGTGGGCATGAAGAAAAGCATTCGTGTCTCAGAGCCTTCACCGGAGATGCAGGAGAAAATCCGCAGGGCGCGATGCGCCATTGTCAACCAGAAGATGCGCATGGTGAAATGTCCATATTGTGGGCATAACGCTATCGCTGTATTCGAGGATTCCCGTGGTCACATACAGGCCAAGTGCAAAGCCTGTGGCCGGGAAACCGTATTTGATGTGATCAACATGAGACGGTTATACCTCCGCCTTCACAGAAGGTAAGGAGATAACAAATACAATTCAATATTTTATAGCTGTGCTGTGGAGCCGCTGATTGGTGAGTCTTCCTAATGCCGCATGAACAGAGTTTTCTAAGCTCTGTTTTATCGGTATGGGAAGATCAGCTCACCGTCATGCGGCTCTTTTTTAGTCTTGTCCATCCGCTGCTCCGAGCCAGCGGAAAGGACAAGACAATGAAAAGAATCCCCAAAACACCCGTTGAGTTCGACTACGACCTCTGGACTACCGAGGACGGCAAGTGCATGGTGCGCGTGAAGGCCACCGGCGAGACTACGGAGGTTGACCGCGAGGTCATGAAAGCACTCCGCAATGAGGAAAAGAAGCTCCGGCGCTCCTACGATACCGGGGGAGCATCTGACAGCGAAGGCAGCGAGAATGCGCAGCCTTCCACTGTGCTGTCGCTGGACGCTGTGCCGGAAGATGATGTAAAGGCATCCGCATGGCTGGAGTCCCCGGAAAAGATGGAGGAAGACATCATCACCGGCTTGCTCGAACAGGAATTTATCCGCAGCCTGACTAAGCCGCAGCTTGATGTGTACATGAATTGTATGCGCGGCAACATGAGTATGCTGTCGTATGCCAAGCAGAACGGCCTTTCGTTTTCCACTGTCAAAGACACGCGGGATGCGATCAGAAAAAAATTCAAAAAAATTTTTTGAGAGACCCGCTAATTCGCTCAAAAAATGTCCGTTGTAAAGTGAAGGGGTCAATCAAGACCCGCTTCACAGTACCTTGAAAACAGAATATCCAGTGCTGCGGATCTTTCCTCTTTTCTCGAAGCGACTTGCCTTCTGCCGCCAAGACCTTTCTCACGGAAGCGAGCGATCAACAGAGAGGCTAAACTGCCGTGTGGTGCGGCTGTTCGCGATGATGGAGAAGTTGGGTATAATGATACTTCCGTCCCCGGATTGCCGGGGGCGGCTCGGAGCGTTCCTCGGAGGGGTGAGAGTCCCATGATACCGATTAACCGTTGGTAGTCCGTAGCATTCCCGGAGCCGCAAGGCTCTTCTGGCAGGGGTGCGAGCTGCAAATATGCCGGAACACGAAACAAACCAATTAGCTACATTCAGCATACAAGTTTTCAGGATGAAAACTATGTGGCGGAGTGTCCCTAACCGGCGCTCCGCCATATCCTTTTGTCCTGAATACAATTCACATCATCAGGGAGGTGTTTGTAATATGATGAGCGTAGAAGCCTTGAGAAGCGTCAACCCGAAGACGGTTGACCGCAGTACCCTTGTCCAGCGGGACAGCATCCGGCTTGAGCCTGCGGCTGCGCAGGATGACCGGCTGCGGGATTTTATCCGACAGATCAGAAACCCGTATTGCTATCTGGACGGGAAGACCGTCGTGAAGATTAGCTTCTCGAAGACAGACACCACCTTGGAGGACTGTCTGGAACATTATCTGAGAGGACTTTGATTATGAACAAACTGAATCTTTTCGCCCGGTTCTATGGACAAGCGATTGAGCCTGTGATACAATGAAGTCAGGTCAAAAAAGAATACATGGACTAAGCCGCTGCCCTTGAGGGTCATGTGGCTTTATCGTGTTTTCCTCATACAAGAAGCAGAAGCCTTCGTCTTTCTGATTTGATGTATCACACCAAACAGAAAACGGAGGTTATTTTTATGCCCGGAAAAGTTTACCGGACGGCGATTTACTGCCGTCTGTCCCGTGAAGACGGGGACAAAGTTGAAAGCAACTCCATTGCAAGCCAAAGAGCCATTTGCGAGGACTACATTGCGCGGCATGACGATCTGGAAATTGTCTGTGAGCCGTTCGTTGACGATGGTTATAGCGGCGTTTCCTTCAATCGTCCAAACTTCAAGAAGCTCGAAGACGCAATCCGTAAAGGCGCGATTGACTGCATCGTAGTCAAAGACCTCAGCCGCTTTTCGAGAAACTACATCGACGGCGGGCGGTATCTGGAAAAGATATTCCCGCAGCTCGGCATCCGCTTTATCGCGGTCAACGACGCTTACGACAGCCTGACCGGCGATCCGCAGTCGGATTCCTTTGTCATCCCGTTCAAAAACCTCATCAACGACTCCTACTGCAAGGATATTTCTATGAAAATCCGATCCAGCTTGGAGGTCAAGCAAAAGAACGGTGAGTTCGTCGGGGCATTCGCTCCCTATGGCTACAAGAAATCGCCGGATAACAAAAACCAGCTTATCGTCGATGAGGCCGTCAGCGAGTATGTGCAGATGATCTTTGCCATGTACAAGGACGGCTTCTCCATCGGTCGCATTGCCGCAAGGCTGAATCAGATGGGCGTGCTTTCCCCTATGGAGTATAAGCACTCGGCGGGAGTGAAGTTCGATACCGTCTTCAAGACCGGCGACACTGCAAAGTGGACTTACAAGGCTGTCCAGCGCATCCTCACCAATGAGGTATATATCGGTGTCCTTGCCCAAGGCAAGCGCGGTACGCCAAACTACAAGGTGCGCGTTGTGCAGCCGAAAGACGAAACCGAGTGGGTCAAGGTCGAGGGGGCGCACGAAGCGCTTGTTTCCTATGAGGATTTCATGGCCGTCAAGACCATGATGAAGCGGGATATGCGCTGCTCGCCTGATCAGGATGAGGCACACCTGTTTTCCGGCTTCCTGTTCTGCGGAGACTGCCAGCAGTCTATGACACGCAAGACCGTCCCGTCGAAGACAAAGAAATACATCTACTATGTCTGCTCGACGAACAAACATAGCCGGACCTGCAGTCCGCACAGCATCAGCGCAAAAGAGGTTGAGGAAAAGGTGTTCCGTGCCATCCATGACCAGATCGAGCTTGTGGTCAATCTGGAAAAAGCGCTTGAGATGATTGAGAGGCTTCCTTCCCAGAATCGCAAAGCGTTTAACTATGAGGCACAGATTGCGAAGCTCGAAGAAGAGATTGAGCGGTATCAGAAGCTCAAGCTCCGGCTGTATGAAGACCTCTCGGACGGGATCATCGACAAGTCGGAATACTTTGAGTTCCGCAACAGCTACACCAAAATCATTGAGGAAAAGCAGGAAGCCCTTCTCCGCGTGAGGAAAGAAATGAAGCAGTCGGTCACAACCGGGGCTACGGAACGGAATTGGGTAACGCTTTTCAAACAGTATGAAAACATTGAAGAACTGAACCGCCGCGTCCTTATGGCGCTGGTTGACCGCATCCTGATTTATGAGGATCACGCGATAGAGATTGTCTTCAAGTACAAAGACGAGTATCAGCAGACACTTGAATATGTTCTCGGCTATGCCGACGAACTTGCCATTGCCGGATAAAGGAGGGATGAGCGTATGGCACGAAAAAGCAGAAAAATCGCAGCCGCAGAGCCGGTTTGCGAAGCAGCACCGCTGCAAATCTTCCCGACAGCCATTTATGCCCGTCTCTCCGTGGAGAACAGCGGCAAATCTGAAAAGGTGGATGTCATCACCAATCAAATTGAGATATGCAAGTCCTATATCGCAGGGTGTCCTTATCTTGATCTTGTCGATGTCTATGTGGATAACGGACGAACGGGGACGGTTTTCGACAGGCCGGAGTTTAACCGCCTGATGACCGACATCAAGAGCGGCAGGATCAAATGCCTTGTAGTCCGCGATCTCAGCCGTTTTGGCCGTGACTACATAGAAACCGGAACCTACCTTGAGCGCATTTTTCCGCAGATTGGCTTGCGGTTTATTGCCATCAAGGAACACTACGACAACTTCGATACAGACGGCTCAAATGAGAGCCTGATGATCCCACTGCAAAACATGATCAACGCCCTGTACTCGAAGGATATTTCCCGGAAAGTCTCCACCGCCCTGAAAGCACAGATGGAGCAAGGAACCTTCCAGAAGCGCAACCTTCCGTATGGCTACCGGTGGAATGAAGACCATACAAACATGGTCATTGACGAAGAGACAGCGCCGTATGTGCGGCTCATGTTCCAGTGGAAAATCGAGGGCTGGTCAATCCCGATGATCCTTAACGAGCTTGACCGGCTGGGTGCGCCAAATACGGAGCTGCGGAAACGCCAGAACGGAACCCGCAAAGGCGACGGCTGCTCCTGCAAAGGCTGGTACAGTTCAACGCTGTACGGCATCCTGAGCAATCCGCATTATGTGGGTGATACCGTCCTTGGCCGCTCCATGAAGGCGATCTACAAGGGTATCAAATCCCATAATGTCAAGGACAAAGACAAGTGGATTGTGTTCCCGAACACACACGAAGCGCTTATTTCCCGTGAAGAGTTCCAGAAGGTGCAGGACATCCTCCAAGCGGCTTCTGAGGCTCGCCAGACGAGTATGCAGAAAACCGAGGAAATCCGGGCAACGCTCGTAAACCTCTTCGAGGGGAAAATCGTCTGCGCTGATTGCGGGAAGAAGATGTACTTCCACCGCAAACGGATCGACAAGGACAAGCGGAAGCGCTGGTATGCCTTCTATGAATGCAGTACCTCAGTAGGTCGGCGCTATGAGCATTGTACTTCCCATTATACGAGGCAGGACACGCTTGAAGCCAATGTGCTTGCAGCAATCCAGCTTCAAGTCGAAGCAGCGCTTGACTATGACAAGCTGCTGGATAAGCTCAGGGGCAGCGAGGGCGAGAAAAACATCCGCGATCAACAGAATGCTCTCATTACAAGCCTGAATCTGCGGCTCAACGGCGTTTCTAAGAAGCGGACACGCCTCTACGAGGATTATGCCGAGGGGCTTCTGGATGAAACGGAATACTCCTTTGCCAAGAAGAGCTATGACGAACAATACGCTGACCTGTCCCGCCGTCTGGACGAGGCAGTACAGCGCCGGAGCAAGTTCGACGAAGCTATGTCGGTCGATAACAAGTGGATTACCTTGATGAAATCCGTCAGCACAGCAACGCAGCTCTCTCAGGATTTAGTAGACGAGGCTGTTGAATTGGTCAAAGTCCATGAGGGCGGCGCTGTGGAACTGGTCATGAAGTACGGTGACATCTACGAGCTGACCATTCAGAGTATCAAAGAAGTTCAGGAGGCGATGTAAATGAACAAAGACTACACAATCGGCATCTACATCCGCCTCTCTATGGCTGATGAAGATACCGGAAACGGAAGCAAGGCCGAGAGTGACAGCATCGGCAACCAGCGTATGCTCATCAACCGCTACCTTGACAACCATCCGACGCTTTCCAAATATCCGAGGCTTGAGTTCGCGGATGATGGCTATACCGGGACAAATTTTCATCGTCCTCAGTTCTCGGCGATGATGGAGAAAGTCCGGCACGGGGAGATCAACCTGATCTGCGTCAAAGATTTTTCCCGCTTTTCTCGTGATTACATCGAGACGGGCAATTATCTCGAATGCACTTTCCCGTTCATGGGCGTTCGCTTTATCTCCATCAACGACGGCTATGACAGCGACGATTACAAGGGAACAACCGGTGGCCTTGAGGTTGTCATGCGCAGCATCATCTATGCCGCATACAGCAAGGATCTTTCTGTCAAAACGACAACCGCGAAAATCCAGATGATGAAGCAAGGCAAGTATGTGGGCGGCTACGCTCCTTACGGCTATGTGCTTCATCCCGAAATCCGCAACAAGCTCAAGCTTGACCCGGAGGCCGCAGAGGTCGTGCGCAGGGTCTTTAACGAAGCCCTTAAAGGACGGAATACCTCACAGATTGCCCTTGGCCTGAACGATGATAACATCCCTACGCCCGGGCAATATTTCAAAGGCAAACATCCTGACAAGAAAAAGTATAGCCGCATGAGCGAAAAGATAAGCTGGACGGCCTCTATGGTCTACAAGATCCTAACGAGTTATGTTTACACTGGGGCAACGGTCGGCCACAAGCGAAAATCCGGCGGCGTAGGTTCTCGGAAAACTATTTCTCAAAAGAAAGAGGACTGGATCATCGTCGAAGGGATGCACGAAGCGATTGTCAGCAAGGAAGAGTTTGAGCTGGCTCAGGCAGTCATCCGGGGTGGCGAGAAGAATCCCAAAAGGAATCTGCGCTATTATCCCCTCAAAGGTCTTGTGTGCTGCGGAAACTGCAAACGCGCCCTTACCCGGCGAAAGCTCCGAAATGAGGGTGGATATTTCTATCAGTGTACCCACTCAACGCATGACCGCGATACGGATTGCCCGGTTGGTGAAAGATACAGCGAGGCATGGATTGAGGACACTGCTTACAAAGCGATTGGGCAAATGCTCACACTGGTCGAAAAGAAAGCTGTCAAAGAACATGAGATCAGCAAGTGCAGGAAATCTGCCATCACAGAATGCGCGGACACAATTCGCGATTTGCAGAAACAGTCCGAACAGCTCAAGGCAGTGAAGCTCCGGCTGTATGAAAAATACACTTCCGGCAGCATCACAAAGGCTGAATATCTCAAGCGGAAAGCAGAAACAGACACGAAGATGTCTGAGAATGAAGAAGCAATCCGGCAAGGTCATCAGCGGATGCAAGAGCTTGACTCTGAACATCCTTGCTCCGATGAGAGGCTTGATGCGGTGCTCGGCGAATACCAGAAAGGCGCAGGGCTTACATACGAGCTTGCTCATGCCCTGATTTCCGCCATCTATGTTCATGGGCATGACAGCATCGAAATCGTCTGGAAGTTCAAAGACATCTTTGAGGATTCAGAAATCTAATAGGCAGAATGTTACAAGCCGTTCACGGGTGGTTTTCCACCTATGAACGGCTTGTAAAATCTCAAAAATTTTTTAGTTCCTACTTGACACAAGAAGACATGAGCCGGTTTGGCCGAAACTATTTGCAAGTCGGATTCTACACCGAAGTGATGTTCCCGCAGAAGAACGTGCGGTTCATCGCCATCAACAACGGAATCGACAGTCAAAATGCTTCCAGCAATGATTTTGCCCCGTTCCTTAATATCATGAACGAGTGGTATGCCAAGGACACCAGCAACAAAATCCGAGCCATCTTTGACGCTCGAATGAAAGATGGGAAACGCTGCTCCGGCAGCATCCCCTATGGCTACAACCGGGTCAAAGACGATAAGCAGTCGATTGTTGTTGACCCGGAGGCCGCAGAGGTGGTCCGGCACATCTTCCAGCTTGCGAACGAGGGCAAAAGCCCCCGCGCAATTGCTGAAATCCTCTCGGAAGAAAAGGTGCTGATTCCCTCCGCCTATGAGAAGGAGAATCACCCGGAGCAGTACAATGGCCAGCAGTTTGAAGACCCATATATCTGGTCGGTATCGACTGTCAGAACGATTCTCAACCGGCAGGAGTATATCGGACATACGGTTCTTCACAAGTCCACTGTCAAGGATTTCAAAAACCATAAGCGGCAAGAAACGGGGGCGGATGAGCACTATGTATTCCCCAACACCCATGAGCCAATCATTTCGCAGGAGCTTTGGGACAGCGTTCAGAAACGGCGAAAGCGGGTGCAGAGAGCTTCTGCATGGGGTTCACACAGCCACCGGCTGAGCGGTTATCTCTACTGTGCCGACTGCGGCAGAAGAATGACCTTGCAGACCCACTACAGCAAAACGGATGGCTCTGTGCAATACAGCTTCCGCTGCGGCGGCTATTCCAGAATGACAGATTCCTGCACAGCACACGGCATCTCAGCGGGACAGGTGGAAACCCTGATTGCGACCACAATCAAGAGAATAACCCACCGTGTTCTGAACGATGAACAGGCATTTGCCGAGGAGATTCAATCGCGCTGGAATGCCCAGCAGGAGTCGAAGCCACAGCAGAAAAAGTCCGACATAAAGCAGCTGCAAAAGCGATACGGGGAACTGTCTGACCTTGTTCGCAGTCTGTATGAGAACTATGTGTCTGGTATCCTCCCTGAACGCCAGTATCGGCAGCTTATGAAGCAGTATGACGAGGAGCAGGCGGCAATTGAGGTCAAAATCTCAGAATTGGAGGAGCACATTTCTGAGGAAAGTAAGACGCAGCTCAAGATCGACCAGTTCATTGCACTGGTTCACAAGTATCAGGAGAGTGACGAGGTGAGCGACGCTATGTTCCGGGAGATGATTGATAAAATCATCGTGCATGAGGCAGAAGGGGTTGGCAATGCCAGAACACAGCAGGTTGATATTTATTTCAACTACGCCGGACAGATCGACATTGCCTACACCGAGGAAGAACTTGCACAGATGAAGGAGCAGGAGGAACGCGCCCAGGCGGAGCGGATCGCGAAGGAGAAGGCACGCTCCAAAGCCTACCGGGAAAAGCGCAAGGCGCAGAAGATCGCTGAAAACGGCGGCGAAATCGTGAAGAAAAAACTTTGCCCCCACTGCGGCAAAGAGTACGTCCCCGAAAGCAACCGGCAAATTTTCTGCTCCAAAGACTGCCGGAAAGCTGCACAGCAAGCCGAGAAGCAGAAACGGCGGGAAGCCGAGCGTGGGGACCATTACTACCGTCAGCGCACCTGCGCAGTCTGCGGCAAGCTCTATTGGCCCACCCACAGCCAACAGAAGTTCTGCTCTGAGGACTGCCAGAGAATAAACCACAACAAAGTCACCCTGGAATTTTATCACAGGAGAAAAGAACAGGAGGTATCAGCATGAAGCTCAAACCGAACATCCATGAAAACGGCATCGATTACACGCTGTCCGGCGACTGCTATCTGCCGGAGCTGAAGCTGCCGGAAGAAACCTGCCCCATCGGCCACTGGGGCCGGTTACATAGGGAATATCTGAAAACCTACCGTCCTCTCCTTTATAATGAACTGCTTCTGTCCGGCAGGCTGTACACCATTCTGGCCGACCTGGATGAGCAGGCCGCCGAACGGTGCCGCCTGATTGTCCGGCAGATGGCCCAGGCCGAGAGCATCACAGAGGAACTGAAAGCAACTGACCCGGTGAGCTGGGTGCAGGCCATGAACTCTATCCGCAGCCGGGCGGAGGAGATTATCCAGGCTGAGATGATCTATGTATGAGGAGGGCAGGACGATGATTCTGGAAGCGATTTATAACGGAAACTTTTACCCCAGCGAAACGGTTGTTCCGAAGTCTGAAAAATACCGGAACGCACTGAAAGCCTGCGAGAAGATTATGGATCGGCTGGCCGAAAAGCTGAGCAAAGAAGATTACGACCTGGTGGAAGAACTCCAAGATCAGGCTTCCATCGCCCAGGGCGAGGAGAACGAGTGCCACTTTAAGGTTGGTTTTTCAGCAGGGCTGCTGGTGCAGCAGGAGGCGGTGGAGCAGGTCAAAAAGATAAATAACAAATGAAACAGCGGCAGGCGTCCGGTTGGACGATCCTGCCGCTATCACTCAGACAGCAAAAGGCCGGCAGAGTGTGTTTGACACACAAATGCCGGTCTTTTCTATGGGGTGACCCTTTGGCAAAAGGGCAGATGATAGAAGCGTTCAGCGGAATGTTTTGTCCATGTACTGGCCGCTCACCTGAAGGCTCTGGATGGGGTCGCCATTCACCCAGTTCTGGTGGGTCTCCAGCACGATGTTGTCTACCCCGTTTGCCATAGCAATTTCATAGAGGCCTTCAAGATCCATGTTGCCGTTGCCAAGTTCGGTTGCATCCTGGGTCAGGATGGGGGTCATGTAAGGGCCGGCCTGGACATGGCCACGGTCATTCACATGCCATTTCTTCATCCGGGTGCCCAGCTTTTCCATGATGGCTTCTACATTGGCGCCGCCGTCGGCCATCCAGTAGCTGTCAAATTCAAAATTGACATAGGCGGGGTCGGTGTTTTCGATGATGAGATCATAGGCTGTTTGGCTGTCGTTGACATGCTGTAGCTCACAGTTGTGATTGTGATAGAGCAGCTGGATGCCTTCTTTCTGAAGGGCCTGGCCGGCCTCGTTCAGCTGCCGGGCCAGATCCAGCACTTCTTCCTCACTGCTGTAGTCAAAGCGGTACATGCCGGTGATGATGATGGTGTCGGTGCCGTAGCTCTTGGCCAGGTCTGCGACGGCTTTGGGATCTGCCTGGATGCTGCCCAGGTTGCTGTGCAGGCCGGTCACTTCCAGCCCGCTTTCGTTGATCAGAGCATGCCAGTCCAGACTGCCACCGTTGCCCACCGGCATCCCGGCGGCCTGGGTCAGGACCTTGACCACCAGGGCTGTTTTCTGGATCATGAAATCATTCAGCTCGATGCCGTCGTAGCCAGCGGCCTTGATATTCTTCAGCACCTGCAGGGCATTGTCGTAACTGGTGCACAGGGAACCGATCATAATCTGCTGCACCGAGCGTTTGGGCCCGGTATGGACTGTTTCGGTGATAACAGGGTCTCGGTGCGTGTCGATGATATGGTTCACCTTGCTGTTTTTGGATACGGTCCAGATCCCTGCGCCCAGAATAAGGACAAGCAGGATAATTCCCAGGCCGATACCGAATTTGCGAAGTTTAGCTTTCATCTTTTCCTCCATCTCAATGGGTTGAAAAAATGCTTCCGGAAGCTAAAATAATTATAGCAGACAGGCGCGGAACCACAAGCGACAAATCCTTCGATTCTGTCGTTATAAGGAGAAAAGAATGAAAACACAGGGGATTCGTAATACAGGAAGCCGGGATGCCATTCGCAAAGCGATTTTGGAGCTGGCTCAAAATAAACCGGTGCAGAAAATCAGCATCACCGAAATTTGTCAGAAGGCTGGGGTCCACCGCAGCACCTTCTATAAATACTATGGCTGTCAGTCAGACGTAGTGAAAGACATTTTGAACGAGCTGGTCCTTCACACTGCAGACCATGTGATGACCTACCTGCAGGCGGGCAGCAGCATCCGGGCTGCCCTGTGCCACGCGCTGGAATACCTGGAGGAGAACCAGAGGCAGATCGGCCTCCTCCTGAAAGAGTGCGACTACAGCTTTCTCCGTGAGATCAAAATCCAGCTGCCGGATTTTCAGACGAGGATGGTGTCCGCGTTACCTTCTTCCATGTCTCAGAGGGAAAAGCAGGCCTACGCTTCTTTTATCCAGTATGGTACGCTGCATCTGGTGCTGGAATGGTTGCTGGGAGGCTGTACGATATCACCGCAAGAAGAAGTGGATATGATTTTCTCGGTCCTCTCCAAAGTGATGGGGTCACCCCGGCAAAGCCCAGAGAAGATGGATGACAAATAAAACAGCGGCAGGCGTCCGGTTGGACGATCCTGCCGCTTTCATTATTTATAAAGGAGATAGAGACTTATGAATGAAAAACTGGACCGCATGAAAGCCCAAAAAGAAAAGGCCGAACAGAAACTTCGGTACTACCAGCACCAGGAGAAAATGCTGGAGCACAGGATACCGGAGTTGACCCGCAAGGCCCGTACCCATCGCCTCTGTACGCGCGGCGGAATGCTGGAAAGTTTTCTGATCTGCCCGGGAGAGCTGACCGATGACCAAGTGATGGAGCTACTGAAGCTTTCGTTCCATCAGCAGGAGGTTGTGCTGGCCCTGGCAAAGATGATTCACGATTTACAAGAAGCCAGAGGAGATCCAAACCCTTCAGAATGAAGGGCGCAATTATACACCGGTCGAGCCGGTGCGTTGCGCCCTGCCGGGGGCTTCCTGCAGAAAGCGGATGATTTACACAGCTTTTCAATCTGTTCCAATCATCACGGGGAAAGCTACACTTCCCCTGCGCTGGCTTACGCCAGCTACCCCTTTGTGGATTTGCCCCCCGGAAACACATTGCGCTGCAAGCTGTTCCCGTCCAGCAAATTTATAATTCAGCTATTCCAAAAGGGTGCCAATTATAGTATAATAAAATCAAAAGAAAATCAGGATTTTCCAAAACATCCGTTCTAAGAAAGGAGCCTGATTATGAACATATTTAAAATAGTTCTTACGCTTATCATTTCTTTGGGAGCAGTAATATGGGGCGTGAACATTTATAACCAAAAAGGCACTTGGTTTCTTGCTGGCTGGAATACCATGAGGAAAGCAGAAAAAGAAACCTACAATGAAGAAGCGATGTGCCATTTGTTTGGAAGATGTGTTGTCTTTTGCGGAATAGGTGCGTTCCTATTGTTGTACGGCAGCTTTAATTATAATGATGTTATTTTGTGTATTGGACTCGGAATAGTGGCGGTAATGGTCATTTTGTCAATTATAATGCCGAAGATAAATCCTAAAAAATATCGGAAATAACCTTTAATAAAAACTATTCTTAGACCATCTTTTGATTAGCATAACTTGAACTTTCAAAACTGAATACCAATCGTTCTACGACGACACCACCGAGCAGGAAATCAGAAATGGTTTCCTGCTTTTCTTTTTGTCTAGAAGGAGGTGACAGCTATGCCCAACCCACACTTTGACATCACCATCACCCAGCGCAGCAAGGGGCAGTCGGCTGTGGCCGGTGCCGCCTACCAGAGCGGCGAGAAGTTGTTTTCGGAGTACGATCAGAAAACCAAAAACTATTCTGGTAAGCGCGGCATCCTGTATACCGAGATCATGCTGCCCTCCAACGCCCCTTCGGAGTACGCCAACCGGGAAACTCTCTGGAACTCGGTGGAAGCGGCTGAGAAGCAATGGAACGCCCAACTGGCCCGGCGCTTCGTGCTGGCCCTGCCCAAAGAAGTCCCACCGGAACAGTACCCGCAAATGGTCCGGGACTACTGCGAAAAGCAGTTTGTTTCCAAAGGGATGATCGCTGACTTCGCCATCCATGACCCGAATCCACCCGGACACAATGTTCACTGTCATGTGATGCTGACCCTCAGAGCTATGGACGAGCATGGGAGGTGGCTCCCCAAGAGCCGGAAAGTGTATGACCTGGATGAAAACGGCGAACGCATCCGGCTCCCGTCGGGAAACTGGAAAAGCCATAAGGAAAACACCGTTGACTGAAACGACCAGAAGTATGCAGAGATCTGGCGGCAGGGATGGGCCGACACGGTCAACCGTTATCTGGAAGCAGCAGAGCGGCCAGAGCGGCTCGACCTGCGCTCCTATGAGCGGCAGGGCCTGGACGTGATTCCCACCGTCCACATGGGGCCTGCGGTGACCCAGATGGAACGGCGTGGCATTCAGACCAACATCGGCAATCTGAATCGGGATATCAAGGCCGCCAACCAGATGCTGTCCGCCATCCGCAAAACCATTCGGGGCCTGCTGGATTGGATTGAGGAACTGATCCAGGCAGAGAAAGAGCTGCTGAAAGAGGAAGCAGCTTCCACAGACCTTGGAATCCTCCTCAATGATTACCTGAACCAGCGGAAAACAGAACGAACTGACTGGTCCTGGTCCGGTCAGCAGAAGGGCGACCTGAAGGATTTGAAGGATGTGGCAAGGGCTGTTGCATATCTCCAACAGCATAAGATCTCGACCCTGGAGCAGTTGAACACCGTCCTGTCTAGCGTGAAGCAAAAAGCCAGCCAGGCCAGTACTGGTATGCGAAAGGCCGAAAAGCGGATGAAAGACATTGCCAGAATTCAGAACGCTGTTGCAGTCTGCCGGGAACAGAAGCCCGTCCATGATAAGTACCTGAAGATCGGCTGGAAGAAGCGGCAGGCTGCCTTTGCCGAGAGCCACCAGGAAGAACTGAAAGCCTACAACAAAGCCTATCGCTATTTGAAAGCGCAGCATATTGACCTGAATGTGAATCTGGATGCCCTGGAGGCAGAGTACAGCAAGCTGCAAGCAGATCACGCAGCCTTTGCCCGGCAGTTGGAACAGGTGCAGGCAGAGCTGAAACCGCTGAATGAAACCCGCTACTGGGTCAGTCAGGTTCTGGGAGCGAAACAGGTGGAAGCGGTGGACAAGGCCGAGGGCAAGCAGTCGGTGGTGGAGCAGCTTCATAAGAAAGGAGAGAAGACCAAAACAGGACGGGAGGAAACGTTCAGAGAGACGGCTTGCCAACGTTAGGCAGGAGAAATTTTGACAGCCTCTCCCTACCTCCAGGGGAGACCGAGGTTAGTGGTTGTAGATATTCCAATACAGTTTGGACGTGATGTTTTCATCAGCAGGTTCTTTGTAAAAACTGAAAACCTTATCTTTGAAAATCGTGAAGCGATTTTAAATGAATAGAACTATAAATTGATGGAATAGTGAACAATACTCCGACACTGCCCTCCAATCTCCAGAAAAGGAGCTGAACAAGGTAAATGCCCCCAACAAGCACAGGAGGCGGGGAGTGTAAGTAAATGCCGCAGTTGTGTTCAGCTCCCTGTGATGGTGACGCCGGAGGTGCAGTCGCTGATCGAGGGACACTGTCTGATCTGTTGAAAAAGTTGCCAGCGGTGATGGAACTCTGTCCTGTCGTGGAGTAACCTTGTGGCTACTCCACGGCTTTTTATTTTAGAACATTTTATCTCATAAAGTGGTAGCTTATTGGTAGAAATATGATACACTAGTTAAACAAGCTGATGATTGACTGATATCATTTGTTTGTAAAATAGATAGATTGGAGAATAACAATGGTTGATGATTATTTAAGAACGTTTAAGGGCATGTTTTTCAATGTTGAAGAAAGTGAGCCAGTGAAATGTGCTATTAATCAGGTTGGTGCTGTTTTATCATCTATAATAACCAGGTATGGAGAAATCGAAAACGAAATTTCTTATGGAACTTCCGGGCAAGATGATTTTGTTAACATGGTTATTTGCTTATTTGTTAGAAAAATTATGGAGCAGCTGGATGCAATCAATGTACTTTATTCAGTTGGTCTGTTTACTCAAGCTCAAATCATATTGAGGTCACTGATTGAAAATATCATAAGCATGAAATTCATATTAAAAGAAGATACTAAGAAAAGGGCTGCGGCATATTCATTAGAGCACCATTATCAGGAGATAGAATTAGGAGATGAACTGTTCTCGGAAAACTCAAATTATCGAAATATGCTTCTCGAAAATGGACGAGAAAACCAGTTTAACGATGGCTATAAACAATATAAAAAGAAGAAAGCCGCATTTGAAAGAATAATTAAATCAAAAGAGGTGTTTCAACAAGTAGACAATGATAGAAAAGCAAAATTAAAACAAAAGCAAGGGCACAATAAAAAGAAAAAAATTTATATTCAATGGTATGAAGTCTGTAGCAATGCATCGAGTTTTTATGGGTTAATGAAAGAAGTAGGATATGAACAATATTATCGGGGCATATATGGAGGACTTTCATATGAAACGCACGCATTGAATTCAACAATGGATAAGAGTGTTGACGAAAATGGAATTAGTTTGAAATATATAAGAAATCCCGTGGGGGGGAGTTCTACTTTTTCACTAGCCTGTACGTTTTCTATGGTAGGATTAGTTACTCTATCTGAATATCTTAATGACGGGGAAGAAGAAAAGCAGGAGTTTAGAGAGTTCTTTCGTGTCTTTCAGGAAAACCGAGATATTGTAATTCATAATCTGGATATGATAAAGGATGCGCAAAGTAGCAAGGAAGATCAGGAAAATATAGAATTATAGAAATTCTCAGGCAATCTGACTGTTTTTTACCAGTAGAGGTACTGCCTGCGGCCACAATCTATTTCAAAAAATACAAGATCAGCAAGGATGAAATCATCGCTCAATCCTTGAAAGCGCGATTTGACTATGGACACAACCTGGACAAGATGCAAGGAGGCAAATTGATTTCCTCCTATGAGTACGACTACAGACTGTTGATGCGCTGAACAAAGGGCAAGTGTGCCTTTTTCATTGCTATCCACACAGACTGCCAGCACATTCATAACCACATCTACTACAACTCCACTTCGATGGATTGCTTCCATAAGTTTCGGGATCTCATCGGCTCGGCTCGGGCGGTGCGGTAGCTTTCTGACTGGGTATGTTTGGAAAATGACCTGCTTATGATCAACAGCCCAAGGATCTATAGGAAGAACTGTTTTCTTCACTATGATGGACTAGAGTTGGAGCACTAGTTCTCCTACAAGGAGCGACTGCGGGCGGCTATTTGCAATGACCTGCCAGAATATAAATATTTGTAATTATTCAAGATAAAATCAAACTTACTTTATTAAGGATAAGGAGCATTTAGATTACATAACCCAAATATGACAAAAAGGCACCTGACTCTTTTGGAGAGAAGGTGCCTTTTTGTTTGAACTTTTTAAAGGGGGAATGAAGACATGGAGCAAGAAACACGGACTTTGACCACAGGGCAAACGACCCCAGCAAGCACTTTCATTGTGAAGATTGAAATACCACCTATGTGGTAGGATTCACTTCAACCAGACTGCAAAAGACGCTTTGGAGGGCAAAATGAAGCTTTGATGTTGGATGATATTAAAACCGCCAATTTTTGAGACAAAAACTCGGAAGATATTCCTTCTGAATATTTTGACAACGTTTTCCCTAAGGGAAGGAGGAATAGAATGAACGATATCGAACGCAACGGCGCTACCGCCGTCAATACACTGGATTGTCAAGCCGCCATCACGGGCGGCTCTTTTTCTATGAAAATCGGAAAGACCCGGTTCATTGTGCGTATTCTAACAGCAGAAAACAACGGAAAAACGCTGGAAACTGCACTTCGTGAAGCCTGTGCGCGGGACATTCTCAACGAAGCCAGACACTCCAATTTGGATCATTTAGAAAAAATGCGGAAAACCTCTTGACAACTTGCTTCCCGAAGGCACCGGCTACCGGGCGCGTACCCGCTTTGCAAAGTTCTTCAACCTGCCGGAACTGATGAATATGTTCAAGGAAGTCGCTGACATCAAAACTTCGGACCAGCTTCACCTGCCGGTGCCGGAGGCTAAGTTTGAGACGGTGGTGGTGAAGCCCTCTGAGATTCAGAAAGGAATGGTGGCCGAGCTTTCCAAGCGAGCCGCCGCCGTTCACGTCGGCAATGTGGACCCGTCCGAGGACAATATGCTGAAAATCGTGCGCTGCTAAGCGCAAAAGTGTATTTCCCCTACAGGGGACATTATTAAAAGTAAATGATGGGAACAACCAACCTACCTGGCGAGGAAACTCAAAGGGGACAATCGCATGTTGGCAAAGCGGATAAGGGACTAGCCGCAAGGTCTCGACGCTCCGCAAGTTCCGTGTTCTATGGTTAAAGCTAAACTGCCTGAACCTCAGTTCCGACTTGGTGCAAAGCATCGCCCACCGGAAAGCGACTGATACCGGTGTCACTGTATGCTCGCTGTTGTTGATTTTGGGTGAGTAACTTTTTGCAGTGAAAGAGCCTGCAATGGGCAGGAATAAAGGAACGAACGAGGAACCTAAGGAACACTCGACACGTACACTTTTGACGAATGGCAGGATGGCCTAAAGGGGGCGACCCCCATGGTCACGGAGCCGTCATAGTAGTCTGAGAACCCTGAAATAACAGGGATGGCCGTAAAATCGGAAGCGGGAAAGCCGCTCACATGGCGAAGGACGGCAGGTAATTTCGATTTGTTAGAAAGGAGTAGGTGCGTGAGATGCGTACAGCCCAAACTGTTTTAACAGTCATTCAAGAACGTGGAAAACAGCATAAACCCATCGAAAGAGTTTATAAGCTCTTATTCAACCGCGATCTTTATCTGAACGCCTATGCAAAGTTATACCCGAATAACGGCGCAATGACAAAAGGCGTCACCGAAGAAACAGTTGATGGTATGTCAATCCAGAAAATTGACAGGATGATTGAGCTTCTCAGAGAAGAAAAGTATCAGTGGAAACCAGCAAGGCGTGAATATATCCCAAAGAAAAACGGGAAAAAGCGTCCCCTGGGCATTCCAACATGGGGAGATAAGCTGTTGCAGGAAGTAATGCGCGAGATTCTGGAAGCGTACTATGAACCGCAATTCAGCACACATTCTCATGGATTACGGCCCAACAGGGGATGTCATACGGCCTTGCAGGAAATTCAAGTATGGAAAGGAACACGCTGGTTTATCGAAGGGGATATTTCCAAATACTTCGACACAATAGACCATGCTGTTCTGCTGAAAATACTTGAGAGAAATATCCATGACGGCAGATTTATCCGGCTGGTAGCGAACATGCTGAAAGCCGGGTACCTGGAGGACTGGAAGTTTAATCAGACAATCAGTGGAACTCCGCAGGGCGGCGTTATCAGTCCACTTCTGGCGAATATTTACCTCAATGAGTTTGACCAGTGGATTGAGAAAGTCCTGATTCCCAACAACACACGGGGAAAGCGGCAAAAGGCAAATCCTGTGTATAGTCGGATGAACGCTGAAATCAGCAAGGCGAGAAAGAACAGCGATATTCAAACTGCCCACAGACTTAAAGTTGAGCGACGAAATATTCCAGCGGTTGATCCGTATGACGAAAACTATCGCAGATGCAGATATGTCCGCTATGCGGATGATTTTCTCATTGGATTTACAGGCTCCAAAGCGGATGCTGAGGAAATCAAGGCGGCAATGCACGATTTTCTCGAAAAGGAGCTTCATCTGGAATTGTCGCAGGAAAAGACCTTAATTACCAATGCGAGTAGCCAGGCTGCCAAGTTCCTTGGTTATGAAATAAAGGCGCAAAGGGTGAATGATTATCTTGACCCCAAAGGCCGCAGAGGAGCCAATGGTGCGATCGCATTGTTTGTTCCGGCAAGGGTGATTGAGGATAGATGCAGGTCGTTCAAGCGAAATGGAAAAGTGACACACAGAAATGCGTTGCTTCACGATGATGATTTCTCTATCGTTCAAAGGTTTCAGCAGGAATATAGAGGACTGGTACAGTATTATGTTCTGGCCCAAAATCTATCTTGGTTTTCCAAACTCTACTGGATCATGGAAACCTCTCTGCTGAAAACATTGGCTTGTAAACATCGTTCATCCATCAAAAAGCAAAAGGCAAAGTATAAAACTACAACCACAAGCACAAGCGGAAAAACAGTCCCCTGTCTGCAAGTGGTTGTGGAGCGCCCCGGCAAAAAGCCATTGGTAGCTACCTGGGGAGGAATTTCACTGGCCCATAAACGCAAAGCCGTCATAGAGGACAAGCCCTACAAGGTATATGGAGGGCGCACAGAACTCATCAAGCGGTTGACAGCAGATACTTGTGAGTTGTGTGGGAGCAGAAAAGATATCGAAGTGCATCATATCCGCAAGCTGGCGGATTTAAAGACCAAAGGCAAGTCCGCGCCGCCGGTCTGGGTTCAGATTATGGCTGCGCGGCAAAGAAAAACGCTGGTGGTATGTCGGGAATGCCACACAGCTATCCACAATGGAACATTAAATACACGTTCTTGAAATGAAATTACTGGGGAGCCGGATGATGCGAAAGTATCAAGTCCGGTTCCGAGGGGGGATAACGGAAAAGGGGCACTTGCTACCTCGCCGGTATCCTACCCGACACCAGCGATGGCCGCAAGCTGGGGCTGGACCAGCGGATCATCAACCAGCTGCTGCCGGACGAACCCGGCACCAAGGTCAACCGGTGCGTGGACAACATCATGCAGATCTGGCAGGATGGCCAGGCCGACAAGCTGACTCAGCTGGTGTTCTGTGATATCTCGACGCCCCAGGCAGCCCCGTCCAAAAAGGCAGCCAAGGCGGTGGACAATCCTGTCCTTCATTCGCTGGAGCAGGCAGTGCCGCTGGCTGAGGCAAAGCCGGCCTTTACGGTCTATGAGGATATCCGGCAAAAGCTGATCGCCCGCGGGATGCCCGCTGAACAGATTGCCTTTATTCACGATGCCAACACCGAGGTGCGGAAAAAGAAACTGTTCGCCAAGGTGCGCACCGGGCAGGTGCGTGTCCTGCTGGGAAGTACCGCCAAGATGGGAGCCGGAACCAACGTACAAGACCGGCTGGTGGCTCTGCATGACCTGGATTGCCCGTGGCGTCCGGGAGACCTTGCCCAGCGCAAGGGCCGTATCGAACGTCAGGGCAACAAGAATCCGCTTGTCCATGTGTACCGCTATGTGACAGAGGGAACCTTTGACGCTTACCTCTGGCAGACGGTGGAGAACAAGCAGAAGTTCATCAGCCAGATCATGAGCAGTAAAAGCCCGGTGCGCTCCTGCGATGATGTGGATGAAACGGCACTCTCCTTTGCGGAGATCAAGGCCCTGTGTGCCGGTGATCCCCGGATCAAAGAACGGATGGACCTGGATGTGGAGGTTTCCAAGCTCAAGCTGATGAAGGCCGATCACAAGAGCAAGCAGTATCGGCTGGAAGATCAGCTGCTGAAATTCTATCCCCAGGAGATTGAAAAGCACAAGGGATTCATTCAGGGATTTGAGGCAGATATGGAAACGCTGGCCGCTCACCCTCACCCGAAGGATGGGTTTGCCGGGATGGAAATTCGGGGCACTGTGCTGGATGACAAGGAGAAGGCGGGCGCTGCTCTGTTGGATTTCTGCAAGGAGCTGAAGGGCACCGACCCGGTGCAGCTCGGCAGCTACCGGGGCTTTGCCATGTCGGCAGCGTTTGATGCGTGGAAGCAGGAAGTTACCCTGATGCTGAAAGGCCAAATGACCCATCGGGTAAGTCTTGGAACCGACCCCCGCGGCAATCTTACCCGTATCGACAACGCACTTGCCCAGATGCCCTATCGTCTGGAAGCGACCCAAGCGAAGCTGGACAATTTGTATCAGCAGCAGGCCGCAGCCAAGGAGGAAGCGGGAAAGGTTTTCCCCTATGAGGATGACCTGCGGGTCAAATCGGCCCGCCTTGTGGAACTGGATACTGCCCTGAATCTGGATGGCAAGGGGCAGCCCCAGCCCGAACAGGTAATGGCCAAGAGTGCCCGTCCTTCGGTGCTGGCCGAACTGAAAGCCACTGCTGCCAGCAAGCCCTCTGTCACCAAACCCAAAACCCATGAAAAGGAGGCGGATGTCCGATGACCAACGAAGAACTGAACACAGCCCTCTACAAGAAGATGTTTACCGAGCAGGAGAAGTTCGAGGACTGGCTGCTGTCCCAGTCTCCTCGGGAGATCCTGAATCATGCCTATGAATATACGATGCGGGAAGATATCCTGCTTTCGTTGGAGTACAACGACCTGACCAGCGACCAGGCTGCTGCCCTGCTGGCCTCTCCCTCGCCGCTGGATGATCTCTACCATCAGTATGAGAAGATGGAAACCAGCCACATGGAGGAAATCTGGTCTTGCTTTGAAAACAGGGCAGAACAGGTGAAAGCTGCCAAGGCAGAGCAGGAGAAACGTCTCAATATCTCCTGCAAGGAAGCCGTTGAAGCGGCGATTGGCGCTCAATATAAGGAAAACCGGCTGGACGCCAAAGCAGCGGCGCAGGAAATCCTGGACCAGTTTGGAGCTGAGCGGGTTCAGACTGTCCTTGCTGCGACGGTACAGGACAAGGACTGGGATGTCCGGTTCTCCTGCGAGAACAAAGCATGGGCGCAGACGGTGCCCATGCCGGAGGGCAGCGAGGATGGAAACCGGCGCTCCCACTGGGTGGTGGACAGCCATCCCGGACTCGTCAATTTGTTTGTGGATCAGGTCCGGGACCTGGTTCGGGAACGGGAAAAGCCGTCGGTGATCCAGCAGCTGCGGCAGGAGCCTGCCGCCGGTAAGACCAAGGCGGCGCCTCCCAAGAAGTGGGAGCCGGAAAGATGACTGCCCCCAAGCGGAAAAGGAATATCCAGCTCAATTTCCGGGTGACAGCCGAGGAGCTGAAACAGATTGAGGAAAAGATGGGGCAGCTGGGTGTTTTCAACCGGGAAGCTTATCTGCGGAAGATGGCTTTGGACGGGTATGCAGTTAAACTCGATCTGCCGGAGCTGAAAGAATTGCTTTCTCTCCTGCGGCGCAGCAGCAACAACCTCAATCAACTTGTCCGAAGGGTCAATTCCACCGGCCGCGTCTATCAGGAAGATTTAGCTGACCTCTCCAGGCGTCAGGAGGAGATTTGGGAAGGAGTGCATACGATCCTGACACAGCTGGCAAATATCTCATAAGAAAAAGGGGAGAGGCGGTGCGTCTGCATCGTCTCTCCCTATTTTTCTTTTATCCGCTTCTTGCAATCTGGGCAAGGATGGACGATAATAAAATACGACAGTCAATACAATTCTGTAATGGAGTCATCCTATGAAGAAACATGGACATTATTGCAAGGTTTGCGGAGAATATAAGGCAAACGAAAAATTCACTGACAGGGGCCATGCTGCCCATATCTGTAAAGCCTGCGCTTCTCTGCCGCCTGAAAAGCAGTCCGAGATGATGACCATAAACCGGCTGCTGAATCTGCCGTGGCGGTTATCCAGAGATCAGATATCTTGGCTTAGAAACAGGACCAAAGACCGCCGTCCAGAAGTGCGTGCTCTTGCTCAGCATGTGTATGAAATGCATTTTCCGCCGAGAGAAATGTTTGTAGATGAGGATGATGGAGAGGATGAGGAGCTGGACTTTCTGGATGATCTGCTTGATGAAGAATTAGAATAACCTATATTACCGGGATGGCTTTCTCTGAAAAGAGGGCCATCTCTTTTTAGTTAAAAATCAATTTTGACATCCTTGCCTTTTGAGCATGAATTTGGGACAATCAATACAGAAAACAACGAAGGAGGCTCTGAAAATGACTGCTCTGTTCTCTATCTTCAAACTTCTGCTGAAAATTGCAGCAGCCCCTGTCGTAGCCATTCTGGCCCTAGGGTGTATCTGAAAACTCAAAAACGCCCAAAAAAGTGTTAAAAAGACAAGAAAAAGACATAAAAGGATTCTATCATAGGCAGTGCAAGGAAGTGATAGCATGACGATTCATCGT
>NZ_NFLL01000059.1 GCF_002160895.1 Faecalibacterium sp. An122 | reverse complement strand
CTTTGCAAATGCACGGCAGGCTTCCTTCTGCATGGGGATATCGTCTTTCTCGACCTGTCCCAGAGTTGAAACGCGGTACAATGTATAGACTCTTTTTTTCATAGTTGTTTTCTCCTTTTCTAGGATGCAAAAACAACGATTATTCGCTTTTCAAGGTACAGGCCGGATGACTTTCACCTCATCCTATCGTCATTTTAATGTATCGTGGCCAATGGAGCAAGGATGTCGAATCAGGGGCGGAGTTTCGTACTGCTTTGCAGCGTGTCCTGAACAATCTGGTGGAGTGCTTCCATCCCTTCGCCGTTCGAAGAATATGTGATTCGCACAGTATAACCATTGACTTTAATGGTTTCTTGTTTACCTAACTTGCTTTGCTCTTTCATCTAACTTTTTCCTCCTCTCAGCTCATCCCCAGGCTGATCTTTATGGCCGTCTCGATCTGCTTCATCTCTTCTTCACTAGTCTGACCAGCGAACCGCTGTACGCGGCGCTTGTCGATGGTGAAGATTTGCTCCAGCTGTACGATAGACGGAACTTTCAGTCCCGGGTTGTGGTCCAGCAGAACGTGGGTAGGCAGATGACGCTTCTTGTCCACTCTGGATGTAAGGGTGGCAATGATGAGTGTGGGCGAATGTATGTTGCCCGCGTCATTTTGCAAGACCACCACCGGCCTCTCCCCGCCCTGCTCGGAGCCAACATTGGGGTCCATGTTGGCGTAGTAGATGTCACCCCGGCTGTATTGCCAGTTTTTAGAAATCATAGGCTATGCACCCCCTTGTGCTTTATTATGTAAGACACCGCCCGCAAACCGCGAGCGGTGTCTGTGCAAAAAGGGGGCGGATGACAGGTTAGAACTTCATAGGCAGGACCTTCTTCTTGCTGCTTCCGTTGTAGATACAGAAGACCTGGTAGAGATACTTCTTATACCCGGCCATGTTGACGCCCATGGCCCGGCCCTCCCGGTAGATGGTCAGGGGGTCGGTCTTGTGCAATCGTGTGACCAGACGCCGGGGGTCATATTCATCGCGGTACAGTTCCATGAAGCGGATCACGCTCTGGATCGTTTCAGCCCGCAGGGACTCGGGATCACCATGCCAGGCAGCCACAATCAGGGAAAGTGCTTCCTTATAAAGGTCGGCTCCCACCCGTTTGAACTCCTCAAAGGCAGTGCCAATACAGCCGATCCGCAGCTTCCCCCGCCGCTGTGCGTAATCCAAATTCAAGCCAACCGACTCGGTTGCCTTGAGAAAGGCCATGCACTCCGGGTCGCCGCCGTAGATCATGGCCCGCATCTTGTCGCCGGGTGTCAGCTTGGCGGATTCACCGGCCTGCTGGGCAAAGAGCAGGGCTTCCTCACTCTCGGTCATGCCCGTATACACGATACAGCGGATCATCAGGTCCTTGCCGCCATTGAGCAGCTTGAGGACTGCGATGGTATGCTGGCCGTCAAACACATAATAGTGTCCGTTGCGGTAGCTGACCTTCGGAGGATTGACCAGACGGGGGTCAAACCTCGCAGCAATTTTGCGAACCCGCTTGACGTTCAGTTCCCGCTGGTAGCTGCCGCGGGGGACTTCCAGCAGCTTGCTGTTGATCATCATTTCCTGGTAGGCGCTGGTGCTGTTCATTCTCATGTAGTCCTCCTCATCTCTTTCAGGTACTGAATTCCCTTATCTGTAAGACTTCTAATACCGTCCCGGCAGGCACTGCGTTGTTCCCTGTTGTTTTCCAGGCAGGTATCCCAGCGAAAAATCATGGTGTCCAGGGCATCTTCCAATTCATAGCAGATATCGTCTGTGTCGATTTCCCCGTTGGACTGCAGCATGTTGTCTGAGATATCCTGAATGGCTTGCAAGGTTTCTGCGGCGCTGCGCCTGGGTTTCGGCTTTTCTTCGGCTTTTTCAGGTTCTTTGGCCTGCCGGAGCTGCTGGACCAGAGCGGGCCTCTCCTCCGGCGGGGCCTTGGCGATGGCTGCCACGGCCTTCTCTGTGGGTTTGATGTTGCCGGTCAGGATTTCCTGTTTGATACCCGGTTCGGCCTCCTCGGCGGCATCTACGCCGTTGGCGAATTGCTCCGCACGGATAACAGTATTTCTGGCTACGCCATTCTCGGCAGCAATGCGTTCACAGGTTTTTTCTTTCAAGATCAAGTTACCATTTTGGTAACTTGATTTTGGTGCATTGTTTTTACGATCTCCGCCATATGCAATCTTCTCCGCCTTGTACTGCTGTCCCATCAGATACTTGAATTGCTGGGACGTCAGGTTCCGCCGCCCCAGCTGGTTCTTGCAGATCCAGGCGATGGCTGCATAACGGTCGGGGAACGTCTTCTCATAGGTGGTAAACTGGATTTCCGGGTGCTTTTGAAGGATATGATAGCGGTTGTGACCATCCACGATCACGCCGTTCCAGACGATCAGCGGGTTGATAACCACCCCGTCTGCCAGGATGTTTTCCTCCAGCTGTTTCAGTTCTTCCTCACGAAGCGGAGGAATCTTGCTCTCAAACTCCGGGTCAATGGTGAGATGCTGCAACATAGGTTCTTACCTTTCGACGGGTGGTATCTCGGCGAGCCGCAGCAGGCTGGACATAATAGTCGAAACCATAGCGGGTCTGGCAGTAAGTACAGACATCTTTGGTCTGCTGCTGAATATCCGCCCGACGCAGAAATGCCTTCTTGGCGTCCTGGAACGCGTGCAGGCAAACCGGGCACAGGGTGATGAGGGATGCAGTGTTGGCATTGCGTGCATAACTACGGCTCATAAGCTTTTCCTCCTTTGGATTGAAAGATAAAAAGACTGGGTATGTAAAAAGCCCACCGTCTTGGGTCTTGCGATCCTGGACGGTGGGCTGAAACTGTTTTTGGGGGTTCCTCCCCCATTTGTCCTCGACACCCCGGGGAGGGCTGGGAACCTTCTGGCGGCGGATTTGCACCGCTCCATCGGCCTTTCGGCCGCCCCGCCTTCTTTGTGGCCGGGCCGCGAGTTACGGAAGTATCATTGTCTGGAAGTACCAGGAGGCTGCTTATTCACCTTTCAAGGTTCACCAGCGTCGGGCTTGTCCTCCCCTTTGGGGGAGTCCCTTGCTGTGACTCTATGATACCTTAGAAATCTTCGCTGCGGGAGTGACTCGTAGTACCCCCTAGGGGGGTCTCGTAGACCCCCTTATCAAAGTTCACGCTTAAATCTTTCTAAAACATCAATTACTTTATGTAGTTCTTCTTTGATGGAGTCCTTTTCCTGAATTTTTCCAAGAATGAGATAATCCAGAGATATGTCAAAAGTTATAGATATTTCAGCCAGCAAATCAATAGAGCTGGCCCTCTTTCCGCGCTCAATAGCTTTCAGATGATCGGGGCTAATGCTAATCTGTTCAGCAAACTGTATCCGAGTAAAGCCCCGATTTTCTCTCAGGGAACGGATTCGCATACCACATTCAACAGGATCAAAGCGCATAAGGATATCCTCCAGATTTTGAAGCGTGTGTTGACGGTCAAAATCCGAAGGTCAGGGATATTTGGCGATGTACGTCTCCCAGTTCTGGCGCATCCGTCACTCCTGTGTGGCGAGACGGATGCACCTCCCTGTGGTGGCTGTTGAGATAGGAGAAAATAAAAAAGCCGACAGACAGCCACAATTCCACGAGGGAATTGCTTCCGTCTGCCGGCTCGTCCGGCCTATAGCCGGTTCAGTCCTATC
>NZ_NFLL01000058.1 GCF_002160895.1 Faecalibacterium sp. An122 | reverse complement strand
CATGGGAAAGACGCTCGTACAGGGCTGTGATTTTTCCCTTGTCCGGCTGTTTCTTCATGGGGTGTAACCTCCTTTCTTGAGGGTGCGCGCTCCCTTTATCCTTATTGTAAATTACCATTCGGATCGACGCACACATAGCTGCATCCGCTGTTTTTATCCGCGCTGGCCTGCAAAATCTGCGGAGTGAGCCAGAAGCGGGTTTTGCCCGAGCCGGACGAGCCGATCACACAGGCGTTAAGGTTGCGGGCGTTTGCCGGGTTTTTCGGGCGGGTGTTCATTGTAAGGAACTCTGTTCCGGTCAAAATGATGTTGTTTTCAAACTTCGGATCGATAAAGGGCTTGATGTCCTTTTCCGTTCCCCACCGGGCGGAGCCGTATTCCTCATCCCGCCTGTACTTTTTCGCGTTCTTACTTTTGAAATAGATCAGCAGGCGGAAGCCCACAGCGCCCACAATGCCGACGAGCCAGTCAAAGGGAGCAAGCCCCGGCGCAAAGTCTGCAAAGGCCGGGCCGATGGTCTGCCCCAGCCCCATGAGCTTATGGGCGAAATCCGCGCCAGCGGCCAAACGGTAAGCCGTCCCCAGCTTTAAGCAGGCCCACAGCACAAACAGATAGGGGATGTTGGGGAGTACATATTTTTTGATGCTATCTGTCCTCACGAACCGCCTCCTTTACCCGTTCCCGCTTGCGGGGCTTTTCCTTCGCAAGCTGATCCGCCGCCTGTTTAAGCTGTTCCCGGATGGGGATGCGGCGGGATTTGGATTTATTCAGCACCTTCCGCGAGTATTCAGAAAAGCAGGCGGTGATCGCATCCGCCTGCCCCGACTTGAAAAACAACAGGTATTTGTCCGGCCCGGTTTTATAAAAGGCATAGTCTACATTCCACTTCCGGGCCACCCGGTCAAAAGCCTTCGTGTCCCCGGAAAGCTCAATGCTGTTTGTAGCCGCGCCGTGTCCCATGAGCTTTTTCACGCTCTGCCTGCCGTGGGGCGTTTGGTGTTCCCGGTAAGCCTTGCGAATCTTCCGGCCCACAGCCCCCAACACATAGGCAAGGCCCCGCGCCGTCAGCTTGCTGGCCCGGACAGAAATTGCTATGGTACGCCGGGAAACATCTTCATCAATCAGTTATACCGCCTCCTTTCCGGCGGCCACCTCGGGACAAAGTGTCTCGAAGTGCCGTCTATCGTTCCTCACGCTCCTTATTAGAAAGTTTCCGATAGCCTTCCAAAGAGGAACCGTCAATAATCTCCTTGTAGGCCGCCATCTGTTCCCGGATAGAAAGTTTCGGATAGGAGAAAACTCTGTGCTCGGCGGGGATGTCCTCGATCCCGTGGTAGTGCTCGATGAATTTCCCACCGTTATTCAGCACATAGCCTCCGGGGGCATAGTGACCATCCTCGTTAATCCGAATATCACGCCCGTATGCCTCATAGTCAAAATAATTCAGCAAATGCTCCGGCACATCAATGGCCTCCATGTCCTCCACATAGATGCGGCCCAGCGTTTCATCGTCCCCCACACCGGGATAAAATTCAAAACAGTCCAGGTTTTGCGTGAGATTGATTAGGTCGGCCACGCTGGAAGTGTGCTCGCCGCTGTCAATCACAGCCTCGAATTTCTCCAAATCGCTCTGATCCAGTTCGGAAAGTAGGCAGGCCAGATGGTTGAGCTCGTCAAGATTTTCGTATTCCGTCAGATAGTCATAGAGCCCCAGCACATCCCCGTCAAAGCTGGTAATGAAAAACTCCTCATACCGCACACCATCCACACCGATGCGCTTTAGGAGCGCCTGCACCTCCTCCGTGGTAGTGGGGAATTTCAGCGTTTCTCCTACAAGCTCGCCCTCGTTATATTTCCCCAGGTTCGTGATGTAGGCTTCGAAAAGGGCCGCCATCAGCGGCGGCCCTGTCCCTTGACGGTAAGGATGCCCTCAAGGGTGGTAGCAGTAATCCCCAGCCGCTGGGCAACGGCGATGTCGTTTTTCATGGCCTCGGTCATGGTATGGCCGCAGACCACCAGTACATGGGAGCGGCGGAGCAGGTCGCGGCTCATGTCAATGCCGCTTTTGTGTTCCTCCGGCACTGCATCATTGAGGAACAAGGGCAGATACAGGGTAGGACAGATGGGCGAAAAGCCCGCCTCATACACCGCCCGGCAGTAGCGGGCCGCCTGTTCTGCGTTTTCACTGTCACCGCCAAGCCATCCGGCGGTAATATAAGCAAGTGGCCGTTTCATTGTCAAAACCTCCGTTCTTTGAAGAAAGATACTTCAGCCCAATCCCCCCGCCCTTTCCCAGTCATGGGAAAGGGGGCGGCTCTGGAGGATATATGCCCCCGCCGCGCCGCTGGAAGTAACACAGCCGGGGCAGACCGTCAAGGGCAGGCCGCCGCAAGCGGCGGTGCGTTGCACCCTTGACGGCCCACTCCCGGCTGTGCAGGAATATAGGCGGCGACGGGGGATATATCACCACAGAGCCCTCTGCAGGAGGGGCGGGGCCCCTCGGGACAATTTGTCTCGAAGTGTGGTCGGGTTACTTGTCTTTTTCCATCTTTTTCGGAGCCTTTGCCAGTTCGGGCGGCTGTTTCTCCTTCCACTCGTCCAGCAAAGTCATGATCTGCTCCTTCATTTTGGCGGGAGTGGCCTCCTTGCCAAAATATTTCTCCAGTTCGGCCATCGAAATAATCACGCCGCGATCCTCCTTTTTCTTTTCGCTTAATATGCCGTCAATCACATCGCCGTTGAGCTTGCCTTCCTTATCCAGCTCCCGGAGCTGTTTCGCCTGGGCCAGAGAGGGGGACGCCTGTTCCCCGTCAATGGAAACGGCAATCAGCCTTTGATTTTTCGGCTTGATATAGGAAAGCTCCACCGCAGGCATGAAGCCCATCTTTTTATCGTCCACCTTATCCATGAGCTCCGGGACAAGGTGGTTAAGGCGCAGATACCGCATGACCTTTTTATAGTTCATGCCATGCGCCTCGCCCACGATTTCAACCGAGCGTTTCCCCACATCGCCCTCGGCCACATTTTTCAGCCGGGAGCCCTGGTGCTTGATGTCCTCTACCTCCAAATCCAAAAGGGCGGCCAGTTCGCTGGGGAGCGTCTGATCCCTCTGCTTGTTGCTGTCCTTCATGGCCTCCACCGCCTCGTGGTCGGTCATATCCCGGACAATAAAGGGCATTTCCTCCAGCCCAGCCAGCTCGCTGCCACGGCAGCGGCGATGGCCTGCCACAATCTCATAGCCGTTTCCGTCCTTTTCCGGGCGGGCAAGGCCGGGCACCATAACGCCGTTGAGCTTGATGGATGCCACGGTTTCCTGCATTTTGGCGTCGTCCCGCACCTTGAACGGATGGGGGCGGAATGTATGGAACGGATGGAGTTCGGAAAGTTTCAGATAGACCAGCTTTCCCTCCTCCACAGGACGGGGCGGCACAGTCGGCTCCGTCACACCCTGCTCCGGGGGAGCGGCCTCCTTTGCGGGCTTATCCTTTCCGGCATCCGGGGGAACAGGAACATCGGGAGCTTTCCCGCCACTTCGGGACAATTTGTCTCGTTTGGACGGCTGGGACTCGCCGGGGGCCGCCTTGTCAGCCTTAGGGTGTATCTGAGAAGTCGGCTCATATGTGCAAAATGGAGAAAATGACAGCAGAAGCAGCAAGGAAAAGAAAAGCCTGAAAAGAATCCGCTCTCTTATCATAGCGGGTAGCGATCC
>NZ_NFLL01000057.1 GCF_002160895.1 Faecalibacterium sp. An122 | reverse complement strand
GGTGTCGATGACGGTGAGGTCCCACCTGTTCCCATTCCGAACACAGAAGTTAAGCTCACTTGTGCCGAAGATAGTTGGCTGGACACGGCCTGTGAAAATAGGTAGATGCCGGCTTCTCTGACAAAAACCCCTGAGGATGAATCCTCGGGGGTTTTCTCTTGTTGTTTTTTCCACACGGAAGAAGCAGCGGAAAAGAAATAAAAGGACAAATTCGGGCACAAATAAAATAGACCGCCGGCAGGAAATCGGACGGAAAATTTCAATAAAAAAATCCCCGCTTTTCCATGACAGGAGAGGCGGGGACCTGCTGTTTTATTCGCCGGTAAAGCTGTCGCCGTCCGGGGGCAGCTCGGCGATGGTCTCTGCGGATTCGGGAACCGCTGTGCGGGGCACGCCACGATAGACCAGGGCCTGTTCCAGCACTTCGGCGCAGACCGGGGCCGCAATGGTGCCGCCGGCAGTGGTCCAGCTGTGGGGCTCGTCAATGCAGATCAGACAGAGCATCTGGGGATCGTTGATGGGGGCCACCGCCACAAAAGAGGCGATGCGGGCTTTGGGGTCGTCGCTGTCCAGCTTTTGGCTGGTACCGCTCTTGCCGCCCACCCGGTACCCTGCAATCTGGGCATTCTGGCCGCCGCCGCTGGTGACCACGGCCTCCATCATCTGACACATGATAGCTGAGGTCTCGGGCTTGATGACCTGTCGGGTGCAGTTGGGCCGGGTTTGACTCACGACGGAACCGTCGGCGCTGCGGATTTCCGAGACCACATAGGGCCGCATCAGCCGCCCGCCGTTGACAATGGCGGCCACCGCTGCCGCCATTCCGATGTAGCTTACCTTGCTGCTCTGGCCAAAGGAACAGGAGGCCAGCTCCACAGGGCCCATCCGGTCGGCGGTGTAATAGAGGCTTTTGGTGGGTTCTGCGGGCAGATCAATGCCGGTGGCGCCCCGCAGCCCAAAGGCGGCAAAATAGTCGCAGAAGGCCTCTTTTCCCAGACGGGCGCCAATCTGGATGAAACTCTGGTTGCAGGAGTTCATCAGGGCTTCGGTGACAGTCTGGACTCCGTGCCGCCGCCGGTTGGCGCAGTGAAACCGTGTCCCGGACACCGAGATGGATTCTCCGCAGACAAAGGTGTCGGTGGGGGCGATGGCGCCTGCATCCAGGGCCGCCGCGCAGGTGATGAGTTTGAAGACGCTACCCGGCTCGTACAGGTCGCTGACCGCTTTGTTGCGCCATTGGGTCTGCTGGGCCAGCTGCAGGGCGGCGCTGCGCTCCTCCCCGGTGAGGGCGTCCACGGCGGCCCGGGCGGTGTCGTCGTAGATGATCCGGGGCTGGTTGGGATCGTAGGCGGGGGTGGTGGCCATGGCCAGCACGGCCCCTGTATTGACGTTCAGAACGATCCCCACCCCGCGGGCGGCGGCGCTGTGCTCCTGCACCGCGTAGCCCAGGGCGTTTTCCAGATAGCGCTGGATGTTGGAGTCAATGGTCAGCACCAGAGAGTCCCCCTCCACAGGGGGCTGCTCCACGGCATAGCTCTGCTCCAGGGTGTAGCCCCAGGCGTTCACCGCCGTCAGAACCAGGCCGTTTTCCCCGGTGAGAACCTGGTCGTATTCCAGTTCCAGCCCCGAAACGCCGGCGTTGTCCACGTTGGTAAAACCCAGCACCGAGGCCAAAAATGTCCCCTCAGGATACCAGCGCTTGGTGTCCTGATTGATGCGGATGCCGGTGACTCCGTTGTCCTCGCAGAAGGCCCGGACGGCGTCGGCGGTGTCCCGGTCCACACGGTACCGCAAAAGGCAGTCGTTGGAGGAGCGGTCGCTGAATTTTTCCAGTAAATCCGCCGCATCCAGGTCCAGAATTTGGGCCAGAGACTGGGCGGCCAGCTCCAGTTTGTCCTCCGGCATCTCCCGGGGAGAGGCCCGCAGGGTCCAGCAGCTGGCGTTGGAAGCCAGCACCATCCCGTCGGCGCTGTAGATTTTGCCCCGGTCGGCGGGGACCACCGTGTCCTGCAGCTGCTGGCCCAGGGCCCGCTGGGTGTACCAGTCCTCGCTGACCAGTTGGAGCCAGGCCAGCCGTGCGGCCAGGCCGGTGAAACAGATGGCGCAGAATACCCCCGCCACCAACCGGGCCCGCAGACGGAAACTGCGGTCGGGCAGGCTGCGCTCTTGGGGCTGCGGCATAAAAATCCCCCCTTCTCCCTCTACTGTATGCGGCGCATTGCCGCCGGCATGACTAAGCCGGGGCGGCTCTGCGTACAATATCCTGGAAGGGAGGCGGTGCGCTTTGGCGGAAGATGCAACGGCACGGTGGAACCCCACGGCCTTGGCCAAGCGGCGGGGACTGACAACCTCATATCCTCTGGACCTGCCGTTTCTGGTGCTGGTGTTGACTCTGGTGGGGTTCGGGCTGGTGATGCTGTTCAGCGCCAGCTATGCGGTGGCCCTCTACCGGCGCGGGGATGCCTATGCCTACATCCGGCCCCAGCTGCTGTATGCGGCGCTGGGCCTGATCGCCATGTGGCTGGCCAGCCGGGTGGATTACCATATCTATCACAAGCTGGCCTGGCCGGTGCTGGGGGTGTCCCTGGTGCTGCTGGTGCTGGTTTTGTTCATGCCGGAATACAACGGCTGCAAGCGCTGGCTGGTGATCCCCGGAGTGGGAACATTACAGCCCAGCGAAATCGCAAAGTTCGCGGTGGTGCTGGCTTTTTCCCATATTATTTCCCTCAATGCCAGCCGGATGAAAAGCTTTTCGGTGGGGGTGCTGCCCTTTGGCCTGGTGCTGGGAATGGTGGCGGTATTGATGCTGCTGGAACCCCACCTGTCGGGCACCCTGCTGATTCTGGGCATTGGGGCGGTGCTGATGTTTGTGGGCGGCACCGGGATTAAATGGTTCATCCTGGCGGGTGCCGGGGCGGTGGGCGCGGTGGGCGCGGCGGTGGCCGTCATGCCCGACCTGGTGCCTTACGCTGCCAGCCGTCTGGCCTCCTGGCTGGACCCCTTTGCCGACCCGCTGGGGGACGGTCATCAGACCATCCAGAGCCTGTATGCCATCGGTTCGGGCGGGGCCACCGGCCTGGGTCTGGGCAACAGCCGCCAGAAACATATGTTTGTGCCGGAACCCCAGAACGATTTTATCTTTTCTATTGTCTGCGAGGAGCTGGGCTTTGTGGGGGCGCTGGCGGTGGTGACCCTCTTTGTTCTCTTGCTATTGCGGGGCATCACCCTGGCCGTCCATGCCCCCGACCGGTTCGGCGGGCTGCTGGTGGTGGGCTTTGTGGTCCAGGTGACCATGCAGGCGGCTCTGAACATTGCGGTGGTCACCAACACCATCCCCAACACCGGCATCAGCCTCCCCTTTTTCTCCTCCGGCGGCACCAGTCTGATGATGCTTCTGGGTGAGATGGGGATTGTCCTGTCGGTGTCCCGGCAGGAGAGTTAGACGGCGACTTTTTTGGACAAATTCCGCGGGTAATTCCCCCGGTGGTTTTCCGGGATACAATCGAGGCTCTTTTCTCACACCAAACCCCCGTTTTGCATACCGTAGGGTATCTTTTGCGAAACGGGGGTATTCTTATGGGCAGAACGATGACGGTGCAGGGCGGGCGCTCTTTGTATGGGACGGTGGAGGTTCCTGCGGCCAAGAACAGCGTGCTGCCTTTGCTGGCGGCCAGCCTCCTGTGCGGCGGGCCGGTGCGGCTGGAACAGGTGCCGCGGCTGTCGGATGTGGAGGACTGTCTGGGCATCCTGCGGGCGGTGGGCTGCGGGGCGGCCTGGGAG
>NZ_NFLL01000056.1 GCF_002160895.1 Faecalibacterium sp. An122 | reverse complement strand
GGCGGCGCTGGCCGCGCCGCTGCGCCCAGTATTCTCGTTCTGTAATCCGTTCGCCGGTGCCGTTCAACAGGTCGATCTGGTAGAGTCCGGCTTCCTGGCAAAGCTCCATGGTCTCGACCTGCAGGTGCCGGAGCATCGCGGCGGTGCAGCGGTGCTTCATGCCCTCCTGCCAGTCGCAGGGCTTTTCCATATAGGACTGTCGAGGGATCGCCCGCACCCGGACGCTGCAAATGACAATGTGAACGTGGATATTCCCGGCTTCGTTGTGTCCATCGGGGTGAGCGCAGACGATGGCGGGATGACCTGGAAAGTTTTCTTTGCAGAATTGCAGGCCAAGAGCCTGGGCTTTTTCCAGGGTCAGTCCGTTGTCCGCAGCATCCCGCGGGTCGAAGCTGATAATATACTGGTGGGTCTTCACATCGTCAGGAGAGAAGTTCTTTCCGTACTTCCGGTTTGCCAGCAGGCAGGCCATGGCAAAGGACTGCCCGCCGCATTCCAGGGTGTCCAGTAAGTACTCCTCCCGAAGCTTGGGCCGGCCGTTCTCATCCAGAATCGGCAGGCCGGTGTACTCGTTGTGCTGAAAGGTCAGGTAGTGTTCAGGCGCTGTTAGATCGGAGTTCTTCGAGCTTGTATGCTTGATGGTTGCCATACAGTTCTCCCATCTTTTTCTCGGCATCCAGCCGAAAGAGTGTGAGGGCAGACAGTTCAGTCAAGAGCTGCGCCCGAATTTGTTCTGAATCTTTGCCGCCGCTGTTGAAGTAGCGGGCAAGCTGGTTCAGATTGCTGCCGATCTTGCCGCATTGTCCCAGCAGGTCGGAGAGAAGTTTCAGTGCATCTTCTCCGCCGCCGGTGACAACAATGGTTTGCTTGATGGACTGACTGCACAGGGAACGACGGATGAGAGTGGAGATGTTGACATGGAGAATCTCGCACATGATTTCCAGTTCCCGCTTTTCTTCTGGGGTGACTCTGAACTTGATGAACTGTGTTTTCCTCGGCGGACCGTCTTTCGGAATGGTGTTCTGTTTCGGACAGTTTTTTGTCTTGGACATTGTACCTCCTTGTCGTCTGGGTAACTCCTCCTTGGAGTTATGTAGACAAAGACGGCGCAGCCGGGAATCACGCGGAGCGTGTAGAGCAGGGTTTGGGGAAGGCACTCCCCAACAAGTACGACCAGATCGTGGGACGCAATTTCAATTTGTGAAATTGTAGCCACAGGTCGATACTTGCTTTCTGCTTTTCCGTAAATTTTGAAAATCCAGATTCAAAAGCGGGTACAGATTTTCAAGACCGGGCATGGGAGTGTGAATGGAGGTGTCTGTGGTTATTCGCCGTTCACTCCGGATCAAGTTCCTGCCCCTGTTTTGCAGTGGCGTTGTCAGGCTCGCCCGCATTTCTGCGAGGTCATGGCGCTGTATCCAGTCCGGACGGCTGATGAAGTTGTCAAAGTGCGTATGAAGAATTGCGAGCCGGTTGTTCGGCTGCAAGTCTCTCGAAAAGAAAAAGGCTCCACAGCACCAAAAGATTTTGTCGTGGGTGGATGGCGGCAAAATGGTTTGGTGAAGCTGCGGAGCGGACAACAAAGTTATATAGTAGCTTTTATTGAGTAAAGCGGCTTTGTTATGGAACAGGGTATCACTTAAAAATGCAAATGTCAACGATTTGTCGGACGATTTAGACAGATTTCACAAGGATGGCACCAGCTGTTTGTATAACCTTATTCATTTTCAGGTTTCGAGAGCCTCTGGATCAGCTTAGCCGCCAGTTCCTCGGCCTCATCGGCGGGCACCCAGAGATCCGGTTCAAAACCCTGGAATTCCTCAGACGGTTCATTGTTCGGATGAAGAAAAACGCTGGATGCTGACATAGTCACGCCGCATTTGCTGTTGGGCAGTTCAATGTATCCTGCATTGGCCAGCAGGGAGCCAAACGTATTTTCTCCAACGATCAGCACATTTTCAAGGTTGCAGGCATTCTCAATCAGATCTTCTGCCGCAGAGCCGGACACTTTTCCGGCCAGAAGAATCAACAGGTTATCATGGGAGATCCATTTATCTGGCAGAGACACTCCCGACGACTTACCATTCAACGTACTGAAAGATTCATTGTTGGAGGGAAAGCTTCGTCCGGTATTTCCGTAAGTGCTCAGCCACTGGTTACCTATGGTACTGTCCCCGCCTGTATTGGAACGCAAATCCAGCATGGAAACGGGTTCATCCTTAAGCTGCTCTGCACCGTCCAGAATCTCATCTCTATATTCTGTGTTAAAATTGTTGAACTGGAAGACAGGGATTTCTTTTGTCTGCCGCAGTTCTGTATTCTTGTTCTTGGACAGCTGTTCAAAATACTGTTTCCAGGGTTCAGCTGTCAGCGTCTCAGTGGTGCCGTCGGTATAATGAACAGTCAATTCTTCATCACAGGTGTGCTTTTCAAACTCCGACTGTCCATCGAACATTGCTTCTTTCAGTAGTACCGGATAGTAAACAATCTGCCCCTGCTTGGAGATGGAACGCTTGAACAGCTCATCCAGGTCTGCATGATTTTCAACCGACTCCACCGTTTTACCATCAACGGTCTGGTAGCTGTTTTCCGTTTTCAGGAAGGCGGTCTGACGGAAGAAGAAGGGGATCTGAAAGGGTGCCGGATGGTTCTGGTTGATGCTGAAATGCCCATCCTTGATAAAGCCCAGGTGACTGGCTATGATCTGTTCCAGCTGCTGGCAAGTCACGGTGTCCTGATCTTCCAGATCATGTAAAATAGCCTCCTGCGCGGCATCAAACGCCGGGTGCCCGCCAAAGTAATCGTAGAGTCCATAGGCATAGTAGCAGGCCTCAAACAGGTAGTTGACATCCTCCACAGCCTGGCTGTGATCCAGTTTCAAATCGGGGTCATAGTCACTGAAAGTCTCTGTCATGTACTCCCTAGCTTTTGACTGATCCTCCAGGGAAAGGCTGGTGCGCAGATAGGGTGTGGGGTCCAGCTCATCCCTCTGGATACTCTGGTGCTCAGCATTTACCTCGTCCAGCAGTTCTTCCAGGGTGGGCTGCGGGATATCCAGTGCGTCGGCACAGCCCGCCAAAGAGATACAGAGAGCGGCGCTCACCAGCGCCGCCAAGATGCGGTGTTTCAAAGCAAAAAGCTCCTTTCATGAGGCCCGGTTGATTCCTGAACCTCAATGTTTTATACTATTGCCATCATGATAGCACCGTTTGATGTGCAAGACCATAACATTTCGCGTAAGAAAAAACTTACGCGAAACGCCTAGTTGTAGCAAAGGAGTACCAGCGTGCAGAATATTTCCATCGGAGAGTGTATCCGGCAGCGGAGAAAAGAATTGAACTTGACCCAGGAACAGGTTTGTGACGGCATCTGTGATCCCGTCAGCCTCTCGCGGATCGAAAATGGCAAACAGACCCCCCGCCGCAGTGTCATCAATGCTCTTTTGCAGCGGCTCGGCCTGCCAGATGACCGCTATTATGCCCTGGTTTCTGAAAATGAGCTGGAGATGGAAGCACTTCGTAAGGAAATTATATCCTGTAACGCAACTGGAAAGGTATCAGAAGGTTTTGAGAAGCTTGCGCAGTTTGAAAAATTGTCAGACCCGGACGATCCCATTGCGCAGCAATTCATCCTGCGTTCCAGAGAAGTCTTGGGATGCTTGGACCGACGCTAGGGTGTATCTGAAAACTCAAAAACGCCCAAAAAAGTGTTAAAAAGACAAGAAAAAGACATAAAAGGATTCTATCATAGGCAGTGCAAGGAAGTGATAGCATGACGATTCATCGTT
>NZ_NFLL01000055.1 GCF_002160895.1 Faecalibacterium sp. An122 | reverse complement strand
CCCTACCCCCTCTGGACTCCCTACCCTCCCTAACGACCAGGGGAGACCCCTGGACCCAAAAGAAGTGGTCGCTCTGGGCAAAAGCCTAAAAAAACACGACGGCCTTGGCTCGTCAAAACTTTGAACGCTTACAAAAGACGGCCCGGTTTTTTCTTAACGGCTTTTGCCCGCCGCTCCGATTGAGACCACAGGCCCGCCTCAGCGGGCTGGCGGTTCGGTGAGTCTTTTGGTGCTGTAGGGCGCACACTTTGAAACCGCTACGCTCTACCCTTTTATGATCTAAACCCACCCAGCCACCCAATAGCGGAACCCCCAGCCCTGCGGGCCTGTCCTCTTGCGCTTAGCCAATTTTCCCAGCGGGCGGCGGTGCGCCCTTGTGAAAATTGGAGCGCTGCGCCAGCCTCGCCTCCCTGTTTCGTTCACTGAACGCGGTCGGCTCGGCTGCCCCCATGGGGCTCTAAACCAAAAACAACCCCGCCCAGAGATGGACGAGGGTTGTTGTATTTTTAAAGGTTTTCAGGGCGTACCGGTCAATAGAATCAGGTCAAAACGGGCTTTGCATCGTACCCGGGCACAGCCCGGACGTCGAGTGAGCGCGGCAGAGTGTGCCGCCGGCTGGACCTCATAAAGAGCGGCCAGAGTTCATGGTACCCAGTGAAAAGCTTTTTGGTTCCTTTTTCTCGAAAAAGGAACTTAAGGTTCGAGGGCTTTTTTAAGCCGGATGTCGTCGCCAAGGAAACGGTAGGGTACAAAGGCCGAGATGCGGCTGGCGACCTTTTCGGTGTAGAGCTTTTCCAGCAGGGTGCCGTCCACAATGTTGGAGGTCAGGATGGTGGGCCGGCGCCGTCCCAGCCGGTCGTTCAGCAGACTGTACAGGGTGCTGATGACGAAACTGGAATTGAACTCGGTGCCCAGATCGTCCAGAATCAGCAGATCCGCCCCGCCCACCGTGTCCAAAAGGGCATCCTTTTCGCCCGCCGGGTCGGACCCAAAATGCAAAGTCTCCACCCGGCTGAAAAAGTCGGGGCTGGAAATGTAAATCACATCGTACCCCTTGTCCAGGGCCGCCCCCGCCACCGCCAGGGCCGCATGGGTCTTGCCCAGGCCGGCGTTGCCGGTGAGCATCAGGTTTTCGCTGTCCAGGTCGAACTCCTCCGCGTAATCCCGCAGATCCGCCAGCAGTTCCGCCATGTACTGGCGGACGCTGCGCCCCGTTTTCGGGTCGGGGGTGTTGGGATAGTAGTCCAGCTTCATGGTGTCGAAACTGGTCACCGACAGGCTGGACATGGCCTCGATTTCCTCCCGGCGCAGCCGCTGCATCTCCCGCCGCACACAGACACAGGTCTTGCCGTCCGCCACCCCCGTGTCCTGGCAGAGGGAACAGGTATATTTGGGCTCCAGGGCCAGGGGCGAACGGCCGCTGGCCGCCAGCAGGGCGTCCCGCTTCTGCCGTGCCGCCGCCAGGGCCGAGGCCGCCGCCGTCCGGTCGGCCCCCCGTGCCCCCGCCAGGGCGCACCGCACCCCGCAGGCCGTCACTTGGTCTTCCGCCGCCTTCAGGGCCGGAATCGCCGCCCGCGCCTCCGCCCGGGCATCCTCCGCCCGGGCCCGGGCCTTCTGCCGCCGCGCCGACACCGTCCGCATGGCCGCCTGGTATAGCTCGTTTCGTGTGCGCACTGTCTGCGCCTCCTTTTCTCTTGGCTGTGGGGAAGTTATTCTTTCCGCTTATGCCGCCGGGGCCGCTCCAGGGCGTCCTGCAAAAAGTCGTTGCCGCTGGGGGTTTCCCGGTCCACCCGCAGGTTCCGGCTGGCGCCCGCCACGGGGGCCGGACCCCGCACGTCCCGCACCGTCCGCAGGCCCTTGGCATCCCATGTTTTCAGGATGCTGTTCCAATACCACAGGTCCCGCCGCGGTCCCGCCTGGACCGCCGCCTCCTGTACCATGGCGTCGTCGTAGCCGTACACCTCGTACCACCGGGCAATGGCTTTCCGCCCGCCCAGGGTGAGGGCGTCCGGCTCCACCTGCAAGAGGCTGGCCACATACGCCTCCCGCTGCTGGCGCAGGGCCAGCAGTTTCAGGTGTGCGTCCGCCTCCTCGCCGGTCTGGACCCCTTCGGCCCGCCACACTTTCAGCTCGTGGCTCAATGCCCCCATGGTCCGCTTGCCCCGGCCCGCCAGGTACGCCAGACACAGCATCACCGTCTCGGGCTCGTGGCCTTCCTGCAAATACAGGTTCACCAGCTTTTCCATCTCGCTGTGGGTCAGCGCCCGGGCAAAGGTCCGCTGGGCGCAGTCGATGAGGCTGGCTATCATGGGATCGGTGCGGCTGGCCGCCGCAATCTCGTTCCAGCGCAGGGGAGTGGGGGCCGGTTCGCCGCCCGCCGGGGCGGCGTTTTCGTCGTACCGCTCCAGCAATCCCGCACCCGCCCAGTAGGCCAGGGCGCTCTCGGCTGTCATCCGGCTCCGGAGCTTCAAATCCACACACAGCTTGTCCGGGTCGGTGACCCCCGTGGCCAGTACGTACAGCGCCACCCGGACGCTGGCTTCTTCGGCGGCGCCCAGCCGGGCAAACACCAGCTGCGGCACCGCCACCGTATCCCCCTGCTGGGGCTTGAGGCGGTAGATCATCCCTGTTCCTCCTCCTGCTCCTGGGCCGGCGGCGTCCAGGGCTCACAATCCAGAATCGACGGCGCCGTCTGCCAGCGGTCGGGGTCGGCGTCGTAGACGCTGCGTATCCATCCCCGGGCCGCCGTCAGGCCCTCCTCGTCCAGGGCAAAGGTTTCGCTCTGCCGCAAAGCCGGGTCGGTATACTCGATGGTCCAGGGCCCCGGCCAGATCTCCACCGTCAGGATGGCCTGCTCCCCGTCGTCGGTCTTGCGCTTGCCGGGGGTGGCCCGATAGCGCATTTCGGCCTGGTTGGCCGAATATACGTTCTTGTTCTTGAAATACAGCAGCCGCGGCAAATCCAGCATGACGGCCCCGCCTCCTTTCCCTGATGCCTTTTATTATAAGGCATCGGGGCCGAATTGCAAGACCCGCCGCCCGCCGGACCAAAAAACTTTCCCCAAACCCGTTGACAAATCCACGCCCCCCTGCTAAAATAACAGGGTAACCTCGTGCAGGGTTAGCTCATCCGGTAGAGCGACTGCTTCCCAAGCAGTAGGCGGCGGGTTCGAGTCCCGTATCCTGCTCCAGTTTCGGCGGCAAACCATGGTGTTTGCCGTCTTTTTTTGTACCTGGGGCAGGGGAGGGGGCGTCACCCCTTCCGCTTGTGCCGCCGGGGCCGGGCGGCGGCGTCCGCCAGAAAGTCGTTGCCGCTGGGACTGGGCCGGTCTACCCGCTTTCCGCCCCCTCCGCCGCCCCGATGGGCGGCTTGCCAGGCGGCCAGGGTCAGCTGTCCCGACGCCGCGGCCTGGTCCAGAATCCGCCCGATATAGGCCAGGGGACTGCGGGCTCCATGGGCTGCCGCCTGCCGGATGGCCTCCAGGATGAGGCCCTCCTCCAGACCCTTCTCCCGATACCGGGCCAGCATCCGGGCGGCCTGGGCGGCCCCGTCGTATCCGCACTGAGTCCAGAACTGTTCCAGCTGGGTCGTCTCCCTCTCCTCATCCGGGGCGCACGCCCCCGCAGGGATTGTCTCAGAGACAGAGACAGTCTCATGTACAGTCTCAGGGACAGAGACAGGAACATTATCGGCTGGGTCGGCGGTGTTACCACCGCTTTCCCGCCTAAGAACCGTACGTGACAGATTTCCCGTCATACGGCTCAAGCATTTCATCACTTTTTCAAGCGGCACTCAGCGTAGATTTG
>NZ_NFLL01000054.1 GCF_002160895.1 Faecalibacterium sp. An122 | reverse complement strand
GCCGTATCTTCCACAGCGTTGTTGCCGGGGAGAGTATCGCCAGCATAGCAAGGGCACTCCGCGCCGAGAAAATCCCTATCCCGTCCGAGCATTGGAAGCGGATAGGCGCACCCGTCCGGGCGGCGAAGTACACAGACCCCTACGCATGGTCAACAACAACTATCAGCTATATCCTCAAACGCCCGGAGTACACGGGGCGCAAGGTTTTAGGGAAAACCGTCTGCGAGAACTACAAGACCAAAAGCACCCGCAAGACCGCGCCGGAGGAACAGTATATTTTTGACGGGGAGATACCCGCCATTGTGGACGAGGAAACATGGAATACCGTCCAGCGGCTTATGGGGACAAAACGCCGCGCCCCCAAGCGGCAGACCACCCCAAACCGCTTGACCGGGCTTCTCTACTGCGCCGACTGCGGCGCGAAGCTGACCCACCGCAGCAGCCTTGTGCAAGGCAAGTATCTGGACGACGCTTTTGTGTGTTCCAGCTACCGCCAGCTTACCCGCGACTGTACCATGCACTATATCCCCACCGCAAAAATGGAAGCCGCCATTCTTGCCGCAATCCAGCGCGTGAGCTGGTATGTGCGGCACAATGAAGCGGAGTTTATCGAGCGTGTGCGGGAAGCGTCCGACCAGCACCAAGAGAACGCCGTCAAGGAGTACCGGCAGAAAGTGAGCAAGGCACAGCGGCGGTGTAAGGAGCTGGACGGCCTTGTAAAGAAGCTATACGAGGGCAACGCCACAGGCAAGATACCCGATAGGCACTTTACCCGTCTGCTTGCCGAATACGACGAGGAACAGACCGGGCTGGAAGCCGCTATCGCACAATGGCAGGAAGCAATCGAGAGCTGGAACGCCGACAGGCTGAAAACAGATAAGTTTATCGAGCTTGTGAGCCGCTACACTGATTTTTCCGAATTGACAACGCCCATGCTCAACGAGTTTATCGAAAAAGTCGTTGTCCATGAGGGCGAGGGACGCGGGAATAGCCGCCGTCAGCGGATAGATATTTACCTCAACTTCATCGGTGCGTTTGAAGTCCCCGCCCATATCGTTACCCCAATGGAAGCCGAGGAACAACGCCGCCAGCAGGAGGAACAGGCCGCAAAGGAAGCCCACTCACAGGAGCTTGCCAAAGCGCGGGAAGAAAAGCGCAAGGCAGAGAAACGGGAGTTTACCGCGAGGAAGAAAGCGGGCTTGTTGACCCCGGAGGAACAGGCGGCAGATGAAGCGCGGTTAGCCCATAACCGGGCATGGCAAAAGGAATGGCGGGAGAAGCGGAAAGCCACCGAACCGCCCAAGCCCCCGAAGCCGAAATCCTTAAAGGAGCTTGCCGCGCTGCAAAAGGCCGGAGCCGACCTCACGCCGGAGGAAGCAGAACGCCTTGCCGCCTACCGGGAGAGGAAAAACCGCCAGCACAAGGCATGGTATGAGCGTCAGAAAGCGGCACAGCCGCCCAAGCCCCGGACGCTGAAAGAGCTTGCCGCCGCACTGGACGCAGGTCAGCCACTCACGCCAGAGGAAACGGAACGCCTTGAAGCCAGCCGGAGCCGGAAGAAGAACGCCTACCAAGAACTGAAAGCCCAAGCGGAAACCGACCCCGCCGCAGCCGCCGAGCTTGCAAGGCGGCGGGCATACCATAGTGAAGCTACCAAGAAATCCCGTCAGAAGATGTACGAGGAAGCCGCAGCCGAAAATCCCGAAGCCCAAGCCCGGTATGAAAACTTCCTTGCTGCAAGGCGGGAGAACTACCACAAAAAGAAGCAGGACGAGAAAGGAGAACAAATCGCATGAGAAGATTGATTGACAATGGGAACCGCCCTATTACCCCGAAGCCCCATATCGGCCACTATGGGCGGCTGCGGAAAGCCTATCTGGAACAATACCGCCACCGTCTTTATACCGCCCTTGTTGCCAGCGAGAAGCTATATCCCCACCTTGCGGAAACAGACCGGGCGGCGCGGGATATGCTGGACTACCTCATGCCCCGCCTTGCCAGAGAAGCAGGAGCCACCGAAGCCCTCAAAGCCGCCGACCCGATGAAATGGGTAGGTTTGATGAACAACTGCAAGGCGAGAGCCGAGGAAATCGTAATGCATGAGTTAATCTATGTTTAACGGTCAAGAGCCGGAAAAAACAGAAATCTTGCGATAACAGCCGCCCCGACGAACCATTCCCCGTCCGGGCGGTTTTTATCGTCAAAAACGCCGTTTTCTCCAAGTCAAGAGCCGGAGAAAACACCCGAAAAATGCCCCTATTGCGTAACAGGGGCGCAGAAAGGAGCTTGCATGAGAACAGGGATTACCAAGCAGGAAAAGACCACCGATATTTGGTTTGACGAGAAAGACCCCCTTATCCATATCCGCACCCACAACACCGCCTTAAAGAAGCGTCTGCTTGCATACAGCCGCCGTTATCCGGCAATCTGCCAGCAGACGGACGCAGACCCGGAAACGGGCTGCATGGAGTTTGACATTGAGAAAGGCCGCTTCTCTTTCCGTCTGACCGCCCCATACAGCGAGGAACGGCGGGAAGCGGCGCGGCGGTATGCCAGAGAGAGCAACGTCGCCGACAGGCTGAAATAGAGTTGAAATGTTCATAGTTTTGTGCTATACTTTTTCTAAAAGCAGAGTAATACTGCGGAATTGATTGGAGGACAACACAATGGTTACATTTATGAGATTAAGATAAAACCGCGAGTTATGTTGCGGTTATCCGTATTGCATAACTCGCTTATTGAAGCAGAGATGTAATTACGGAGGAAAAACAAATGAATAATAATTTATCACGCTTTGCAGACAGCAAGGTTTATTTTCAATGCCCAATTTGCACAAAATCAATGGATATACAAGGCAATAGCCTAATTTGTAGACATGGACATTGCTTTGATATTTCAAGATATGGGTATGTAAATTTGTTGTTAAAATCATCGCCCAAAACCAACTACAGCAAGCGGTCTTTTGACAACCGGCACCAAATTTTGGAGTATGGCATGTATGATGTTGTGTTGGAGAAAATCATACAGTTTATTTCTGATACGCCATCTATAAGAAACATTTTAGATGTTGGTTGCGGCGAGGGTTTCTATGCAAGGCAGATACAGCAAAGAACAGAACGAAACATCTTTGCCTTTGACTTGTCAAGGGAGGCAATACAGATTGCATCAAAAAAAGACAAGCGCAAAGCAGTGAAGTGGTTTGTTACTGACTTATCAAAAATCCCTTTGAAAGACGGAAGTATGGATTGTATTTTAGACATATTTTCGCCTGCACACTACAAAGAATTTCAGCGATTGCTATCTCCTAACGGATATGTTGTGAAAGTAATTCCTACGAAAAATCATTTGAGGGAAATCAGGACTAAAGTGCAAGCACACTTGAAAAATCCAGATTATTCAAATGAGTCTGTCGTTGAATATTTTGAGAAATATCTTAAAACCATTTCAAGAGAAACGGTTTCAGCCACCGTACAGTTGTCATCAGAACAAAGAATGTCGTTTATTGAAATGACGCCGCTTCTCTTTTGCGTTGAAAAAGATTGCGTTGATTGGCGTACTCTCACACATTTGACAATCGAAGCTGATGTTTTAATAGGAATGTATTAAAGGGCGTATTGATATTTAATATTCCCATTTATTGAGCAGAACGGAGTAAACCAAACACCCTAATCAAAAGGACAGCCGAGGAAATCGACTGTCCTTTTTCTGTGCCGACAGGTAGAAAGGAGTGACCACCCATGACGAAACCGAGAGAAAAAAACGCGAGGAATTGCAAGCCGAGATTGAGGACGGGAAGAAGAAAATCCGGCAGCTTGAAAATCGGGAAAAGGTGTTGCGGCAAAAGTTATCCCAAGAGGAACGCAGGACGCGCAGCCATCGGCTGATCGTCCGGGGTGCGGTCTTTGAGAGCATTGTGCCAGAAGCAAAGA
>NZ_NFLL01000053.1 GCF_002160895.1 Faecalibacterium sp. An122 | reverse complement strand
ATCGCTACCCGCTATGATAAGAGAGCGGATTCTTTTCAGGCTTTTCTTTTCCTTGCTGCTTCTGCTGTCATTTTCTCCATTTTGCACATATGAGCCGACTTCTCAGATACACCCTAGCCAATTTTCTCTGCGGGCATGAATGCCCTTGCGAAAATTGGAGCGCTGCGCCAGCGGCGGCTCCCTGTTTCATCCACCGGATGCGGTCGCCGCCGCTGCCAAGCTTTTTTTCAAAAAAGCGGAGAAAGCGGGTGCGGAAGGCGGGAAAGTGTGGTATACTGATACGAAAACAGCTTCAGAGATCAAGAGGTGCTCCTATGAAAATTCCAGCCCGCGGTTTCACTCATGCCGGCAAATTCCATGCCGATGATGTGTTTGCCACCGCTCTTTTGCAGATTCTGCGCCCCGATATCAAGGTGACACGGGGCTTTGTGGTGCCGGATGGCTTTGACGGCATCGTCTACGATATCGGAGACGGTATGTTTGACCATCACCGCGAACCCCGGGAAACCCGGGCCAACGGCGTGCCCTATGCGGCATTCGGCCTGCTGTGGCGGATGCTGGGCCCCGGCCTGGTGGGTGAGCGTCAGGCCCGCCTCATCGATGAGAATTTCATTCAGCCCCTCGACCTCAACGATAATACCGGCGAACAGAACAGCCTCTGCGATGCCATCGGCTTCTTTAACCCCACCTGGGACTCCCCCGACAGCTCGGATGAACGGTTCTTTGAGGCGGTGGCGGTGGCCAAACAGATTTTGACCCGCCAGATCGAGTCTGCCAACGCCGTCAACCGGGCGGACGAAAAGGTCCGGGCCGCCTATGCCGCCTCCAAGGACGGCATCGTGGTGCTGCCCTGCTACCTGCCCTGGAAAAACGGTCTGTATAAGACCGACGCTCTGTTTGTGGTCTACCCCAGCCAGCGGGGCGGCTGGAGTGCCCAGTGCGTCACCGATCACCGCACCAAAAAGCCCAAACTGCCCTTCCCCGCCTCCTGGGCCGGCCAGACCCAGGATGTGATTGAGGCCCGCAGCGGCCTGGACGGCATCAGCTTCTGCCATGCCAGCCGGTTCCTGATTACCGCCAAAGACAAGCAGACCGCCGTGGCGGCCTGCCGTCTGGTCCTGAAAAACAATGGCCGCGCGTGAGGTGCTGGCCCCCGCATACGTCTATATGGTCCGATGCGAGGGCGGACAGCTGTACACCGGCTGGACCAATGACCCCGCCGCCCGGCTTCATGCCCATAAAACCGGCCAGGGAGCCCGGGCAACCCGTGCCTTTGGGGCAGAGAGCATGGCATATCTGGAGCGGTGCGCCGATAAATCGGAGGCCCTGCGGCGGGAAGCTGCCCTGAAAAAGCTGACCAAGGCGGAAAAAGAGGCTCTCTGCGCCGCCTGGGCCGAAAATGCCCGTCCCCGGCTGTCCATGGCGACCCGGGACGACGCGGCGGAGATTCTGGAAATCTACAACTGGTACGTCTGCAACCGGATCGCCACCCTGCAGATCACCACGTCCACCCTGCCCGAATATGAGGCCTGGGTGGAGGACACCTTGGCCCGGGCGCCCCTGATTTTGGCCCGGGATGGGTCCGGCCATCTGCTGGGCTATGCCTGCGCCCACCGCTATCACCCCCGGGAGGCCTTTGCCTGGGACGTGGAGAGCACCATCTACTGTGCCCCCGACGCCTGTTCGGCGGGGGTGGGAGCGGCTCTGTACGGCGCTCTGCTGGAGCTGCTCAAACTCCAGGGCTACTGGAATGTTTATGCCCTGCTGGCCGACCCCAACCCGGCCAGCGAGCGGTTCCATGAGAAGTTCGGCTTTGTCTGTGTGGGCCGAAACAAGCACACCGCCTATAAGTTTGGCCATTGGGTGGGCCTGTCCACCTGGTGGCTGCCCCTGCGCAAGGGCAACAGCGCCCCGGAACCGGTGCGCCTCCAGCTGGACCCCGCCGAGGTGGAACAGGTCCTGGACAAATACAATCACCCCGCCCCTTCCCGGCGGGGGAAATAAATGAATTTGCCAATAAAAGCGTCTGCATGTTGTGTGCAGGCGCTTTTTTGTTTCCCCCAGCCCTGCGGGCTCTCCTTTTGCGGTGCCCTGAAATACTTGAAAATTCAGACCGCCGGGGCTCTGGATAGAAAGGCGCTTTTCGACCGAAAAGTATAAACACCCGGCAGCGGCCGGAGAGAAAACAGTGAAACATCTGAGAAAACTGCAAAGGAAACCCTGGACCAACCCAGTGAAAATTCCTCCACTCCTCCCGCCTCAAAACGGCTTGTATCCAAGATGGACCTTTCCAAACTATAAAAAATAAAGCAAAAAGGAAAAAATTTGAAATCGGGTCTTGACACCGGGGGGGGTATGTTATTATAGGCACACAAAGGAAAGGACCTTCCTTTGAACCTGTTTTGGGTCTCTATCTTTTATACACCATAAGGAGGAAAAATTCATTATGAAACTCAAGAAGATTGCTTCTCTGGCACTGGCTGGCCTGATGGCTGTCAGCATGCTGGCTGGCTGTGGTGACAACAGCAGCAATGGCAACGGCACTGTTGTTGAGCCCGGTACTTCTTCTTCCATTGTCTCTGCTTTCAATGATGGCCAGAATAAGGACAACAAGGTCAAGATTAGCTTTTCGTCCAGCGCTTCGCTGAACAGCGATTTGACTAGCGCAGTGAAGTCTGCTGGTCAGGATGCAACTGAGGATGATGTTAAGGGGTATCTGTATCTGTATAATGGCGTGGATCAGAACGAGACTCTCTTTGATGATGATTCCAATGTTCCTACTGTTGACGGTGCATCTGTTACTGTGATCGATGTGAAGCTGTATAAGAGCACCGATCTGTGGACTGAGGAGGCTGTTCTGAAGACTGCTGGCCGTGATATGGATACCTATATCGGCAATCTGGTTGATACTACCAAGAAGGATGGCATGAAGGTTGACGACAAGTACTATGATTACAGCTACACTGGTGAGGCTAGCATGGTGACTGCTGCACAGGTTGGCGGTTCTACCTACTATTATGTTGCTTACATTATCACTCAGACTGCTGCTGAGCACACTATCACCAAGTAAGAGAGTTTACCTAAATTAAAAATAGCTTATTTAGATGCTTGTCTTTTCGATACTCATAAGGAGGATACATTCACTATGAAACTCAAGAAGATTGCTTCTCTGGCTCTGGCTGGCCTGATGGCTGTCAGCATGCTGGCTGGCTGTGGCGACAATAGCAGCAATAGCAATAACAATGTTGTTGTCGATCCTAGCAACACTTCTATTGTCAATGCTGTCAACAATGGTCAGAATGTCAGCAATGATGCTAAGGTCACTTTCTCTTCCAGCTCTACTTTGGATACGGCTCTGAAGAAGGCTATTGAGCTGTATGGCGATCAGATTGTGGGTCGGAACGGCATTGAAGATACCAAACTGAAGGAAGCCATCCTGAAGCTGAGTGGTATGGTTGAGAATACTCCCAACGATGCTGGCCTGTACCAGGGTGTTAGCAACGGTTTCTTTGATGATACCCGTATGTTTGTTGATAATGATAATGATGGCAAAGATGACGTGAAGCTGGACGGCAAGACCTACACTCAGCTGTATGTTGATGCTGTGTCGCTTGCTAAAGATGAGCAGGCTGCGCTGAACATGATCGCTAAGAAAGTTGATGAGGCTGTTGATGATCTGGATGCTACCACTTATAAGAAGGCTAGCACCTCGACTGGCGATCATTACTATAATTACACCTATACTGGTGATGTGAGCCTGGTTTCTGTTACCATTGACGCTACCAATACTCCTGTGTATGTGTATGCTTACACCATTACTCAGACCGTGGCTGAAAAGAAGCTGTAAGAGTTTCTAATCCTACATTTACTTATAACACCCCCGGCAGCACCATGGCCGGGAGTGATATAAGGGGCGTTGGGTGTGAGACCGCCTGACCGCCCGGGTATACACCCATCCGATGTGACGACAAAGGGGAATGTCTAACCAATATTCCTTCTGTTGTTGATCGCACCAAAACAAAAGAACTTTTGCGTCACGAAAGATAGGGTCCCTCTGCGAGGGCCGGCTCTCACGAGCTGGCCCTCGCATTGTTTGTTGTG
>NZ_NFLL01000052.1 GCF_002160895.1 Faecalibacterium sp. An122 | reverse complement strand
TCCTCTTGCGCTTAGCCAATTTTCCCAGCGGGCGGCGGTGCGCCCTTGTGAAAATTGGAGCGCTGCGCCAGCCTCGCCTCCCTGTTTCGTTCACTGAACGCGGTCGGCTCGGCTGCCCCTGACAGGGGGCTCTAAATTTTTAACGTTTCCTTTTATCCATCAGCGCTGCGGATTTGTCCACTGGACGCGGTCGCCGCCGTTGCTCCCTTCGGGGGAACAGACCGCAAAGCTACCGCCCCTAAAAAGCTCTAAACCAAAAAACAACCCCCGCCCCAATAAGGGACGAGGGTTGCTGCATTTTTATAGGTTTTCAGCGCGTACCGGTCAATAGAATCAGGTCAAAACGGGCTTTGCATCGCACCGCGCCACAGGCGCAAACGCCGGGAGCGAGCCAGAGCGTAACGGCCCCGCGGAAGTGCCGGAGACCCGGAAACTGGATGGTACACAGTGAAAGTCTTTTGCCGACTTTTCTTCCAGAAAAGTCGGTTAGGTGTCGGCGAGTTCGCCGCGGCTGGCGGCCTTCAGGTAGGCGAAGATGAAACCGTCCAGGTCGCCGTCCATGACGGCGTTGACGTTGCTGGTCTCGTAGCTGGTGCGGTGATCCTTCACCATGGTATAGGGCATGAAGACATAGCTGCGGATCTGATGACCCCAGGCGATCTCGTTCTGAACGCCCTTGATGTCCTCGATCTTGTCCATGTGCTGCTGCTGTGCGATCTGGTACAGCTTGGCTTTCAGCATCTGCATGGCGTAGTCGCGGTTCTGGAACTGGCTGCGCTGGGTCTGGCAGCTGACCACAATGCCGGTGGGCTTATGGATCAGGCGGACTGCACTGGAAGTCTTGTTGATGTGCTGGCCGCCGGCGCCCGACGAACGGTACACCTGCATTTCAATGTCCTCGGGCCGGATATCCACCTGAATGGTGTTGTCCAGCTCGGGCATCACTTCCAGAGACGCAAAGCTGGTCTGACGCCGTGCGTTGGAGTCAAAGGGACTGACGCGCACCAGGCGGTGGACGCCGTTCTCGCTCTTGAGCAGGCCGTAGGCGTTGGCACCCTTCACCATGATGGACGCGCTCTTGATGCCTGCCTCGTCGCCGTCCTGGTAATCCAGCACTTCCACGTTCATCCCGTGGTTGGAGGCCCACCGGGTGTACATGCGGTACAGCATCTCGGCCCAGTCCTGGGCCTCGGTGCCGCCGGTGCCGGCGTGGAAGGTCAGAATCGCGTTGCTGTGGTCGTATTCGCCGTTCAGCATGGTCATCAGCTGCAGCTCATCCACCGCTTTGCCCACGGCGTCCACTGCCTGCTCCCCTTCCGGGATCAGGGAGGGGTCGTTCTCCTCCTCCAGCATCAGCAGCATGGTCTGGGCATCCTCATACAGGCCCTGCAGCTTCTCAAAGCGGCCCAGCTTGCCCTTCAGGTCGCCCACTTCATCGAAAACTTTCTTGCTGGCCTCGGCGTCATCGTAAAAGCCGGGCCGGGTCATGGTGTGTTCCAGCTCCTGGACACGCTTCTTGCTGGCGTCGATGGCCAGCGCCTCCTCCAGGTCCTGCACCGACTTGCCATATTCGGCCAGCTGGACCTTCAGTTCGTCAATCGTTATCATAGCTACCTCTCACATCCGTGTTGGTTGGTGTATCCGAATTAGTATACATGGAACCGCCGGCAAAATCAATCCTTGCCCGGCGATGCCGGTTTCTGGTGCAGGGCGCCGGTGCCGCCCTCCACCACGCCGTCATGGCGCAGCACCGCGATCACCGTGCCGAAAAACAGCTTCACATCCCCCAAAAAGGTGATGCCGGCCACATATTCCCCGTCCAGGCGGGCCTTCACCGGGATCTCCAGCTCGTCCCGGCCATGGATCTGGGCCAGGCCGGTGAGGCCGGGGCGCACGTCGTTGGCCCCGTACTTGTCCCGCTCTTCCAGAAGGTCATACTGGTTCCACAAGGCCGGCCGGGGCCCGATCACCGCCATATCCCCCACCAGGATGTTCCACAGCTGGGGCAGTTCATCCAGGCTGGTTTTCCGCAGAAAACGCCCCACCCGGGTGATATACTGGTCGGGGTCGGCCAGCAGATGGGTGGGCATGTCGTGGGGGGTGTCGCTGCGCATGGTGCGGAATTTCAAAATCCAGAAATGGCTCTTGTGAATCCCCACCCGCTTCTGTTTGAAAAACACCGGGCCCGGTGAATCCACCTTGATGGCCACCGCCAGGCCCAGCAACAGCCAGGACAGGCAAATCAGCCCGCACAGCGCCAGAACTGCGTCCAGCGCCCGCTTGCCGTACTTTCGATACATACCCCGCACCTCTCCTCTGCGTTATGGTCGTACTGTGAGTGTGCCCGCTGTGCCGGGCGGCATACACAGCGGCACCGATAATAAATAGTATACAACCCGTCGAAAAAGTCCCGGCCGGACGACATGTGCGTACGGCTGGGACACCTACAGGAAAATTTGGCGCAGAGAGTGTGCGAGGCCGCAAGGCCGCGTGCGCGGTTCTGCGTCAAATTTTGTCCCCAGGGGGATATTAGGGGGAAGGAATTTCTGTCACGCGCATGCGTGCAGAAATGGGTTCCCCCTAAAGCGTGTCGTGTTCCGACACGCTCTTATTATAGCATATTTTGCCTGCTTCCACAAGATAAAAGCGATGCACTTTGATTTTTGGGGCGGGGGACGTTCTTGCGCGGGGGCGGGTTCTGTGCTATCATAGCCTTGGATTTTTCATGGACAGGGCCGCGGATTTTACATGGGCGTGGTACAATGGACTATGGAAAAAACGACTCTGCCCCTCCGTGGGCCCGACGAAAGGGAATGGTTATGGAACAAAACGAAAAAATGACCCCGCTGGAAAAGCGCTGGGTCCTGTACGATGTGGGAAACTCGGCCTTCACCCTGCTGATCTCCACCATCCTGCCCATCTACTTCAACGGCCTGGCCGAATCCGCCGGCCTGACCGACGCCGAATATTTGGCCTTCTGGGGATATGCGGCGTCGCTGGTGACGGTGGTGGTGGCGGTGCTGGGGCCCACCCTGGGCGCCGTGGCCGACCTGCCCGGCATGAAGAAAAAACTCTTTGTCCTGTGCGTGGCGGTGGGCATCGCGGGATGCGCCGTCATGGGCCTGGTGCAGTCCTGGATCTGGTTTCTGGGCTGCTTCGTCATCGCCAAAATCGGCTACAGCTCCAGCCTGGTCTTTTATGACTCGATGCTCACCGACGTCACCACCCCCGAGCGGATGGACCGGATTTCCTCGGTGGGATACGCCTTCGGCTACGCCGGCAGCTGCATCCCCTTTGTGGTGAGCCTGGGGATCGTGCTGGGGTATGAGGCCATCGGCCTCACCCTCAACACCGCCATGCTGGCGGCCTTCCTGCTGAACGCCGGGTGGTGGCTGGTGTGCACCCTGCCCCTGCTGCGCAGCTACCGCCAGAAATACAGCGTCCGCGGGGACGGGCACATGGTATCGGGGGCCTTCCGCCGGCTGGGCGAGACTCTGCGGGAAATCCGGGGCAACAAACAGGTGTTCTGGTTCCTGATCGCCTTCTTCCTCTACATCGACGGCGTCTACACCATCATCGACATGGCCACCGCCTACGGCCAGGCCCTGGGCCTGGACAGCACCGGCCTGCTGCTGGCGCTGCTGGTGACCCAGATTGTGGCTTTCCCCTTTGCGCTGCTGTTCGGGTGGCTGTCCCGCAGGGTGGACACCGCCCTGCTGGTGTCCATCGGCATCCTGGCCTATGTGGGCATCGGCACCTACGCCATCTTCCTGCGCAGCCAGACCCAGTTCTGGATCCTGGCCGTCTGCGTGGGTATGTTCCAGGGGGGCATCCAGTCCCTCTCCCGCTCCTACTTCGGCAAAATCATCCCCCCCGAGCGCTCGGGTGAATATTACGGCCTGCTGGATATCTGCGGCAAGGGCGCATCCTTTGTGGGCACCTTCCTGGTGAGCGCCATGACCCAGATCTCGGGCAGCACCTCCATCGGCGTCATGGTGATTGCGCCGCTGATTTTGCTGGGCTTCTTTGCGTTCCGCCGCTCGGTTCGGGAGAGCCGGCGGGAGAACGCCTGACATTCTGAACACAATGAGGTGAATTTCCATGCCTGCTGTCTACGCACACCGCCGCTTCGGCGGCGAGGTTCTGGCGGCCTGCCGCAACGATGTGGCCCGCACCGCCATCGAGACCTATCCCGACCTGTACCGCATCGGGCTGCAGGGCCCCGACATCCTGTTCTACTACAATCCCCTGCGGGCCAACGGCTACAAAACCGCCGGCGACGGGATGCACGACGCCCCGGCTGCGCCCTTCTTTGCAGGGGCGGCGGCCCGGGTCAACGACCGGGCCGAGGGCCAGGCCCTGCTGAGCTATCTGCTGGGGTTCATCTGCCATTTTGCCCTGGACAGCGAATGCCACAGCTACATTGAATATGAAATCAACCGCAGCGGCCACGGGCACATCGCCATCGAGACCGCCCTGGACGGCGCCCTGATGGAGGCCGACGGGGTGGACTGGCGCAGCGTCAACCCGGCGGGATACATTGCGGTGAACGAGGTGACCGCCCGCACCATCGCCCGGGTGATGCCGGCGGGCCGGGAGCAGGTGCGGACCTGTCTGGCCAACATGAAGCGGTACAACCAGCTCCTGATGCCGGGCGGCCCGGTGCGCAACGCCCTGGTAAAGGGCGTGCTGCATCTGTCGGGCAAGTGGGACCCCCTGGGCGGGCTGGTGATTGCGGCGCTGGACCGTCCGGCCTTTGCGGACAGCTGCGCCGAGCTGATGCGGCTGGGGGATCAGGCGGTGCCGGTGGCGCTGGAGCTGATGGACAACTACTGCGACCACATTTTCCACGGCGCCGCTCTGAGCGAGCGTTTTGACCGCACCTACGGGCCTCATCCCGACCTGATGGCGGTCTACGAGAACGGCGGGAAGTAAACCGAACCGCCAACCATACAAAATAACCACAGGGGCTCCTCTGCCGGACGGCGGGGGAGCTTTTTTGCGGGGCTGTGAGGGTTTAAAGGTTTGCCGCTCTGCCTTTAACACGTCTTTTCTTTTTCGTCTTTGTCCGCTCCGCTGGGCAAACACAGCGACCGCGTCCAGTGGACAAATCCGCGGCCCTGATGGACAAAAGGAAAAGTTAAAAATTTAGAGCCCCTGTTAGGGGGCGCGGCCACAGGCCGCAGGGGCTCTGCTAATGGGCGGGTGGGTGG
>NZ_NFLL01000051.1 GCF_002160895.1 Faecalibacterium sp. An122 | reverse complement strand
AGGACTCTGTTGTCGTGCAGGCCATCAAAAGAACAAATCAGTGTACTCACAGGGATTCCTCCTCGTCCATGAGCTGCTCCTGGACCTCTTTGGGCAGGTCGTTCCATAAAATGTCGTATGTAAAATCCCGAATCTCCGGGTAACACTCCCGCGCTATCTTTTCTGCCGTCTCCCGATCCAGGTAGTGCATCTCTTGGTGGAAAAACCAGTTGAGCTTTTCCATCAGCCGATAGAGGCGGATCTGTTCTTCTTGGGTCATGGGACACCTCCTCGGATTAGCAAAGGATAGAATAGCTGTACTTACGCCAGCTCTGCGTCCAATATCTGGACTGGTTTTCCTTTCTCGTTCACATAGTAAAGGGCGATATAGTCAATGCCGTCCCGCTTGACCTGTTCCCAAGGCATACGCTCGCCGTTGATCAATTCCACAGTATCCGTCTCATCTGGTTCGAAGTCTTCTTTTTCGTTCTCGTAGTCCACGCTGTACCCCAGCTCCAGCACCAACTTGGAGGCGGGGATTTCATACCGCTTGAGGAGACGGCGTTCCAGTTCGGATGGATCATGTTCATCGCAGAACATATTGTTGTAGCCATGCCGCCCACCGTCGAAGATGACGAACTCCTCGCCACTCTCCGGGTCACGAGCTGTCACAAGTTCGGGAGCGAAATAACTGGGAACAATATATAGCTGTGGTTCTGCGTTTAAGGTCAACAGGTCACCGTAGTACCAAACCTCCAGCAGTTCATTGCCAGTGGTAGAACACAATGTCACGGTGGGCAGGCGTTTTTGCGTCCACTCTTTCACATGGCCGGTGAGCCAGGTGGGATGACGGGGAGAGGGCGGGGATGTGACTTCTTTCGAAGATACGCCGTGTGTGCGGTTCCACGGCTCCATATCTAAACGGACCGTCCAGTCGCCGTCTATATATTTCATTTTGGAATTGGCCTTGATGTAGTCCTCTCCCCAGAGGGCTACATCCGCCTTGCTGTACCAGGTCTTCATGGTGATACCGTCGCCTCTTAGGATCTCGCAGCAAATATGCTCCTCCGGCTTTGCGTTCCGCAGTTTGAGCATACACAAAATTTCCGTATCTTCTGGGGTGATCTCCCGGAATGTAAATTTGAATGACATTTTGTTGTCCCCCTTACAGTACCCAGGACATGATGCTGGTCACAATCAGCACGATTCCCAGTAGGAAGAAGATCACCCGCCTGGAGCCGCGGCCATAGCGGTGAGAGTCCGGCTTGCCGGTGGGGTCACAGAGCCAGTTCCAGTTCAAAATGGCTCCGATCAGAATCACCACGCCAATGGCTAGGGTGACAAAGTTCCAATGCTCCTGTAAAAAGGCAGTAATCTGCTCGCTGTTCATTTAGGTATCCTCCTCTCTTTACCCCTGTATATACGCGTCAACAGCGCCTTTTTTCAGTGTCCCGTCCACCGTGATGACATGGCCCCAGAACATATCGTCGTCCTCAAACCAGGCGGTAAAACGCCCACCAGGAGATACTGTAAACTCAGTGAGCAGGATGCGCCAGGCGAACTCAGCCTCCGTGATGGGGTCTTTCTCCGGGTCCCGGTCGGTCTGGTCATTGTCTGCCAGCCATTCGTTGGCCGGTACCGTGAGCTTCTGGGCAGCCATGGACCGCAGAGACTTGTCCCCAGTCTCCTGGTCGGCCAACAGCTTTTTCATCACGTTGACGGCGCGGGTCCAGGAGGCTTTCTTTTCCGTATCTACGTCCAGCGAAATGCGGACTTCGCTTCCCATCCACGGACAGGTCCCATCGAATGTGCTCAATTCACGGTCCAGGGTGAGGGTCCCCAGCACTTCATCTTGTAGAAGAATGGGCTTTGTTTACTCCGCCCAGATCGCTTCCAGAGCAGGGCAGGGGACATTTTCCTCCAGCACCGCCGTAACATACCACTGAGGTTCGTAGAGTGCATCACCTTTCCAGCCGCGGGCCTTGATCCGGTAGACCTGACCCTTGGCAAAACGATTGGTGTACGCGCCTGACTCCCGTTCCTGGTCAGTGAGGGGCCAGCTCAGGTAACAACGGTCGGAAAACACTTGCCCAGTCTGGGCGTCTATCATAGCCAAGGCATGGGTATGCGCCGCCCAGTAGGTATCCAGAAAGGTTTTGTCCGCGCTGACACCGTCCTGAATCAGTACCAGTTTTTCCTCATCTTCTGGGGCGTACAGGGCAATAAAGTCCTTGACCGTTCTCTTTTTCATGGCGTTCTCCTTACGCAAATACCTGCTGGTATTTCTCTTTCAGGTCTTTCGGCGCAGACTTGATGACTTTGCTGCCGCCATTTTCGGAGGATGAACCCCAAATGGCCCAGAGCACATCACGCCACAGGTAGGCCAGCGCCCTTTTGTCACTGCGGGATTCGTCCGGCAGGTAATATTCCAGATGCGTCTTCATTTCCAGTAGAGCATCCAGGCTCTCCTCATTGGCGATTAGAGTGCGGAACTCTTTTGCGGGTTTCAGATTCTGCATGGACTGGACACCGTGGACCAACACCGGCAGGGACTGGGCAGTAAACCCGTACTTCTTGAAAAAGGTGTGAATAAACTTTTCCTGTAAAGAGGAGTGTTCGTCATCGCAGCAGTCCAGGTAATCGCACACCAGCCGCCACCACTTCTGCCCTTCCAGCCCCAAGGCAAACACGGCAAAGGTGCCAGGCATGGCACAGGCTTGATCCGCGAGGTTTTGATACCACTCATCCTCCCGCATGGCCAGCCGGGCATAATTCTCCATTCGGACATGGAGGCGGGGGTACCGCACTGCACAGGCGAACAACTGGTTGATGCCCTTCCTAGGCAGGCCGGGAATGGGCAGGTAGATCTTCTCGGGCCCCCTGAACTCGATGGAATAGCTGCGGGGGAACGCCGGCTGTTCCAAAACCTCAATCAGATAGGTGAGAGCTTCCTCACAGGCCCCCTCACCGCAGTCCCTGGCGGTGATGCGGATGGCGGCAAAGGCGTCGTTGGCCGAGGCGGTCAGGTGCGTTGTTTTCCGCTTTTGGATGTTAGGCGGTAGCTTGCCGCTGCCATGGGTTTTCAGTTCCTTTACCATAGCGGGGCAGAGCTGGGAAACCAGCCCCAGGATGTGTTCGGTGGTGATGGAGTCGTAGCTGGCCCCATACACCGTATGGCAGACGGCCACATAACAGGCAAAGTGCAGCAAGCCATCATCCACATCTTCCGGTGGCAGCTCCGGCCGCACAGTACAGGGTGGATAAGGCGAAAAGTAGTCCTCTTTCTCTCCAGCCTCAAAATACCTCTCCTGCACCTGCTTTTTGATATAGTGCTCCAGTGTGTAATCAATCTCTTTCCAGCCCGCCAGCCGCCGCAGAGAATCGCAGAAGGCGACCGCTTCCTCGTAGGGAAATCCCTTTAAAGGAAGGTTGGACAAATACCGTTCCAGCAGTTGACTGGGTAGAAAAGGCGTTCCTTTGTGATTCCGCACCACGCTGGGAAAGCCAGCGTGATTTTCACGAGCGGTGCCGTTCAGGATATCCTGGATGCAAAGATCGGCCTCTGCCAGCACCTCTGGGAAGGTGTCCGGCTTGTGGATCAGATAGTAGCGGTCATGTACGCCGTCACGCTTTGGCAAACTCATGGTGCGTTCTCCTTTCAAGTCTGCTGATGCTGCATGGAGACGATCTGGCAGTCCGGGCAGAACTCCACATAGAGGGTTCCTTCTGCACAGTCAAACACCGTATCCCACTGAACCTGAGCCAAATACTTCATGGGCTTCCCGCAGTGGGGGCAGGTGGTATATTCCGCATCCTGTACCCAGTTGGCAAATCCGCCGATGGTGTTCACATCCTGGCAGGCTGCACCGTAAAACAGAGGCACCGGCGTTTTGCCAAGCACAAAGGGATTCTCGGTGAGGGCCTTGTACTCCTCGGGGCTAACATAGCAATCCGTCTTCTCCGCCCCGTCAAAGAGCTCTGAAGGGAATACCTCCACGCCGCCGTCCAAAGTGAAGCGATTGAAGGCTGGACCTTTCAAAAATCCCACACAGCTGGGGCAGCAGGTGGCGGTCAGGATGCCATTCAGCCCCAGAAACCGGAGCCGCTCATCCCGACCATCCAGTACCAGCATGTCTACCATACGCCCGCCGCAGTGGGGGCAGGTGTCCTTTCGCGCCCGACCAATGCGGACGGGGGATGCTTCGCCGGAAGCTCCCTTGACCATGGGATAACAGGTGTCGAAGGTGAGCTGGGTACGGCGGCCCTCTTTATCAAAAGTCCAGCCGCCGATCTGCGCATAGCTGGATGGGTCCACATAGAGGCCCTTTCGCCAGGGGCGAGGATTCCGCTCCAGCTCCAGCAGTGTCTCCATTGCCTTGTCATCTCCCTGCATAGCAAGGCAGCTCATCAGGTTGGAGGCCACGCCGGAATCTTCCGTGGACAACAGCGCATGGATCAGACCATCCCGCACATCGGCGGGAGCGTGGTAGTAGACTTCACAGGGCCAGAACACCTCTGCGGCCAGTGCCGCCCGCTGAATCTCCGGGGTGATAGCGTCCCGGTACCCCAGCAGCTGCCAAAAGTCGGTGAACTCCGGGTCCTCCATCTCTTTCAGCCGCTGGATGTTCTGAATTAGATTTTGCTGCTTTTCCGCGATCTGTTCCGGTGTCCAGGCGAGGGCCGCGTTTCGATCCTGTTCACACTTGCATTTCCAGCACAATCCCTCATAGCCCAAAGGTGTCCCACAGCTGGGGCAGGTATATTTCAGACTCATCTTAATTGACTCCTTTCAGATAAAAGAAAAAGCCCTGCATTATCCTGTCACTTGGACAGGACAAAGCAAGGCGCGAAAAGGCTGCACAAATCCAGACCCTACCTGTAAAGCGGGCCTAGGTCTTTGGCAGACCAGCAAATTATAGGAAAAAGAAGGGGCAGCTCTGGGCTGCCGGAACAAAGATTCCATAAGAGAGCCTCATCGTTAGGTGAGTTGTCTTGATTTGAAGAAAAACAAAGATGATTTTTATAATTATACCACAAATCCTTGGAAAATGGGAGAGCTAAGCAATAGGTCTGCAAATTTGCACAATAAAATGATTTTAGAAAAAAGTGATGGAGAAGAAAAGGGCGGCAAACATAATAGCGGCCCTTGTTTTGTGCATTGCCAAAAACAAAGAGTTGTTTGATGATGCTGTATCGACAACATAGCGGCAGCGTGGTATTATGATGTCAAGGTGTAAATTGTAGTTTGAGAGGTGATTTGAATGGAACATTATGACCTGGAAGTTGGTCGCCCCCATACTGAGCGGGTATATGTAAAGGTAACGGCTGAGTTTGATTCTACTGGGTATATGCAGCCGATGTCCATTACTTGGTCAGATGGCCGGACTTTCCCTATTGAAAAGTTACAAGGCTTTCGTCCAGCAGGGATGACGGGGAACGATTTGGCAATGGATTGTTTTACCGTTTTGATTCATGGTAACGAGAAGCTGCATTTTTTCGAGCATATCGACCCTCGGTTCACTGGCCGTCTTGGTCGCTGGTTTGTAGAAAAGACTGTATCCGGTTGTTAATGGTGTGATATTTAGAGTTGAAAAAAGAAAATTTTTTGTCTCGACAGAATAAACCTTGATTAAAAAATCACATTCCGCTATAATGAGCCTTAATTTAACCTATTATCAGCACTATCTACTGTAAACTCAAAATCAAATTCACAAAGAAAAGGGGGCATTTTAATGGCTTCAGACCAGCGAATCAACCTGAGCGTGTCAAACTGTCCCAAGTGCGGAACCCGGCTTATGTGTGGAAAAATTATAGTCATTGGCTATCATCAATGCCCCAAATGCAAACGTCATTGGGTAATTGAAATGGAACATAATAAAGTGATTGTGACCCGTGCATCCAAATTTTTTGAAGATTTGGCTGTGAACCTCGCATAAATAACATTGAATTAAAGTGTTACATAACCCAACAAGTGAATATTGTATTGAGACATACTGTAGAGGTGTTGAACTGGGTTTAAGCCCTTAAGAACACAAGTCAGGAGTCAAAAGTTTGTTCGATAGGACTGAACCGGCTATAGGCCGGACGAGCCGGCAGACGGAAGCAATTCCCTCGTGGAATTGTGGCTGTCTGTCGGCTTTTTTATTTTCTCCTATCTCAACAGCCACCACAGGGAG
>NZ_NFLL01000050.1 GCF_002160895.1 Faecalibacterium sp. An122 | reverse complement strand
ATAGAGAGATTGTTCAGATCTAAACTCTGAACAGCCGGTGTCGATGACGGTGAGGTCCCACCTGTTCCCATTCCGAACACAGAAGTTAAGCTCACTTGTGCCGAAGATAGTTGGCTGGAAACGGCCTGTGAAAATAGGTAGATGCCGGCTTCTCTCATCCATCAGAATATTGAAACCGTATTCTGATGGTTTTTATATGGCCCGTTGGTCAAGCGGTTAAGACAGAGGCCTCTCACGCCTTTAACATCGGTTCGATTCCGGTACGGGTCACCATATGCACCTCTAGCTCAGTTGGTAGAGCAACTGACTCTTAATCAGTGGGCCCAGGGTTCGAGTCCCTGGAGGTGCACCAGCAAAAAGACGCAAAATCGAAAGATTTTGCGTCTTTTCTTTTTGCGAGCATGGATCGCATGAGAGCGTATCAGGAGCAGGAAACAAAGGAAATGCTGGCTCCGGCAGGTAAGCTTGTGTTTGCTGTAGATACGATTGCTGATAGATGTGAGAACGACAGCGATTATAAAACGGCCATTTCCGTAAAAACAGAGCAGGGATTTGATCTGCTGTTGAGAAGCAAGAATTACTACGACGAGGAAACTCAGACGCAGTTTTCTCCGGCAATTTATGAGCTGTACAATGGGACAAAGCTGTTGCAGAGTGAGCCGATGGACTTTCAAACCCATCTATACAAATTTGGCGAGATGGAATGCTACTTGAAAGAAATTGGATTTACAACCGTAAAAACCTATTCATCGTTTGAAAAAGAAAGAGCTGTTGACGATCAGTGTGACATGTTCTTGTTTGAATGCAGCTTGGGATAATCGGGTTACGCAAATAATAAAATAATCAAGACATAACAGCCGTTGCAGGAACACAAAGTCCGCAACGGCTGTTTTCATTTTCGACAGCTCTATTCACTTTGAGCTTGTCCTTTGTGAACGTCGGCTCAAGCTCAGGTGTGGTAAGATTTCATGTTGTCTATCATCGGGATCGAATCACGGTTTATCCAGTATGAATCAGGCAAAGCAAACGAACCGGCGGCGATGCGGTCGTGAAAGTGAACACCCCAAAAGCGTCAAAAGAGAGATCATCGGCAACAGGGTATGCAAGCGATTTTATTTTACAGGTTTATCTTTAACCACATGGTTTTTTACCCCAAAGCAAAAGTAAAGGATATGGAACAGCCATACTGCGCCGAGAATCGCGCAGGGAATGTAAAGGGACTTTTGAAACATGATCAGGAAGCCGAATAGCATAAGGAGCGTGACGGTGACCATCACGCGAATTTTTGCTTTCCAGGTCATGCCCTGACCCTTTACATAGGTTTCCAGGTTGTTTTTATATAATTTTGTACCCTTAAACCAGCGGTCCAGTTTTTCAGAACTTTTGCCAAAGCAAAAGGCTGCCAACATCAAAAAAGGGAATGCCGGAAGCAAGGGCAAGACTACACCCAAAGCTCCTACTCCAAGGCCCAAAATACCGAAGGTGATTTTGCCAGTCATGTTTTGTGCATCCTTTCTTTTACGGTTAAGAGCATATGAGACACTGCCAGAACAGGATGATAGAGAAGCATCCTGGGACCAGAAAAGCGCATGATTTCCCGGATTTTTGTCCGCATTTCCGGGCGATAGCAATGTACTTTGCAGTTTGAGCAGAACGTTTTGCTTTCCATAAATGGGCAGTGATTAGAGCGGTCTATGGCATAGGACAAAACTTCCCGGCAGTCTGGGCACAAATCAGACCGATGATGTTGCTTCTTGCAATAAAGTTGGATCATCTGGGCAACAATCCGCTTTTCCTGTTCCCGCTTATCCGCGATGGATTTCATGGTGATCATCCTCTCTGTGTTTCCGATAGTTAGCAATAGCTAACAAAAAACCAGAAATAAATTGCCCTCATAAAAAGGGCAATTTATTTCAGCTCACACGGCCCTGTTCCACGCAATATTGCTGTTCTACGATTCCCATTGTAGATTGCCGGTGGGATACCAACACGATGGTCTGCTCTCCCTTTACCTGTTGCAGCGACCGCAAGATAACGGCTTCGTTCAGACTGTCAAGATTGCTGGTGGGTTCATCCAGCAACAGCAGTGGCGCCTGGTGCAAAAAAGCGCGGGCAAGTCCCAATCTTTGGCGTTCTCCGCCAGACAGGGAATCACCCAGCTCGGCTACAGGTGTGTCGTAGCCCTGGGGAAGGGAAACAATAAAGTCGTGTACCGATGCCTTGCGGCATGCCTCTTCCAGCTCTGCCTGGGTGGCATCCAGCTTGGCAATTCTCAGATTGTTGGCGATGGTGTCGTGAAACAGATAGGTTTCCTGGGTGACATAGCTTTCCATATTGCGGAGGTTTTCCGTGTTGATGTTCTGAATGGGTCGATCTGAGATACGGATTTCCCCCTGCTCTGCTTGCCAGAAGCGCATGAGCAGCTTGAGCAGGGTGGACTTTCCGCTGCCGCTTCGGCCCAAAATCCCAACGATTTTTCCCTTGGGAATATCCAGATCCATGTGGGACAGGATCTCTTCCTCATCATAGGAAAAACTGAGATCGCTTACGGCAGCCCCGTCAAAGGCAACTGGCGCATAGCCGCGGACATCTTCTACCACCGGCTGTTCCTCCAAAAGATCCAGTACCCGGTTGCCCGCAGCAAAGGTATTCTGCAGGGTAGAACCCAGAGCGGCCAGGGCAACGCTGGGGCCAAAGGAACTCATCAAGGTGAGGGTGGCAATAAGGGCGGCCGAAAATCCGCAGAGCGTGGCTGCCGCATACAGCATGATAAAATCGAACAGCAGGATCACGGTGTTGGTGATTGCGCTGTTGCGGCCAGAGATTCGCTTGGCCTTTTCCTCCTGCCGGGACAGCTGTACGCCTCGCTGTTCCAGTTCTTGCCGGCGAGTCTGGCCCTGTCCGTATTGCAGGGTCTCGGAGAGACCGCGCAGACTGTCCAGCACAAAGCCGGAGAGCTGACCGCTTTGGTTGCGGACCTGCTGCCCCACATCTCCACTCCAGCGGGAGGTCAGCCAGGGAATCAGAATTCCCACTATGCCGTGGGCGAGAAGCGCAAGGACGCCCAGGGCCGGGTGATAGCTCCACAAAAATGCAGTGACCAGCGCTGTGTACAGCGCCGCAATGCAGATGGGGGAGATGGTATGGGCGTAGAACACCTCAAGCAGTTCAATGTCCGAGGTGATGACGCTGATGAGGTTTCCCTTGTTCTTGCCTTCAAGTTTCGCGGGACACAAGCGGCGCAGGGCAGCAAAAACCCGATCCCGCAGCAAGGCCAGCAGCTTGAAGGCAATAAAATGGTTGCAGGTCTGTTCACCATAGCGCAGTGCGCCCCGCAGAAGGGCACAAAGGCCGATCAGAAGGAACAACATGGACAGGGAGAGGGGTTGTTCCACACCCAGAGCATTCAATAGGGCAAAGCCGCCGAACACGGTGATGGCTGTGGCACAAAGGTGCCCCAGAAGCCCCAAAACGACAGCCAAACTCATATATCCGGTCAGAGGTCTTACCAAACCGACCAGCTTCGCCATGACTTGAATCCCGGATCGCTTCATCTTGCAGCCACCTTTCCGTAAGTTTCCAGTTGTTGCTGGGCGTTCCACAGACGGGCATACTCGCCCTGCTGGGAAATCAGTGTCTCATGAGTGCCTTGCTCGGCAATAACGCCTTGCCGAAGCACATAAATCGGATGGGCACCGGCCACATTGGCCAGCCGGTGGGAAATCAAAATGACCGTTTTATTCCGGGCGAGCCCTTTGATTTGTTCCATAATGGCATTTTCACTTTCTATGTCGATGTTGGAAGTGGCTTCATCAAAAATGTAGATGGGTGTGTCGTGGAGCAGTGCCCGGGCAACTGCCAGACGCTGGCGCTGCCCGCCTGAAAAATTGACGCCGTTCTCCTCCAGCTCTGTGTCCAATCCCTGTTGCGCGCGCAGGAAATCCGCCAGCTTTACCTGCTCCAGGACACGCCAGAAATCGGCATCGGTGGCCTCCGGATTGCCCATTTTCAGGGTATCTCTGACGGTGCCGCGGAACAGATAGCTTTGATGGCCTACGTAGGTGATATTCGCTGTCAGAGCGTCCTCCGCGATGTCAAGGATGGGGATTCCGCCGATGGTAAGCTCTCCCTGAAATCCGCGTATCCGCCCCATGAGAATGGCGGCAAGGGTGGATTTGCCGCATCCGCTCTCGCCGACCAGCGCTACAAAACGACCAGGCGGAACGGAAAAATCAATTCCGCGCAGGATCTCCCGATCGGACTCATAGCCAAACCGCAGGTCTTTGCAAACCACGGTACAATCTTTGGGGAAGGCATGGGTTCCAGTCTGTGCATCGGGGAGATCCAGCAGAGCAAAAAGTTTATCTGCTGCCGCCATGCCGTTCATGGCGATGTGAAAATAGGAACCCAATAGGCGCATGGGCAGGAAAAATTCGGCCGCCAGGAGGATGACCAACAGCGCTCCGAACAGGGACAGGCTCCCGGCGTGGAACTGCCACACCGCCAGAATTATGCCCAGTGCAGCACCGCCGTAGGCGATAAGATCCATGACAATGATGGAGTTCAACTGCATGGAAAGAACTTTCATGGTAATTTTGCGGAAGCGTTCAGACTGCTCGTTCATCTTCTGATGTTGGTGGGCGTCCGCTTGATAAATTTTAAGAGTTGTAAGCCCCTGCAGATTTTCCAAGAACGAATCGCCCAGGGAGGTGTATTCGCCCCAGTATTTCCCCAGGAGTTTCTTGGCAAAACGCTGTACTGCCACAATGGTCATGGGGATCAGGGGGACGCAGAGAAATAAAAGAACCGCACAGGGCAGACTAACAAAGCTCAAAACCGCAAACAGGGTTAAAGGTGCAAGAATCGAGTAGCACAGCTGAGGCAGATAAGACCCAAAATACACCTCCAACTGATCTACACCTTCTACTGCCAGCTGAACTACCTCAGAGGTTCGGGCTTTTTGCTGATACGCCAGGCCCAGGCGCAGTAGTTTCTCATAAATCATGGTGCGCAGCAGTTGCTTTACCTGCTGCGCGGCGTGGTGACTTACCCGGCTTGCCAGAGATGTGCATGCGTACCGTATGGCCAAGGCAGACAGCAGGATCCAAATCGAGTTTTTCCACACCGCCAGATCGGCCCCGGCGGAAAGCTGACTCAGAAAAAGGGAAATTCCGAACATCAATACAATATTGCAAAGCAAAGAAATCCACTGGAAAAACACCTGTGCCGACACATATTTTTTGCTCTTGCCCATGATGCGCATCAGCCGTTTATTGATCATCACTTCAAACCTCACACTGTTAGCTAAAGCTAACTTCTGGCCGTAATAATAAGCTAACCACAGCGTGGTTAGCTTGACCTAACGATTGGTATTGTAGCAGAAATTCATGGCTGCGTCAATACATCGATTTTCATAATGAAAGCAGGCGACCACAAGAGCGAAACCGCTCTGAGGGATTGGATGATGCGGCGGAAGATGGATTTTCCGAACATTTGCACAATCCAGCGAACGATGGATTGAACGGGTATTCGGTGAAGCTTGATCTTCTATAGCATCGAATGTTTCGATGCTATAGAAGACCGCATCCCAAAGCAGGAGCTCATTCCATCCAGTGAATCCAATCGGCGGCAAACAGATTCTCTTTTAGGCACACAAAGTAGAAGGCTCCGCTCATAGGCGTTTCTGCCAGATCAAACCGGGCCAGCACCCCGGAATCCGATTCTTTGGATACTGCTGCCTCGTATAGAAACGAGATCCCCAGACCATCCGCAACCAGAGATTTGATGGTAGAAAAATCGCTGATGGTTGTTGTTTTGGAAAAGCGATTCAGGGTGCGGTTGTGGCGGCGCAAGGCGTCTTCAAAGATGGTTCGAGTGCCCGAGCCGGGCTCTCGGATTAGAATGCGCTCTGCATCCAGTTCCTCTATAGCCACCGTTCTGCCTGCAAAATGATGATCTGGCGAACATACTCCGAAAAAAGGTTCCTTTCGGTACAAAGTTGCATCGTACCGGCTGCGATCGAAAAAACCTTCCAACAGCACGAAATCCAGCCGGCCGGACTCCAAAGACCGCAGCAGCGTCTGGGTATTGTCTACCGTTAGGGAGAAATTAGCCTCGGGATGTTCCTGCAAAAAGCGTTTCACCTGCGGCGCAATCACGAACTCTCCAATGGTTTTGGAGGCTCCCACCCGCAGAGAGACCGGAGAAGGAGATTTCATGGCTTCTTCTGCCTTGCGGCTGTTGTAGGCCAGGGAACGGGTATACTCAAGCAGCTTCAGACCCGCCTCTGTCAGCCGCAGGATTTTGCCCTCATAGATAAAGAGCCGGCA
>NZ_NFLL01000005.1 GCF_002160895.1 Faecalibacterium sp. An122 | reverse complement strand
GCTTGCGTCCTGTAAGAATTACTTTTTGGAATTTTAAGTGTTTCCAACACTTTAAAGGTTCCGTTACAAGTATTCGATATTGTTCAATTTTCAAGGTCCTGTCCGCTCAGCCTCTCGGCCGGCGACCTGTTTATTTTACCACAGCGTTTCAAACTTGTCAAGCACTTTTTTGAAGTGTTTTTCAGTTCTTTTCGCTTTGTGGGCCGCCCCGTCAGGGCGCTCACATATAGTACTACCTTTCCCTCTTTTTGTCAACCCCTTTTTTCAACTTTTTTGCAAGTCGGAAAACTTTCTTGACAACGCCCCCTATCCCCCATTATGATACAGGTATTCTCTATATAAGTAAGAGAGTCCCGGCCCCGCCTGCTTTGCAGGCCGCCGGGCTCCTTTCCAACTGCTTTACCTCAACGGATCCCTGGGAATATCTCCGCCGCGCGAACGCTCTTTTGGGACGGGCGGCATGATCTTATAGAATATATAGAATAAAAGGAGCGTGGGTTATCATGTCCTGTATCACTGTGCGGGGCTGCCGGGTTGGAGAAGGCCGGCCCAAAATCATCCTGCCCATTGTGGAGCAGACCGAGTCCGCCGTCCTGGAACAGGGCCAGGCGTTTGCCGGTCTGAAAGTGGACTGCGTGGAATTCCGTGCCGATTGGTTTGAGGGATGGCGGGACAGCGCAGCGCTGAGCCGCTGTCTCACCGGGCTGCGGCAGGTGCTGGGAGATACGCTCCTTCTGGTCACCCTCCGCACCCGGGCCGAGGGCGGCGAGGCAGACGCCTCCCTTGAAGAATACACTACCTTTTGCCGCCGGGTCTGGGAGAGCGGCTGTGCCGATCTGCTGGACATTGAGTTCCTCCCCGCCGGGGATGCACTGCCCGGGCTGATTGCAGAGGCCCACGCCCACGGGGTCAAGGTGGTCTGTTCCAGCCACGACTTTGCCCAGACTCCCTCCCGGGCGGAAATGGTATCCCGCCTCTGCGCCATGCAGACCGCCGGGGCAGATCTGCCCAAACTGGCCGTTATGCCCCAGAACCGCCGGGACGTGTTGGCTCTGCTGGAAGCCACCGCCGAAATGGCCGATCTCCACCCTGAAACCCCTGTCATCACCATGAGCATGGGGGCTCTGGGCGGAGTCAGCCGGATTTGCGGCGAGGCCATGGGCTCGGCCATGACCTTTGCCTGTGCCGGCAAGGCCAGCGCCCCGGGTCAAATCGAGTTGGACGTCCTTGCCCCCATCCTGGACCGTTTGGCTTTGTCCTGATTTTCCCTATTATATGTAAGAGACAAAAACAGCGGACCGCCCTCTCCCGCTCTGGCAGGGGTGCGGTCCGTTTTCTTTCAGGGATTCAGGGCGGTCAGCCGCGGCCCCGGCCGGTCAGTTTGCCCAGGGCCACCTTCCAGCGGGGATAGCCCCAACGGGGGTCCTCGGTGAAGTCGTCCGCCAGCTTCCAGGGATAGACGGTGCCGTCAAAATACAGATTGCCCGCCTCATCCACCCTGGTCAGCTTTTTGGGGAGATACTCCTCATTGTAGTAGCCGGTTTTGGGGCGGAGCCAATGAAGGGTGCCGTCCTCATCCATCCGCTCGGCCCAGGCGCCGAACACAAAGGTGGCCGCCTCGCCGTAGCAGTGCTGTTCAAACCGGATTTTCCCGTCATAATAAAACTTGATGACTTCCAGCGTGCCCGACTCCTTTTTTCCGTCGCGGCCCAGCGTGGGGCGGTAGTCCTGCTGGTACCGGCAGCCGCAATGGCTCCCGGCAAAGTCTCTGGCATGGTAGGCCATACCCTTCACCCATTCCTTTCTGCTTTCGTTTCCCCTGACAGGGATTGATTCATCTTAGCGTTCCACATCGTAGGGCCAGGCCATGATGCCGCCCAGATCGTACAGGTTGTGGTATCCCATGGCCTCCAGCTGGGCCGCCGCCATGGCGCTGCGCTGGCCGCTGCGGCAATAGATCAGCCAGGCGGCCTCCTGATCGGGAATCACGTCCGCCGCTTTGATCCGGACGCTGCCCAGGGGCAGCAGCCGCGCCCCCGGAATGTGGCCTGCGGCGTACTCCGAGGGCTCCCGGACATCCACCGGGACGGCCTCTCCCGCCTCCATCATCCGCCGCGCTGCGGCGGGGGTAATCTTTTGAACCATTGTTCTTTCCTCCTCTTTCGTTTCTTTTCCATCTTATGATAACAAACCTTTTTTGTTTTCACAAGGCTTTTCAAATTTCCCTCCCCGTGTTATACTGAACACATCCAGACAAGGAGGTTCAAGGATGCGATTTTCCACCAAAAGCCGGTATGGCCTGCGCCTGATGGCGGAGCTGGCCTGCTCGGGCACCGGGCGTGCCATGCCCCTGAAAGAGATCAGCGAGCGCCAGCGCCTCAGCCTGAAATACCTGGAACAGCTGGTGACGCCGCTGGCCCGGGCCGGCCTGGTCAAGAGCGAGCGGGGCAGCCAGGGCGGCTATCGTCTGGTCAAGGACCCCAGCGAAACCACCGCCGGCGAAATCATCGCCGCCATGGAGGGGAGCGTCGCCCCCATCCCCTGCCTTGAGAGCGAAACCAACGCCTGCCCGCTGTCCGACCAGTGCGCCACCCTGCCCTTCTGGGCGGGACTGGACGAGGTCATTAACCAGTATCTGGACAGCGTCACCCTGGCCGACATCGCCAAAAGTATGGCGGAGGCCTCTGGCGGCGCCTGCGCCTGCGCAAAAAATCGAAATTTGCCCGAAAAAGACTCTTGACATTTGCCGAAAGATTGGTTATAATAATCTGGCATTCGACGAATGCCGGGTGTATAGGGGTATAGCTCAGTTGGTAGAGCAGCGGTCTCCAAAACCGCGTGCCGTGAGTTCGAGACTTACTACCCCTGCCAAGAGCACAGTGCCAGCCGGCGCTGTGCTTTTTTGTTTTATCCGCCCGGCGTTTGACCCAGACTCTCCCCGGCAGGGAGGGTGCGGGTATTTTTTCAAGCGCAAGGAGGCGTTTTATGGATCTTGCCTATCTGCTGCTTTTGCAGCGCCTGCGGGAGGCAGCCGGCTGGCTGCTGACCCCGGCGATGGAACTGATCAGCGAACTGGCCGCCAGTTCCCTGACCATTGCTGTGGCGGCCTTTGTGTTCTGGGCGGTGGACCGCCGGTTCGGCAGCTTTTTGATGCTCAACTATGTGGGCAGCAGTCTGCTGGTCCAGGTGTTCAAGCTCACCGCCTGCGTCTACCGCCCCTGGGTGCGAGACCCCCGCATTCAGCCGGTCACCAACGCCATCGACACCGCCACCGGCTATTCCTTCCCTTCCGGCCACACCCAGAGCGCCGCCGCCATTTACGGCAGCGTGGGCCTGTGGTACGGCAAAAAGCGCCGCTGGCTGGCGGTCCTGATGGCGGTTATGATCCTGCTCACCGGCTTTTCCCGGAACTATCTGGGGGTCCACACCCCCCAGGATGTCCTGGTCAGCCTGGCTTTAACCTGCGGCTACCTGTGGCTCAACAGCAAAATCCTGGCCCGGCTGGAGCGTCAGCCCAGCTTTGACCTGAAGGTGGCGGCGGTGGGTACCGTTCTGGCCCTGGCCGCCGTCCTCTGGTTTGAGTGCAAGAGCTATCCCATGGATTACGTCAACGGCGTCCTTCTGGTGGACCCCGAAATCATGAAGGAGGACGGCTTCATGGCGGCGGGCATGGTCTTTGGCTTCTTCCCCGGCTGGCTCATCGAGCGCCGGTGGCTCCAGTTCTCCACCGACCACCGCAGCGCCGGGCAGTTTATCCTGGCCGCTCTGGCCCTGCTGCCCATGCTGCTGATCTACAAGCTGCTGCCCCTGGCTCTGACCGGCATCATGGGCCCCCTCTGGGCCGCCTTTGTCAGCTGCGCTCTGCTGGCCTTTTACGTCACCGCCCTGGTGCCCGCCCTCATCTGCAGGCTCCAGCGCAAGGCCCGCTGAGGTCTCTTTCCGGTTTTTTCGCCTCCCTTCGGGGAGGCCTTTTTCGTTGATTCGTATGTTTTCGTTCAATTTCTGCAAAATCAAAAAAATTTGCATTTCAGGCTTGACAATCCCGCCCCGCGCTGGTATAATAAGTCACGTTCCGGCGGTCAGACGCCGGCGGCCATCAGAGAGTATGGCCCGGTAGCTCAGTTGGTTAGAGCACCAGCCTGTCACGCTGGGGGTCGTCGGTTCGAGCCCGATCCGGGTCGCCATATGCTGCTATAGCTCAGTTGGTAGAGCGCATCCTTGGTAAGGATGAGGTCTCCAGTTCAAATCTGGATAGCAGCTCCAGAGCACAGCACCCTTGAAGTCACAGAACTTCAGGGGTGCTTTTTTGCGTTTGCGGGAAAAGCGGGCGTTTCCCTGTTCCCTTTCCGGGCTCAATGCAAAACCCCCGGCCAGGGCCGGGGGCATGGGATGTCTTATTCCGGCTGTGCCGGGGAAGCGGGGCTGGTCTGGCCCTCTGCTTCCAGTTCGTTGTCGTTGCCTTCATAGTAGGCCAGATACCGGTCCTCCCGGGAGGCAAAGACCGACGCCATGGTCAGCTGGCCGTCGTAGGTCCGGGCCCAGACGGCCCCGTCTCCCCAGCCGATGGTGGAGCCTTCCCGGACAAAGGCGTCCGGCTCCATCTGGGCGATCTGTTCCAGGAACTCCGCGGTGAACACCTGGTCATAATAGGGCAGAAACTCCTCCGCCGAGTTCACATAGGTCAGTTCCTGGCCGGGGAGCTGCAGCTGTTTGGGGTAGAGGAACATCTCCGCCACCTTCTCCCGCTCTCCTGCGGCCGCCGCCTGCTGGAATGTCTCAAAATAAGCGATGATCTCCCCGTCGGTGACTTCGCCGGGCTCGGTGGATTCCGGCTCCACCTGGACCTGGGCCGGCTGGGATTCCGAGGTTTCCTGGCTGGATGGGCCGGCCGGCCCGCAGGCGGTGGCCGTACACAGCACCATTGCCAGGGCCAGGGCAGCCGCCCCGGCCTTTTTTCTGCGCTGAACTGCCATAGGGTTTCTCCTTTCTGCGGCTGCGCCGCCTCCTAGCTCTTATTCTGGATACGTTCGGCCCCGCCGGGAAATTGCATCCCCAAAGGGTGAAATTTTCCGCCGCCGGGCAGCTCTTTCCCCCAAAGAAAACGGTTTGCCCCCATTGACGAATGGGGTTCTTCTTTGTAATATAAGGGATGGCGGAAGTTAAACGCGTACAACTCCCGCCGATTGGGAGGTGTGAAAGATGTATTTAAAGGACGCGCAGATTGGGCGGACCTATATTGTGGAGAGCATCCATCTGCCCTTTCAGATGGAGCGCCGGCTGGAGGCTCTGGGGATGACCCGCCAGACCCCCATCTCGGTGCTGAACCGGAAAGGAAAAGGAATTCTCATCATCAAACTGCGGGGCACCCGCTTCGCATTGGGGTACAACATTACCCAGAACATTGAAGTAAGGGAGGGTGAGCTGGATGCCTGAACAGCATGAAATGACCATCGGGTTCATCGGCAACCCCAACTGCGGCAAGACCACCCTGTTCAACGCCTACACCGGCGCCAACCTGAAGGTGGCCAACTGGCCCGGCGTCACGGTGGAAAAGGTGGAGGGCGCCATCAAGCACCACGGCCTCAACATCCACCTGGTGGACCTGCCGGGCACCTACAGCCTGACTTCCTACACCATGGAGGAGACGGTGTCCCGCCAGTTCATCCTCAGCGGCGAGGTGGACGTCATCATCAACGTAGTGGACGCCTCGGCTCTGGAACGGGGCCTGTACCTGACCTTGCAGCTGCTGGAGCTGGGCAAGCCGGTGGTGATGGCCCTGAACATGATGGACATTGTGGAAAAGCGGGGCATGGAGATCGACCTCCACCGCCTGCCCGAGATGCTGGGCGTGCCGGTGATTCCGGTGTCGGCCCGGCAGCGCCGGGGCCTGGACGCTCTGCTTCACGCAGCGGCCCACCACAAGGACAGCACCGGTCCCGACCCGCTGGTCCATCAGCACAAAACCGAGTCCCACCACCAGCACGACCATCACACGGAATACACCATGGTGTACTCCGACACCATCGAGGACAAGATCGACCAGATCATCCCCGAACTACAGCACCGGTACCCCAGCCTGACCAACTACCGCTGGCACGCCATCAAGCTGCTGGAGGGAGACCAGGAAATCACCCAGAAATATCCGGTGGACCTGCCCCAGGTGCTGGACCGCAGCTATGAGTCGGACATCATCAACCAGAAATACGACTTCATCGGCGAGATCATCGACGAAGTCCTGATCCACAAGGAGCGCCAGGACGTCCTGACCGAAAAGGCCGACCAGATCCTCACCAGCAAGGTGTGGAGCATTCCGGTGTTCTTCGGCATCATGGCGGTGATCTTCTTCCTGACCTTCACCCTGGGCGACTGGCTGAAAGGCTATCTGGAACTGGCCATCGGGGCCATTTCGGACGGGGCCCTGGCGGGCCTCACCGCCATCCACGCCGGGGACATTCTCACCTCCCTGATTGTGGACGGCATCATCGCCGGCGTGGGAACCATCGTCACCTTCCTGCCCAACATCCTGATCCTGTTCCTCTGCCTGGCTCTGCTGGAGGACAGCGGCTATATGGCCCGGGTGGCCTACGTGATGGAGGGCATCATGAGCAAGATGGGCCTGTCGGGCAAGGCTTTCATCCCCATGCTGCTGGGCTTCGGCTGTACGGTGCCGGCCATCATGGCCTCCCGCGCCCTGGAAAACCAGCACGACCGGCTCAAGGTCATGCTGGTGACCCCCTTCATGAGCTGCAACGCCCGGCTGACCATTTACATTTTGTTCTCCGAGATGTTCTTTGGGGATCATGCCATGATCGTGGCCTACTCCATGTACCTCATCGGCATCCTGGTGGCCATCCTGATATCGGCCCTGCTCCACCTGCTGGACCGCAAAAAGGATCACGCCAACTACCTTATCATCGAGCTGCCCGAGTACAAGCTCCCTGACGCCCGCACCGTGGCCATCTACGTCTGGGAAAAGGTGATGGACTACCTGGAAAAGGCCGGCACCACCATCTTCATTGCCACCCTCATCATCTGGGTGGTGCTGAACTTCGGCCCCGGCGGCTACACCCCCGACATGGCCGACAGCTTCGGCGCCGTTCTGGGCAAAATCCTCACCCCCTTCTTTGCCCCCATCGGCCTGGGCTACTGGCAGATTGCGGTGGCCCTCATCGCCGGCATCTCGGCCAAGGAAGTGGTGGTGTCCAGCTGTGCGGTGCTGTTCGGCATCGTCAACGCCAGCTCCCCCGCCGGCATGTCCGCCTTTGCCGCCGCCCTGGAGGGGATCGGCTTTGGCTCCTTCAATGCCCTGTGCCTGATGATCTTCTGCCTGCTGTACATTCCCTGCGCCGCTGCCCTGGGCACCATCCGCAAGGAATCGGGCAGCTGGACCTGGATGGTCTTTACCGCCGCTTTCCAGCTGGCGGTGGCCTGGGTGGTGACCTTCCTGGTCTACCAGGTCGGCATGTTGATCCTGTAACCGGGAGGATGCGCCCATGGGTTCCCTCCTTGTGATTGCACTGATTCTGCTGGCTCTGGGCCTGTGGCTGGGCTGGGCGCTGGCCCGCATCCGCCGCCGCAAAAAGCAGGGCGGCGGCTGTGCCGGCTGTTCTTCCCACTGCCCCTACCATGACCAGTGCCGCTGAAATTTCCTGAAACGCACAAGCGCCCCGATGCCGTCAAGGCACCGGGGCGCTTTTCTTGTTGGATCAGATGCTGCTCAGCAAAAACCGAAGGGCGCCGATCAGGTTGGCGTCGTTGCCGTAGCGGCAGCGGACAATCTCCGGCTTGGCAAAGGCGGTAAAGGGAACGGCGGCGTAAATCGCATCCAGCTTGGTGCGGATGATGTCGGTCACCTCGGGGCGGGCACTGATTCCGCCGCCGATGGCGAACCGGCCCAGATCCAGCACCGACTGCACCCCGTAGATGCCGGCGGCGGTCATCTCGCCGAACTCCGCCAGCGCGTCGGCGGCCTCCGGCTCGCCGGCGTCATAGGCGGCAAAGAATTTCAGCCCGTCCAGCTCCTCCGCCGGGATGCCCTTGCGTCTGGCATAGGCGTTCAGCAGGCCGCTGGCCGAGGCATAGGAGGCCCAAAAAGACCCCATGCCGCTGTCCTGAACGTTCCGGTTGAAGATCCGGCCCAGCCCGGCGAAGTGGACCGGCAAAAAGGACAGTTCTCCGGCGGCAAAGGTATTGCCCATCCAAATCTGATGGTTCAGGACGATGGCCCCGCCGGTGCCGGTGCCCAGTACCAGAACCGCGCCGTTGGCGGTATCCGCCAGCGCGCCGCTCCAGACCTCGGCGTTGGCGGCGCACTTGGCGTCGTTGGCCAGACGCACCGGCTTGTGCAGCCGCTCTTCCAGCAGCTGGCCCATGGGGGTGGCGTCAATGTACATCAGGGTGCCGCCGGTGTGTGCGATGCCGGTGGCGGTGTCAATCCGCCCCGGCATGGACACCGCCACGCCCTCAAATCTTCCCTCGAATTGGGCCCCGATTTCCGCCATGGCGTCCAGCAGGTGGTCCAGGCTGTCGGCGGGGGTAGGGGTCTTGCCGTTTTCCAGAAAACTCCCGTCCTCCCCCATGAGGGCATATTTGATAAAGGTGCCCCCGATGTCAAACGCCAGATACTGTTTCATGGTTACCCGTCCTTTCTTCTGTGCCTGTTTTGGTGTGCAGCGGCCCGGCCTCAGGGCCAGCCGAACAGGGATGCCCCGTCCGTCAGCTGCCCGATCCGGGCCATTTCCTCCCCGGTGAGGGCAAAATCAAAAATCGAAAAGTTTTCCTCCATCCGTTCCCGGTGGGCGGATTTGGGGATGACGGCGATGCCGTTCTGTACCAGATACCGCAGCGCCGTCTGGGCGGCGGTTTTGCCGTGGGCTGCCCCGATCTCCATCAGCACCGGCTCATGAAAGACATCCCGCCGTCCCTCGGTGAAGGGCGCCCAGGACTGCATCCGGGTACCCCGGGCCGCCAGAGCCTTCTGCAGCGCCAACCGCGGATAATACACATGGGATTCCACCTGATTCACGGCGGGGCGGATGCTGCACCGCTCCACCAGGCGGTCGTATTCCTCCTGGTTGAAGTTGGACACCCCGATGGCCCGGGCCTTTCCGGCCCGGAGAGCCTCCTCCATGGCCCGGTACATTTCTTCCGACTCGGGGTAGGGTTCATGGAGCAGCAGCAGGTCCACATAGTCGGTTCCCAGAGTTTTCAGCGAGCGGTCAATGTCCGCTTTCGCCTTCTGGTAGCTGTTGCTGGGCTCCCACAGCTTGGTGGTCAGGAACACTTCTTCCCGGGGCAGGCTGCTGTCCCGGAGGGCCTGTCCCACCACGTCCTCGTTTTCATACATGCGGGCAGTGTCCAAAAGCCGGTAGCCCACTTCCAAAGCTTCCCGGATGCACCGGCGGCCTTCCTCGCCCCGCAGCGTCCAGGTTCCAAAGCCCAGCGCCGGCATCTGCACCCCGTTCCCGATCTCAAAATACTCCATCTTTCCCCTTTCTCTTACTTTTCTGGAAGAAAAGTAAGCAAAGGCAGCGGCGGCGACCGCATCCAGTGGATGAAACAGGGAGCCGCCGCTGGCGCCGCGCTCCAATTTTCACAAGGACATTCATGTCCGCCGGGAAAATTGGCTCAGCGCAAGAGGTTTTCCCCACATTGCCGACTGCCTTGGTCATCACCAAATCCTGCCTTTTTTCTATACCTTTTCCGTTCTCCGTCACTTCCGCGGAGCCGTCCCGTTTCCGCTCGTTCCCGGCGTTTGTGCCTGCGGCACGATACGATACGGCGTTCTTTTTATTCCGTCCACACCAGAAACTTTAGGTTTAACACGCCACGTTATATACAAAAAGTTATTGTCCTGCATAGTCAATCCCTGCCCGGGCGGCCTGACTTTGCTGCAGCTTCCGGGGGATGTGATAGACCTTCCCGTCCTTGATGAACACCGCACCGGTCTGTTTGAAGTGAAACCGCACCCCATATCGGACGCACTGTTCCCGGGTGGACAAAATCCATTCGTACCGGCAGGGCCGGGCCCCGGGGCCCGACTCGCCGCCGCACAGCACATATTCGATTTGGCCCGAGGCCAGATAGGGCTCGATGTTGATGGGCCCCAGCATGGGCTCATGGCAGATGTGCTTGTGCCGGATGGGCAGGGTCAGATAGATGGGCAGGCGGGCGTCGGCCATCTCCTGGTTTTCCGCGGTGCAGCAGATGGAGACGTTGGGATAGCCCTCGCCCCAGTCCGGCGGGATGCAGTCCATAAACCGGTGGATCCGCTTGGTGATGATGGCAAACTCCAGATCCGGCCGCTGCCGCATCATCTGCCAGCAGGCAGGCCGCCAGGGGTCCGCCTCCTCCAGAAAGAAATCGGAGGTCATGCAGGTGAACACCGTCCCCTCCCCGGGCTGCAGCTTGTATTCCCTGTGCCGGTCCCGCCGGAGCGGCAGGTCAAAATCCCCGGTTTTGGCCACGGCGCTGGCGTCCCGCCCCACCGAGGCGTCACGCCGGTAGACATAGCAGTGCATGCACCCGGCGCTGATCTTATGGCAGCCGTGCCAGGGGTTCCAGATGGGCATGAGGTCACCTTCTTTCCACCGGTTCAGGACTCACTGGACCTTTGCCTTTTTGCCGAACACCGGCGAAGCCAGGAAGGGCAAAAAGACCACTCCCATCAGCACCAGATGCAGCCCCACATCCAGCCAGCCGATGGTCTGGTTGCTGATGTCGGCGGTGGCGTTGCAAACCTCCCCCAGGTTGTTGTTGAAGAAGTGGAGCAGCACCGGGGCCCAGATGTTCCCGGTCTTGAGGTAGGCCCAGGCAAAAAAGATTCCCAGGGTCACGCAGGTAATCAGCTGGCCGGCCACGTTCTGCAGGGCGGTGTCCGGGTTATGGTAAAATAAGTTCAAGGGCAGATGCCACAGTCCCCACAGCACCCCCAGCAGCAGGACGCCGCCCCGCATCCCGAACTGGCTCTGAAGCCGGGGCTGGAGAAAATACCGCCAGCCGTACTCTTCTCCCCAGAAGGGCTCAAAGCTGCAGAAAAAGTTGGGGATCAGCATCACCAGCGCCAGATATGGCGCAGGGGTCGTCCAGTAGACCAGATATTCCTCCAGCTGTCCGCTGATGGCCGCGCCGGCAAACACCAGCGCCGTCCGCAGCAGGATGTACAGCACCACACAGCCGCAGACCAGTTTCCCCTTTTGCCAGCCCAGGCCGGCGGCCTGCCGCAGCTCTTTTTTCTGGGCCAGAAGGACGCCCCAGCCCGCCAGACTCCCCAGAATCACAATGAGATTGCAGGCCACCAGCCAGCCGCCTCCCGGCAGGATCACCGTACCCAGGCAGCACAGGGCCATCAGGCCGGTGCAGATCAGATGAAAGACAAAGAAGCGCCGGGGCATAGCGTCCGCCTGCCCGGTCAGCAGCAGGGCCGCGATGGCGCCTGCGGCCGGGTAGTACATCTGGGCGTTGGCGAAGATGTCGGTGGGGTAGCCGGCCCGCTGGGCGATGGCCAGAGGTATCCCCATCAGAAAGGGCAGCCCGTAGGCAATCAGGGCAAAGGGCACCAGCTGGCGGGCGGTGCAGCGCGGGGAATCTTCCATAATCAGGTCTCCTTTTCCTTATTAAAGATAAGCCCATTGTATCACAAACCGGCCCGGCGCGGAATAGGATCCTTGTCCCCTTTTTCCTGCGGTTTTAAGGGGTTTTATTGTCCTGAACCGGCGGTTTGGGCCCGTCCTCCGGGCGCTGAAATATACTTCATTCCGGACAGGACGAAGATAGGCAAATTTTGAACAAAACATGAAAAAAGTATAAACAAACCCCTTGCATTTTCTGAAAAAAGGACTAGAATGGGAGATGGAGCGGCTGGATTGCGGCAGGCATCCAGCCTGGCAAGAAATCATACAAATAGGAGGAATCTTTATGGTAAGTTTTCTGCTCTGCCTGGCTCTGCTGATCATCGGCTACCTGACCTACGGCAAGGTCGTCGATAACACCTTTGGGCCGGATGACCGGGAAACTCCCGCTGTCCGCATCAACGACGGCGTCGACTACGTCGTTATGCCCCAGTGGAAACTGTTCCTGGTTCAGCTGCTGAACATCGCGGGCCTTGGCCCCATCTTCGGCGCAATGCAGGGTGCCCTGTGGGGCCCTGTGGTTTTCCTGTGGATCACCTTCGGCACCATCTTTGCCGGCGGCGTCCACGACTACTTCTCGGGCATGCTGTCTGAGCGCAACGAAGGCGCTTCCATCTCCGAGATCTGCGGCATCTACCTGGGCAACGGCATGAAGACCGTCATGCGTATCTTCAGCGTGGTGCTGCTGGTCATGGTTGGCACCGTCTTTGCCGTCGGCCCCGCCGGCCTGATCGTCACTCTGTTCAAGAACGGCGGCGTCACCGGTCTGCTGGCCAACACCGAAGTGTGGCTGTGGATCATCCTGGCCTACTACTTCATCGCCACCTTCCTGTCCATCGACAAGATCATCGGCAAGATTTATCCCGTCTTTGGTATCTGCCTGATCGTGATGGCCGTGGGCGTTGCCATCGGCATCTTCACCAACTCCAACTACGTCATTCCTGAGCTGTGGACCCACTTCTACAACATGGAGCCCACCGGCAAGCCCATCTGGAGCTTCATGTTCATCACCGTCGCCTGCGGCGCTATCTCCGGTTTCCACGCCACCCAGTCGCCTCTGATGGCCCGCTGCATGAAGTCGGAGCGTCAGGGCCACATGGTGTTCTATGGCGCCATGGTCTGTGAGGGCATCATCGCTCTGATCTGGGCCGCCGCCGGCTGCTCCATCTACGAAGTCACCAACGGTCTGAACACCGGTCTGCAGGCTTCCCTGGCCAACGGCCAGTCCGCCGCCATCTACGACGTCTGCGCCAAGACCATGGGCGGCATCGGCGTGGCTCTGGCCATGCTGGGCGTCATCGCCTGCCCCATCACCTCGGGCGACACCGCATTCCGCAGCGCTCGTCTGACCCTGGCCGACTGGTTCAAGCTGGACCAGGAGGGCTTCAAGAACCGTCTGATCCTCTGTGTGCCTCTGCTGCTGGTGGGCGCCTTCGTCGGTCACCTGGACTACTCCATCGTCTGGCGTTACTTCAGCTGGACCAACCAGACCCTGGCCATGATCGTTCTGTGGGCTGCCAGCATGTACCTGTTCCAGCAGAAGAAGAACTACTGGATCACCGCTGTTCCCGCCACCTTCATGAGCGCCGTGTCGGCCACCTACTTCCTGCTGGGCAATGAGTGCCTGGGCCAGTTCCTGAACACCAAGGACGCCTCCGGCGCCGTCGTTTACAACACCGCCGTGGCTTACCCCGTGGGCATCATCTTCGCCGTCCTGCTGCTGGCCATCTTCATCCACGCCACCAAGAAGCAGCCCGCCAAGAAGTAACCCCTTCTGCCCGGCCTGGCATACGTAAAATTCACCCTTCCTGCCAGCCGCTGACCTCCAACAGCGGCTGGCAGGTTTTTTATCAAACATCAAACAAGCGGCGTCCCCGGACGCCCGGAGGTTGCATCCTATGATCTTCAAACCCGTACAGCTGGGCCGCGAGGCCCTGGACCCCCAAACCCTGGCCGCAGACAAAAAGAACTGCCGCCGCATCGGCCCCTGCGGCGTGGGCGACAAGGCTTTGTATCTCAACAGCTTTTACCTGGACCGCCGGTATTACGTCACCTATCCCTCCATCACCCGGGCCTTCAAGCGGGTGGCCATGAGCCGGGGCGGCTTCACCCAGAAAGGCGTGTTTGCGTCCATCCCCTATCTGGTGGTTCAGTACGACAACGGCAAAGAGAAACAATGCAACTTCAAGTATGAGGAGCAGGTGGACCAGCTGCTGGACTGCCTGGCCAAGACCCATCCCGAAATCAAGCGGGTCAGCGCCGCCGCCGAGGAGCGGCTGGCCCAGCGGGAGCGGGAACGGGCCGCCCGCAAAAAGCCCAACCTCTCCCCCGAGGCCCAGAAGAGCATCCGCACCCTGGAGCAGGCCTCCGACTATCTGACCCAAAAGCCCGAGCTGGCCCAGGAGCTGAGCCTGTCGGCCAAGCGCAAGCGGGCCTACCTGTGCAGCAAGCCCAGCTACCGCTGGGTAGCCCTGGCCATCACCCTGCTGGGCGTGGCCTCCCTGATCTTTGGCGTGACCCTCTTTGCCCAGGGCAGCGGCAGCTTTGGCGCCTACTTTGCCCTGTTCGGCCTGGCGGCCATCTTCATGTTCTCGGGCGCCAGCGTCCTGCCCACCGCCCAGAACAACAAAAAAGTGGTGATGGGCCGGGCTGACCGGGCCCTCCAGGCCATGGAGGACTATCTGCGGAATTACGACAGCTTCCCGGTGCCCGCCCGGTATGCCCACCCCATTGTCCTCCAGCGGATGATCCGCGTCCTGGAAGAAGGCCGGGCCGTCCATCTGCCCGAGGCTCTGGAGGCCGTCAAGCAGGAGCTGAAATCCCTGAACTCGGACGTGGAAGTGGACCAGGAGGAGTACGACGAAGTGGTGGCCATCAAGCCCATGTTCCTAAACGAAAATTATCGCTGAGCCTTTTCCTTCAAAAACCCAACCCCCGGGCCATCTAGTCCGGGGGTTGGGTTTTTATATGGATTGGGCCCGGTTGGGGCGTTCTTTTTTCTGGACCAGGCCGGCGGCCCGGTTTCTCCTGCCTTCCCTTATTCGTCTATGTACTCCACCAGAATCACCCAGACCGAACCCTTTTCGCCGCTTCCATGGGTCACGCTGATGCTTGCCATTTTAAGAAGGTTCTTTGTGATGGAAGCCTCGTCTTCTGTGATGTCTTTCAGGGCCAGCGTCGCCACGCTGCCGGAGGACAGGTCCCCATCGTATACGTAAAGATAGGCTTTCTCTTCCTCCTGACCGCCCCCCTGACCGTCCCCCTGATCTTCCTCTTGATCTTCCTCCTGATTCTGATTGCCCTGCTGTGTGGACAGGATATAGGTTTCCGGGTCCTCCAGAACGATTTCCAGGAAAAGCGAGGCAGCCTCATCCAGGGAGGTACTGGAGGAAATCCGATTCTCCAGGTCCCGGCCCAGGTTCAGCACCGCAATCATCTGGTTGCGCAGGCGGGTTCCTTCGGTCAAAACAGTTTCTTCTTCGCCCTCCTGGTCCTCCGACGGTGTCCCGTTTAACTGGAGCAAATACTCGTTGGGAACCATCGTATAGCCACAGCCGCCCAGAAACAACATCGACAGAACTCCCGCCAAAAGAATTCCGGCCAAAGATCTCTTTTTCGCTTGGATGCTGCACATAAAATGGACACTCCTTTCGATCACAGAAGGACAGCTTTGCAAAAAGCCGTCTTTTGAGGTTTGTAAGCGGACATTTTATCTGAAAAGCCCGGCATCTGCTGCGCCAAAGCTTTGCATACAGCCTTTCAAACCACAAAGCCGGAGAGCTGAAAACGCGGCCCGATTGTCGCAAACTGTATCTTTTTTGCAGTAAAATCGGCGTCCGTATTGGCTATTTTCACCAAAACATAATATCATGTGCTGCGCGAGCGGGTCAATAAAAATCCCGTCATTTTTTGTCAAAAAAGCGAAGTTCTATATTGTATCTAAAGTTTGAGATAATTTTATGTTGATTTAGCACAGGAAAGCGATACTTCGCTATCCTGGCAAAGGATTTCCATGTCCTGCAGTCAAAAATCTCTCCGGAACCTCGTCCGGAAGGTGTGTCCATCGCGGGTGAAATATGGTAGAATAAAGAAAACGCGCCGGGCCGCCGCAGGCGGGCAACACTTTGCAGAAGGAGGGCACCCCATGTCCAATATCACCAAAAAAGCGCTGGAAACAGCCCTGAAAAAGCTGATGCTCCAGAAGCCGCTGGACAAAATCACCATCCGGGACATCACCGACGAGTGCGGCATCAGCCGGATGACCTTTTACTATCACTTCCAGGACATCTACGACCTGGTGGAATGGGTCTGCATCGAGGATGCCACCGCGGCCCTCCAGGGAAAAAAGACCTGCGACACCTGGCAGGAGGGCCTGACCCAGGTGTTTGAGGCGGTGCTGGAGAACAAGCCCTTTGTCCTCAACGCCTGCCGGTGCATCAGCCGGGAACAGATGGAGAATTTCCTGTTCAAAATGACCTATGGGCTGATCCGCGGGGTGGTGGATGAAAAGAGCGCCGGCGCCCCCGTCACCGAGGAACAAAAGGCCTTCATCGCGGATTTTTACAAGTACAGCTTTGTGGGGCTGATGCTGGACTGGATCAAGAAGGGAATGCACGCGGACTATCACGACCTGGTGCGGAACATCAGCCTGACCGCCCAGGGAGGCGTGGACAACGCCATCCGGAATTTTTCCAGAGCATGACCCTTACAAAGGGCCTCCGATGCACAAAAATCACTCATACGAGGTCCTTTGTAGATAGCGGGCAGGGCCACGGTATGGTAAGATCATGCCATCCTCTAAACAAGCACCTGCAAGAAAGGATGGTTCTGCCATGACCAAGAAAATTTCTCCCCTGACCGCGGCGGCGCTGGGGGCAGCCGGAGCCGGCGCAGCCCTGGCCCTGACCCGCAAATATCAACAGAAAAACCACGCTGCAGCAGCCCGTCCGGCTGTGCCGGCCAGCGGTTACCGCAACACCGAGCGGGGCAAACAGCACCCCAACAGCAAGGGGATTTACTATTCCAACGGAAACTATGAAGCATTCGCCCGGCCCGAAAAGCCCGCCGGCGTAGACGATAAAAACGCATGGATTGTGGGCAGCGGTCTGGCCTCTCTGGCGGCGGCCTGCTTCCTGGTGCGGGACGGCCAGATGCCCGGCTCCCACATTCACATTCTGGAAGCCATGGACGTGGCGGGCGGCGCCTGCGACGGCATCCTGGACCCCTCCCGCGGCTATGTGATGCGGGGCGGCCGGGAGATGGAAAACCATTTCGAGTGCCTGTGGGACCTGTTCCGGTCCATTCCCTCTCTGGACACCCCGGGGGCCTCGGTGCTGGATGAGTTCTACTGGCTCAACAAGCACGACCCCAACTACTCCCTCTGCCGGGCCACCGTCAACCGCGGCCAGGACGCCCACACCGACGGCCGGTTCAACCTGAGCCAGAAGGCCATCATGGAGATCGTCAAGCTGTTCATGACCCCTGACGAGGACCTCTACGACAAGACCATCGAGGATGTCTTTGACGACGAGGTGTTTGACTCCACCTTCTGGCTGTACTGGCGCACCATGTTCGCCTTTGAGAACTGGCACAGCGCCCTGGAGATGAAGCTGTATTTCCAGCGTTTCATCCACCACATCGCCGGCCTGCCCGACTTCAGCGCCCTCAAGTTCACCCGCTACAACCAGTACGAATCCCTGATCCTGCCCATGCAGAAGTATCTGGAGGAGGCCGGGGTGGACTTCCGCTTCGGCACCGAGGTGACCAATGTCCTGTTTGAGCACCGGGGCGGCAAAAAGATTGCCACCGCCATCGAGTGCCGTGTCAACGGCAAGGAACAGGGCATCCCCCTCACCGAGAAGGACCTGGTGTTTGTGACCAACGGCAGCTGCACCGAGGGCACCATCTACGGCGATCAGGACCACGCCCCCAACGGGGACGCCGAGGTCCGCACCAGCGGCTGCTGGAGCCTGTGGAAGAACATTGCCCGTCAGGACCCGTCTTTCGGCCACCCCGAAAAGTTCTGCTCCGATATCTCCCGGACCAACTGGGAGTCGGCCACCATCACCACCCTGGACGACAAGATTCTCCCCTATATCTCGGCCATCTGCAAGCGGGACCCCCGCAGCGGCCAGGTGGTCACCGGCGGCATTGTCAGCTGCCAGGATTCCAAGTGGCTGATGAGCTGGACCATCAACCGTCAGGGCCAGTTCAAGGCCCAGGATCCCGAAAAGGTCTGCGTCTGGGTGTACGGCCTGTTCACCGACGTTCCCGGCGACTACGTCCACAAGCCCATGAAGGACTGCACCGGCCGCGAGATCACCGAGGAATGGCTGTACCATCTGGGTGTGCCGGTGGACCAGATTCCCCAGCTGGCCGCTGAAAGCGCCGTCTGCGTCCCCACCATGATGCCCTATATCACCGCTTTCTTCATGCCCCGGGCCAAGGGCGACCGTCCCGACGTGATTCCCGACGGCTGCGTCAACTTTGCTTTCCTGGGCCAGTTCGCCGATACCCCCCGGGATACCGTTTTCACCACCGAGTACTCGGTCCGCACCGCCATGGAGGCGGTCTACGGCCTGCTGGGCGTGGACCGCGGCGTCCCCGAGGTGTGGGGCAGCGTCTATGACATCCGCGCCCTGCTGGACAGCGCCGTCTGCCTGATGGACGGCCGTTCTCCGCTGGATGTGGCCCCCTTCTCGGCCGCCAAAAAGCCCCTGCTCCACTTCATCCAGGGCACCGTCCTGGAAAAGCTGCTGCGGGACCACGGCATCCTCCAGGAAACTCCCCAGCGCTGATTTCCTTTTACCATCTCCTCCTTCCAAGAGACCCGCATTGCAACAGGCAGACCCCGGACGCCCCCACAGGCGCCCGGGGTTTTGCTTTTGGATGGAAAAGCCGGGAAGGGATTGTAAAAGAGCCGAGAGTTTAGTATAATTTGTACAATAGTTGTTTTGTGCAAAGCGCGATTTTGTGCGCAGACTGCAAAGATAAATAAAGGAGGGTCTCCATGGCCTACGTCATGGCACTGGACGCCGGAACCACCTCCAACCGGTGCATCCTGTTCAACCAAGCGGGGGAAATGTGCAGCGTCGCCCAAAAGGAATTCACCCAGTACTTTCCCAAACCCGGCTGGGTGGAGCACGACGCCAACGAAATCTGGACCACCCAGCTGGGCGTGGCTCTGTCCGCCATGAACCAGATCGGCGCCACCGCCAAGGACATTGCCGCCATCGGCATCACCAACCAGCGGGAAACCACCATTGTGTGGGACCGGGACACCGGCGAGCCGGTGTATCATGCCATCGTGTGGCAGTGCCGGCGGACCAGCGCCTACTGCGACGAGCTGAAAGCCCGGGGCCTGACCGAGAAGTTCCGTCAAAAGACCGGCCTGGTCATCGACGCCTATTTCTCCGGCACCAAGCTGAAATGGATTCTGGACAACGTCCCCGGCGCCCGGGAAAAGGCCGAGGCCGGACAGCTTTTGTTCGGCACGGTGGAAACCTGGCTGATCTGGAAGCTCACCTGCGGCAAAATCCACGTCACCGACTATTCCAACGCCAGCCGCACCATGCTGTTCAACATCCATACCCTGGACTGGGACGACGAGATCCTGGCCGAACTGAACATCCCACGGTGCATGCTGCCCCAGCCCATGCCCTCCAGCCAGTTTTACGACTACGCCGACCCCATGCACTTCGGCGGGGCCATCAAGATCGCTGGAGCGGCCGGCGACCAGCAGGCCGCCCTGTTCGGTCAGACCTGCTTTGCCCCCGGCGACGCCAAAAACACCTTCGGCACCGGCGGCTTCATGCTAATGAACACCGGCAGCCGCCCGGTGTTCTCCCAGAACGGCCTGGTCACCACCATCGCCTGGGGCATCAACGGCACCGTCAGCTACGCTCTGGAGGGGTCCATCTTTGTGGCCGGAGCCGCCATCCAGTGGCTGCGGGATGAGCTGCGCCTGCTGGAAGAGGCCCGGGACTCGGAATACATGGCCAACAAGGTCCCCGACACCAACGGCTGCTATGTGGTGCCGGCCTTCACCGGCCTGGGTGCCCCCCACTGGGACCAGTACGCCCGGGGCACCATTGTGGGCCTGACCCGGGGCTGCAACAAGTACCATATCATCCGGGCCACCCTGGACAGCCTGTGCTATCAGGTCAACGATGTCCTTCACGCCATGGAGGCTGACTCGGGCATCCCCATGACCAGCCTGCGGGTGGACGGCGGAGCCTCCGCCAACAATTACCTGCTCCAGACCATGGCCGACATCAGCAACGTGCCGGTTCTCCGGCCCCGCTGCCTGGAAACCACCGCCCTGGGCGCCGCCTACCTGGCGGGTCTGGCGGTGGGCTACTGGTCCTCTCCCCAGGAGGTGGCCAAGAACTGGTCGGTGGACTGCACCTTCCGTCCCAATATCCCCGAAGAACAGCGGGCCAAGCGCCTGCGGGGCTGGAACAAAGCCGTCCGCTGCGCCTACCACTGGGCCCTGGACGAGGAATAAATCCCAACACACAAAAACCGCCCCTTCTGCGCCGCAGAGGGAGCGGTTTGTTTTTATGCCCGGGCGCGGCCCAGACGGAGGGCCCGGCCTACGGCCAGAACGGTCATCAGGGGCATCATCCCCCACCAGGGCAGCAGCTGGCTGGCCGCCAGAAAGGTCCCCGCCAGCAGCAGGTCCCGCCGGTCGTAGCCCCGGCCGGGCAGGTCCAGCGCCCGGTGCAGGACCCGGTCGGCCAGAACGCTGCGGAGGGCAATGGCCGCCACCATCCCGTACACCACCCAGAGGATTTCATCCATCACCCAGGCCCCTGCCAGCGCAAAGCCCAGGCTCACCAGGATGGTGACCAGGTTGATGTGCAGCAGCTGGTTCTGGCGGTTCAGAACTTTCAGGAAGGTGTTGCCCAGCAGGTTCATCTTGCAGTCAAAGTAGCAGACGGGCAGCACCAGGGCCAGATATTTCAGGCTCTCCCGGTAGTCCGGCAGCCACAGCTCCAGCAACGCCCGGCCGGGCAGATACAGCACATACATCCAGGGCAGCAGCAGATACAGCCCGTCCTCCAGCTTTTGGCTGTAGGCGGCCAGCTCCTGCCCCGACACCCGCCGCAGGGCCGGAAACAGCACCATGCTGATCTGGGACAGGAAGGTCAGTGCAAAATTGATGAGGGTCAACGAGAAGGAAATCTGCCCGAAGGCCAGCACACCCCACCGCCAGTCCACCACCTGACGCCCCACCCCCAGCACCAGCATGGCGCAGAGGTTGGAGAGCATCAGGCTCAGACCCACGGCGGCGCTGCGGCGGCATTCCGCCGCCCCCAGGCGCAGATCCAGCCGCGCGCCCCGGAACTCCCCCCGGATGCGCACCGCCAGATAGGCCAGCCCCAGCCCGCAGGCCCCGATGTAGAGAGGGATCAGGGCAAAGACCCCCGCCGCCCCGGCGGCCAGCAGGAGGCACTGTCCTCCCAGATACACCAGTTTGTTCAGGATCAGGGAGCGGGAATAGACGTCCGTCTCTCCCCGGGCCTGAAAGAGATAACTCAGATGGTTGTGGCAGGAGTAGAGCCAGAAATACACCAGCACCGCCAGCAGGATGGCCCGGCGGCGCAGGTCCGCCACCGCCAGAGAAACCACCCCGCCAAGAGCTGCCGCCAGCGCCAGCTGAAAGGCCGCCCCCACCCAGAACTGACTGCGCAGGACGGCGGGGTCCAGTTCTTCCCGGGTCTTGCCGCCCCAGCGCAGATACACCCCGTCGTTGAGACCCAGAGCCAGACAGGGTATGTAGGTGGCATAAAACACAAAGAGCTGCCACCAGCTGAAATCCTCCGCCCCCAGCACCCGGGGCAAAATCAGGTTGGTGACGCTGCCCACCGCCAGGGCCACCCCCTGGGCGGCGAAGGCATAGGAGAAATTCCGTTTCAGAGAGGATTCCTGCATGGCGCGTCCCCTTTCTTTCGGATCAGGAGAAGGTAGAGGAAAACCAGCAGCCCCAGCCGGATTCCAAAGCCGAAGGACACCACGCTGGCGAAAAAGGAATTGGAAATGGGGTAAAACACCACGCAGTAATACACCATGGCCCAAACCAGAATCCCCAGATGAGACCGGCGCTTTTTCTGGTACTCATAGTAGAAGCAGAACACCACCGAAAAAACGGTGTGCAGCAGGTACATTCCCGCCATGCCGAAGTCGTAGTGATAGTCCCGCAGGGCGGTGTAGATGTTGCCCACCGACACACCGCCGCTCTGGCGGAATTCATGGTGGATGTAGTAATAGGGGATGTCCAACAGCCCCAGCTTCCGCAGGCCGTTGTTGAGGGCGTAGAAGGTCTCCTTGCCCCAGATGCCGGAGGGTGCGGGCGGGTCTTTCAGATAGAGGTCCAGACCCGGAATGCCTCCGCCGGCATAGTGGGTGATGTACTCCACCACCGTCTGGTCCGACTGGCGGCCCACCAGGGCCTTGACGGCGTAAAAGCCATAGAGGACCGCCAGCGCCGCCATCATGACCCAGAACAGAGTTTTCAGCCGGACCCCGCGGGGCCCGCCCGAGCGCAGCATATACCACAGCACCGCCCCGGCCACCACCATGGTCATGGCCGAAAACCGCCCGCCGGTCAGCAGGCTCACCGTCACGCAGGCGGCCAGCACGGCGGCGTTCAAGGCCAGATGCAGCCTGCCCAGACGGCGGCCAAACCAGATCAGATGAAACAGATACAGAAAGGCGATCACCGCCGAGGCATTCAGCATCTGGCGGACCCAGCCGGGCAGCTGGTCGGCCAGATCGACGCCGTAGGCGTTTTTGGCCCGGAAAATCACCATGGCGCTGGCGAAGGACCCGCCTCCACCGATCCGGCGGATCTGGGCCAGCATCACCACCAGCACCACCCCCAGGGCGGCCAGCAGGCCCGCCGACACCCACACCGGGATGGGGGTGGCCCGGCCGCTCCATGGCTGGACCCGCACCCGCTGAAAACACCCGTGGGCCCAGATGTTCACTCCCACCGTGATGGACAGGGCGCTCACAATCACCCCCACCGTCCGAGGGGCCAGATCCAGCTGCCAGTAAGACGCATTGTAGAGGGCGCTGGCACAGCTGAAGACAAAGGCCAGACACAGCATGGTGCCGGGGGCAAAGAAGTCCCGGCCGCACAGGCCGTAGCTCACCAGGGTGAGCAGCACCAGGGCGGCAAGCAAAAGATAGATCATGGTCCTTCCCTCCGGTTTTCAGGTAGCAAAGCGGTCCACCCAGGCTTTCAGGCCGTAGGCGTCCCGGCAGGCCTCGTCCGGCCCCTGCCAGGGCCGGGCCAGAAAATCCCCCAGAGCGCCGGGGTCGTCCTGGCCCCAGACAAAGACCCATCCCGGGTGGTAGAAGTCCCGGGTCTTGATGTCGGGGCTGGTGGTCAGCAGTTTTCTGCGGTAGAACAAAGCCTCCAGAGGCCGCAGGGTCAGCCCCGCCTGGCCGGCGCAGGGGCAGTCCACCACCACCCGGGAGGCGGCGATTTCCGCCACAATCTCCCGGTAGGACAGCCGGGGGCTGTTGACCCCCACAATGCAGAACCGGGTCCGGCATCCGGCCTCCTGCAGGGCCTGTTCCATCTGGGCCAGCAGCGGGCCGCGGCCCTTGTCCTGTCCCACAAAAAACACGTCCTGCCGGATGGCCTGAGGCCCGCCGGAGTCCCGCGGAATATAGAACTGGGGATTGTACCGCATTCCATAGGCGGCGCAGTCCGCCGGGTCAAAGGACCACACTTCACAGGCCGACCGGTCCAGAGCGTCAGGGGAAAGGGTGGCCGCCACAGGGTTGCGGTACCAGACAATCACCCGCTTGCGGGGGTAACGCTGTTTGAGATACCGCACCACGTTGGGAGTATTCCCCGCGTCGGCCAGGACGATGGTATCGTAGTCCCCCGCCGCGCGGGTCCAGTCCCCCAGCCAGAGTTCCCGGCCCGGCAGGTTTAACGAGAGGTGCGCCTTGCGGGCCGCCCGGATGGCCCGGCCGGTCCACTGCCCTCTCAGCATGGGCAGAAACAGGATGCCGTCCCGCTCAGCGCCGTCCAGGCCGTACTGCTCATAGAGGCTGTCAATCAGGACAAGAGTTTTGGGTTGTGTCATCATGGAGAAACCTCTGGTAAAACTCGTTTCTGGCCCGGTCCAGGGTCCGGCATTCAAAGGCGCGGGCCGCCTCCAGGCTGCGCCGGGCCTCGGCGGCCCGGACGCCGGGGTCGGCCAGCCGTTCCAGGACGGCGGCAATCCCCGCCGGGTCCCTCCGCCCAAAGAGGCAGGCCGGGCTGGCCAGCTCGGGGTTTCCTCCCACCCGGCTGCAGGCCACCGGCACCGCCCGGCTCATGGCCTCCGCAATGGACCGGCACAGCCCCTCGCTGTCGCTGGGGTGGACGTAGATGTCCAGCCCGTCGTACCAGTTGTTCATCCGCTCCCGGGGCAGGCTGCCCAGAATCTCCACCTGGTCCGCCACCCCCAGCTTTTGGGCCAGGGCCAGCAGTTCCCTGCCCGACCCGGACCCCGCCAGCTGATAGCGGAAGCGGGTGTTCCCCTTCCGGCGCAGCAGGGCCAGGGCTTCTATTACCCACCGCTGGCCCTTAAAGGCCACGTCCAGAAAGCCCGCGGTGCCCAGCACCAGGGCGTCCTGCCCGGCCTGGATTTTCTCCAGCCGGGCCGCCAGCACCTTTTCGTCCAGCGGGGCCAGTTCCACGTCGGAACAGCCCAGACTCCGGCCGCGGCAGGGATACCGCTTTTGGAGGGCCTGCCGGGTCACATACACCGCCCAGGGGGCCCGCCGGACCAGGGCTCGGCACCGCATTTCCCGCCAGGGGGCAAGCATCTTGCCCCGGAGGCTGTGGTACCAGCTGCCCTCCCAGGCAAAGCCGGTCACCTCCACCAGGTAAGGCCGCCGGTACCGCCGGCAGCAGGCCAACGCGGTGTTGGTGTAAAAGTTCCCCGGCGAGCGGACAATCACCCGGTCGGCCTCCCGGACTGCCTGGGCGATGGCCCGCCGCACCTGGCGGCGACAGCGGGGGTTCAGCAGCCGGGTTCCCGGACGGTAGAGGTCGGGCAGGGCCAGACAGGTCATCCGGCTGGTGTCGCAGCGGTTGAACCGCTCCATGGCCTCCCGGGGCGGATAGACTTTGTCCTCCCGCCGCAGCAGCACCGTCAGGTCCCCCCATTCCCGATACCGCGCCCACACTGCCTCACTGAAATTGGAGTCGGTGTACAATCCCCCGTCGGCGTCGTATTTCCACCGGGACCCGCCCTGCACAAACAGGATCTTCACAGGGCCCGTCCTTTCTGCTCGGTCCGGTAAGCCCGGTACAGCTCCTCGATGTAGTCGGGGTCAAACATCCGCCTTTTCTCCGGGTCCATCCCCGCCAGAATCTCATCCATCTCCCGGGCGGTGAGGGTCTTTTTTCCCTCCAGATAACTGCCGTAGTCGGGGTGGGCCTGATGGGACGCTGACAGGTAGTGGGCCGCCGAATACCCCCAGGGATTCTGGCGGTAAAAGTCCAGCACCACCCCGTCCAGAATGTCCAGCAGAGGGCCCATCCGGTAGGAGGCCCCGGCCCGGTCGTTGAGATAGCGGGCAAACAGCTCGGTGTTCAGGTTTCCGGCGCCCCGGCCCATGCCGTAGACCGAGCTGTCCACAATCAGGTCCCGGGGGCTGTTCTGCTCCACCAGGGCCTGAGCATTGGCAAAGGCCAGCTGCAAATTGTTGTGGGGGTGGAAGCCGATCTTCACCGCCGGGTCCAGATGGGTTTCCGCCAGCCGGAACAGCCGCAGCAGGTCGCCCCGCTGGAGGGTGCCGAAGCTGTCCACGATGTAAAAGGCATAGGGCTGCAGCCCATTGACCCGGGCGATCAGGTCCAGAAATTCCCCTTCGGTATAGCTCACCGACACCATGGGCTGGACAAACACCTGATATCCCTTCTCCCGGACGGTGCGGCAGGCCTCCAGCGCAGCCCGCCGGTCCTTTTTGTGGAAAGCCACCCGGATGCCCTGGATGGGGGCCTCCGCCTGGGGCGGCAGCCGGCTGAAATCGTATTTGCCGTAGTCGGCCAGGGCCACATACCGGGCCCGGCCGGCAGCCCGGCCCCGGGGCAGAATGGCCCCGATCTGTTCCGGATGGGTGAAGCGGGTGACGTCGGGGTGATGGAGCACCCGGTCCAGCAGAAAGCCGCACTCGATGATTTCCACCCCGGCGGCCGCCAGCCCGGCGGTGATTCGGCGCTGGTTGTCCAGCCCGAAACGGCAGTCGTTGCAGTAGCCTCCGTCCCGGAGGGTGCAGTCCAGCATCTGAATGGTTCCCATCTCACTCCACCCCCTGTCCCGGCAGATAGCCGCAGCGGTAGAGGGCGTCGGCGATGCGGAAATCCTCCGCCTCGTCGATGTCTACCGCCTCGATCTGGCTCACTTCCACCAGATAAGGCCGCTGGCCCACCCGGCGGCCCATCTGGGTGATGACCTCCCGGGTGTAGATATAAAAGCCGCTGGTCTCCTGATAGAGGGGCGGCAGGTCCTGGGTGCGGGGGATGCAGGCGGGGTCATAGTTCCAGGGCCGGCCGTCCTTCCACAGGAAGTCCTGGACTTTCCGGGCCGCAAAGGCCGAGTCGTATTCCCCGCTGCGGACGGCTTCCAGCCCTCTGCGGAGGGACGCCGCCCCGATGAAAGGGGCGGTGGCGTGGGTCATCAGGTAGCAGTCGGCCTCCACATCCCGGGCAAAGGCGGCCAGAACCTGGGTCATGCTGGCGGTGTCCCGGTCCAGGTCGGGGGACCGGCGCAGAAACTCCACCCCCGGCGGCAGAAAGGTCTGGATGTCCGGGTCGCTGCAGTAGACGTAGACCCGGTCCAGCTCGGGCAGGGTCAGCAGGGTGGACAGGACATACCAGCACAGGGGTTTGCCCCCGGTGAAGGGCCTGGTGTTTTTATGGGGAAGGCGGTGGTTGTTCCGCTTGATGGGGACAACGGCAACGGTGGTCATAGGCAAAGGTTCTCCTTTCAGACGATTTCCTCCAGGGGGATGCGGGGATAGGCTTCCAGCATCCCGCCCCGGGTACAGTTGACGACCCGGACGCCCCGGGCCTGGGCGAACCGCCGGAAGGCGGCGTGGGCCTGCAGCATTTTATCCCCCATGACGGCGGCCTTGGGGTCATGGTAGCCGTAGGGCAGAAAATGGCTTTTGGGCTGGTTGTAGTTGCAGTCGCACCCCAGCAGGTAAATCTCCCGAAAGCCCATATAGCAGGCCATCTGCAAAGCCGAGAAGGTCACCGAATAGCCGTCGCAGACGCAGCTGTAGCAGTCCTCCGAAAAGCGAAACTCCCCCCAGCCCTTCCGGTGGAACATCTTGTGGTCCAGCTCATGGAGGGGGAACGCCCGGAACCGCTCCGGCACCGGGTAAGCCGCTGCAATCTGCCCGCTGACCCAAATTTCGGGCAGCTGGCTGCCCGCATCCCCGGCCAGCAGGGGCGCCAGCTTCTGGTAGACATACCGGTCCTGTATCATGTAGACGTCCGGCCGCCAGGCGGTGTTCTCCCAGGCCAGCAGACAGGAATTCATGCTGAAACTGTACTCCCCCCGGATGCGGTCCAGGTCTTCCATGGTGAGGCTGGGGCCGGTGGCCACCACAAAGCACCGCTGCCCTGCAAAGCGGCCCCGCTGGCTTCGAATCCACTCATACCGGGGGTCGTGGGCTCCGGCGCGGCGGGCGTCCGCCTGCCGCTGGGCCTGCCGGTATTGAGCCGCCAGCACCGGCCAGGCCGCCACCCGGGCGGCGGCGTCCAGAAGGGGGTTTTGTTTGGCTTTTTGCAGCAGGGTCTGCTCCCTCATGGCTGCCTCCTTCCCCGGCGGTTCAGCCGGTGCACTTCTCGTAAATCTTCTGGTAGGCCCGGGCCATGGACTGGGCGTTGTAGGTCTCCAGAATTTCCCGCCGGGCCTGCTGGATCAGCGGGCCGGTCCGGCGCTGCTGGGCCTGCCGGATGGCCCGGACATAGTCCTCCACCTCATGGCAGACAAAGCCGTTTTCCCCGGTGCGGATAACGTCCCCGCCGGCGGCGTCGCTGACCACACAGGTTTTCTCCAGATACATGGATTCCAGCAGGCTCATGGGCAGACCCTCCCACCGGGAGGTGAGGAGAAATACATCCCCTTCCATGGCCCGGCGGAGGGCTTCTTCCCGGCCCACCCAGCCGGTGACTTCGATGTTGGGGGCGGTGAGGCGGTCCCGCAGCTCCCCATCCCCCACCCAGACAAACCGCAGGTCGGGCATGGCCCGAGCGATTGCCTCAAACCGTTCGGGGCCCTTCTGGGTGCAGATGCGGCCCAGGGTGTAGACGGTGAAGGGCCGGCCGGACCGGGCGGAGGGCTGGACCCGGTTCATCATGTGGTGCAGCTCCTCCACGTCGATGCCGTTGGGGACCCAGGCCGACCGCCGGGTCAGCCGGAGGCTCTCCCGGTGTTCCCCCGCCCCGCAGCTGATGGTGGTGCACCGCCGCCGGGCGCAGACCGCCTCGATGGTGCGGTAGAGTTCCCGCTTGAGGGGGCTGCAGTCCTCCATCAAAAAGCTGTAGCCGTGGGGAGTGTAAAAGAGCGGGGTTTTCTTTCCGCTCCAGGCCAGGCGGCCCAGGGCCCCGGCCTTGCTGCTGTGGAGGTGGATCAGGTCGGGCCGGATGGCCCGGGCCAGGCGCCGCAGCTCCCGCAGGGCTTCCAGGTCCCGGGCGGGGCGGATCTCCCGGCAAAAGCTCTCCACCTCCACCAGATGAATCCGCCGGTCAAACCGCGCCCGGAAGTCGGGCGGGGTCTCGGGCCGCAGCCCATAAGCGAGATAGAGGTCGTACACCTCCGCCAGCCGGTTGGCCAGCTCCACCACATAGGTAAAGACGCCGCCGCCCATGGCCTCCACGACCCAGAGAAGTTTTTTCTGCATGGTATTTCTCCTTTCAGGCGCCGTACATCCGCAGCACCGCGCCCACGGTGCGGAAGAGAATCTTCCAGTCCTGGCAAAAGCTCCGCTCCTGTATGTATTGGAGGTCCAACTCCACCCACTGGGCAAAGCTGAGTTGGTTGCGGTGGGGAGCAATCTGCCAGTAGCATGTGAGCCCGGGGGTCACATAGAGGCGCTGGCGCTCATAGTCGGTGTACTGGGCCGCCTCCCGGGGCAGGGCCGGCCGGGGCCCCACAAGGCTCATGTCGCTTTTCAGGACGTTCACCAGCTGGGGCAGCTCGTCCAGGCCGGTCCGCCGCAGAAACCGCCCCACCCGGGTGATGCGGGGGTCGTCCCGTATCTTAAAGACCGGGCCATCCATCTCGTTCTGATCCAGCACCTCGTTCAGCCGGGCCTCGGCCCCCGGCACCATGGACCGGAACTTGTAAAACCGGAAAATCCTTCCGTCCCGGCCCACCCGGTCCTGGACGAAAATGGGGCTGGCTCCCGGGCTGTCCAGCCAAATCACCAGAGCCACCGCCCCCATCAGGGGCCACAGCACCGCCAGGGCCCCCGCCGATAAAATTACATCCTGGGTCCGGCGTCCCATCCAATACCGGCGCTTGCCGTCCAGCACCTTGCGCCGGTCCAGCCAGCGGCCGCCGGGCGGCGGGGCCGGCATCCTCTGCGCGGAAAATTGTTTGTCTGTCCTGGGTGTCACAGCACTCCCCCCTTTTCCTTTCTCTGCCGAATCTGGCAAAATCCTGCAAAAGGAAGAAGGCTGCCCTCCCCCGCGCCGTCCGCGGTGAGAAAGCAGCCTTCGATGTCCTTTTCATCGGGACAGTGCCTCAGGGCCGGCTGACCGCGCCCCGGGGCGCCGCCCTCAACATCAAGCCTGGGCGCGGGCCATCAGCATGACCGGGCCGGAGGTGGTAACGGACAGATAGACGGCGCCGCCCGACACGCGGACCGGCACAATGCGGGAGTTGCCGGCGCGGTCCCAGCAGATGGCCACCATCTGGGTGCCGTCGGTGACGCCAGGCACGGCGATGGCCACATCCACGCTGCCGCCCTGGGCGATGGCATTGGCGGCGCCCAGCGAGGCGGCAATGTCATACAGGGCGATGGGGCTGTAGCTGTCGGCCGAAGCGCCCACCGTGGACTCAAAGGCAGCCGCTGCCGCAGGGGCCGTGGCGGCCAGCAGGCCGCTGACCGATTCCGCCTCGGTGACCTTCTGATACAGGCTGTTCAGCTGGCCGTTGGCGGCGTAGGACAGGCCGCTGGAGGTGGCCTGGCCCGACAGCTGCTGTGCCGACAGGCCGGTGGCGTTCAGGGCAGCGTTGGCGGCCAGGGTGGCCGACACCGGGGTCACCTGGATGATGACATCCTGCGAGGACTCCACCTGCACCGCCGAGCCGGTGGCCGGGTCGATGGACGGCTTCGAGGAGACGGTGATGGACGTGCCGGTGCTGGTAGAGACGGAAGGCTGGGTGACCCCCACCTCGCTCTGGGTGCGGCTGGGATACCACTCCACCGCCAGCACCTGGCTGCCCATGGCCACGGCAATGGCTGCCGCCACCGATGCGCTGGCCAGATTTCGGACCAACTTGTTGTTCATGATTTACGTACCTCCATTGGGTGATTTATTGTGCGAATGACCCCGGCCGTAGCCGTAGTCACTGCTACCGTAATAACGCTGGTAGTAGGCGCTGGCCCGGCTGCCGGTGTCGGCCCGATTGAGAACCATCCCCAGCAGGGGGGTCTCGGTCCGTTTGAGCAGCTGGGCCGAGTGCTCCACCAGCTTGCGGGGGGTGCTGCCGCTGCGCACCACCAGGACGCTGCCGTCGCAGTGGCGGGCGATGTTCAAGCCGTCCGCCACACTGCACAGGGGCGGCGTGTCAATCAGTATGTAGGCAAAGCGCTGGGCGCAGTACTCCACCATCCGGGCAAACTGGGGGCTTTCCAGCAGGATGGTGGGGTTGGCGATGGTGGACGCCACCGGGATCATATAACCATTTGGAATATTGGTCTTGTAGATCACATCCTGGATCTCCGCTTTGCCCGCCAGATAGTGGGCGGCGCTGAGGAGTTTTTCCTGGCTGGCGCTGCGGATGCCGTATTTGCGGCGCATTTCCGAGTTGCGGAAGTCGCAGTCGATGAGGAGCACCGGCGTCCCCACCAGGGCCATCTGCCGCCACAGCTGGATGGTCAGAAAGCTCTTGCCCTCGTTGGGGACGCTGCTGGTCATCATGACGGTGCGAATCCCGTCGCCGCAAAAGCCCAGATTGATCCGCAGCTGGTTGAGGGCCTCGGCCGCCGCAAAGGGCAGCTCGGGCATGGAATGGATTTTCAGCTCTTTCATATCGCTTCCTTTCGTCGGAACCATCTCCGCTTGGCTCCGGCTTCCCCGGGCTCCGACTCAGGGATGGTGGCCAGCGGCTGTACCCCAAAGTGCCGGGCCATGTCATCGGGGGTCACAAAGGTATCGTTCAGCAGGTGACGGCCCAGCAGCACCCCGCAGCACAGCACAGCGCCCAGCACCCCGCCCAGCAGCAGATTGTACAGATAGCTGGGGCTGGCCTTTTGGGTGGGGACGATGGCCTCCTCCACCAGGTTGGGCTCCTGGGTCTCCATGATCTGGGGCAGGTACACCCGGGCCAGAGACACCAGCTCATTGGCGATGGAGGCGGCCTGCTGGGGGTCGGGGCTGGAGACGGTGATCTTGAGGATGCGGGTGTCGGAGGCGTTGGTGATGCGGATCATCTCCTCCAGATCCCGGGTGGTCATCCCCTCCAGGTCCAGACGGTCGATGACGTCCTCCAGCAAGGGGCGGCTGCGCATCAGTTCCTGATAGTCCGCCGTCAGCTGGGAGCCGATCTGCAGGTCGGTGAGGTTGACCACCGAATTGTTGGAGGCGGACACAATGTACAAACTGGAGGTGGCTTCGTACAGCGGGGTGATGAAAAACCGGGTGATGACCAGGGCGGCGGCCGCGCCGGCGGCCAGACAGCCCAGAATCACCCAGATGTGCCCCCACAGCAGATAGAACAGCTCCACCAGGTCGATTTCCTCCCGGGGAGCGCCCCATGCCGCCGGGGCTTCGTTGAGGGCTTCGTGATGTTCCATAACGCGCAATGTCTCCTGAATCTCAGATTTCCTGATAGAACAGCTGCAGAATGGTCTTTTGCAGGCTGTCCTCGTCCAGATAGTAGGCCCAGTATCCGTCCTCCACCGTGTTTTCGCCGTCGATGGTCAGTACCGGGAGCTGGGCATACTGCTGCAGGCGGCCGGCAATCTGGGCCGCCCGTCCGCTGGGAATATCGGTGATGATATAGTCGGCCGCCTCCTCGTAGGCCTCCACCACAAAGGAGGGGTCCATCTGGCGTGCCTTCTCCTCAAAGGCCCGGAGAAACTGGCGCTGGCGCTCCATGCGGGCCAGATTGGTCTGGTCGTCCACGTTCTGGCGGGTGTGGACGTATTCCAGGGCCTGTTCCCCGTTGAGGGTGAGGGTCTGGCCTTCCACCAGGGTGGGGTCCACCGCCGACAGGTCTGAGGTGACCGTCAGGGTCACCCCGCCCACCAGATCCACCAGCACCCCCACGCCCCCCATGGTGAGGGACACATACCCGTCGATGGGCTGGTCCCCCAGCAGCATGGACACCGCCCGGACGTTGTTCTCGCAGCTCTGTTCCCGGCCGTTGCCGTAGGCGTGGGCCAGGGCGATCTGCTGGCGGATGGTATAGGGCACGGTGCCCATCATGCTCAGCACCGGCACCTCCACCATGCTGTCCCGGTTGATCTGGAGCATCTGCCAGGTGCGGGCATCGTGGTCCAGCACCAGCAGAATCTGGGCGTCGGCCTGGCCGCCCGCAATATAGCTCTGGGTGCCCACCGCCTTGCCCATCACGTCGATGCCCAGAAACAGATAGCTCTCCACATTCTTTTTCTGGCGGTAGGTGCGGCCCTCCACCGTCATCTCCTCCAGATAGACGGGGGTGCGGTGGTCGCTGCCGGTGCTTCCGGCCGGAGCGGCGGCGTCCGTCTGATCCCAGCGCTGGAGGGCATAGCCCCCGCAGCCAAGAGCAGCCAGAGCCAGGGCGGCCGCTCCCGCCGCCCGGCAAAAGTCCCGCCGGCTGACCCGGCGGTCACGGTAATCTTTCATGGATTTGCAGCACAGACAGCCGGCTGGAGCAGGGTTTCCGCGTTCCGGTCCAGCCGGGTCAAAAAGCCCGCCCCCAGTTTCTGGGCGGCTGTCCTTCTTCCTTCCTGGAGATTTGGCACCCGGTGGGTGAGATTGTGGCAGTCGCTGGCCAGCAGAGGGAACCGGGCTTCCCGCAGCAGTTCCACCGCCAGACGGCGGGTCCGCCAGGACAAAAGCGCCCCGGCATTCACCTGCAAAGCCACCGGCAGCTGTTCCAGCTGGCGGATGCGTTCCCGGTTGCCCTTGAACCCGCAAAACCGCTCGGGGTGAGCCAGCACCACCCGAAAGCCCCGGTCCAGCACCAAAGCCGCCACCTCCTCCACCTGAAAGTCGTTCCAGATGGAGAAAGGCATTTCCAGCAAAAGAGTGCGGGTGCCCTGGATGCAGAGGCGGTCCAGGTCGGGGCATTCGCTGATCCCTGAGAAAAAGGCCGTCTCTGCCGCCGGCAGCAGCCGGGGCAGGTCCCGGGTGAGAACCGGCCGCAGGCTGTTCAGGGCCTCCTCCCGCCGCCGGCAGAAGGCGTCGATTTTCTCCCGGCTGGCGTAATAGTGGGAGGTACAGCATACGGTGCCGATGCCCTGTTCCGCCTGGCGGCGCAGCATCCCCAGCGAGACCGCCGTGTCGGGGCTGCCGTCGTCCATGCCGGGCAGAACATGGCAGTGGATGTCCGCCAGCTTTTCCGTATCCATTGCAGCCCCTCCTTTCCTCTGGTATACTGGGCCTGTACTCCCGGCTTTTCCGCCTCCGGCGGGGGCCGGAAAGGATCTTCCATCTGGAAAATGAAAGCTCACCGCCTCAAAGCCCGGCTGCCGCCGGGCTTTTTTCGTTTGGCCTGCCCTTTATGGACCCCTTTGGGCTCCGGCCGGGCAGCGAAAAAATCCGGTTCATCTCCCGCCGCATCCGGCCCAGATTGGAGTGCACATAGCGTTTCAGGGTGATGTTGGCGTCGGTGTGGCCCAGAATCTCGCTGAGGGTCTTGATGTCGCATCCCGCCTGCAGGCAGGTGGTGGCAAAGGTATGCCGCAGCAGATGGGGGTGAACCTTCCGCACCGCCGCCCGCCGCAGATAACCCTGGATGCTCTTGCGGTAGCACCGGGGCTCTACCGGCCGGCCGGTATTCCCTGACAAAAACCAGCTGTCGGCCCCGGCCTCCCGGCCCAGCTCGGCCAGAAAAGACAGCAGGCTGCGGGGGATGGGGATTTCCCGGCCCGAGCTGCGGGTTTTGGGGGTTTGGATCACCAGCCGGGTGTGCCCATCGGGGCCGTAAATCCGGCTCACCGTCCGGCGCACCGTCAAAAGGCCGGCTTCCAGATCAAAGTCTCCCCACTGCAGCCCGCAGACCTCCCCGATCCGCAGGCCCAGCTCCATCTGGAGCAGCAGCCCCACCCTGCGTGGGGTGGGGCGTTCCAGCACAAATTCCCGCACCCGGGCCTGTTCCGAGCTGGAAAGAGGCTCGGCGGTCCGGGTCTGGGCCTGAGGCAGTTTGACGCAGATTTCCATGGGGCGGATCAGCCGCAGATGGGCCGCATATTTGCAGATGCGGCGCAGCATCACCAGACATTCCCGGGCCGAGGAGGACCCCAGAGGCCGGTGGCTGCCGTCCGCCGGGTCCAGCACCCGCAGCATCCCCTGTTCCAGGGCCTGTTCGTCCAGGGACAGCAGTTCCGCCTCTCCAAAGACCGGCAGCAGATAGCGCTGGAGGGTATAGCGGTAGTGGGCCAGGGTGGATTCCTTGACCCCGCATCCAATGGAAGCCAGCCACTGCCAGGCCAGCTGTCCAAACCGCATCCGCCGCCCCGACAGCTGATACAGCCCGCACTCTGCCTTTCGGCGGATCAGTTCCTGCCGGACTTCGGCGTAGCTGGAGCCGTACACCGACCCCCAAACGGCTTTCCGGTCGGGGGTGCGGGCTTTGATATACCGGCCCTCCCAGCGGCCGTCCTTTCGTCTGCGGATGTTTTCGCCATGTTTTGCCATTTCAGGACCCTCCTTCGGTCTGGGCTGCGCGCCCCTGCACAGAAAGCACAATTTGCCGGCGGCGCGGCGGCAGTTTTTGCGGCAGATTGTCCAGCGCAGGAAAATTCATGTCCCTAAATGGAAAATCCATCCAAGTTTACCGTATTCCTTCCTATTGCAACCGCCCGGCCGGCATGATAGAATAGCAGGGCAATTGGCCCGGCTTTGAGCGTGGATCCTCCATTTTCCAGATGGAGGATCTTTTTCTTTCCCGCCCGGCTACAGTATGCCCCGCCCCTGCCTTCCTACATACCAGACCCTCGAAAACCGTTTTTCCGCAAACAAAAAAGCTGCTCCCCCATCTGCTTTCGCAGACAGGGGAACAGCTCTCGCTATCGAAAAAGTTACTCCAGAATTTCAGCGCACTTGCGCAGCCACTCAATCACCGGCAGGTGCTGGGGGCAGGCCCCTTCGCACTGGCCGCAGCCGATGCAGTCCGACGCCTTGCCCCGGCCTTCCACCGCCCGGGCGTAGGCCTCCCGGGCCTGATCGGGCTCGTTGCGGGCCAGCTGCTTGTTGGCGGCCGAAAAGACCTTGGGGATGAAGATCTGGCGGGGGCAGCCGTTCACGCAGTAGCCGCAGCCGGTGCAGGGAATGGCAGCCGAATGGGCCAGAATCTGCTGAGCCCGGGCCACCGCGTCCCGCTCGGCCTGGTCCACCGGCCCGAACTGGGTGAAGGTGGCCAGGTTGTCCTCCATCTGGGCCAGGTTGGACATGCCCGACAGCACCGCCAGAACGCCGTCCAGGCTGGCGGCAAACCGCAGCGCCCAGGACGCATAGGACATGCCGGGCCGGGTCTGGTCAAACAGGTCCTTGATCTCCTGAGGCGGGTCGGCCAGAGCTCCGCCCTTCACCGGCTCCATGATGACGATCTGCTTGCCGTGGGCCCGGGCAATCCGGTAGTTTTCCCCCGAGGTGACCTCGGGGTTATCCCAGTCGGCATAGTTGATTTGGAGCTGAACGAAATCCACATCCGGATGTTCGGTGAGCAGCTTGTCCAGCAGGGCGGGGGTGCCGTGGAAGGAGAACCCATAGTGCCGGATGCGGCCTCTGGCCTTTTCCTCCTTCACAAAGTCCCACAGACCCCAGGCGTCGTATTTTTTGGCGTTGGAGTCCTGCAGGGCGTGGAGCAGGTAGTAGTCAAAGTATCCTGCGCCGGTGCGCTCCAGGCTCTGTTCCAGTTCGCTGCGGGCGTCCGCCGCGTCCTTGGCTACCCGGGCGTTCAGCTTGGTGGCCAGGGTGTAGCTGTCCCGGGGATGGCGCTCCACCAGGGCTTTCCGGGTGGCTTCCTCGCTGCCCGGGTAGACATAAGCGGTGTCAAAGTAGGTAAAACCCGCCGCCAGGAAGGCGTCCACCATCCGGCTGGTCTGGGCCACGTCGATTTCCTCGCCCACCTTGGGCAGGCGCATCAGGCCAAACCCCAGAGGCGCATGGTTTGCCGCTGTGTTCATCTGTCTCATCCTTTCCATTGCCCCGCCGGGCCCGGCCGGCCGCGGGCTTTCTGGCATCAGTATAACACACCGGCCCCGGGATGGAAATGGGTTCGGACAAAATGCGCGGCGAGAGCTTTTTCGGCTTTTTCGAGAAAAAGCCTGGCAAAAAGCTTTTCAGACCAGCGCCCGCCTGCGCGGGCGCTGTAACTTTCATTCAAGGGCGAAAAAAGGGCCGGGCCCCGAAAACCAGGGCCCGGCGCTTTTATGTGAATGGGAGAGAATGGCTTATTACTGGGGCTGCTTGCCAATATAGGCCAGGATGCCGCCGTCCACATACAGGATGTGGCCGTTGATGAAGTTGGAAGCATCCGAAGCCAGGAAGACAGCGGGTCCGCCCAGATCCTCAGCCTCGCCCCAGCGGCCGGCCGGAGTCTTGGCGATGATGAACTGGTCGAAGGGATGACGGCTGCCGTCGGGCTGGATCTCACGCAGGGGTGCGGTCTGCGGAGTGGCGATGTAGCCAGGTCCAATGCCGTTGCACTGGATGTTGTAAGCGCCGTACTCGGAGGCAATGTTCTTGGTCAGCATCTTCAAGCCGCCCTTGGCTGCTGCATAGGCCGAAACGGTCTCGCGGCCCAGCTCGCTCATCATGGAGCAGATGTTGATGATCTTGCCGCCGCCCTGAGCGATCATGTCGGGGATCACAGCCTTGGACACGATGAAGGGAGCGTTCAGGTCCACGTCGATGACCTGGCGGAACTGCTCTGCGGTCATGTCGCACATGGGGATGCGCTTGATGATGCCGGCGTTGTTCACCAGAATGTTGATGTGGCCCACTTCCTCGGTGATCTTCTTCACCATCTCGTTGACGGCGCTCTCATTGGTGACGTCGCAGACGTAGCCGTGAGCGTTGATGCCGGCCTCCTTGTAGGCGGCCAGGCCCTTGTCCACCAGCTCCTGCTTGATGTCGTTGAACACGATGGTGGCGCCGCAGTTGGCCATAGCGGTAGCGATGGCGAAGCCGATGCCGTAGGATGCGCCGGTGATCAGCGCCACTTTGCCGGTCAGGTCAAAGGATTTCTGGGTGCAAACAGACATTGTGCAAAACCTCCTTAAAATGATGCAGATGTGTATCCAATCGCCAGGTCGGCGTGGGATTTGTGCCAGCCTCAGCTCTTACGGCCGGGCGGGAGCGGACGAGTCCTGTCCGTATACTTCCAGCTGGGTCAGGGCCGGGAAGGGGGACGGGTCGTCGGCTTTGATCAGGCTGCCCAGCTTGAGCCAGGTAATGCCGGAGCGAGCAATGGCGAACCGGTGGGGCTCGCTGCTCTTTTCCATCTCCACCTGCTCCTGGGTACCGTCCGAGAAGGTGAAGGTGCCCCGAATCCACCAGTTGTCATGGGGGAAGTCGGCGCGGGTGTACAGTACGATGGTGTCAAAGTCCACCGGGCGGCCAAACTCCAAAGTCAGCTCGGCGTCATCCTGCCGGTTGATGCCCCAGGAAGAATAGGGCCAACGGCCATGGGAGGACACCGCCGCCACCCCGTCGATGGCGTTGCGGGCGGCAAACACCGACTCGCCACGGGTTTCCACATTGGCTCTGGCGTGAGGGTAGCAGCCCTCCACGTCGTGCTGGTCAGCGGGGTTGCGGGCAAGGTTGCGATAGCCCAGCTCCCAGCTTCGGGCGGGACGCAGAGTCAGATAGTGCCGTTCGCCAGTAAAGGCCTTGGGGTTGTGGGCGTCCTTTTTTTCGTCAAACAGGACAGAATAGCGCAGGGTGTTCTGTGCCAGATACACCAGAGCCTCGTCCAGACAGTCGTCCACACGGACCATGTAATGGCCGGGCTGGTCCACTTCAAACAGGATCACGTCCCCGGGCTCATAGGCGCCGCTCCAGGCCAGAATCGCTTCCTCCCGGCCATTGGCTTCCGCCTTGCACGCGCCCTGCGCGTCCACGATACAAATTCGATTGTTCATCCTCAGTTTCTCCCTTGTTTATTTCAGGCGAACGGTGCGGCGGCTGTGGGCCTCGCCGCACAGGGCCACCGCCTTGCCGTAGACCGGCTGGCCCTGGCAGTCAAACACCTTGGCCCCGCGGAAATTTTCCCGGTTCCAGACCAGAAGGGTCCAGGCCTTTTCACTGCCCGACCGAACCGTCCAGGCCGATACGGTTTCGGGGTCCAGAGGCCGGGTGCTGCCGGCCTGATATACGTGGGCCGGCTCGGCCGTCCAGTCCTTGTCCACAAAGAGGGTGCAGCCGGTCCAGCGGTCCCGCATGGCAATCTCTCCCACCAGCACCACCCCATCCTGCTTTTCGTTGTAGCAGGGGGACAGAATCCCCGTCCGGGCGGTGAAGGGGTGGGTGGAGCGCAATTTCAGGGCCGCCCCGCCGCTGCGCAGCAGCCATCCCTCCGGGATGGATTCTGCCTGTACATCGGCGGCCAGGTGGAAATATTCCCGGACCTGGTGCTCTCCCCGGCAGATAACATCCTGCACCGACAGCCAGACCCCTTCATCCAGCACCATCAGGCGGCGGATGATTTGATAGGGGGTGCCATCCCGCAGGGTTCCATGGAAGGGCATCTCCACATAGTGGACCCCGCCCTCCTCAGCGAAGTAGTTGGGCCCCGTCTCGGCGTAATCCGCATAGCTCCAGGAGCCGTCGGGGGTTCCGCCCGACTGGCCGTCGATGACGCAGACGTTGTGGGCCGCCGGGGCCTTGAGTTCCAGACGCAGGGGATCGTCCTCCCGGTAGGTGTAGCGGCCGCTGTCCACCAGGAAGGGCTTTCCCTTGTAGTAGAGGTTCAGGTGGGTCTGGTCTGCGTGGCCGTGGCTGCTGCCCAGAGGGCTGTTTTTGACGGCGGTAAAGTGGGCCGCTGGCTCCCAGCCCGACCGCAGCGCCAGATTGCCGCTGCGGGGACAGTTCCAGCTGCACTGGACCGGCTTTTGGGCCGGCTGGGCCTCAAAGGCTGCAATGCCCGGAGCGCCCAGCTGCCAGGCGCTGTCCATGTCCAGGGTCTCCCCTGCCGCCCAGCGGAATATCCCGCCGTCGGGCAGCAGAGCGGCGGCCCGGGCCAGCACATCCCGCACGTCGGTCACATCACTGTCGCACTGGGGCAGCTGGAACAGGGCCGGGTCCGCTGTGTACAGGACGTGCCGGCTCATGACCCGCACCGCCTGTTCCAGCCAGCCGCCGGATGCAAAGTCCAGCCCCTCCCCCGGCCCGGCCTGCTGTTCTGCGCAGACGGTTTCCGGCCTGGCCAGGGCGTCCTGCGCCGCAGGACACAGGGTGCAGCCCGCCTGCCGGGCCGCCTGCAGCTGGATCAGCAGTTTGGTGCAGGCGTTCAGGACCTCCACATGGTACATGGGGGACTGTTCCCAGTGGGTGCCGTCCTCCAGAATCTGCAGCCGCAGCTGGGTCCGCAGCTCCTCCCATGCCCACGCCTCCAACCCGTCGGGTAGCACGCCGGACAGCCAGGCAGAGCCGGCGCAGATGGCTGTGGTCTGTAGGACGCCCCAGTTGCTGAGGGTGTACCGGGCCAGATACCGCTGGCGCAGGTTGGCGAACTGTTCCGCCAGGCTGTGCAGAATGGTTTCGGCCTCTGCATCGGTGAGGGCGTCCCCCGCCAGGAGGAAGGGCAGCAGCCTGCACCAGTTCATGCACCGGATGCCGGTGTCGATGGTGCGGGTGGCCGGGGTCCCCTCCAGGGTGATGGGGTTGCTGGCAATCCAGTCCAGAATGGACGCCGTCACCTTGCGGGTGTAGCGGCCGTCTCCGGTCAGGACGGCGGCCTGCCACAGCTTGGGAAGGTAGTCGTGGCGGTTGAGCATAAAGACCCACTCCGGGTCTCCATTGGGGCTGTGGGTCCACTGCCCCGGGGCCACAGTATAAGGGATGCGGCAGGGCTCCATGTCCCACCGGTCACAGAACACAAAGCGGTTTTCCAGCAGGTCATCCGCCTGCGCCCGCAGGGCCGCGGCCTCCTGCCCGCAGTGGGTCTCCACATAGCGGGCAACGGCCTGCACATCGTACTGTGCGGCCAGGACGCGGGCAGTCGAACGCAGCTGTTTGAGGGAGACGTTCATGGGTGCATCCTCCGATAAAAAAGAGGCAGGGATGTGGCGCAACATCCCTGCCCGAACGTGTACGGGTGAGTTCTGTGATGCCTGTCAGCGCAGACCACACAGAAAGGTCAGGCTACCAGGTGCAGCACAGACAGCAGGATTCCCAGCAGGATGGTCATGCAGACCAGCTTGACGGTCGTCCACTTCTTCACTTTGATGAGGTAGAACACCAGGCCCACAAACAGGCACGGCAGCAGGTTGGGTGCGATGGCGTCGATCATGGACTGCAGGGACACCACCTGTTCCCCGCCGCCGGGGACCGAGGCCACGTACTGGATGGGGGTGGTGATCTTGACAAAGCTGACCGCCAGGCCCGCGATGACGGTGACGCCGATCATGCTGGCCACACGGGAGATCTTCTCGATCTGGCTGGTGAGGGTGCCGATGATGCTGGTGCCCAGGTTATAGCCCAGCATGCCGGACATCAGCTTGACCAGCAGCAGCACGATGTTCATGCCCAGCAGGTAGATGATGGGGCCCATCATCAGGCCTTCGTAGGCCAGGGATGCGCCGATGGTGCCCAGCAGGGGGGCCAGGACGAACTGGGACAGAGAGTCGCCGATGCCGGCCAGGGGGCCCATCAGAGCCATCTTGATGTTGCGGATCTCGCTGTTGGGGGTGCCGTTCTCCAGCATCACCAGGTGCAGGCTGGTGATGAAGGGAACAAAGTGAATGTTGGTGTTGTAGAAGTCCAGGTTCTCCTGGAGTGCGGCCTGCAGGGCGTCATCGTCGTCCTTGTACATCTTGCGCAGGGCGGGATACAGCATGTTGGCGTAGCCCAGGCCCTGGTAGTTGCCGTAGTTGAAACCGTTCTGGATGAAATATGCGCGCAGCGATGTTTTGATGTAATCGCTCTTGGTCAAGACATTAGATGCCATCTTCGAACACAACCTCCTCATCTTCAGCAGCCACGCCGCCCTTATTCTGGTTGAAGAACACGATCAGAGCCACAGCGGTGGCGGTGATGGCCACAGCCATGGTGCCCAGGCCCAGGTAGGAAACCAGGACGTAGCCCAGCAGCACGAAGGGGATCAGCTCCTTCTTGGCCATGACGTTCAGGATCATGGCGAAGCCGACGGCGGGCAGCATCTTGCCGGCAACGGTCAGGCCGGTGCTCAGCCAGGCGGGGATCAGGTTGATGACGGCTTCCAGGCCGGAGGCGCTGAGGGCAGCAGCCAGGCCGATCAGGCAGCCCACAATGAAGAAGACCCACACCGTCAGGTTGGCAGCCAGACGGAACATCCGGAAGTTCTTCTTCTCCAGTGCGCGGGTGGCGGCACCGGTCAGGGTGGTGGCGAAGGTATAGGTGGCGGTCAGCACGAACTGGAAGCCCACCGCGAAGGGGATGGACAGGGCCAGAGCGGTTTCCACGCTGACGCCTGCGGTGATGGCCATGATGGCGCCCACGATGCCGGGGCCCATGTGGTTGGGGGGAATGGAGCCTCCCTGGGAGACGCCGTAGCCCATGAAGGCCAGCTCGCCCACAGCGCCCATTGCCAGACCGGTGACAGGGTCACCCAGAATCAGACCGACACCCGTTGCCATGACCAGGCAGCGGTTGGTGTAGATGCCCAGCAGCATACCGGCCAGACAGACGCCGGTCCAGAGGGCAATCAGCACCGCTTGAAACATTGTGATTTGCACGAAAATCTTCCTCCTCTTTTTGACGTTAGATGTACTTATTCAGGTCCACCAGAGCGGCGCCGTCGTCGCCGGTGGCCGTAGCCTTGGTGTTGAAGGTAATCCCGTACTGATCCCGCAGTTCCCGCAGGGCAGCCTTGTCCTCAGGGCCCAGGGCGATGAACTTGCTGATCTCCTCCTTGCCGGGAGCGCGGTGGATGTTGCCCACGTTGATCTCCTTGACCGGCACGCCGCCCGCCACCAGGCGCAGGGCGTCCTGGGGGGTCTTGCAGACGATGAAGATCACCTGCTTGGGGGATGCCTTGTGGATCAGGTCGCAGGTTTTCTGGACCGAGAAGAACCGCATGGCGATGGTCTTGGGGACCACGGCCTTCATCAGCTGCTGCTGCATGGGGTCCTCGCTGGCGGCATCGTTGGCCACGATCACCGTGTTGGCGCCCAGGGCCTTGATCCAGATCTGGCCCTGACCATGGATCAGGCGCTCGTCAATGCGGAATGCAACAATGTTCGGCATACTCTGTTTCCTCCTTGATGGTTCTTAACATTGAGTACCGGGTTACCAGTACAGATTCCAGTCTTTGTAGAAGCGGACCAGCGCTTCCATGTAGTAGTAGTCGCCCCAGATGTTGCCCTCGTCCACGCCCTTGCCGCTGTGCCAGGAGTAGACGCCGTGGTACAGCACCGGGCTGCCGGGCTCCGCCGTGGTGCCCTGATAGTTCTCGATCAGGCTGCGCAGGATGCGGTGGCAGGCCCGCTGATAGGTCTCCTTCTCGGGGTGCAGCTCGGGCAGGTATTTGCCCATTTCCAGCATGCCGCAGACGGCAATAGCCGCGGCCGAGGAATCCCGGGACTGGCCCGACCCGTCGCCGAAAATCAGGTCCCAATAGCAGACGTCGTCCTCCGGCAGGCGGTTGAGGAAGTAGTTGGTCATGCCCTCGAACAGGTTGACCGAAGCGGGGTTGTGGTTCTGCAGGTAGTTCAGGGGGATGCCATAGATGCCCCAGGCCTGGCCCCGGGCCCAGGCGGAATCATCGCTGTAGCCCTGACGGGTGGCGCCCCGCAGGGGCTGGCCGGTCTGTGCGTCAAAGTAGTAGGTGTGGAAGGCCGAGGCGTCATCCCGAATGACGTAGTTGGCGGCCTTTTCAAAGTGCTTGTCCGCCGCGTCTGCGTACTTGGGATCGCCGGTGATGCCGGTGGCCCAGTACAGCAGGGGGATATTCATAAAGCAGTCGATAATCAGGCGGTAGTTGTCCTGTGCGCCCACAGCGCCCCAGGCCTGAATGAAGCCGTCCCGCTGGTTGTAGCGCTCCATCAGCTTGTCGGCCGCCAGAATGCCGGCCCGCTTGCCCTTTTCGGAGCCCACCAGCTTGTAGCCCGCCACGCAGGAGGGAGAGTACAAAAAGCCCAGATCGTGGTGGTCCAGCTCGATGCGGTTTTCCACACGGTGGAGGAAGGAATCGATGTTCTGTTCGGCACGCTGCCGGAACGCTTCGTCCCCGGTGTATTCGTAGCACAGCCACAGCAGGCCGGTCCAGAAACCGTCGGTCCACTCGATGTTCTCGATGATGGGGTATTTCAGGCCTTTGGTGGCCGACCAGGGGAACTTGCTGCCGAAATACTCCATGTTGGCCCGGGTCTGGGCCACCACAAAGTCCATAGCCTTTTCCACTTCGGCCCGGGTCAGCAGCGGGGTGGAGAGGTATTTCTCACGGTTTTTGATGGGCTCCACATGAATGGTCTTGATCATTTCGATCCCTCCGCCTTACAGGCCGTCCTCAAACTCCGGCTCTTCCTCCTCTGTGGTCTGGGCATCCCAGTCCACAAAGCCTTCCACGCCGGTCTGAATCACATCGGCGGTGAGCTCGGCCAGGTCCATGCTGTCCGAGGAGAAGGCGGCTTCCATCAGGGCCGGCATGCTGGTGCCGGCCACCACCCGGATCTGCTTTTCCGGCATGGTCATCTTCAGCTCCACCGCGGTGCGGAAGGGGGTGCCGCCGGCCAGGTCAGCCATCACCAGGATCTCCGGGGTCTCGATGGCGGCCAGACGGGCCTGCATGGCCTCCTTCAGCTCCTCTGCGCTCATTCCCTCGGGGAAATCCAGCGCATATACATTTTCCGGTGCGCCTGCAACCAGGCGGGTTGCGCTCAAAGCACCGGTGGCAAAGTTGCCGTGGCCGATAATCAAAATGCTGACCATAGTAGACATCCTCCTTCATCCAATCGCGTATCTGCCGGCGCCGTCCGGCGCTTCCAAGCCGGGCGCCGGGCGCCAATCTCCAGCCGTTTCGGCTGTGCCCGGCGGTGTGTTTGCCGCCGCTCAACTGTACCTACAGTATACCGTCCCGCGTCCTCCACTTGAATACCTTTTACGACACATTTCATTCACGAAACGGATATTTTGGCTGCAGATTTCAGCCTTCTCACAGCTGCGTTTGTAAAAGCGCACAAAATGAAAATCTTAAAATTGTAAAAAACGCCATACAGCTTTGATCGCTGTACGGCGTTTTTTCGCGAAAGGCGGTAAAGTCCCGCTCTGTTTTCTCTGCAGTTTTCCCGCGCGGGGTCAGGTTTCCAGTTCTGTCCGATCCGGCACATTGGAATAGACGCCGGCCTTGTCTTTCATGAACTGGGACGGAGCGCAGCCATAGTATTTTTTGAACACCCGCGAAAAGTACAGGGCATTGTCAAACCCGCACATTTCGGCGATTTCGGCGATGGTGTATCCCGCCGCCCACAGGGTCAAAAGGCGCTCGGCGGTTTTCATCCGGACGTCGGTCAGATACTCCAGCGGAGACAGCCCCACCTCTTTTTTAAACAGCTTGCGCAGGTAGTCGTAGTGGAAGGGCAGGGTCCGGATGAACTCATCCAGCTGGTAGTCGGAGCGGTCAAAGTTCTCCATGATGCTGGCCCGGATCTGGGCCACCGGCTGGGAAAACTCCACATTGCTGCGGAACACCACAATGTAGCTGGCGATCAGCTCGCCCAGAGAGGCCAGCACCAGCTCGTGGCGCTTGCGGTCGGACATATGATACAGACGGACCTGGGCAAAGGCATGGGCCAGGCTGCCGTCCTCGTCCGCCACCCGGAAGGCGTCCTGGAAGGGAAAAGACGGGGAATCCAGCATGATATGGATGTTGGCAAATCCCTCGGTGCTGGAGTTGGCGTGGGCCATTCGGGGCGGGATGACAACGGTCTCGCCGGCGGAATAGGTGATGGAGGGCTGTTCCTCAAACCGGAAGGTGCCCTCCCCTGCCGTACAGTAAACCACTTCCCAGTGATCGTGTTTGTGCATGCGGACATTGTAAATTTTGGGATGTTCCCCCACGTACATAATCCTGTTCATTTTGTTACCTCGCTGGATTGGACAAAGACGCCGGTCAGGACTCTCCGGCGGCGATGCGGGCCTTTTCGGCGGCGTTGTAGATCCGGGTGTACTCGTCTTTCCAGGGGATCAGGCAGTCCTGACCCCACAGCTTGGAGCCATAGACCCGGAAGTCCTTGACGTTGGTGGAACACCACTTCCCCTCAAAATCCACCAGCATCACCGCCTTGTGGACCCGCAGCAGCATCTGGTGATCATTGGGCGCGTAGATGTAATAGGCGCTGTCCTTGAAATCCCGCTCCAGGCCCAGCGGCATGGCGCAGTAGATTTCCTCATGGCTGCTGTCGGTGGCATACAGGCAGATTCCCCCGCCGATCTTCTCCAGGGTGACGCCATGGCTGCCGCATTCAAAGGCGAACCGGTTTTTAAAGATGCTGAACTTGACTTTTACGGCCTCTCCTACAAGCATGGAAACTCTCCTTTTCACGATTGTTCTTTTTTGTTTCTTTTTGCACGGATGCACAAAAGGTCGCTGCCAAATCTGTTCTGGGTACGGGCGATTTGGATGTTTGGCTCTATCATAGCACAGATCTGTCTATTATACCACCCCTCCTTCCGCCATTCCTCACCTGCCCGGGCGGGCGGCGGGGTGTGACGGCAGGTCCCCTGTTGTGCCTTATCAAGCGGCGTCCACGGTTGGAACCAGGAGGTAGGTAGTGGGGTGGGAGTTCGTCGGGCTCCAAGGCTCATGTAAAAAAGCGCCCCTCCCGTCTTGTTGCAGACAGGAGGGGCACGCTTTAAACTTTATACAACCTTACACTGGAACTGGGCAAAGGTTTGCGGGGTTCTTAAAGGCAGCCTGTGTAGCTGCTCTGTCGGTAGGGAGCCTAAAATTCGATTCGCAGCCACGTCCGTTTTCACTTCACCAGGGTTTAAGAACCCCCTGATACCGTTTACCGAGGGCACACAGTTTCCCTTTTTGCCCTCCACCAGAAGGCCCACCTGGGCATCGGTTCCGGGGCCCAAATGGAGGTACCACTCGAAGTGGGTCTCGGACACCGGCGTCACCCGGTAGACGATCTGGTCCACCAGCTCCCGGCTGACCCCCTTTCCTTTCAGGTGGACCAGTTCTTCCAGCGCCTGCTGAATCCGGTCCAGGTCCATAGCCTCCCGGCACTCTACCGACTCTGCCTTTTTCTGTTCTTCCTCCAGGCGGCTCTTCTCGGCCTCCAGCTGATCCCGCAGCTCCTGGTATTTCTCCTTTCTGATCTCCCCGTCCGCCCGCATGACGGTCAGGTTCCGCAGCCGGGTGTCAATCCGCTCCAGCTGGATCTTCCGCTCGCTGTTCCCCTGTTGATCTTTCCGGCTGGTCTCCTTGTAGTATTTTTTCAGCAACTCCAGGGCGGTCTGGATGATCTGGTGCTTGTCCCCCAGCAGCTGCTCAAAGAGGGTGTCGGCCATCATCTCCAGCTTCCAGTCCCCGTACATCCGAATCCCGCAGTAGCCCTCGCTGTCCAGGCCCATCTCTTCCCGCTTCTGTTTGGAGCCGTTGTTGATCCGGTTGTAGCACTGGTACCCGTAGGAGATGCTGCCGTCTTTGCGGACGTGCCACTTGTCCCGGCGGCAGGCGTAGCCGCAGCTGCACCGCAACTTGTTGACCCAGATGTCCTCGGAACTCCGGTTGCTGATGGTTACCTTGCCGTCCCGCAGGGCCACCGCCTTTCTCCGGTTGATTCGGATGCTCTGAGCCTTGTTCCAGATTTCTTTGGAGACAATGGCCGGGAAATCTCCTTCGTGATATTGATAGGTGGATGCGTCCAGGTTCAGCACCCGGTGCTGTTCCAGGTAGTTGTTGCTCCGGGATTTATTGTAGCACTTGGTGCCAGTGTAGGTAGCGTTTTTCAGAACACGCACCACACTGGATGCGCACCACTTCACCAGCCCCATGGCGCTCTTCCGGTGCCGGGCGTTCAGCTCGTTGGCAATCTGCAAAGAGCCCTTCCCCTGCAGATACAGGTCGAAGATCATCCGCACCGTCTCGGCCTGCTCCTCGTTGATTTGATAAGTATCTCCAACCCGGTCGTAGCCCAGGATATTGCCGTTGCCGTACAGCACGCCTTTTTCCCGGCTCACCTTCTGGCCCGCCCGGACCCGCTCAGAGGTCTTGCGGCTCTCCTCCTGGGCCAGGGTGGCCATCAGGGAGAGGCGAAGCTCGCCGTCGCCATCCATGGTCCAGATGTTGTCCTCGATGAAGTAGACTTCCACCCCGATGCCTTTCAGCTCCCGGGTGATGACCAGGGTGTCCACCACGTTCCGGGCGAACCGGCAGACCTCACGGGTTACAATCAGATCGAATTTGCCCTGCCGGGCGTCGTCAATCATCCGCAGAAAGGAGGGCCTTTTCTTGGCCTGGGTACCGGTAATGCCCTCGTCTATATACCGGTCCTGAATCTCCCAATTGGGATGATACCGCGCCTGATCGTCATACCACTGCATCTGGTTTTCCAGGGCAGCAATCTGCGCCTCGTGCTCGGTGGATACCCGGCCATAGACGGCCACCTTCCGCTTCCGGTTCCGGTCCAACTGGGTGTAGTCCGTCAGCTTAAAGCGATAGTTGTAATCGTCCCGCATCATAATGCCGCCCTCCTTGTTTCTTAAATGCTGTGCCCCTTGGCAGGGGCTTTGCTTGTGTTGCGAACCACGTTGGCGTAGGTTTCCGGGTTGACCAGACCTTTCTTCATCAGAATTTCGATCAGGGCAACCGCTGCATAGAGTTCATCAATCTTGTTGTTCTTGGTTTTGGCACCTCCATCTTATCACATACATTTTGTTTCGTTGAGGATGTCGATCGGAATGTTTCAACTCATCCGGCGTTGGCTTCACGGATAGATTGTTCAAAGTTTTTAATAAATTCCATACCCTGTTCCCCAATCCGCCGGATGCCCTCCAGCCCTGAGAGGCAGAGCTCCGGGTTGTTCTGCAAACAGGTGTTCCAGCGGAAGATCAGGCTGTCCAGAGCGTCCTCCATCTCGCCGAAAACGTCCGCTTCTTCGATATCGCTGCTGGCCTGGAGCATTTTTTTCGAGATTTCCTGGATGGATTCCAGAACCTTTCTGCTTTGGCTTCGCCGCCCGCTGGTTGGCTTGGGAGGCTCCGGTAAAGCAGCCGCTGCTTCTTGGATAACGGCCTTCTCTTGGGCTACCTGTTTTTCCCGGGCTGTTCGTTTCTCCTGCCGTGGCCTGCAAATCTCCGCCACAAGGCTGGGGCGTTCTTCAGGTGCTGCTCTGGACACCGCTGCCAGCTCAGTTGCCGTAGGTTTGACCTCCTACAATAAAGATACGGTGAAAGGCACGGCAGCCAGCCGTGTCTTTTTCCATCTCAGAGCTGAAGCTGTTAGAATGAGAGAGGAATGGCCTGACTTGATTGACCAAGGGCCAGCACGCCCGCAAGGGAGTCCGTCAGCCGCCTTTCTCATTCGCAGTATTCGATTTGCGCAGGTAGTACCGCCAGCTTTTGGCGCGTTCGTGTCAACCCCAGGAGATTGAACAAGCGATGAGAAAAAGGCGGGAAGGCCAAATTCAAAATCCAGGAGGTTGAAAATAAACGCAGTCGGGATCGATGTATCCAAATGTAAAAGCATGGTGGCCGCCCTGCGGCCAATGGGGGAAGTGGCTCTTACCCCCCGCGAGTTTCCTCACACAGAACTTGGTCTGGAGCAGATGGCAAATGCCATTATTGGCCTGGGCGAGGAAACAAGAGTTGTCATGGAAGCGACCGGCCGTTACCATGAGCCTGTGGCAGCGGCACTGCACGAATACGGAATTTATGTATCTGTGCTGAACCCGCTCTACATTAAGCAGAGCGGCGGCGGTTCCATTCGGAAAGTCAAGACCGACAAAGCGGACGCAATGAAGATCGCCAAATACGCTCTTGACAACTGGGTCAAATTGCAGGAATATACACTTATGGATGCAATTCGACAACAACTGAAACTCTACAGCCGCCAGTACGACCTATACATGAAAACCAACGTGGCGCTGCAAAACAATCTCATTTCTCTGACCGACAAGGTATATCCCGGCGTGAACGAACTGTTCTCCAGCCCGGAGCGTCCTGACGGCCACCAGAAATGGGTGGACTTTGTCATGACTTTCTGGCACCGCGACTGCCTGTGCCGCATATCGCAGGAGACGTTCACCGAGCGCTACCGGAAGTGGTGCAAGCGAAAAGGTTACAACTTCAGCCCCGATAAAGCTATTGACGTATATGCCGGCAGCCGCCAGTGCTACACGACGCTGCCCAGGAACAGCAATACCAAGATGCTGATTACAACGGCTGCCAGGCAGCTCACCGATGCGCGTGCCGCAACGGCAGCCCTGCGGCAGGAAATGATCCGCCTGGCTCAGCAGCTTCCCGAATACGAGACGGTACGGGCCATGTACGGCGTGGGGGATGTCACCGCCGCCCAGCTGATCGCTGAGATCGGCGACGTCCGCCGCTTTGCCCACCGCAGCTCGCTGGTGGCGTTCGCTGGCGTTGACCCGGCCGTGAACCAGTCGGGCAAGCACATCGCACAGAGCAATCCGGCTACCAAACGAGGCTCTCCGCATCTTCGTAAGATCCTCTACCAGGTGGTTTGCACCTACCTGAAGAAGTCTCCGGCCGACGAACCGGTGTACCAGTTCCTGGACAAGAAACGCGCCGAAGGCAAGCCCTACTTCGTATACATGACCGCCGCGCAGAACAAGTTCCTGCGCATTTACTACGCACGGGTAAAAGAATGCCTCACAGCGGCTGGCTGTGAGCCGCCCGAACAGGAGTAAGTTCCATTTCAAATACCTCTCTGCCAGACTGGCGATGTTGTTTTCTCGCCGGTCAGATTTGGTGTACGCTTTTTTACTTTCGCTTTGGGGCGAAAGTTTTTTCATTTGGGGGCTTGACTTTTTATTTGCAGGCTCCCTTTCCCATGCCGTGCCTTTTGTGATCCGCTGTGCGCATTTTGGACGCAGCAAAGCAAAACAACAACCTTTGTACTTATTATTATAACTATTACAGTAATAATTACAATATGTTTATGGAATAAAAAATCACTCCATTCTTCCGTACAATGAAGACATGAGGTGTACGCCATGGAACGTGAATTTGAACAGGAATACAAAATGATCGGCCTGAAGGTCGCCTACTACCGCAAACTGCAGGGTTACACTCAGGAAAAGCTGGCCGACAAGCTGGGGGTGGCCACCTCCTACATCGGCCAGATTGAAGCCCCCGGCATGTACAAGCCCATCTCCCTGACCACCCTGCTGCGGATCGCCCAGGCGCTGGATGTGCCGGCCTACAAGTTTTTGCAGTTTGAATAAAACCCGATCACCCGCCGCCTTCCTGTTCTTCGGGAAGCTGCGGGTGATTCTCTTTGTCCAATATGTTTGCCAGTCGTTTTCCCATGTGGAACGCCTGCTGTTATTATCGCTTTGAAGAAAAACATCACATCTCTGCGCCAAAAGCTTTACGCAACCTCTCTTTTTTGCTATCTTTATAGTAAAAGAGCGGCTGCGCTCTTGCAGCCGCCGTGTGAGGAGGTATCCAATGATGAAACGACATCTTTACCGTGCGTTGTTCTTCCTGGTGGTGCTGGCGGCAAGCTGCGGGATGTTGGCCATGGGGGCCAGTGCGGCGGACCCTGTGAGCGACTTTGACTTTGCCCGCTATGTCAGCGATAACCCGGACTTGATGCAAGCCTACGGGCGAGACCTCTATCTGGAAGATCTCTATCTGCACTATCTGAACTTTGGCGCCAGCGAAGGCCGGGCCGCCTATTCCCTGCGGACCGGGCAGCCTTTTGTGCTGGAGGAAAATGCCCAGCAGGCTTACCAGACCCAGCAGAGCCTTACCGGAGCAGAGGCCCGCATCGCCAACGCCACCCTTACCCCCGACCGCAACTGGCCGGAACCGCTGCTGACGGTGGCAGACCAAATCCTGGCCCAGGTGGGCGGCTCCACACCCTACGAACAGCTCCGGGGCTGCTATGACTGGCTGATTCAAAATTGCTCCTATGGCAGTGTCCTGTCCAATCTGAACCAGGGCGGCTGGCTCGCAGAGGATGCCTATTCCATCATGACCCAGCGGGTGGGCGTATGCGACAATTATTCGGCTGCATTTGCGGTGCTGGCCCGGATGATCGGTTTTGACGCCAGAATCCAAACCGGCCAGACCCACCGGGCTGCCGGCGGCTACACCGGCCACGCCTGGTGCGTCATCAACATCCACGGGGTGGACTATGTCTTTGACCCCCAGGTGGAGGACAACATCGCCGCCGATGGTGCCATCCGGTATCTCCGCTTCTGCAAAACCTATGAAGAAGTGCCGGACAAATACATCCTGTATGCTGCCGACGTGGTGCAGAGCAATATTATAGCCAGCGGCACTGTCCCGGCAGCCTACGGCTTTGGGCAGGGGTATAACTATTTCACTCATATCAACGAAGCCCGGTCGGCCGCCGGCGTCAGTCCCATGTCCTGGGACGCCGAGATGTCCAGAGCTGCCCTCCGGATCGCCCGCGGTGAGAACAAAGACACTGTTTTGAGCGAGCTGAAGAGCAAAACCGGCAAAGGCTATATTTCCTACTCCAGCTATGTATTCTACCCTTCCTATAACTGGCAGCCAAATATGGATCGTTTCCTGGAATCCGCAGGCATCGGCTTCTATGGGCTTCACATATGTATGCTCTACAGCATCAAATAAGATTCCCTCAAACGAAAAGGCTTTTTCGGATGAGCTGTCTTCTTCTCAGCAAGGATGTCATCTGACCGAAGCTCAGCACTGATAGCCAGTATGCCAAGTGCTGGGTACAAGAAGATGATACCATGCAAGTTCACACAACAACTGAAATCTGTTGTTTGACCTGGACGGCAATCAGATGGAGCTGCCGTATCCCATACCGAATAGATCAGAAATTGATCTGGAGATATCTATATGCGATTCAAAAACCGTGCCTACGAAACACTGCAACTTCTAACATTTGCTTTTTATCCCAAAACCACTTTGATTGCCTGTGCTGTCTTTTCCGTGTTTGTAATTACAATCCTTGGAGCTGTGATGGCTGTTATGCCCAAAGAGTCCACTGGTTATGACATTGTATTCGCTTTGACAACGGGTGCAGTTGGGTCCTCCATTGTTTCCTTTGTCGTTGAGCTATCCAGCAACTACAAGCACAACCGCCTAGCCTGGCATGAGCTACAGGAGTACTACTCAGCAGTTATCCATTATGAAGGCCATAAGCAGATTATGTTGCGGCAGACGCCGCACCAGCGGGCAGAAATCAAGGCTCACGAAGAATTTGTAGCCGCCGGCGGGATAGAGGATATCCTTGACTATGATAAACCAAAAGATATCATTCAGATTACATGGAAGCTGCTGCCTAATTTTATTCCGGCTTTCAGCTCTGCCCTCCGTGATAAAAAGGAATTTCTGAGCAACATAGAAATCGACGAATTAAAGTACATCCTTTCAGAATATGGAACAATTCAGTCTATGATCCAGCAGCGCATCCTGATGTCTCCGATGACCTATGACGCCCTGAATCATCCAGATGAAGACTATCTGAAATCCATTTATCCGTCGGACGTTGTAAAAAACATGCCCGATTGGGTTAGAAAACATCTCGCCAGCAACGAAAGTCAAAAAGCATGCGAGAGATATGTCGAGGCCATTCTTTCCGACAAATTTCTTCTTTCGGATTTCATGAAGAACTACGACATCTCACAGCACGGAATCGATTCTTACCAAAGTGAACTTGACCGATTGGAAGAAGCGGAAGAAAAAGAACCTGAAGAGATTGATTACGATGAACTTGATTTTTCTGAACCTGAGGATGAAGAAACATTTCGGGCCCAAAGAGAAGAGTTCGATAGACAAATGGAGTTGGAAGAAAGACCCTTTGTAAGTTGGTGCTTAAGCACTTGTTGTCAAAACATATCGCAGAGCATCGACAACCTTGAAAAGAGCATGCTGAACAAGCCCTATTACGGCATGATGATCAAGTACTATCAAACTCTGGAAAAAGAACCGCTCGACGGCATCGTCGCGTCAACATCCTATGAATACGAAAAGAAGCGGCTAGACAAAAAACTGGCCAAGCAGAAGGAATCCGCATCCAGGGAATAAAGTTATTTCATCAGGGATGCAGCTACGCCGTTTCAAAATTCCAAATGACAGGGACGCTCCAGCAATGGAAGTCCTCAAATTGAGGTCAGATGGTGCTGTGATTTACAGCTTGGTGAAAAACAGCTAGCGATAACGATCTATCTTGAGCGAAGATATCCGCACATTATGTCGCCCCAATCTTCTATCCATGATTTCTACCAGCATTCCAACTGTCTCATGAACTTTATGTCCTGAAGTGACTATAATAACGCCCAACTATTTGGAATTTAGAAAAGCCAGGGAGCAGCGTTGCCTGATCCCTGGCTTTTTATTAATTATGATTCATTTTCAGGAACATCATAAAGAAGCGCCATCAAAAGATAAATGTAGCTGTCGGCATTCGAAACCTTGTATACACGAACAAAGTAATTAAAGTCAGTTAACGTAAAATTCCGATCAGAAAGATCCGTCAAACTTTCTGTTGTTTCCTCAGCAATTTTCTGACTAGGATTAGTACCTTTATGCCTCAAGGAAATAATATGAAATCTAGACAAATCCGCATCAACTGTATTCGCACAAGTTTTAGTCCACTCCGAAGCCAAAGTTCCATAATCGTCGTAGTTATTAAAGATCTCAAGGGCATACTTTTCTGCATGTGTGGCAAAGAGTGTTTGTGTAGTAGTATCCAATGGAGTGATCTGATTGTCATTGAGCACCTTTGTAGCGTATGCTTCCAGATCAGTGCATCGCTCAACAGTGGGTTCATCAACTTTATCTTGAACACCATACATAGCCCAATATACTATCCATGCGCTGTCCTTGGGATCCGTTGCATTTACAGCGTAATCTGTATAGCAAATCACATAGGTTGTGTATCCCATTTTCTTGGCATCATTGACAGACTCTTGTATATCCTCGGAAGGAGCAGAGTAAGATTGAATCGTAGCTACCACTTGATCTTCTGTCAGATCGCCAGACAAAACAACAGGGACTGCAAGAGACTCTTTTACGTCGCTGCCGTAAGTGTTATAAAAAGTTCGGCAGAGACCCTGGAAGTCAGCAAGCAATTCTTTAAAGGGCTGGGTCTGGGAGCCTTCAGAGGAAATATATGTACTAGGAGCACCGGAAATTTGCTTGGTCAGGGAAGCAGTATCGTTTTCAAATGCTGTATCCAGCTCAATGGAACAACCTGCTCCTGCCAGCCAATTCCGAAGCTGTGTCTCAACTTTACTCTGATCAACAGGATCAGAAGGAGTTTCGATTTCACCTTCCCCATCATCATTATCATCGGGATCTGTAACAGTACCACCATTTCCATCATCAGGGTTGTTACCAGTTCCAATATTAATGGTTACATTAGCGGAAAAGGCATTATCCCCCACATCCGCCTCGGACGGAATAATGACCACAGTGATTTCAATGCAGCCTTTAAATGCATTTACCCCAATGGAAACAACACTGCTCAAATCCAGGCTGCCTCGGATACCAGTACAGCCCTCAAAAGCGCTTGCACCAATGGAAGTAACATTGCTCAAATCAATTTTGCCACTAATATTGGTGTTTTGGAAAGCGCTGGAACCAATGGAAACGATATGGCTCCAGCCAGTAATAGTAGTTAAACTTGTACAGCCATAGAAAGCCTTCTTCCCTATACTACAGTTGCCTGCAGCTCTGGATTTATGGGCATTTGCCGCTGCCGCAACAGCAAAATTCATCCATCCAGCAGTGGAATTCAGTTTTGTATAGTTGCTCGCTGTTGCCTCCGTGATACTTTTCAACACGGTACTCCCCTGAGCACCAATGGAGGTGAGACTCGCAGGAATAATATAGGTGTTCTCCGCTTCACGGGCAGGGATATTTATAGCCGCTGCAACCGAGGTAAAATTCATCCATCCAGCGGGAGTAAGCTGTGTATTGTCCCCGGCTTCAAAGGTAACGCTTTCCAAGGCAGTGTTACCCTCGAAGGCACTATCTCCAATGGAGGTAAGGCTGGCAGGTAAAATAACGGACGTAAAATTGCCTGAAACCTTCTCAATCTGCTGTTTGCTGAGTCTTGTTACACCCTCTGGAACAATTAACACCCCATTTTTTATATCCCAAGTAGATGGATCAGGTATTTTACCGCAACCTGCCAGTAGAGTAAGTGTCATTACCGCAACTAAAAGAATGGCAAAAACTCGTTTAAGTCGTGTCACAAAAATTCCTCCTTTTGTCTATTGAACAAAACGCAAATAAATTTTGCTCTGTACAGTACAACAAATTCTAAAGGAACAAAAAGCCGATTATTTCACAAAATCAACACAATATTATCTGGTAATTTCACCAAAATCAAAAGATAAATTAGGACTTGTAAACAGTCTTCATTTTATTAATATTATTTTTAAGTAACCCACCAATGTTTTAGTATGAATCAAATTGTATTCTGTGTGTTTTATAAAAGCCAAGTTATTCTATAAAACAAACTATTTTCTGCAATGATAAAGTATCATTACAGCACATAAAAAGGCATACAGGTCAAACCTGTATGCCCTCTTTTATGCGCAGCGGATGATCAGCTGCGATTCATTTTAACAACCAGCAGATAGGACAGAGAGAACGAGACGGCCAGGGTAATGATCCAGCCCAGAACAGCGAAGGGGAAATACGGTCCGATGTAGGCGGGAATGCTGAACACGCTGGAAGTGATGTAGCCATACAGACGGACGCCAAAGAAGCTAATGAAGGCACTGCCTACCACGCTGCCCACCGTAGCGGCAACAAAGGCCATCTTGTACTTGGTCAGCACGCCGAACAGAGCCGGCTCGGTAATGCCCAGGAAGCCCGACAGCACAGCGCCGCCGATCACGGTTTTTTCAGACTTGGAGTTGGCTTTGAAGTAGCAGCCGGCAGCGGCACCCACGATGGACAGGTTTGCCACAAACATCATGGGCATCAGCATATCCCAGCCCTGAGAGGCGAAGTTTTCCATGGCAATGGGGGTCATGGCGTGGTGCATACCCACCAGAATCGACACAGGGCGAATTGCACCAAAGAAGACGCCGCAGAGAACGGGGCTGATGTCATAAACCGTGTTGACAACCGATGCCAGACCACGGCCCAGATAAATGCCGATGGGGCCCACGACGGTCAGGGTCAGGATGCCGCTGATAAACAAGGTCAGGGTGGGGACAATCACGGTTTTGGCTGCACTGGGAATAATCCGGTCCACCCAGCGGTGCACATAACTCATCAGCAGCACGCCAAAGAAGATGGGGATAACCGAGCTCGAATAGTTAAACACCGGGACAGGAATCATCCCAAACAGATAGAAGTTGCTGATTTCGCCGGCGGCAGCCGCATTCACCATGGTGGGGTACATGATGACGGTTGCCAGAGCAATGGCCAGATACTGGTTGGTCTTCAGCTTTTTGGCCTCGGAAGCCGCTACCAGGAAGGGAAGGAAATTGAATACGCCGCTGGCCAGCATATCAATAATCAATAGGTGTCCGTCGTGTTAGAAATCACATTCAGGGCAACCAGGCCGGTCATCAGACCTTTGATCATGCCGGCGCCTGCAATGGCCGGCACAATGGGTCCAAAAATGCCGGACATCAGATCCATGAACTGGGAAACCAGGCCCTTCTTTTCGCCGCTGGGTTCATCCGCCGGGGCTTTGTCCGCCTCTTTGGCCGCATCCAGGCCCAGCTGTTTCATGGCCTCGGTATAGAATTTCTCCACGGTGGTGCCAATGACAATCTGCACCTGTCCTTTGGCGAACTGGACGCCGATCACATCCGGAATCGCTTTGATCGCTTCCATATCAGCCTTGTCGTAGTCCACCAGCTCAAAGCGGAGCCGGGTCATACAGTGCCACACATTTACAATGTTTTCCTTACCGCCAACATGCGCAATGATGCTGGCAACAGACTTTGAGAGTTCCATCGCAACAGTCCTCCTGTTCAGACCATTCCATTTGTGTATCCTGTCTTTTTCCGTTCGGGATGATCTTCTACCGCAAATGGGTCGCCTGGCTTCATCCCGTGCCAGGCCTCATGGGCCGCCCGCTTTCTGGAAAGGAGTATAGCAAGTCCGCCGGAAATGGGCAAATGTTAAAAACCGGCAGGATTTCGATGCCACCCGCGCATATCCATCGATAAATCGCATGTTATTTCATTTTCTCAAAACAAGTCCAGGAAAATTGGACTGTTTTTTATTAACTTTTATTAGAAAAATCAGCAACTCTTGACGAAAGGCGAAGCTGTGTGGTTTAATCAAAGCGCTGATGGAGAACCGCCCGTTCTGAAATCCATGGCACATCCCCTGTCTGCAATGCCGTCCAGGCTGCGTGGACAGGAAACAGTCTGCAGCAGAAACGAAGGAGGTTCTTTTTGTGAAAGCGACAATCATCACAGATGTCCAATGTTATGTGGTTCGCCCCGACCGCCACAATCTGGTGGTGGTCAAGGTTCTGACCGACCGGGGTGTTTACGGCGTTGGCTGCGCCACCTTTCAGCAGCGGCCTCTGGCCGTCCAGACCACCGTTCAGGAATACCTGCGTCCCCTTCTGATTGGACGGGATGCCAACGAAATCGAGGATTTGTGGCACCTGATGATGGTGAACGCCTATTGGCGCAACGGTCCGGTCCTGAACAATGCAGTGTCCGGAGTGGACATGGCTCTGTGGGACATCAAGGGCAAGCTGGCCGAGATGCCGCTGTATGAGTTGTGGGGCGGCCGTGCCCGCACGGCCATTCCCGCTTACACCCACGCCGTGGCAGATACCATGGAACAGCTCTATGAAGAAGTGGAGCGCATCCGCAGCGAAGGCTACCGGCACATCCGCTGCCAGCTGGGCTTTTACGGCGGGAATCCGGACCACCTCCAGACGCCGGAGCATCCCCTGCCCGGAGCCTATTTTGACCCGGACGACTATATGCGGAACACCTTGACCATGTTCCGGCTGCTGCGTGAGAAATATGGAGACGCCTTCCATATTCTGCACGATGTGCACGAGAGACTGAGCCCCACCCAGGCCCTCAACTTTGCCAAACAGGTTGAGGCATACCACCCCTATTTCATCGAGGATCTGCTGCCGCCGGATCAAAACGCCTGGCTGGCCCAGCTGCGCACCCAGTGCGCCACCCCCATTGCCACCGGCGAGCTCTTCAATAATCCCACCGAGTGGATGCCCCTGCTGGAAGGCCGTCTGATCGACTACCTGCGTTGTCATGTGTCTCAGCTGGGCGGCATCACGCCGGCGCTGAAGGTGGCTTCGGTGGCGGATGCTTATGGCGTGGGCATCGCCTGGCATACTCCCTCGGACATCACCCCCATCGGGCTTGCCGTGAACACCCACCTGAACATCCATTGTCATAACGCTGCCATTCAAGAAAACATCGAACTGAAAGACAACACCAAGAGCCTGTTCCCCGGGTACACGGAACCGGTCGGCGGCTACTTCTATCCCATAGACCGCCCGGGCATCGGCGTCGACTTTGACGAGGCTTTGGCCGGCCAGTATCCCTGTACTTATCGTCCCCATGAGTGGACCCAAAGCCGTGTGCCGGACGGAACACTGGTTACACCGTGACAGATCGAAAAGAGGTGCCAGGATGACAGCCAAAAAGACGCAGTTTTTGATCGAAGATCTGATCAGTAAGATCTTTCAGCATCAATTTCCTGAGGGAAAGCTGCCGGCGGAACGTGTCCTGGCACAAGACTACGGGGTATCCCGCTACACCGTCCAGCAGGCCCTGAACCGTCTGGAAGGGATGGGCATGATTCACCGCCAGCGCGGAGACGGTATCTACATTCGGAGAAACGTCCAAAAATATCCGATGGTCTACAATTCAGCCACCCAGATCCAGTACAGTACCCTTCGCTCTGAAATGCTGTCCCTGCGCAAAATAAAGGCGGGCCCGGAGCTGATCCGGATTTTTGACATTGATGCCAGCGAAGAAGTATGGGAGTTCCGCCGGGTACGGATCATGAACTATATCAAGACCCAGATCGAGACGGGCTACCTTCCCTGCACCTTGTTTCCCTATGTGGACAGAGAGAGCGTGGAAGATTCCATCCAAAACCTTGCGATGGAACAAGGCTACCGCATCTCACGTTTTATGACCACCTACCGTCCCACCCAGCTGACCCGTGAAGAAGCAGGTCTGCTCAGCTGCAAAAAAGGCGAACCGGCTTTCTGTATCACTTCACGGGGTTACCTGCGGGACGGTCGGGTCTTTGTCCACAGCAACATTACAGCGATTCACTACGAATGCACCTATATCGTCCCCTTTAACAAGGAAGTGTATCTGCATCGAAGGAACCGCCACAAGGAAAAGGACGAATAACATCGGGAGGCATAGGATTTAAAATTTGGTGCCTCTCCCGATAAACAAAAGCGGCAGGGCCCAAAAGCCTCTGCCGCTTTTCGATTTTTCAGCCTGCCGGCCCCCGGTCTGAATCCTTTCCGGCCAAAACGGACCCATCGCCTGTTCTCTTGAGCAATCCATTTTAAACCGCCTCAACAGGCAGCGAAAAGGCTTCCTGTGGCAAGAGAATCTTCCGCAGGAGGGCTTTGCCATGTATGAGCTACCGTTCCATCCGGGCCATGCCTGCCGTCTTTTCTGCTTTGTCCAGGAACAAATTCACGCCCTGTCAAAGTATATCTGCACAAATTGAAAGTATGAATTTTGTGTGAATTGGATGTTGCGTCGGGGCGTGCATTTTACTATACTATGGATACAAGTTACCGGTTGGACATGTCACTGGTCATGCAGGCAGGATCTGACGGAACATCCCAGGCTTACCATTTCTTTATCACAAGAGGGGGAAGCTGTAGGTTGTGTTCTGTTGGGTCTTTTTCTTTTGCCATTTTGGCCGAATGGCAAAGGATGTGTACAGTCAACAAGGAGGATTTCTCAAGTGAAAAACTACAAGCAGACTGCTGCGGACGTTCTGCGCCTGGTGGGCGGAGATAAAAACGTCTCGCATCTGGAACACTGTTCCACCCGGCTGCGCTTCACCCTGGCCGACCCCGCCAAGGCGGATGCTGCCGCACTGAAAAAGACCCCCGGCGTCATGGGCGTCATCGCAAGCGGTCCCCAGTGCCAGGTGGTCATCGGAAACGATGTCATCGAGGTATACGATGAGCTGCTCAAGCTGGGCAGCTTCAACGCCGCAGCCCCCGCCGCTGCATCCGGCGGCAAAAAGAACATCGGCGGCCTGATCCTGGACTACATGGTGGGCATTTTCCAGCCTCTGGTTCCCGCCATCGCAGGCGCCGGCGTCCTGAAGGCCATCCTGACCATCTTCACCACCTTCGGCCTCCTCTCTTCCTCCGACGTGGTGTATCAGGTCTTCTATAATGTGGCCGACGCGGCACTGTATTATCTGCCCGTTCTGGTAGCCTTCACCACCGCCACCAAATTCGGCTGCAACAAACTGGTTGCCGTGGCTCTGGCTGCGGCCATGATCTCTCCCAGCACCTCCGCCCTGCTGGCGACCGAGGGCGGCGCCTACTTCTTTGGTCTCCACATTCAGAGCATCGGCTACACCGGCCAGGTTTTCCCCTCCATTCTGATCGTCATCTTTATGGCCTTCCTGGAAAAATGGTGCAACAAGTGGTGCCCCAAGGCCATCCGCGTGTTCTTTGTGCCCCTGTTCTGTTTTGCTGTGGCCTTCCCGGTGGGTCTGCTCCTGCTGGGACCTCTGGGCTACAACATCGGCAGCCTGCTGACTTCTGCCATCCTCGGCCTGTACAACACTCTGGGCTGGCTGGCCGTCGCCCTGGTGGCCGCCATCCTGCCCTTCATGATCTCCCTGGGCATGCACAAGGCTCTGGTCCCCTATGCGGTTGCCTCTATTGCTGATCCCGGCTTCGATATGCTGTATCTGCCCGCTTCGCTGGCTCACAACATCTCGGAAGGCGGCGCCTGCCTGGCGGTCGCCATCAAGACCAAGGACGAAAATCTCCGCTCCACTGCCATCTCTGCCGGCATTTCCGGCCTGTTCGGCATCACGGAGCCCGCTCTGTACGGTGTCACCCTGCAGCGCCGCAAGGTGACCATTGCGGTGGTGCTGTCCAGCTTTATCGGCGGCCTGTTCATCGGCCTTATGGGCATCAAGGCCTTCGCCGCAGTCGGCCCCGGCATTGCCAGCATGGCCATGTACATTGACCCCGCCAACAGCATGAACTTTGTCTGGGCCTGCGTGGGCTTTGCCATCTCGGTGGCCGCATCCTTTATCCTGACCCTGATCCTCTACAAAGACGAGGACGACACCGACGCTCCTTCCGCAGAGGCTGCTCCGGATTCTTCCGCCAAGCCCGCCAGCTGCACCATCGCCAGCCCTCTGGAGGGCAAGGCAGTTCCCCTGACCAGCGTGAAGGATGAGGTTTTCTCCCGGAAAATTCTGGGCGACGGCATCGCCGTGGTTCCCAGCAAAGGAGAGCTGTACGCCCCTGCGGACGGCACCATTGAGTCGGTCTTTGAGTCCAGGCACGCCATTTCGATGGTCACCAGCACCGGCGCTGAGCTGCTGATGCATATTGGCATGGATACTGTAAAACTGGAAGGCAAAGGTTTCGCTCCCGCTGTCAAAAACGGCGACAAGGTCCAGAAGGGCCAGCTGCTGATGAAGTTTGATATCGCAGCCATTCAGGCCGCCGGATTCGACACCACTACCCCCATCGTTGTGACCAACGGCGACACCTTTACCGTCACACCGGCGGCGGACGGTGCAGTCAAGCCCGGCGCCGCCCTGATGAAGTTGGAGGCTGTACAATGAGTTTTCCCAAAGGTTTTTTCTGGGGCGGCGCGCTCGCTGCCAACCAGGTGGAAGGCGCCTGGAACGTGGACGGCAAGGGTCCCAGCGTAGCCGATGTGGCCACCTATAAGCCCAACACCGACGTCAAGGATTACAAGGCCCACATGGCCATCAACGACGAGATGATCGCCGCAGCCATGGCCGACCCCGAGGACACCTGGTACCCCAAGCGCCGCGGCATTGATTTTTACCACCACTACAAAGAGGACCTGGCCCTCTTTGCCGAGATGGGCTTTACCATGCTGCGGGTGTCCATTGCCTGGACCCGCATCTATCCCACCGGCGAGGAAGCCCAGCCCAACGAGGCCGGCCTCCAGTTCTACAGCGACCTGTTCGCCGAGATGCACCGCCTGCATATCGAGCCGCTGGTCACTCTGAGCCACTACGAGATGCCGCTGGCCCTGGCCACCAAGTACAACGGCTGGCACGACCGCCGGGTCATCGACTGCTTCACCAAGTTCTGCCATACCTGCTTTGAGCGGTACAAGAACGATGTAAAGTACTGGCTGACCTTCAACGAGGTGGACAGCATCATCCGCCACCCCTTCACCACCGCCGGCATCATCCCCAGCCGCGTGCCGGAGGACAAGCTGCTGGAGGTCTGCTACCAGGCCCTGCACCATCAGCTGGTGGCCAGCGCTCTGGTGGTCAAGGACTGCCATGAAGTCATCCCGGGCAGCAAGGTGGGCTGCATGCTGACCAAGCTCACCACCTACGCCCGCACCTGTGCCCCCGACGATGAGCTGGCCACCCAGGCCAAAAACCTGGAGAACCTGTTCTACGCCGACGTCCACGTCTGGGGTGAATATCCCCGCCTGATTCTCAAGATGTTTGAGCGCAAGGGCATCCATATTCAGACCCAGCCGGAAGATGCCGCCATCCTGAAAGCGGGCTGCGTGGACTTTGTCTCCTGCAGCTACTACATGACCATGACCGAGTCGGTGGACCCCAACGCCGAGCGCACCCCCGGCAATACCGTCCTGGGTGTCAAGAATCCCTATCTGGCCACCAGCGACTGGGGCTGGCAGATCGACCCCAAGGGCCTTCGCTACAGTCTGATTGAGCTGTACGACCGTTACCGCAAGCCTTTGATGGTTGTGGAAAACGGCATCGGCGCAAAAGACACTGTAGAACCCGACGGCTCCATCCACGACCCCTACCGCATCGAGTATTTCCGCCAGCACATCAGCGAGATGGGCAAGGCCATCGACGAGGGCGTGGAGATGTGGGGTTATACCAGCTGGGCTCCCATCGACCTGATTTCGGCATCCACCAACCAGATGAGCAAGCGGTATGGTTTCATCTATGTGGATCAGGACGATATGGGCAACGGTACCCTGGCCCGCAGCCGTAAGGACAGCTTTGAATGGTACAAAAAAGTCATTGCCTCCAACGGAGAGGATTTGACCTGAACCGAGACAGCATCAACACAAAGGAGGCGGTGATGACCCCATGCAGATACGCAAGGTGCTGAACAGCAGCGTCGTGCTGGTGCAGGATGAAAACGGAGAGGAATCCATCCTGCTGGGCAAAGGAATCGGTTATGGCCGCCGCCCCGGGGAAACCATAGACCGTCAGCCTTCAGACCGGGTTTTCATTCCGCTGTCCAACCCCGATGCTCAGCCCATGATTGAGCTGTTTTCCTCCATCCCGCCGGTGTATCTGGAACTGACCCAGGACATTGTGGCCGATGCGGAGACGTCCATGGGGGTGACCCTTTCTCCCCACATCTACCTGATGCTGACCGATCACCTTCATTTTGCAGTGGAGCGCCAGAAGAAGGGCATTGTGGTCACCAACCGGGTTTTCTGGGAGATCAAGCATTTTTACCGCCGGGAATTTGAGGTGGGCCTGCGGGGCCTGCGGCGTACTTCCGAGCTTCTGGGTGTGGATCTGCCCGAGGAGGAAGCCGGGAACATCGCTTTTCACATCGTCAACGCCCGCCAGGATGTGGGGGCCGGCGGCGATGCCATGAAGGCCGCGCTGCTGATCGGCGAGCTGACCAACATCGTCACCTACCGCATGCACACCAGCCTGAACACCGAGAGCATCCATTTTTCCCGGTTCATCAGCCATCTGCAGTTTTTCGCCGACCGTTTTTTCTCCGGCAAGCTGATGGACAGCGAGGATGATTTCCTGTTCCGGCAGATGCAGAGCGGCTATCCCGAAGCCACCGACTGCGCCGAGCGAATCCGCACCTTTTTGCTGCGCAAATACAACGTCTTTCTTCCCAACGAGGAGACCGCCTATCTGGCGCTGCACATCGCCCGTCTGACCAAAACCACGGAGGACGACACGTCATCCAAGTAAGCCTGTCCCACGCAGAGAGGTGCCCTTTGGGGCATCTCTCTTTTTATGCCCGCTCTGTTTCCGGGTGAGGAGGTATGTTCTATGGAGATTGCCCTTTTGCTGGCGCAGCAGATTGCGCAGCTGTTCCTGATTTTGTTTTGCGGCTATCTGATTGTCCGCACCGGCCTGCTCCGGGCGGCCGACAGCAAGGTGCTGTCGGTGATTCTGGTCTATCTGGTGATTCCCTGCGTCATCATCGACGCTTTTCAGATCCAGGACAGCCCCCAGGTGCGCGCCGGCCTGCTGGTTTCCTTTGGGGCGGCTGCAGCTATTCACATCGTGTTTCTGGCCCTGACTGTCGTCCTGCGGCGGCCTTTGGGGCTGGATGCGGTGGAGCGAGCCACCGCCATCTACAGCAACGCCGGTGCTCTGGTGATTCCGCTGGTACAGGCCCTTCTGGGTCAGGAATATGTGATTTACTCCTGTGCCTTCATCATTGTTCAGCTGGTCCTGCTGTGGACCCACGGCAGCACGGTTCTGCGGGGCGCCGGCTCCCTCAGTCTGAAATCCATCCTCACCAACGTGAATTTGATCTCCATCCTGGTGGGCGCTGTGCTCTATCTGGGCCATATCCCCCTGCCCAGCGTCCTGGTGGGGGCCATGGACAGCATGGGGAATCTGATGGGGCCTCTGGGGATGCTGCTGGCCGGCATGGCCATCGCGGAATCTCCCCTGAAGCAGCTGCTGTGCACCCCTCGCTATTACCTTACAGCTGCTCTGCGGCTGCTGATCTATCCCCTGGCCGCTCTGGCTTTGTTGTGGGTGTCTGGGGCTGTATCCTTTCTGCCCGACGGCAAGGCCATCCTGATGACCGTCTATCTGGCCGCCATCACTCCGGCCTGCACCACCATCACCTCCATGGCCCAGCTGTACGGCCAGGATGCCGGGAAATCCAGCTCCCTCTATGTCCTGTCCACCCTGCTGTCCATCGCAACCATGCCGGTGATGCTGGGGCTGTTTGACGTGGTCATTTAATTAACCGGCAGCCGAATACGGAGCGCTTCCTGGAATCCGCAGGCATCGGATTCCAGGGGCCTTCGCTTGTGCACAAAATCGACAGACTTTTTTATGCACAACTTCCAAAAATGACTTTTACAACGAAATCGTATTGACAAAATGTGAATTTTTCACTATTCTTGTATCACAAGAAACAAGGAAGGCAACTACGAAAGTAGGCTTAACCACGGTCTTGCAAAACAGGATATCCAGCCCCCTGAAGGGTTGGACTATCGTTTTTTTGCTGTGTGGGAGAGCCTGCTTTTTTCTGTTTCAGGCCGGCTTTTCCAGCGGAAAGGAGGCCGGAACGTTTAAAACAGAGCTCTGCATCCCAACACAAAGACAAAGGAGGTGGACACCATGGTAATCACACGGATATACAACAACAGCTGCGCCGCCGTCACCGACGGCGATGGCCAGGACATGATTGTCACCGGCCGGGGCGTGGTCTTTGGAAAAAAGGCCGGCGACCTGCTGGATGAAGCGCTGGTGGAAAAGCGGTACCTGCTCAGTGACCCGGGTCTGGGCAGCCGGCTGGACACCATCCTCAGCAGCATCGACCAGGCGGACGTTTATCTGTCCATTTCGGAAGAAATCCTTTCCATGATCCGTTCCCAGGGCTATCCCGTCAAGGAAAGCCTGCTTCTGACCCTCACCGACCATATTTCCACTTCCCTTGAGCGGGAGCGGACCGGTGTAGTGCTGGCCAATCCCCTGCTGCCAGACATCCGCCAGCTGTACCACAAGCAGTATCAGCTGGCCGAGCAGGCCGGGCAGATCATTGCCCAGCGGACCGGCATCAACGTTTCCCCCGACGAAATCGGCTTCATCACCCTGCACATTGTCAGCGCCTCCATCGACGGCCGCTTCGACGACCTGCTGGAGATCACCCATATCATCCAGAAGATTCTCTGCATCATCGAGACATCCTTTGAGGTGCACCTGAACGAGAATTCTCTGCGGTATGAGCGGTTCATCCGCCATCTGCAATTTTTTGCGCGACGGATTCTGGACCCCGCCAGCGAACAGGAAACCAACCTTCTGATGTACAATATGGGCCGGCTGGAATTCCCCGACGCTTTCCTGTGCGTCAAGGACATCGCCCGGATGATTGAGCGCGACTATCACCGCAAGGTATCGGATGCAGAACAGGGCTATCTGATCTATCACATCATGAACGTGATTCTGGAAACGCGGGAGAAAAAGCCGGATCAGGACTGATCCCCGGCCCCGCCCTTGGAACAGAAAGGAGCAACCATGGACATCAAAACCAGTGCGTCGCAGATCGTACAGTATGTCGGCGGCGTTGACAACATCCAGAGCCTGACCCACTGCGCCACCCGCCTGCGCTTTGTGGTCAAGAATGAGGCCCAGGTGGATATGGATCATCTGGGCAGCGTGGAGGGCGTCCTCACCGCCCAGAACAAGGGCGGCCAGACCCAGGTGGTCATCGGCGCCAAGGTGGAAGCCTTCTATAAGGAGATCATCTCCTCCTACAAGATTGCAGCCGGCGGCGAAGTGGACGACGACGGCGCCCCCCTGCCCAAGAAAAAGCAGAACCCCATCAACGCTCTGGCCGAGACCATTGCCAGCATGTTCACCCCCATCCTGCCCGCCCTGGTGGGCTGCGGCATGATTCAGTGCGTGCTGAACATTGCGGTGGCCCTGGGCCTGGATTCCTCCAGCGGCACCTATACCGTCCTGAACATGATGGGCCAGCTGATTTTCTACTTCCTGCCCTTCATGCTGGCCATCACCGCTGCAGAAAAATTCAAGACCAACCGCGCCCTGGCCATGCTGCTGGCCGGCGGCTACATCTATTTCACCGTCAACTACGCCGACGTCAGCCTGGACTTCCTGGGCATTCCCCTACGGACCGTCACCTATACCAGCACCGTCATCCCCATCATCCTGTCGGTGTTCGTCCTGAAGTACGTCTATGACTTCGTCAACCGGATCATCCCCGACATGCTGCGGGTGGTCCTGGTGCCCATGGTGACCCTGTTCATCATGATTCCCCTGGAGCTGGCCCTGCTGGGCCCCATCGGCGCCTACATCGGTTCCTACCTGGCCAACGCCATCGCCTGGCTGTTCTCGGTCAGCGGCCTGGTGGCCGGCGCCCTGCTGGGCTTCTTACGGCCCATCCTGGTCATGTTCGGCATGCACTACTCCATCATGCCCATCCAGATCCAGCTGGTGGCTGAGACCGGCATGACCGCCATGCTCTGCAGCGCCATCTGTGCCAACATCGCCCAGAGCGGCGCCGCCCTCGGCGTGGCCATCCGCACCCGCAGCAAGACCATGCGCACCGCCGCCCTGTCGGCCTGCATCACCGCCTTCTTTGGCATCACTGAGCCCGCCATCTACGGCGTCACCCTGCGGTACAAGAAGCCTTTCTTCTGCGCCTGCACCGCTGCCGCCATCACTTCCGGCATCCTGGGCCTGCTGAACGGCTACGCCACCGCCATCGCCCTGCCCGGCATCCTCTCGCTGCCTGTGTTCAACTGTGACGCCGGCTTCATTTGGATTCCCCTGATGGTCCTGGCCTCCTTCATCCTGGCCGCCGTCTTTACCTGCGTGGTGGGCATCGACGAAAAAGAGTAAGCATTGACCGAGGTAATCAACCATGAGCAGAAATTTTCCTTCCAACTTTCTCTGGGGCGGCGCGCTGGCCGGCTGCCAGGCGGAAGGCGCCTGGCTGGAGGACGGCAAGACCATGACCATCCCCGAGGTGATGAAGTTCGGCAAGGTGGACCACAAGGTCACCCGCCAAATGAAAATCACCATGGAGACCATCGCCGAGGCGGAGGCCGACCCCGACACCATCAAATACCCCAAGCGCCGGGGCATCGACTTCTATCATACTTATAAGGAGGACCTTGCTCTCCTGGCCGGCATGGGGCTGAAATGCTTCCGATACTCCTTTTCCTGGGCCCGGGTGTTCCCCGAGGGGGACCAGCCCCAGCCCAACGAAAAGGCCCTGGCCTTCTATGATGACCTGATCGACACCATCCGCAGCCACGGGATGGAGCCGCTGATGACCATCAGCCACTTTGACTTTCCGGTCTACCTGGTGAAAAAGTACGGCGGCTGGAGCGACCGCCGGCTGATTGACCTGTACGAAAAGTATTGCCGCGTCCTGATGGAGCGGTACAAGGGCAAGGTGCGCTACTGGGTCACCTTCAACGAGATCAACATGAGCCTGAAGGCCGGCCCCAAGACCATGGGCGTGGTGGATCAGGGCCAGCCCAACTATGAGGAGATGCTGTTCCAGGCGCTGTACCACCAGTTTGTGGCGGCGGCCCGGGTCACCAAAATGGCCCATCAGATCGACCCCGAAAACAAAGTTGGCTGCATGGTGGCCTACTTCACCACCTACCCCTACACCTGCAAGCCGGAGGACAGCCTGGCCGCCCAGTTTGACGACCGGATGAAAAACCTCTACTTCCTGGACAGCCTGAATGGCCGTCCCCTGCCCTACTACGCCCGGGCCTATTTTGATCAGAAGGGCATCCAGCTCCAGACCAGCGAGGCCGAGCTGGAGGAAATCCGCCAGAACCCCGCCGACTTTGTGGGCCTGAGCTACTACAACAGCATGGTCAGCGCCGGGGACACCTCCCAGCTGGAGCTGACCAACGGCAACGTGGCCAGCGCCTACAAAAATCCCTATCTGTCGGCCAACGCCTGGGGCTGGCAGATCGACCCGGTGGGCCTGCGCTACACCCTGAACCATCTGTACGACCGGTACGGCAAACCCCTGTTTATCCTGGAAAACAGCTCTGGCTTCATGGACACCCTGGAGCCGGACGGCACCGTCCACGACCCCTACCGGGTGGAGTTCCTGCGGGCTCATATCCGGGCCATGATGGACGCCGTCACCCAGGACGGCGTGGATGTGATCGGCTACACCATGTGGGGTCCCATCGACATCATTTCCTCCTCCACCAGTGAGATGACCAAGCGGTATGGCTTCATCTATGTGGATCAGGACGACTACGGCAACGGCAGCAAAAAGCGGTACATCAAGGACAGCTACTACTGGTATCGGGATCTGATCGCTAGCAACGGGGCAAATCTGTGAGCGCCGCGTTCCGCCGGGGAATCACCTTCTGCGCGGGACTGGTGATTCTCTGTTTCGGCATCGTCCTGAACACCAAAACCGGCCTGGGCGTGGCCTCCATCAACACCACCCCCTACACCCTCAGCGAAGTGGAGGGGATCAGCCTGGGCACCGCCACCATGCTACTCTATTTCGTCTTTGCGGGCGCCCAGTGCCTGCTGCGCCGCTCTCTGGGGTGGAAGATTCTCCTTCAGGTTCCCATGAGCATCCTGATCGGCCGGATCGTAGACTTTTTCAACGACTACGTCCTGACCTTTCAGGCTCAGGGTCTGGCCGACGGTCTTCTGCTGCTGTGCGGCGCCATTCCCCTGACGGCTTTTGGAACTACCCTGGTGGTCCAGACCGATCTGGTTCCCGCCGCCCCCGACGGGATGGTCCGGGCTTTCGGCGATGCCCTTGGCTGGGACTTCGGCCGCGCCAAGTACACCTTTGACATCATCATGATTGTCCTGTCGGCCGGGTATGCGCTGGTGCGCACCGGTCACACGGTGGGCATTGGCATCGGCACCGTGGCCGCCGCCCTCCTGACCGGGCGGCTGTGCCAGCTGTTCGGCCGCCTGCTGGCCCCCTGGTTTGAATCCTGCCTGGCCAAAGCAAGCTGATCGCCTGCTCCCCTGAACCGACAACAAAAAGGCCTCCTGTGGTAGCTTCTCTTACCACAGGAGGCTTTTGCTATCTGTTGTTGTGTGGTTTCAGTTTCCTTTCAGCGCCTGTTCCAGAGCCTGTTCGATCCGAAGGGCCTCTTCGCTCTCATCGGACCGAAGGCGCAGCAAGGGAATTCCGCACCGCGCAAAGATACGATTCTTTTTCTCGTCTCGCCGGGCCTGTACGCTGCCGGCTGCATGGAATGCGGTTCCATCCACCTCCACGGCCAGCACCGGCGATTTATCCACCCGCCGGAACAGCAGAAAGTCCACATGGGTCAGGGGATTCCGGGCGTAAACAGCTTCCTCCTCGGTCAAGAGGCTGTAATCCCGGATCAAGTGATTGACCGACACATGGACGGCGCAGTCCACCGAAGCAAACGGTTCTTTCTGGAGTATTCCTTCAAGGACGGTATAGAGCAGATTTTCGGAGTCGTAGTCTGAAATCCGTCTGTGCTTTTGCAGATACACCCGGCGCTGTTCCGCATAGCCCTTGTAGAGCAGGTCAAACACCGAGTAAACCGCGCTGTTCACCACTTCGCAGTTGTTGTACTGAATATAGCGGGTCAGCTCGCCATAGTTGGTTGTGTCGTTCCGCGGATCGCTGGAGGTAATCACCGCAAGGGACCGCACCGCCCGTGACACGGCCACGTTGAGCATATGGGGATCGTCCACAAACTGGGTGATCACATTGTCCACCGAAGTCAGTACAATGGCTTCCTTTTCGCGGCCCTGGAATTCGTGGACGGTTGCCACTTCCCATTCTTCGCCCAGCTGGGTCTGGATGGCCGCCACCTGATCCCGATAGGGAGTGATAATTCCAATCTGGTCGTATCCCTGCTTTTTCAGCCTGGGCAGCACTTCTTCCCGCATCACGTCAATCTGACGCTGGTTCAGGTGTCCCCGGGCGTGATTGCCCTGGGGCGTCTTGTACATGGTCAGGACATCGGGTTCTCCGTGGTCCTCGGTCATGACGATCAGTTTGCCCCCATAGAATTTCTGATTGCAGAAATTGATGATTTTGGGATGGCAGCGGTAATGCTCCCGCAAGAGTACCATCGGCGCATCCTTCCACACTTCCAGCGCAGAGGCAAGCAGGCTGTGGGTCGAGAAACGGTAGGCCTCCGGCAAAGAACACTGGTTCCAGACCGCCTCACTCTTTTGAATGGTATCGCCGTCCAGAACATTGGGAAGCTGCTGGAAGTCGCCCACAATCACCACATTCTTTGCACAGGAGAGAGCAAGCACGCCGGTGGCCAGATCCACCTGCGAGGCCTCATCCACAATTAGATAGTCATAAACATGATCGGGATGCAGCGTTCCCTTGATGGAATGGGTCGTGCTCAGGATCACCGGATATGCTGCGTTGACTTTGCCGGGATCCCCCCAAAAGCTCTTCCCATCAAAACAGGGCCGCTTTCCTTTCCAGCGGAACCGCCGGCTCAGCTCTGCCCGAAACAGGCACAGGGACAGGTCTGTCAATTCCTCCATTTTCTCATCGAAGGAATAGTGTTCCAGCATCTTTTCCAGGTGCTCTCTTTCATCCGTCAGCTCCTGACGGCGCAGCTGGTAAAATTGCCGCTGAAGATAAGGAATGACCACTTCCGGAGCCTGACCAAAAATCGTCAGGGCGCTGCGGTTGAACCGAAGCCAAATCGAGAACTTTTTCAGCAGGCCCAGCCGTTTCCCATTTTCTGCATGAGCCTCATACTCCAGCCACAGAGACAGGGTTTCCTGGGCCGATAAGTTTTTGATCTGGCCCTGAAAAGCCTGTCCTACATTCTCATAATAGGATGTAAAGTTGTGCTCTTCCGGGGTCAATTCCAGCAGTTCCTGCTGAATGGCCGCAATCCGGTTCTTGGCATCCAGGCGCTGATTCAATTCCTGCGACAGCTGCGCAACGGTCTTTGCCAGACGCTGCTGTTCTTCCGGCTCCAGCACCCAGGACTCCATATTGGGATACTCCCCGGTCTGGGTTTCCAGAAAATGCTCTTTATTGGCCCGGCTGCCCAAAAAGGCGGTGAGAAACGAGAGGCCCTTGGCCTCCATTTTCTCGGCCACGTTGAGGGTGGCGGCGTTGTTGTTGGAAACAACCGCCACCGTTTTCCCGTTCCGGACCGCATTGGCGATAATATTCAGAATGGTTTGGGTCTTTCCCGTTCCCGGTGGGCCCTGGATGATGCTCACCTGCGAGGACAGGGCGTGTTCCACCGCAATCTTTTGGCTCTGATTCAAGCCAAACGGATACAGAATGACGCCGGGCAAATCGCGCTTTTGGGGCTTGATGTCCGGATCCAGATAGCAGGCCAGCGCCGTTTCACTATCAATCCGCTTGCACCGTTCATATTGGGCGCTCAGCAGATTTACACCATTGTCAACCGTCAGTCCGACCGCTCCGGCGGTCTCCTTAAAATAGGCAAAGAGAGACTGCACCCACTGATCCGTCAGGCAGTTCCGGTGAAACAAAACATCCGCCTTGGGACACGAGACAGCCTTTTGTCCTGCCCGGACAAAACGATACCAGCTGCCATAATCCAGAATCTCGTCCAGATCGTTCAGGGAATGATTTCCCGCCTCCACAATCCAATCATCCGGATTCAAGCGCTGCTGCAGTTCCAAAATCTGCACTTTATCCCGCCGATAATGATACGCTTTGGGAGAATTGGCATAGATAATCTCGCAGTATTGGCCTTCCATCCGAAACGAAGCAATCGCATCGGTTTTATCCTGCCCATTGATGAGGATAAGATATTTTTCTTGATCCATGCCAAGCCTCCATCGTCTTTCCGACTGCTGTCAAAATTGCCTTAATTCGGCGCTTCATTATAACATGTACCATCTTTTGCCACAAGATAAAGCAGAATATATTTACTGAAAAGTTGCAAGTTCGCTGGACATTTTTCGCGTTCAGCAGAAATAGCCAAATCCAGGCCAAAACAAAAAGCCATTACCCAAAACCTTTCAAATCCTTTATACTGAACAGCGACCAAACAATCCAGTAGAAAGGATACATATGAAAGGAATACAGCGTAATGGCTTCTTGCCTATTATAGCAGCAGCTATATCAAAAATAGAAGAAATCTGTAGACCACAGATCTTTTCAAGCTCTTGGTCCAGATTTTGTTCACGCCCCCTTACTCCGCAAAAAACCGATCCTCCAGCATCAAACAGAGGCAATGATAAATCGGCAGGTGCAGCTCTTGAATCATGTACGTTTCTGTCTGAGCCACCTTAATGCACACATCGCACATCGGATCCAGTTTACTGGCCTTCATTCCGGTCAAACCGACAACTTTTATTCCTTTGGCGCGTGCAGTTACTGCTGCATATAAGATATTTTTGCTGTTGCCACTTGTAGAAATCCCCAAAAACACATCTCCAGCCCTGCCATAACCATTCACCTGCTGCGCAAAGCATAGCAAAGGTTCACAGTCATTCATGTAGGCTGTAGACAATGCCAGATGTCCATCCAGTGCAATGGCCGGAAGCGCCCCCTGCAACTTTTCAGCCAAGAGCGGCCCCAGCTCCTGATTTCCTGCAACAAGCTTTTCTGCAAACTCCGCTTTGGGTTTACGTGGCATTTTAAAGCCTTTCATCAGTTCGCCAACAATATGCTCTGCATCGGCGGCGGAACCGCCATTGCCAGCCACAAGCAATTTGCCGCCATTCTCATAGCATTCTTCTATCAAAAGATATGCCGCAATGATGTCATCTTTTGCAGGCTCCAGAGCCGGATATCTTGTCAGCAGCAGGTCCATGTGTTTTATCAACCGCTTTTCCAGTTCACGCATTTCACAAGACCTCCTCCTGTTTCAGATATCGATCCGCAAAGTCCTTCAACGACGACACCGTCACGGTTTGACCATAATCCTTGCTTCCAATCAAAGCTGTCTGACAGCCCGCATTTTGTCCCGCCTTGACATCATTTTCGCCATCGCCAACCATCCAGGATTTCGCCAGATCAATATTAAAATCTTTTGCGGCTTTCAGAAGCATTCCGGGCTTGGGCTTGCGGCATTCGCAGTCGAATTTCAGATCAGGCCGCTCGCCTTCATATCCTCTGTCCGGATGATGCGGACAAAAATAAATTGCATCCAGATACGCGCCCTCTTTTCCCAGAAGCGTCTCCATCTTGTTATGGATTTCTTCCAATTCCTCAAAAGACACCTCTCCACGTGCGACAACCGGCTGGTTGGTAACAACGATCGCCAGATATCCGGAGCGATTGATTGTGCGGACAGCGTCTGCCGCGCCATCCGTCAATTCAAACTCGTCTATATTACGAAGAAATCCTACATATTTATTGATCGTCCCATCCCGGTCAAGAAATATTGCCTTCTGCTTGTGTTTCAAGTTTTTTTCCAAAATACGTCCAGCCTTGTAGTCCGCGCACACCGAAGCATAACGCTCCGGCGTGCCCATATCTTTTACATATTCAGGGCTGTCATAGCAAAACATCTTTCCGGTTCCTGCCAGAGGTTTGAGAATCTGCCGATCCAGGTCAACCTTGAGAATTTTCCCGTTTTCACCTGCTGTGCCGACTTGATCGGCATCGATCCCTGACAGATTCAATGCATCCGGATTGATAACGTGCAGTCCGGCATTCACACGATTCCGGTAATATCTGGGCCGGTTGTCCTCTTTGGTCAGCCACTGACTGACGGCCCCGTTTTGGTCCGTTATAATGAGCCCGCTGTCGTAAGGGTGACTATTGGGATGAGTAAAGAGTGTAACCAGGCCTCTGTGTTCTCTGTGGAAATCTACAAAACGATTGAAATCCACATGAAAGACAGAGTCTGCATTCAGCAGAAGAAAATCCGAATCCAGTTTATCCTTTATTTTAAACAGTGCGCCTGCATTGCCCAGCGGTTTTTCCTCAAAGTAATATTCGATATGGACTCCAAACGGCTTTCCGGTCGCGGGGGAAATTTTCGTTCCATCCCCAAAATAGTCCATAATGACATTTCCAAGATGGGACACCGTCAGAATTATATCCGTGAATCCTTGATCGCGGAGGCACTCCAACTCATGCTCAAGAACAGGCTTCCCTTCTATTTGAATCATCGGCTTTGGGATATCGTTTGCGATGGAAGAAATCCGTGTTCCTTTGCCTCCAGCCATGATGACTGTTTTCATCTCAAACCATCCTTACTTGAATTCAATCCTTGGGTTCATATGTTTCCGGCGTATAATGGATCACCCTTGTTCCGCCATTCTCAAACTCAAACGGAATATGCATCAGATCCCGCATCGCCCAACGCACCGAATCCTGACGTTCTGGCCGGACATAAAATACAAGAAATCCTCCGCCGCCAGCACCCAGCAATTTTCCACCAAGCGCGCCGGCAGCAATTCCCTTCGCGTACAAATCATCAATGCTGCTGGTAGAAACTGCAGCTCCTGTCTGTCGTTTTAGTTTCCATGAATGATCAAGCATCCGCCCAAAGTCATCCAGATCCGCGTTCTTATCGGTCAGCACACGTTCTGCATCATCGACCAATGCCAGCATCTCTCTGAGTTGAGCGGTTTTATCCTGTCTTCCAGCTGCATTGACTTTCTGCACCTCCGACGAAAGCCGGGTAAAGCCGGTAAAAAACATCATCAAATGATCATTGAGCTGCTTTTTTCGCTCTGGTGAGATAATTACAGGCAAAATCTCATAACCTTCCGCATTAAAATTGATGCGGTTAAACCCGCCAAAAGACGCTGCAATCTGGTCTTGCCATCCGCCAGCTTCCTGACAAAGCGTTCGCTCAAGGTAAATTGCTTCATCCGCCAGCCTCTTTTTATCCACATACTTTCCTTTTAGTGCATAAAAAGCATTCAGCATACCGACTGCAAAAGAACTGGACGTTCCCAAACCAGAACGCGCCGGAAGATCCGCCTCGTATGTAAGACGAATTTCATGCATATCCAGCATTTTCATTGCATTTCGAATCGCAGGATGCTGAATATCATCAATGCTTGTCACACGTTCAATCTTAGAATAGGACAGTTCTGTAGAGTAATCGAAAAAGCGCGGCAAATGGCGCACGGTCACATAGCAGTACTTATCAAACGTAGTGGAAAGTACTGCTCCACCGTATTTTTTAAAAAAGTCCTCCAAGTCTGTTCCGCCGCCAAAGAAAGACATTCGAAAAGGCGTTTTCGTGATAATCATTGGCTTTTTCTCCACACCATCTTATTAACCACGCCGGTATAACTCTGGATGATCTTCACCACTTTGTCCGAGACATTTTCATCGGTATAATCCGGCACCGGAATCCCCAGGTCGTTGTTTTTATTCATCTCGACCGCTACGTCCACCGCCTGCAAAAGGCTGTCAGTGTCAATGCCGGCCAGAATAAAATCGCCCTTATCCAGTGCTTCCGGTCGCTCTGTGCTGGTACGGATGCAAACCGCCGGGAACGGATGTCCCACACTGGTGAAAAAGCTGCTTTCCTCGGGCAGTGTGCCGCTGTCACTGACCACACAGAATGCATTCATCTGAAGGCAGTTATAGTCATGGAAGCCCAGCGGTTCATGCTGAATCACTCGCTTGTCCAGCTGGAATCCAGATGCTTCCAGACGCTTGCGGCTGCGGGGATGACAGGAGTACAGAATCGGCATATCATACTTTTCTGCCATCTGATTGATCGCTGTGAAGAGGGAAACAAAATTCTTCTCGGTATCAATGTTTTCTTCCCGATGGGCCGAAAGCAGGATATACCTGCCCTTTTCCAACCCCAGGCGGGCATGGATATCGGAAGCCTCGATCTTAGCCAGGTTTTTGTGAAGCACTTCTGCCATTGGAGAACCGGTCACATAGGTGCGCTCTTTGGGCAAACCGGTATCTGCCAGATAGCGCCGGGCATGTTCCGAGTAGGCCATATTCACATCGGAAATGATATCCACGATCCGGCGGTTGGTCTCCTCCGGCAGGCACTCGTCCTTGCACCGGTTGCCTGCTTCCATGTGGAAAATAGGAATGTGCAAGCGCTTGGCGCCAATCACAGACAAGCAGCTGTTGGTATCCCCCAACACCAGAACTGCATCCGGCTGAGTGGCCACCATCAGTTTGTAGGACTCTGAAATGATATTGCCCATGGTCTCTCCAAGATCTGCACCTACGGCATCCAGATAAACCTCCGGATCTGCCAGTTCCAAATCCCGGAAAAAAATCCCATTGAGGTTGTAATCGTAGTTCTGGCCAGTATGAGCCAAAATCACATCAAAATACTTGCGGGTCTTATGGATCACCGCAGAAAGCCGAATGATTTCAGGGCGAGTTCCTACGATGATCAGCAATTTTAATTTGCCGTTATTCTGAAACGATACGTTGCTATAATCGCTCATCTATATCCTCCTACCGGGAAAGTCCGTGCTTCAATCACTTCTCCCGCCTCGATTTTTCGGAGTGCTTCGATCTGGTTTTCTGCCTTGACGATGGCTCCCAGACAAATATGGACCCCATCCTCAATCCAACAGCCATGGTCGATGATACTGCTGCAGTTGATGATACAGCCCTTCCCTACATGTACGCCGGTATTGACGACGGCATGGGGCAAAACCACTGTTCCCTCTTCAATCACCGATTTAGGACTTACATAAGCTGTGGGATGTACCAGAGTCAACAGCCTGCATCCTGTTTCTTGCAGACGGAGAAGCCAGTTCATCCGACCTTTATTGTTTCCAAAAGCCGGATAAAACACCGTCTCGCCATTCAGATACTTTTCATACTCTGCGCATTTGCCCAACACGTCACTGGCTGTACTGTTGTCATCCAGGAAAGAAATCGTTTCAAATTCCCCGGACTACACCGCCAGGTCGGCCACAGTACGGCCGTAGCCGCCTGCTCCCAGAATTACAAGATGCTGTTGTTTGCTCATTCTTTCACCTTCTCAAAGAATGTGTCCGGATGCTGTGGATCAAAAGTCTCATTGGCCCACATAACTGTCACCAGATTTTCGGTGTCGCTAAGGTTGATAATATTGTGGGTATAACCCGGCAGCATATGTACAGCTTCTATCTTATCCCCGCTGACTTCAAACTCCATTACCTCATCGGTACCGATTTTTCGCTCCTGAATCAGCCCATGGCCGCTGACTACCATGAAAAACTCCCACTTGGAATTATGCCAGTGCTGGCCTTTTGTAATTCCAGGCTTGGAAATATTAACCGACACCTGGCCGCAATGGGCGGTTTTGAGCAACTCCGTAAAGCTGCCGCGATCATCCACATTCATTTTCAGCGGAACACATACCGCTTTTTTGGGAAGGTAAGACAGATAGGTGCTGTAAAGTTTCTTGGCAAAACTGCCTGCCGGAATTTCCGGCATCACCAATGTCCTGGGCTGTTCCTTAAAGGATTCCAGCAGGTCTACAATTTCCCCCAGTGTTGCTTTCGACGTTACAGGAACATAACAGTAGCGGCCATTTTCTTTGGCCACAGCATCCAGCCCGGAGAACTCGCAACGATGTTCTTTGCCCTCCAAGGCATCCAGCATTTCCTCTACCAGATCATCAATATAGACAAACTCCAGCTCGGTGGAGCGATCATTCACCTGAATGGGAAGATCGTTCGCAATGTTGTTGCAGAAGGTCGCCACCACGCTGTTATAGTTGGGCCTGCACCACTTGCCAAAGAGATTCGGGAAGCGATAGACCAGGATCGGCGCGCCGGTTTCCCTGCTGTATTCAAAGAAAAGTTCTTCGCCTGCAAGTTTGCTTTTACCGTAATCGCTCTGCCCATACCGTCCAATCAGGGTAGCCTGGATGGAGCTGGACAACATCACCGGGCACTTGTTGCCATGCTTTTCCAGCTTTTCCAGCAAATCCGATGCAAAGCCAAAATTTCCCTCCATGAACTCGCTCTGGTCCTTGGGCCGGTTGACGCCAGCCAGGTTGAACACAAAATCCGCCCCAGCGCAAAACTTGTCCAGTAAAGCCGGGTCAGTATCCAGATCATATTCATAGATCTCGCCAATGGTCAGCTTTGGGCGGGTCCGGTTCTTTCCCTCTGCAATATTGCGTAAATTACAGACCAAATTTTTGCCCACAAAACCTTTGGCACCGGTAACCAGGACGTTCATGCCTTGTGTTCCTCCCAAGTTTTCAGTGCCTCCTGCACATAATCAGTGGTCAGAATCTTCTTCACCGTACCCTCGACGTCCAGACGGTTGGTGTTGTGGCTGGTATAGGCCTCATCCGCCATGGTATGCACTTCGCCCTTCACCACAAACTTGTCGTAGTTCAGGTCACGGTTATCTGCAGCTACGCGGAAATAATGCCCCATATCCTCGCTGCGAAGCCGCTCTTCCCGGGTCATAAGAGTTTCATACAGCTTCTCGCCATGACGGGTTCCGATGATCTGTGTACCCGTATCGCCAAACAGCTGCTGTACCGCTTTGGCCAGGTCACCGATGGTGGAGGCGTCCGCCTTCTGGATAAACAGGTCCCCAGGGTTGGCGTGCTGGAACGCGAACATCACCAGATCTACAGCCTCATCCAGGTTCATCAAAAACCGGGTCATGTTGGGGTCGGTGATGGTGATGGGGTTGCCCGCCTTGATCTGATCGATGAACAGCGGGATCACGCTGCCGCGGCTGCACATAACATTGCCGTACCGGGTGCAGCAGATAGTTGTACCACCACGTTCAGCAGCCACCCGAGCGTTTGCATAGATGACATGCTCCATCATAGCCTTGGAGATACCCATGGCATTGATGGGATAGGCGGCCTTGTCGGTAGAGAGGCAAACCACACGCTTGACTCCTGCATCAATAGCAGCATGGAGCAAGTTGTCCGTACCAATGATATTCGTGCGAACAGCCTCCATCGGGAAAAATTCGCAGCTGGGAACCTGTTTCAGAGCTGCCGCATGGAAAATGTAGTCAACACCAGGCATGGCATCACGGATGGACTGCAGGTTGCGGACATCCCCGATATAGAACTTCACTTTACCCGCGCTTTCAGGATGCTTTGCCTGGAGCTCATGCCGCATGTCATCCTGTTTCTTTTCGTCACGGGAGAAGATGCGGATTTCACGAAGGTCGGAATCGAGGAATTGCTTGAGAACCGTGGATCCAAAGGAACCGGTGCCACCGGTGATCATGAGGGTAGCGTTATTGAAAACAGACATTTTTATTTTCTCCTGCTCACTTTTTTGATCCCCAATTTAATTTTCGTATAGATTCTCTCGGACAAAGGAATCGAACAATATCGTTTAACCGCATCGGCAAACGTATGGTTCTCCAGTGAATGCATAAAATCATCTCTGTACTTGGGCAGTCGCGAAGAACAATTCATCGAAAAATTTCCAGATGCGGCCTGTATATCTACCTCACGGCATACCAGTAAAGGAACTACCTCTTTCCAGAATTTTGCGCCTTTTTCAGAATGGCAAACAACCAAATCAATTCCTTTATTATCGTCAAATCCTTTAATATAATCATTGACAGCCCAAAAATCAGCCAATGTTATATCGCTGCTTCTCTTTAATCCTTTGCTTGGACAATTGTAACATGACGGCCTTAAACATACATTTCTCAAGTATGCTTTCATCATTTCATTTTCTAAAAATGTACTCTTTTCTTCCGTTCCATTTTTGCCTTCAATTTTTACCGCATATTTATTCCACCCAAAGGTTTTATCTCTAAAAGTAATGTGCTTTATATCTGAATGAATTTTGTCCTTAACATAGTTTAAATACTTTTCCCACACGACGGGTGAAGAAACACCATGACAAATAATATCCTGTGTCAGCAGGTTATCATATTCTTTTCCAAGAAAATTTTTCAATCCGTCAACTTGGCATGGTGTCCCTGAAAAATAAACCTTTCGATCTGTTTTTAAGATTTCTTTGATCTCTTTATATGTATCCTCTATTCTGCTTTGAATATACTTTGAGCCTCTAAGAAATTTCAGATCATCGGTTGACGTAATTCCAATATGATGCACTTGAAATTCTCTATCAAAAGCAGCCCCAAAGACCACACCGCCCTGGTTTATAACCGCTTCTGCCAAAACAGAAAACACACCGCCTGAAGAGCTTTGACTTCTTATGACCTCATCTTTAGAATATGCCGCGAAAGAAATCTCAGAAAAATCCTGCGTCGGAGCGCTGTGAATCACTGGGCAAACGGTCTCACACTTGTTGCAGTTTATACATTTTGATTTATTTACAGATGGATATTTAAACCCTTCTCCATCTTCTTCCATAGATATACATTGTTGCGGGCAGCAGCTGCAGCAAGCATAGCAGCCAACGCACATTGCTTTCTGAATGATTTCTATCATCTCTCTACCCTTACTCTAAAAAAGCTTTTTGTGTATCTTCTCGGCAATCTGTTCAACTGGTCTGACAACCAAATTTTTTTCGTACGAATTCATACTAAGCACCCAAATACTTATGCAATATACAAAACTATATCCTACAATCCACCCTATCAATTTTAAAAAGGAATCAAATTGCACAAACAACAGGATATATATCCCAAACAGGATTGGCACAATAAATCCCTTGGCCACATTCAAAACATTTTTCCAAAACTCGACAACATCTATATTGCATGCTTTTTGGTAATACCAATTCATTATAAAGCCATTTGCGACAACAAGGGATATAGCCGTTCCCAATGCGCTTCCCACTGCGCCCCACCATTGACAGAAAACAACCGAAACGCCCAAATTAAGCAGTGCCATAATCAAATAAACAATGGAACGAAATTTATGTTTATTCTCTGCACGCTGAATTTCAATACCAACATTCTGAATCAATGGAATCGTAGCAGGCAGCGCCAGCAGCAATACGACATAGTAAGCTTCCTGATAGCCTTCACCAGCCCAAAATCTAACAAACGGTTTGCCAAAAAAGATCAGCCCCGATGCAATCAGCGCCAGAATGAACAGCTGAATTCGCCCCACACGCACAAACAAATCTGTAAGCCGTTTCTTTTGAGCTTTCAAATCGCAATATGTCTCATTGACTATTTTATGAACCAACGGCGTAAAAACGCCAGATATTGCTGTAGAAATCATGCTGTAATAATTATTCAGCGTATAGCCTATCGAGTAAACAGCAACCGCAACCGTTCCCTTGAATCGAGCCAACAGAATCTTATCAATATTCCAGTTGATTTGATCAACAACCATATTGACGGCAATAAATGAAGTATAAACAAAAATTTCTTTAAACAATTTTTTGCTCAAATCTCGAAAAACAAATTTCTCCTTCAAATATCCAATTACAAAAATTAGATATACAATATCTGTGAAAAGCGACAAAGCCATGGTACTCGCAACAATCGCGATCGAACGGAAGCCGGCAAACAGCAAAGGGATTGTCAGTAACGGACTGCAAACAGTTTTAACAACTCCAAGCAGTTTTAAAAATATGAACTGTTCATGTGCACTTATAATGTCTCCAAATACGCTCATCGGAAAGGAGACAGCCAAATTAATCGTCAATAAAACCAACAAATTCTGAGCGAGTGTATATTCGTCATCCGTCAATCCACTTTTGAAAACGATTTCCAAGTGTCGGGATATATAAATCCCGCAGGCAAGAGCCACAAAACCAATAATAGTAAAGATTAAAATAAACAGTCCATTTAATTTCCAGATACTTTCTGTATCATTCTCTTCTTTATATCTTGAGTAATATCTTATGTAGCTACTATTAAACCCCAAGCTTAGAATCGACATCATCGATATCGTTGATGCGACCGTGTTATATAGGCCGTATTCACTCTGGCCCAGCTTATTTATCATATACGGCGTATAAATCAAACTGATTATTACGCCGAGAAACATTTGAATATATGAAATAATCGAACCAAATTTCCTTTGATTCATTTCTTGTCCTCTCTCACGCAATTATTTATACTATCCAATAAAAACGCAATTGACTCTGTTCTCATTTTTTCAAAACAATCAAATTTCTTCGAATAATCAATGACCATCAAATTTTCAATATAGTCATATGTCATTTTATTTTTTGTATTGCAAAAATGATCCGAAACACCGAACAATTCTGCCAAAGAAACAATTCTCGATTCCATAGAAGAATGCCAGTCTCGTTTAAACACCAAAAATTGCTTTTCAAACAACAACGAGAACGCCATCGCATGAAAACTATCTGTAAATACCATTTCTGCACCTTGGATCAGTTCAACGAAATTCTCAGGAGAGGCATCTGCAATACTTTCATCCCCAAAATTAAGTTCCCATTCATTTACCTCACCATTTGGAAACGCAATCGACTTTACTTTGAGATTATTGTTCTTTGCATACTCCTGTGCAAGTTCTCTTGCGTCGATGTCCGATCCAAGAAAGTAACAGAAAACATACCGATCCGAGATTGGCTTCTTATCAATCACTTTTTCCCATTCTGTTTTTCTTAGAAGGAAAACGGGATCTACCACCCATTTCACACACACTGGTGCAATTGGCTGAAGAATTTCAACCGCATCTCTTTCTCTTACAGAAATTGCGCAATAATCTAAAAGTGCTTTTTTATATCTTTTCAGTTCACATTCCGTCAGGTTATTTTTTGCAATACTTGCAGCGTAAGATATTTTCTTGATATGGTCCACTCCAAAGTCAAGAAGATATGCATCACATACTGCATTCGGGTGCCACACCTGGTCGCTTCCCGTAATAAACACTTTATATTCTTTAGCCAATTCCTTTAGGGTGCGTTGAGAAAAAACTTTTTCGCTATGTGGAATTTGTCTATCTCGAAAAACTTTAAATGCTTTTTCTCTTCTACGAATCTGCTCATAAATTTTTTTATACCTAATTTCATCAAAAAGGCGCAAAAATTCACGATATCGATTTCCTGCCCAATGTTTAAAACTTTGTCCTTTTTCTTTATCAAATTGAATTTGTTCGGCATCATACCCCTGATTTTTTAAAAACCAGCACAGCGCATAAGCCTGAAGAACTCCGCCATAATTTTTGCTATTGTAATAATGTGTGATAATTCCGATAGACTTCATTGCAATTAAATTATCTCCTTCACTCACACATACAAAACGCTCTTATTATGTTCCAATCAATTTTTTATAGATTTTATAATACTGCTGACACATCTCGTCTTTGCTGTACCTGCAAGCAGCTTCATTTGAAATGCGCTCTTTGTCTGTTTTTCTTTTCACCATTGTTCTAAGCGCATTTTCCATCGCATCAACATTCCCTTGATCTACAAAGATACTGTATTCTTTTAATGCTATGCTTTCTGGCCCTCCAGCTTCAAAGCCAACAACAGGTGTTCCACAGCACAGGCTTTCAGCTGTAACCATACTAAATGTTTCACGCATACTCGTCAGCAAGCAAACATCTGCATTTGAGTACATTTGAGCCAACACACTCTGATCGGAAACTTGTCCCATAAATCTAATATTGGGAGGAAGTTTTAATTCGCTCCTTGCTTTACTTCCAATCACCAAAAAATCCATTTCCGGACAACGCCTACCCATCTCTATAACATAATGACCTCCTTTAATTTTATCATAGAAATTTGGTGTAACGTGAATTATAAGCGGGCGTTTTACTCCCGCTTGCTCACAGCTCTTTTTCCCTGTATAATGAAAAATTTCTGTATCAACACCATTGTATACTGTTTCAACCGGATAACCTTTATAAAACAGTGACTGTCTTGCACGTTCTGTCAACCAGTCTGAAACATTACATACATACAATTTCTCAAACCCAAAATACGCTTCCTTCATCAAGTTCCATTCACGGTTTGTTTGATCAAAAAAATACGAAATCGGGTGCTCCGCACATAGTTTTTTACATGAAAAACACCCTGTTTTCCATTTTTCGCATTCAACAGCGTGAGTGCATCCACCAGTGTACATAAATTCAGCGTGATTCGTTATCACAGTGGGAATTTTATTCTCTTTGAGAAAGCTCAAAACTTTATAGATATTTACCATATATCCATTAATACAATGGATATGTACCAAGTCCGGTTTGGTTTTCTTTAAAAATCCAACTGCAGCGCTTGTCCCCCATATGCAACCGCCATAAGGATATCCAGTGATTCTCGACCGAAATGATTGGGCTTTTCTTACCAATTTGGGTGTTGTTCTGAATTCATTCGGATTTGACGATTTATCCCCCAATCCATACACAACATAAGAATCATCGCCTCGGCTTTTTATATAATCATCAATGGCATGAACAATTTTTCCTGTGCTTCCCGCATTCAGCCAGCAATTCATCTGCAATATTTTCATAAAAGTTCCCTTATAAAAAGAAAAATCTATAATCCATAACATTCAGTGAATCGTCTTTAAACACAAAAAAGTAAAAAATAAAGAACATCGGCATAACAGCTGTTGCAATTGTTCTTAATTCACACATCTGTTTGGTGCATCTATTATTAATTCGACTAATCGCCACTGGAATAAACAATATAAAATAGTAGTTTATTCTTGAAATCGTGGGATGAAGAGGTGTAAACAAATGAATGCATGTTGCCAAAAGCAGAATATTACGAGGTCCTATATCCTCTTTTCCTGCCTTTTTTTCGTCAAGAACCACATAACCATATATTGAGATCATCATAAACAAAATCATCAGCTTTACTTGGCCTGAATCACCGGTCAAATAAGAATATTTATATGTATATTCCTCTCCTGCCAATTGAAAAATCCATCCTAGCAGCAAGTCTCTTTGCCATACTATAAACGCCATTGACGGAATAATAGCCCAGAGCCATCTTTTTGTGATGCGTAAATGGTAAGTTGGATACAGAAGCAAAAGGACCACTGCAGATCTATGAAAAGAGCATGCCAATGCTATAATCAGCAAGTATTTAATTTTAAGATTCTTTTTTACGCAATAATAAGCCGGAACGCCAAGAGCAATCGCAATACTCTGGCGCATCCCCGAAAAAAACATTTCAAAAAGCAGTGAAATCAGAAAAAACGAAATACAAATGATCGATCCCTCTGCTTCCTTCTGATAAAGGTACATAACGGGAACCACGATTAAAATCGCTGCGATTGAAACAAATAACCTTGCGCCTCCAAAGCACTGTACGATCATCCGAAAAATTTTAAAACCTATTTCCTCATCTCCATAATCCATCGCAGCTCCCCAGCCCAACAGCCTCGTATATTCATATTCCTCAACATATCCATATGTATCAACGCCAACACTATAATCCCTTAAGCACAACAAAAGCAGGTATGCAGTGAAAAAAAAGACGATTGTTATACGATCAACTTCACGTTTCGTGTAATGCAGGTCATTGGCAAATAGATATACAAAAAGAGTCAGGGCTATAACTACTCCATATACTAGCATGAATTACCTCTTAAAATCATAATTTCTAACCGCTTTATCTACAATTGACTCAAATTTTTCCGTACTGGCTTTGATGGTATGATGTTCCTCAGTAACATTGATTGCTTTCTGATAATACAATCTTTGCAGGTCAACATTATTTATCAGTTTTCTAATGCTGTCTTCCAACCGGTCCGGATCTGTACATACCATAGAAGCTCCGGTCGTCTCCATATACTCTACAACACCTGCCTCTTCTGGCCCATAGGTTAGAATGGCAACTCCGCTCGCTAGTCCATCCGAGGCTTTGGTAGACAACGAGTATCTTGTCAGCGAAATATCCTCTTCTCTAAAGCCCTCTGCAATAACAAAAATATCACTTTCTGCTATTTTCTTTTGCACCTGACTGTAAGGAATTGATCCACCGTAAATTATATTCGGCGCATCTTTCAATACCCCATAAATATTTTCGTCGTTTTCATTTGAGTATACGGCCAGCTTATAGCTTGCATCTATTTTGGACAGCGCCTTTGCAATGTCCAGCAAAGCCAGGTTTCTGCCCAGCCGAATGCTTCCAAAATACACAATGTATGGATTCTTCACATTGATTGGACGAAATTCTCTTCTTTTCAAAGAAGAACTAAAATAAACGGTCTCTCCATGAATATGGAAATAATTATTATATAGTTCTTTGATTTTGTCACTGCAATACACAGCGCTGCAGCCCGACGCAAGTATACGTTCCGTCCATTTTTTAAACCGCAAGCGAAACAGTTTATAAAACGGTGATCTCGATTTTATTTCATCAAAGTAATAATTATCACCAATAATGACTATGATCGGAATTCTGTAGCGTTCCGCAACAAACAGGGCAATCTGCTGCGTGAAAAGATGATTGCTAAAGTTATAAACGATGCATTCCGGTTTAAATTCATCCAGCCATTCAATTAATTTCTGCGTACACCAAAATTTTTTTCGCCAGAGCAAAGCTCTCAAAATTTCTATACTGGGTAAATGTTTTTCTCCTATTTTATAGCTCAAGCTTACTGCCGAGCTGTCTTTGATCATTTCGTTTCCATCTTGGTCTCGCATTTCATCATATTGATAGATTCTTCCCACATCAACCGTTTTATGCAGCCATTTTTTCAGCAAACTGGCATCCGTAATTTGATACATCTCTCCACAATGCCCTTTATTGGGAATCCAGTTTCTGCTAAATATCTGTGCCACCCGATCTTTTTCCCAATAATGAAAATATGCATCCAGCGTCCTGCTGCTGTCACTTGTACTATATGGCGTTGTAGCGATAATCAAAACTTTAGGATGCATATATTTTATCTCTCCTTCTTAATTCATATACTCCTCAAAATGATCAACCACTTACACAATACCACTGCAGCAGCCATTCGGTTCGCAATCGTTCACTATCTTTATCAATGACAATTTCGCTCCAAAGTCACATCATTCGTCGACAGGTCGTAATAGTTGTTGTAGAGAGACACGTGTGGCTAGTTACGCCATTCATAGAGGGATTTGGCTCTTTTACACGCAACCCACTTGGTATGCCCTGTTCCCACCTCTTGTTATTGTATCCCGTTTCATAAAACTGCAGCAGATACAAAGCCACCACCAGAGGGCTTTTACCGAAGTTCATTTCAAATCTTCCTCTAATAATTTTCGCTGATATTCTTCAAATTTTCCAATCACTTTACATGGCACCCCCGCAGCAATCACTCCATCCGGAATATCTTTATTCACAAGGCTCCCTGCGCCAATTATGACATTATCACCGATTTTCACATCATAAAGTATAGTACTCTTCGCGCCAATAAAAACATTATTTCCAATTGTAATACTGCCCTGGCGCAACTTATAGTGATGATTTTTATCCATATGATTGAGCATCATACAAATGATATCATGATTAATGAATGTGACTCCACTTGCTACATGAACATTATCTCCAAATGAAATCAAATGCGGTTCCGTTCCAAAATTATATGGTTGAAGATAAACATGGTCACCAATCGCTTTAAAATACTGCTTTTTCTTTAAATATTCAGCTCTTGCGTATCCTCCTATCAAAAATATACGGAGCAATATAAAATATCGTTTCAGTCTATTCCACATATCAAACCACCTTACTGATTCAGCAACTCCATAAAGCGTTCCACCGCGCCGCTGGCCGCGTATTTTTCGCTGCCGTACTGATACGAATACCGGCTGATGGCATCGTATGCTTCATGGCTCAGGCTGACCGCTTCCTTCAGCTTTTCCGCAAACTTCGGATTGTTGCCCGGCTCCACAAGATAGCCGCTCTTGCCGTCGTCTACCTGCTCCGGAATAGCACCCACTGCAAAGGCGATCACCGGCCGGCTGTATTTATAGGCGTCGATGATCACGCCCGACTGAGAGGCCGAATTGTACGGCAGGATCACCCAATCACAGTTGATAAACGCGTCCTGCATTTCCTGATCGGTGACATAGTCGTTGTTCAGTTTTACGTTGGGTTCCTTGGCGAGCTGCTGGGCAACTTCCTTCATCTGTGGGTCCACCCGCCCGATCACGTCAAATTGGATATCCGGGCACAGCCTGATGATCTCCAGCAAATTGTCCGCGCCCTTGTAGGGGTTGATCCGTCCAAAGAACAGCGCCCGGCCGCTGTGCACCGGCGCCGTATATTGGGGATATCTCCGCCACAGTTCCAGGTATTTCAAGCGCTCGGGGGTGATTTTGTACCGCTTGATCATCTCATTAATATAGGTTTTATTGCGCAGGACGATGGTGTCTGTCAGCTTGACCACAGCCTTGTTCATCAGATCCACCATCTTGACCTGGCTGTCGCCCTCGTGCGGGATCACCTCATGCACCACCTGATAGGTCTTCGCTTTGCCGGAAAACATCATCAGCGGCAGATTCCATGTGTGCAGACTTTCAAAGTAAATGGCATCAAAATGCGCCTTCCGGACGCGATGCATCACCGAAAACAGCAGGGGCAGATTGAAGGTCTTTTGGGTCACACCGGGGCGCTCGGGGCAGTCAATCAGCCAGGTGTGGTCCGACGTCTGAAGCTCCACCTTGGGGGTGCGGATGCAGAGCAGGTAGACATCCCAGTCCTTTCTCTTTTTCAGCTCCTCATACATTCCAAAGGCGGTATCCTGGTGATCTGCGTTGTCTGAGAGCGTTACCAGCAGCACTTTCTTCATGGAGCATTCCTTCCTCTCTCCAAAACCCCAAAAAGAACGCGTTGGAATTCCAAAAAGTCACTCCGTCCCGCCCTTCATGGCCGTCGTCTGTCCTTCGTCGATGCCCTCGGTGCTTTCGGGCAAAAACAACACCTTAATGGTGGCCAGCATGATTTTGAGATCCTCGATCACGCTGGGATGCGCTATGTACATCAGGTCCATCTGAAGCTTGTCATAGGGCGTCGTATTGTACTTGCCATATACCTGCGCATATCCGGTCAGGCCGGCTTTCGCCTGCAGCCGCAGCGCAAATTCAGGCATCTCCTCACAATACTGCGCCGCGATCTCAGGGCGCTCCGGACGGGGTCCGCAGATGGACAAATCGCCTTTCAGAATATTGATCAGCTGGGGCAGCTCATCGATCCGCAGTTTCCGTATGATGTGGCCCACTGGAGTGATGCGGTCGTCTTTATCTCCGGTGGACAGCCGGGCCACACCGTCTTTCTCCGCATCCACCCGCATGCTGCGGAACTTCAGGATTTCAAAGGTCTTGCCGTCTTTTGTCAGACGAACCTGTTTATAAAACGCAGGCCCGCCGTCGGATTTCACGGCAATGGACGTCACAAGGAAAATCGGACTGGTGACAACCAGAGCCAGCAGCGACAGCACAATATCCAGCATCCGCTTGATGAACAGATATTCGGGGTTCGCCATATAGCGGCCCACGCGCAGCATCGGCAGATGAAACATATGCATCTGGTGCGCTCCGCTCATGATGATATCCCCCACCCGCGGAATCACAAAAACGTCAATATCGTGCAGGATACAGTACTTGAGGATTACATTTCGATCGTGGCTGTTGACCCCGCTCAGGAAAACGGTTTTCATGGAGTCCAGAACGCTCAAATCCTTCAGGCATTCCCCAATGTTCAGCGTCATCCGGACATTGTATTTCAATTCCAGATCGTACTCCTGAATCAGCTGTTCGATTTCCTTGCGGCGGCCATACACCACCGCCGTGGGCTGGGGCGGAAAAACGGCATAATACCATTTATGGGCGCCATACGACCAGATTACCGCCGCCAGGCATTGCCCCGCAATGGCCGCGATTCCGGGCAGCAGATTGCAAACCTTTGCAGACATCAAACAGATCACAATATAAATCAGACCGTCCGCCGCCATGGCCGCCAGCACCTGGCTATAACAAAGCTCCGAGATGCGCTGGATCGACACCTGGAACGCATCGTACACCTTGCCGAACATAACAAACAGCACTGCATAAAGCAGCAGGATGACCGCGTTTCCCATCCATGTGAGGGAGATTTGAACTTCCTGCTCATAGTAGAATGCCCAGCATGCCGCAAACGGCAGCGTAACCAACACGATATCCAGCACCCTTGCAATTCTTAACATTACATCATGCTGAAGTTTTGACATACGGTTTCTCCTCACATTTCAACATCGGTTTTATTCGTTCGGTGGGGATCACGAAACAAAAAAGCTGCCTCCCTTACGCGTTTTGCGCTGGGAAAGCAGCCTTATACGTTCATCCTCACAGCTCTTTCAGGCCGGCCGCCCTGGCCTGAAAAAGTTGCTGTATCAAACTTTCTTTCCCCCGCACCCGGGCGGTAATCACCATGCTTCCTGAGGCATAGCAGTACAATCAGCGATACCTTGACCGGACAACCAAGCCAGGCTGGCCTCCCGGCAGACCGCAAGCCCGCCCGGACCATTGACAGCACCCGATTGCAGGAACAGCAGCCCAAAACGCCGCGCGGAGAAATCGTCACATCATGCCATGTCTCCCCTAAAAAGCAAGCTGCATCCGCTGTTCACAGAACCCTGAGAATAAAGGGAATTTTTGTTTGTCGTATTGAAAAATTTAGTGTATCAAAGTATAAATATTCTATCATGGATCACCCATGTTTTCAAGTCATGCCCGTTGTCTTGTCGTAAGCGATCCAGATGCAGCTTTGGGCTGTTCAGGCACACGGCAACGCCAAAAATCAAAGATGATACGTTAAAACCAGCGTCTTCTCTTTACAACTTTCTGACTGCATCCACTTCGTCTTTGACATCTTTTCCCTTTTCCAGGATTCTTCTTCCAATTCTCCAGACCGGAGCCACCGGCATCAGCCACCGATGCCGCAAAAAATACGGCTCATATCGTTGGCACCACATTTTCATATACTCTCTATCCGGAAACAGCCTGCGCATCAGGTATTGGGCCTTAACACCTATAGAAATATCTTCTTTATCTGGCTGATCTCTTAGAATCTGACTCTTCCAATACTTTTGTTCATTTCCATATGTACCGTTGAAGAGCAATTCATTTAGTATATCTTTTTCTTTCTCTGAAAGCACTTCATCCACTGTCGAAACGGCCACTTTGAGATTTAATGCTTTTTGCGCAATCACTCTCATCTCGTGCTCAAATTCAAAGAGCCCCATTTTATATAGCTCTTTGTCCAAATAGCTGCGATCCATATTGTTTTTCACACGGTTACAGACAGCTATATCCAGAAGTGCACGAATTCCTGTTCCACTATTAGCGTAATGTTTGTACTCATGCGCAATGGTATATAAATAAAAATCCTCATCCGACATACTGTATTCAAACATCTTCCCTGGTACTGCAAGTAGCTTTTCTTTCACTGTAAGGTAGTACTTTGTAAATGGTAAATTCAAATTTTCAGGAAACAGGGTTATGTGCATCTCAAAATTATAAATAGGCTTTTTGTGATATTCGTCGTGATTACCTTCACAAAAGCTTTTCACATCGTATCCCTGTTCCACAAACCAGTCATGGACCTCCTGCCGGAACGAAGGGTCAAACAGGATGTCATTATCCGCCATCTGCCGCATCCCGTATTGGGGGTACAGATTGCACAGCACAACGCCTTTTAGGGCCACATGCCAAATCCCCCGCTCTTCCAGAAATGCAAACAGCTGCTCCCGCGCGGCATCCATCATCAGATTCTTTGCGATGGCTTTGTTTTTCGCAGCCCTCCAGCTGGGAAGCACCTGTGTTTCATCTGGAATTGCAACCTGCGGATCCGACTTCATCAGGCTTTCCAGCGCCATATAGGTCAAAACTTCCAGACTTTGGCTTTTGCTTCTGGCATAAACCTTTTCCAGGTTCATCTCCGCAATGCGCTCTGGGTCTGGCACGATGGAATTGATACCGCACTGAACCAGATACAGCATATCCCAGGCAGCCGCCGTCCACTGTTCCTTCTCCAGAGCTTCCTCTTTCTTTTTCAATGAAGTACTTCTTCCATCCATGACCATGCCCGTCTCCACCCTTTGCCGCATAAGGATTTCAAAGCTCCAGCTGCCCGGCGCCCGGAACACGAAAGCAGAGCCGCATGCTCCTTCTGCTTCACTCTTACTCTATGGCGCCAAAACAGCAATGATTCATAGTTTTATTATATCATGCACAGCCTTTTGCCACAATATATAGAAGGGCACGCATCATTCACAAATCCATGCCCTTTTTGCGCACAAAGCCGCACCGGAGCATGGCTGCAACAAAAAGCGCCCCTCCCGTCTTGTTACAGACAGGAGGGGCGCATATTCTATCCTTTAGGTGGCGTCACGCCAAACCTGCGGAATTCTTATTTCCGCGGATTTTTGATGGCAGCCTGAGCGGCAGCCAGACGGGCGATGGGCACACGGAAGGGAGAGCAGCTGACGTAGTCCAGGCCGATGTTGTGGCAGAACTCGACAGAAGAGGGGTCGCCGCCGTGCTCGCCGCAGATGCCCAGGCCCAGCTCGGGACGGGTTGCGCGGCCATCGGTAGCAGCCATCTTGACCAGCTTGCCGACACCGATCTGATCCAGGTGCTGGAACGGATCGCTCTCGTAGATCTTGTGATCGTAGTAAGCGCCCAGGAACTTGGCAGCGTCGTCACGGCTGAAGCCGAAGGTCATCTGGGTCAGGTCGTTGGTGCCGAAGCTGAAGAACTCGGCTTCCTTAGCGATCTCGCCAGCGGTCAGGGCAGCGCGAGGAATCTCGATCATGGTACCGACCTGGTACTTCATGTCGACGCCGGCCTCAGCGATCAGCTTGTCGGCGACTTCCACGACCACGTCCTTGACGAACTTCAGCTCCTTGACCTCGCCCACCAGGGGGATCATGATGTGAGGAGTGATCATCTTGCCGGTCTCAGCGCTGACCTTCAGGGCAGCCTTGATGACGGCACGGGTCTGCATAGCAGCGATCTCGGGGTAGGTGACAGCCAGACGGCAGCCACGATGGCCCATCATGGGGTTGAACTCGTGCAGGCTCTCAACAACGTTCTTGAGCTCCTCGAAGGTCATGCCCATATCCTTGGCCAGATCGGCGATCTCCTCGTCCTTGCTGGGCAGGAACTCGTGCAGAGGGGGATCCAGGTAACGGATGGTCATGGGACGCTCGCCCATGATGCGGTACATGGCCTCGAAGTCACCCTGCTGGAACGGCTCGACCTTGGCCAGAGCAGCCTCGCGGGCCTCCACGGTGCGGGCGCAGATCATCTCACGGACAGCCTTGATGCGGTCCTCAGCGAAGAACATGTGCTCGGTACGGCACAGGCCGATGCCCTCGGCGCCCATGTCCACAGCCTGCTGTGCGTCGCGCGGGTTGTCGGCGTTGGTCATAACCAGCATCTGGCGGGCAGCGTCAGCCCAGCCCATGAAGCGGTTGAAGTTCTTGTTGCCGGTGGCAGCCACGGTGGCAATCTGCTCAGCGTAGATGTTGCCGGTGGAGCCGTCGATGGAGATCCAGTCGCCGCTGACAAACTTGTGGCCGTTGATCTCGAAGGTCTTGGCCTCCTCGTCGATCTTGACGTCGTTGTCATTGCCGCAGCCGGAAACGCAGCAGGTGCCCATACCACGGGCAACGACAGCAGCGTGGCTGGTCATGCCGCCGCGGACGGTCAGGATGCCCTGAGAAACCTGCATGCCGACGATATCCTCGGGAGAGGTCTCCAGACGGACCAGAACGACCTTCTTCATCTTGCCGGACTTGACCATCTCCTCGGCCTCCTCGGCGCTGAAGACGATCTGGCCGCAAGCGGAACCAGGAGAAGCAGCCAGGCCCTTGCCCACGACCTCAGCGGCCTTCAGGGCAGCGGCGTCGAACTGGGGATGCAGCAGGGTGTCCAGCTGCTTGGGCTCCACGCGCAGGACAGCCTCCTGCTCGGTGATCATGCCCTCGTCCACCAGGTCGCAGGCAACCTGCAGAGCGGCCTGAGCGGTACGCTTGCCGTTGCGGGTCTGCAGCATATACAGGTGGCCATCCTCGATGGTGAACTCCATGTCCTGCATGTCGCGGAAGTACTTCTCCAGGCGGTTGGCGATGGAGATGAACTCCTCGTACACCTCAGGCATCTGCTCCTGCAGATGGCTGATGGGGAACGGAGTGCGGACGCCGGCGACGACGTCCTCGCCCTGTGCGTTGATCAGGTACTCGCCCATCAGCTTCTTGGCGCCGGTGGCGGGGTCACGGGTGAATGCAACACCGGTGCCCGAACGGTCGCCCGAGTTGCCGAAGGCCATCTGCTGGACGTTGACAGCAGTGCCCCACTCGTAGGGGATCTCGTTCATCTTGCGGTAAACGTTGGCGCGGGGGTTGTCCCAGCTGCGGAAGACGGCCTTGACAGCCTCAACCAGCTGCTCCTTGGGATCCTGGGGGAAGGGACGGCCCTCGTTGTCCTCATAGATCTTCTTGAAGACAGCGACCAGAGCCTTCAGATCCTCAGCAGTCAGGTCTGCGTCGGTCTTGTAGCCCTTCTCTTCCTTCATCTTGTCGATTTCGACCTCGAACAGGCTCTTGGGAACCATCATGACGACGTCCGCGAACATCTGCACGAAGCGGCGGTAGCAGTCATAAGCAAAGCGGGGGTTGCCGGTCTTCTTGGCCAGGCCCTCAACGGCCTCGTCGTTCAGACCCAGGTTCAGGATGGTGTCCATCATGCCGGGCATGGACTGACGGGCGCCGGAACGGACCGACACCAGCAGGGGGTTGGAGTTGTCGCCGAACTTCTTGCCGGTGATCTCCTCCAGGCCCTTGACGTGCTCGAAGATGTCAGCAACCAGGGCGTCGTTCAGCTGACGGCCGTCAGCGTAGTACTGGGTGCAGGCCTCGGTGGTGATGGTGAAGCCCTGGGGCACAGGCATGCCGGCTGCGGTCATCTCAGCCAGGCCGGAGCCCTTGCCGCCCAGAATGTTCTTCATCGTGGTCTTATCGCCGCCGAAAGCGTCGTTTCCCTCGCTGAAGTAGTAGATATACTTTTTGCTCATGGATTCATTTACCTCCCGTTTTGATTCAACCCAGGCGCTGCAGCCCGGGGCATACCCATTGTTCGTTTTTTGCGTAACGTTCACTGCATGCGAAAATATTATACCAGACAATCAAGATAAAATCCAGCCGCTACCAGCTAAAAACTGCCGATTTTGTTTGGACAAATTTGTGCATTTCCCTTGAAAAAATGAGGCTTTTACGTTAATATATACTGGGATAAGTTTGGAAGTTCTTTTCATCCTCCGCGCCCGGGAAGGCCGGTGCAGTCCCGTCTTTGGGACAGCAGGCCGGGCGGCGGCATTTTCCCTGCTTTTTCGCCGGAAATCCCCCAAAGGGTTTTTCCAGGCTTATTTTCTTTTTTGCTTAAAGGAGGTTCTTTGTTATGGAAGATACCATCCAGGCCATGCGGGACGCACTGGACGCAGCCGAGGCCGCCCGGGAGGCGGTGCTGCTGCGCCACATGGCCCGCGGCGTCCAGATTGACAGCCGGACCGTCTGCATCGACGAGACGGTCCAGATCGCCCCGGGGGCCAAAATCCTCCCCGGCACCATCCTGCGGGGCCATACCGTGATCGGCCCGGACTGCGTCATCGGGCCCAACAGCCTCATCGAGGACAGTGAAATCGGCGCCGGCACCACCGTCAACGCCAGCCAGATCTACTCCTCCCAGATCGGCCCCCACAACGCCATCGGCCCCTTCACCCATGTGCGGGCCGGCACCGTCACCGACTACGGCGTCCATCTGGGCGCCTACGTGGAGACCAAGAACTCCAACCTGGCCCGGGGCAACACCGTCAGCCACCTGACCTACATCGGGGATAGCGACGTGGGCAAATACTGCAACTTCGGCTGCGGCACCGTCACCTGCAACTACGATGGCCAGTCCAAGTTCCGCACCACCATCGGGGACTACTGCTTCATCGGCTGCAACACCAACCTGGTGGCGCCGGTGTCGGTGGGAGACGGCGCGTATACCGCCGCCGGCAGCACCATCACCCAGGACGTTCCCGCCGGGGCGCTGGGCATCGCCCGGGGCCGCCAGTCCAATCTGGAAGGCTGGGCCGAACCCAAGATGGAGGCCTACATCGCCAAAAAGCAGGACCTGGAGGCCCAGCAGCGGGCGGAGGAACAGAGCTCCGAAACCTGACCGACCATTCACACCATTCCCAGGGTGTATCGGAGAATGCAAACATGCTGGACCATTCGCCCCAAAGATGCAGTTGCAACGCGGCAGATCGCTTTGGGGCAGAATGAGACAGCGTGGAGGCGTTTTCAGATATACCCCAGGCAAACCAAGGCTGCGCACCGGCTGTGCGGCCTTGTCTGTTTGTCTGCAGGAAAAACGACATACAATACAAGAGCAACCGATTTATGATAACAAATGATATTTGGCTGATCGCCGGCCTCGGCAACCCCGAGGCCAAATACGACGGCACCCGGCACAACGCCGGCTTTTCCGCCCTGGATTACCTGGCGGACAAGTGGGGCGTGTCGGTGTCCAAGGCAAAGTTTCAGGGCCTGTGGGGCCAGACCGAGGTGGACGGGCACAAAGTCTGCCTCCTGAAGCCCCTGACCTATATGAACCTGTCGGGGGACTCCATTGCCCCCCTGGCCGGCTTCTTCAAGATTCCCCCCGACCACGTGATCGCCCTGTGCGACGACATCACCCAGGTCCCCGGCAAGCTGCGGATTCGTCCCTCCGGCTCGGCGGGCGGCCACAACGGCCTCAAGAGCATCATTGCCCGTCTGGGCACCGACCAGTTCCCCCGGATTCGGATCGGCGTGGGCGAAAAGCCCCGCCCCGACTACGACCTGGCCGACTGGGTGCTGGGCCGCTTCCCCGAGGAGGACGCCAAGGCGGTGAAGGACCGCTTCCCCGACCTGGAAGCCGCCGCCCGGCTCATCATGGCCGGCCGTCTGGGGGAAGCCCAGAACAAGTACAACCGGTAAGGCCCCTGCGGGTCCCTCTGCCGGGCCTTTGAAAATTTCTCTGTTCCGGCCAAGTTCACCGGCCCCGCAGCCTGTGCGCCCTGGCCGGAATTTTTGATGAAAACGGGCGGGCCGGGGGATCTCTCCCCTGCGCCCGCCGGAGGAAGGAGCCAGCATGTACGAGGCACTGCTGAAACAAACCCCTGAATACCAGAAAATTTCTGCCAGCCTCGCCACGCCGGGGCCTGCGGCCCTCTTTGGCCTGCCCCCCGCCGGGCGGGTTCTGGTCTATGCCCTGCTTGCGCGGGACCTGGGCCGCCCGGTCTGCATCGTGACCCCCGGCGAGGCCGAGGCCACCCACTTTGCCGACGACCTGAAAGCCCTGGGAGTCCACGCTGCGGTGTTCCCCCCGCGGGACTTCATGCTGCGGCCGGTGGAGGGCTCCAACCGGGAATACGAATACCGCCGCCTGTCGGTGCTGGGCGGCCTGGCGGGCGGACGGCTGCAGGCCGTCTGCGTCCCCGCCGAGGCCTTGACCCAGTACACTGTCCCCCGGGCCGAGTTCATGGCCAACACCCTGACCCTCAAGCCGGGGATGACCTTCTCCCGGGAGGGGCTGGTCCAGCGGCTGTTCGCCGCCGGCTACGTCCGCCGCTCCCAGGTGGAGGGCCCGGGCCAGTTCAGCGTCCGGGGCGACATTGTGGATATCTACCCGCCCGATATGCAGGCCCCCGCCCGTCTGGAGTTCTGGGACGAGGAAATCGATTCCATCTCTTCCTTTGACCTGATGAGCCAGCGGCGGGACGCCTCCCTGAAAAAGATTTACCTCTCCCCTGCCCGGGAGGTGCTGTTCGGCAGCTGCCAGGAAACCGCCGCCGCCCTGCGGGAGGCGGTCAAGAAGGCCCGCGGCAAGCACCGCGCCGCCCTGGAACAGGCCACGGCCCCCGAGCTGGCCCAGCTGGACGCCGGCCAGATGCCCGAGGCCATGGACAAATACTACGGCCTGCGGTATCCGGCCCCCGCCACCCTGCTGGACCACATGGACAGCCCCCTCCTGATTCTGGACGAGGTGGGCGGCATCCGGGACGCCATGAAGGCCGCCGAATACCGCCGGGGCGAGGAGCTCACCGGCCTGCTGGAAGAAGGGGTGGTCTGCCCCGGCCTGGACGTGCTGTACCAGACCATGGAGGATCTGGCGGTGACGGCGGGCAAGCTGCCCACCCTCCTGTGCGAAAACTTCCTGCGGGGAATGAACGAGTTCAAGCTCAAGGACCTCATCAACGCCGAGGCCCACGTCTCCCCCAGCTGGAACGGTGAACTGCGGAGCCTGCTGGAGGACCTGGACCCTCTGGTGAAACAGGGCTACGCCGTCACCCTCTATACCGGCACCCCCAAGGGCGCCGCCGCCCTCACCCGGGACCTGACCGACAAGGGATACTCGGTCAGCATGAGCCGGGGCCTGCGGCCCTCACCGGGGGTGGTGCAGGTGCTGCCCGGCCATCTGACCGCCGGGTGCACCCTGCCCTTTGCCCGCTGCGCCGTCCTGACCAGCCGCCGCCACGGGGTGGACGAGGCCGACGCCGGGGCCAAGCGCCGCAAAAAGAACAAGGACGCCCTGTCCAGCCTGGCCGACGTCAAGCCCGGGGACTATGTGGTCCACCAGAGCCACGGCATCGGCATGTACGCCGGCATCCAGCGTCTGGAAGTACAGGGCGCCACCAAGGACTATCTGAAAATCCAGTATTCCGGCTCGGACGTGCTGTATGTGCCGGTCACCCAGCTGGACCTGCTGAGCCGCTACACCCCGCCGGGAGACGAGGACAAGGTCAAGCTGGCCAAACTGGGCGGAGCCGAGTGGCAGCGGACCCGGGCCCGGGTCAAGAAGGCCACCGAGGAGATGGCCCAGGAGCTGATCGAGCTCTACGCCCGGCGCAAGCAGGCCCAGGGCTTCGCCTTCCCGCCCGACGGCGACTGGCAGCAGGACTTTGAGGCCCGCTTTGAGTACGACGAGACCGAGGACCAGCTGGCCGCCACCGCCGAGATCAAAAAGGACATGGAGCACACCTGGCCCATGGACCGGCTGCTGTGCGGCGACGTGGGCGTGGGCAAAACCGAAGTGGCCCTGCGGGCCGCCTTCAAGTGCGTCATGGGCGGCAAGCAGTGCGCCATCCTGGCCCCCACCACCCTGCTGGCCTGGCAGCACTACAACACCATCCTGTCCCGGATGGAGGCCTTCCCGGTACACGCCGAGCTGCTGAGCCGGTTCCGCACCGCCAAGCAGCAGAAAGAAGCTCTGCGGGGCATTCAGGCCGGCAGTGTGGACATTGTGGTGGGCACCCACCGGCTTCTGTCCAAGGACGTGCGGTTCCACGACCTGGGCCTGGTCATCATCGACGAGGAACAGCGGTTCGGCGTCCGCCACAAGGAAAAGCTGAAGCAGAGCTTTATCGGGGTGGATATGCTGACTTTGTCGGCCACCCCCATCCCCCGCACCCTCAGCATGGCCATGAGCGGCATCCGGGATATGTCCACCATCGAGGAGCCGCCCTTTGAGCGGCAGCCGGTGGAGACCTTTGTGCTGGAGTACAACGAGGTGATTCTGGCCGAGGCCATCCGCAAGGAACTGGCCCGGGGCGGCCAGGTCTACTACCTCCACAACCGGGTGGACAACATCGAGGCCACCGCCGCCCGGGTCCAGCAGATGGCCCCCTCGGCCCGGGTGGGCATCGCCCACGGCAAGATGACCGAGGAGGAGCTGAACCCCGTCTGGCAGAAGCTGCTGAACGGCGAGCTGGACGTGCTGGTCTGCACCACCCTCATCGAGACCGGCATCGACGTGCGCAACTGCAACACCCTCATCATCGAGGACGCCGACCGGATGGGTCTGGCCCAGCTGTACCAGCTGCGGGGCCGTGTGGGCCGCAGCGGCCGCAAGGCCTACGCCTATTTCACCTTCCGCCGGGACAAGACCCTCTCGGACATCGCCCAGAAGCGTCTGTCCGCCATCCGGGAGTTCACCGCCTTCGGCTCGGGCTTCCGCATCGCCATGCGGGACCTGCAGATCCGGGGCGCCGGCAACCTGCTGGGCCACAGCCAGCACGGACACATGGAGGCGGTGGGCTACGACCTCTATATGAAGATGCTGAACCAGGCCATTGCCCAGGCCCGTGGCGAACCCATCCAGCGGGACAAGAGCGAATGTCTGGTGGACCTGCGGGTGGACGCCTATATCCCCGAGCGGTACATCCCCGACGGCCCCGGCCGGATCGAGGCCTACCGCCGGATTGCCGCCGTCCAGAACCCCGCCGACGCCGCCGACGTGCTGGACGAACTGATCGACCGCTACGGCGACCCGCCGGCCTCGGTCAGCGACCTGGTGAATGTGTCTCTGGTGCGCGTGCAGGCCGCTGCGGTGGGAGTCTATGAGGTCACCCAGAAAAAGGACCTGCTGACCCTCTCGCTGGAAAAGCTGGAACTGCCCATGATCCGCGGCCTGCTGACTGCGTTCAACGGCCGGGTGACGGCGGGAGCCGGGGCCAAGCCCTATCTGTCGGTGACTCTCCGGGCCGACGAAAAGCCCCTGGAACTGCTGAGCCAGCTGCTCCAGGCCATGGCCGACATCCAGAGCAAAACCGCCGCCCCTGCGCCCCAAAACCCTTGACGCACCCCGCCCGGCGGGTTTATACTAGGTAAGTTCATCACCCACACGCTCAAAAATCTTCACAAGGAGCATACCGCACATGAAACAGAAACTGCTCACGCTGGCCACTGTGCTGGCGCTTTGCATCTCCCTGGCAGGCTGCACCATCTCCACCCCCGACACCGTCGGCACCGTGGGCGATCAGGAAATCAGCTCGGGCCTGTACCTGCTGGCCCAGTTTGACGCCTACCAGCAGGCCGCCCAGTACGCCGGCGAGGACCAGGACCCCTCCAACGTCAAGTCCTTCCTGAAGGCCACCATCACCACCGACGAGGGCGAGAGCGTCACCGTCAGCGACTTTGTGGCCCAGACCACCGAGGAGGACCTGCGCCGCTATGTGGCGGTGGAGAACCGTTTTGCCGAGCTGGCCGACGAGCTGGACCCCGACTACGTCAGTCAGGCCGACAGCTACACCCAACAGCTGATGGAGAACTACGGCGACATCTACGCCGCCAACGGCATCGGCGAGGAGACCATCCGCCAGTATGAGTACAACCTGTCCAAGCAGGCCTCCCTCATCAACCTGATCTATGGCCAGGACGGCTCCGATCCTCTCACCGACCAGCAGCTCACCGACCATCTGGAAAACGAGATGCTGTACATCCGCTACGTCACCGTGCCCCTGTACAACACCTCCACCTTCGCCTTTGCCGACGAGGACCAGACCGCCCAGATGCTGCAGCTGGCCAAGGATGCAGCCGCCGCCAGCACTCCCGACACCTTTGACCAGGTGGTGGCCGAGGCCCTGCCCGACATCTACGCCGTTCTGGAGTCGGAAGTCTCTGCCGAGGACGCCGCCGCGCAGCTGGGTTCCAGCTTCCTGAGCCAGGACGAGCTGGACGGCTACTTTGCCGACGAGGACGCCGAGACCCTGCGGGGCCTCGCCTTCGGTGACAGCTGCGCTGTCCAGTACGGCAGCAGCTCCATCCTCATCGCCATGCGGATGGATCCCCTGGAGACCCTGACCCTGGACACCCTGCGCACCACCATCCTGTCCGACATGGCCACCGACCTGGTGGAGGCCGACATGGAGGAGGCCGGCGCCGCTCTCACCGTCAGCCTGGACCAGAGCGCCATGGACAAGCTCCCCGCCTCCAAGATCAAGATGAGCGTCTGATATCCCGTTCCCGTTTTGTCCGGTTCCGGCCTTTGGCCGGGGCCGGATTTTTTGTTTTGCCCCGCCCGGCATCCATGCTCTGAGTGCATTTTCCAGGATGCAGGATAGGTATTCGACATTTCAGCCCCGCCGCGCTACAATAGAAGCACAAGAATTCTTTATGACCGGCCGCCCCTTTCTGCGGCCCGGTCCAGAACGGAGGCAGAAACTCATGGCAGTGAAACAGACAGCAGGACGCGACCAGCTCGGCTCCTTCGCGCCCCAATTTGCCCAGCTGAACGACGATGTCCTGTTCGGTCAGGTGTGGAGCCGGGAGGACGCCCTCTCCCTGCGGGACCGGTCTCTGGTGACGGTGGTGGCCCTGCTGGCCCAGGGCCTGGTGGACAGCTCCTTCCAGTATCATCTGGCCACCGCAAAGCAGAACGGCATCACCCGCACCGAGATCGCCGAGATCATCACCCACGCCGCCTTTTACGCCGGCTGGCCCAAGGCCTGGGCCGCGTTCCGGATGGCCAAGGAGGTCTGGGCCGACGAGGATCCCGCCCAGGAGCCTCACGGCGGCATCTTCGGTCTGGGCCAGCCCAACGACGCCTACGCCCAGTATTTTGTGGGCCACAGCTATCTCAAGATGCTGGCGGGCGAAAACGGTGTCACCGCCGCCAACGTCACCTTTGAGCCGGGCTGCCGCAACAACTGGCACATTCACCACGCCGACCAGGGCGGCGGCCAGATTCTCCTGTGCACCGCCGGCCGCGGCTGGTATCAGGAATGGGGCAAGGAGGCCCAGCCTCTCGCCCCCGGTGACGCCGTCACCATTCCCGCCGGGGTCAAGCACTGGCACGGCGCAGCCCGGGACAGCTGGTTCTCCCACATTGCGGTGGAAGTGCCCGGCGAAAACGCCCGCAACGAGTGGTGCGAGCCGGTGAGCGACGCCGACTACGCCCTGCTCCCGTAACATCCATTTTTCGCCCTGAGGCGGCCTCCTTTTTGGGGGCCGCTTTTTTGTTGCCTGGGCCTGCACACATGGTGCAGAATATGACATCATTCTTGAAAATCTCTTATGGATTAAGTAAAATAGATGTAAGCGTTTGGCGCACAAACCCTGTGCCGCCAAACTCTGATCCTGGACGTTTTGCGGCTTCGGTCCGACAGAGGCGTTCGTTTTTCGTCCCGGGCGGCGGCCCCGGCGTCGCGGCCCCGGTTTTGCCGAAAGGAGACTGTTTCAAGTTTATGGATCTGTCATTCACCTCATTTTGGGGGCAGCTGGCCGGCAACCCGATCCTCATCATCACGGTAGTCTTTACCCTGGGGGTCATCTTTGTCAACGGCTGGACCGATGCCCCCAACGCCATCGCCACCTGCGTCACCACCCGCTGTCTGGGCGTCCGCCAGGCCATCTGGATGAGCGCGGTCTTTAACTTTCTGGGCGTCTTTGTCATGACCCAGATCAACAGCTCGGTGGCCTCCACCATCAGCAACATGGTGGATTTCGGCGCCGACACATCCAGCGCCCTCATCGCCCTGTGCGCCGCCCTGCTGTCCATTGTGGTGTACAGCGTGGGCGCATCCATCTTTGGCATCCCCACCAGCGAGAGCCACAGTCTGATCGCCGGCCTGTCCGGCGCAGCCATCGCCATCCAGGGCGGCGTGGGCGGCATCAACTTTGACGAGTGGGTCAAGGTGCTGTACGGCCTGGCCCTCAGCCTGCTGCTGGGCTTTGCCACCGGCTGGATCATCTGCAAGGCCGTCACCATCCTCTGCCGCAATGTTGAGCGGCGGGCCGCCAACCGGTTCTTCCGGCTGGCGCAGATCGCCGGCGCCGCGGGCATGAGCTTCATGCACGGCGCGCAGGACGGCCAGAAGTTCATCGGCGTGCTGTTTCTGGGCCTGGCCTTTGCCCACGGCCAGGGCTCGGTGGCCGGCATGGAGATCCCGGTCTGGCTGATGCTGCTGTGCAGCGTGGTCATGGCCCTGGGCACCAGCGTCGGCGGCGAAAAGATCATCAAATCGGTGGGCATGGACATGGTCAAGCTGGAGCGCTACCAGGGCTTCTGCGCCGACCTTGCCGGCGCCCTCTGCCTGCTGTATTCCAGCCTGTTCGGCATCCCGGTGTCCACCACCCACACCAAGACCAGCGCCATCATGGGCGTGGGCGCCGTCAAGCGCCTGTCGGCCATCAACTACGGCGTCGTCAAGGATATGATGCTGACCTGGATCTTCACCTTCCCCGGCTGCGGCCTGATCAGCTTTGTCATGGCCAAGGTATTCATGCAGATCTTTTAACCAAAAAGGAGTAAGCGATTATGTCGAAAAAGCAGGACGCCATCTATTTTGACAATTTCATCGAGTGCGCCGGCTACGCCAGCAAGGCCGCTCTGATGCTGAAGGATATCTTCCGCAACTTTGACCCCGCCAAAATGCCCGAGTGGATGGACCAGATCCACAGCATCGAGCACGCGGCCGACAAGTGCCGCCACGGCATGACCGACAAACTGGCCAAAGCCTTTATCACCCCCATCGAGCGGGAGGACATCTCGGCCCTGAGCACCAACATCGACACCCTGACCGACAAGATCGAAGAGGTCTGTATGCGGGTGTACATCCACAACGTGCAGACCATCCGCCCCGACGCCATCACCATGCTGGACGTGGTCATCCGCGGCTGCGAGGAGGTCTGCAAGATGCTGGCCGAGTTCGCCGACTTCCGCCACTCCAAAAAACTGAAGGAGTACACCATCCACATCAACTCCCTGGAAGAGGAGAGCGACCGCCTCTTCATCGCCAATATGCGCCAGCTGCACGTCGAGCAGGGGCTGGACATCCGCGACATCATGGCCTGGGAGGAGATCTACACCTACCTGGAAAAGTGCGCCGACGCCTGCGAGGAGATCGCCGATAACGTCGAGAGCGTGGTCATGAAGAACTCCTAAGTCGCCAAACGCCAAACAGCGGCGGGCAATTCCCTCTTGCGCTTAGCCCATTTTCCCCGCGGGCATAAATGCCCTTGTGAAAATGGGAGCGCGGCTCCGGGTTGCGGTGCCCTGCTTTTGCTTCGGGCGTCGCCGCGCCCTCGCAAAAGGCAGACCGCTGCCCCAACTCCGGCTCGGCTGTTTCGTCCGCAGGACGCGCCTCGCCTACGTTGCCAGCGGGGCTCTTAAGACACAGTTACTGCTGCTTTACATACGCCCCTGCTCTTTCAGCGAGCGGGGGTGTATTTATTTCTATCACAGAGCAGGCAAAAGAAAAAATCCCTGTCCCGGGAAAGGGGCAGGGATTTTTATTTGCGGGGATACGAAAGGGGCTATCAGGCGCCCAGCTTGGCCTCCAGGCGCTGACGGATGGCCTGGATGAACTGCTCGCTGTCCACGGCGGTGGGGGTGACGCCCTCGGCCAGGGCGCACAGGTCCTTGGTCATGATGCCGTCGTTGAGGGTCTGGAGGCTGGCGGCCTCCAGGGCCTCGCCAAAGGCCACCAGGTCGGGCAGGTTGTCCAGCTCGCCCCGCTTCTTGAGGGCGCCGGACCAGGCGAAGATGGTTGCCATGGGGTTGGTGGAGGTCTTTTCGCCCTTGAGCCAGCGGTAATAGTGGCGAGTGACGGTGCCGTGGGCGGCCTCAAACTCATACTTGCCGTCGGGGCTCACCAGGACGCTGGTCATCATGGCCAGAGAACCAAAGGCGGTGGAGACCATATCGCTCATGACGTCGCCGTCGTAGTTCTTGCAGGCCCAGATGAAGCCGCCCTCGCTGCGGATGACGCGGGCCACGATGTCGTCGATGAGGCTGTAGAAGTAGGTGATGCCGGCCGCCTCAAATTTTTCCTTGTACTCGGCGTCGTAGATCTCCTGGAAGATATCCTTGAAGGTGTGGTCGTACTTCTTGGAGATGGTGTCCTTGGCGCCGAACCACAAATCCTGCTTGGCGTCCAGGGCATAGGCAAAGCAGCTGCGGGCAAAGCTGGCGATGGAATTATCCTTGTTGTAGGAGCCCTGCAGCACGCCGGGGCACTCAAAATCATAGATGACGGCCTCCTGCTTGGAGCCGTCCTCGCCGGTGAACCGCAGCTCGGCGCGGCCGGGGCCGGGCACACGGAATTCGGTGCACTTATACACATCGCCGTAGGCGTGACGGGCGATGGTGATGGGCTTTTTCCAGCTGCGGACGGCCGGCTTGATGCAGTCGATCATGATGGGAGCGCGGAACACGGTGCCGTCCAGCACAGCGCGGATGGTGCCGTTGGGGCTCTTCCACATTTCATGGAGCTTGTACTCGTCCATCCGCTGGGCGTTGGGGGTGATGGTGGCACACTTGACCGACACACCATACTTCTTGTTGGCCAGAGCCGCGTCCATGGTCACCTGGTCGCCGGTGGCGTCCCGGTTGGGCAGGCCCAGGTCATAGTACTCGGTTTTCAGGTCCACAAAGGGGAGGATCAGCTCGTCCTTGATGCTCCGCCACAGAATGCGGGTCATCTCGTCGCCGTCCATCTCGACAAGGGGGGTGGTCATCTTGATCTTTTCCATGATTCGTTCCTTCCTCTCTATAGTGATCGTACGCCGTGCGTCACGGCGCAGTTACCGGTAGGATGCCGCCAGCTTTTCCAGGGCGGGCAGGCTGCGGCGGACCTTTTCGGTCCCGATGCAGTAGGCCAGGCGGACATAGCCCTTGACCCCGAAGGTGTCGCTGGGCACCAGCAACAGGTCAAAGTCCCGGGCCCTGCGGCAGAAGGCGTTGGCGTCGTCCTCCAGGGCCTTGGGGAAGATGTAGAAGGTGCCGCCGGGGCGTTCCACCTCAAAGCCCAGGGCGGTGAGGGCGTCGTACAGGATGTCCATGTTGGTCTGATAGACCCCCAGGTCACTGGTGACGTCCAGGCACCGGGCGGCGGCCTTCTGGATGATGCTGGGCGGGCAGTTGTGGCCGGTGAACCGGGAGATCTGGGCCATCATGTCCACCAGCACCTCCTCCCCCTCACAGCCGGGCCGGACGGCCACGTAGCCCAGCCGCTCGCCGGGCAGGCTCAGGCTCTTGGAGAAGGAGAAGCAGGTCAATGCATGGGGATAAAAGGCCGCCGGATAGGGCACCGTCTGACCGTCAAACACGATGTCCCGATAGGGCTCGTCGCTGACCAGATAGATCACATGGCCGTAGGCCTGGCTCTTTTGGGTGAGGATGGCGGCCAGCCGGGTGAGGGTCTCAGCGGAGTACACCACGCCGGTGGGGTTGTTGGGGGTGTTGATGAGGACGGCGGCCACGCTGGGGGTGACCATTTCCTCAAAGGCATCCAGGTTGGGCTGGAAGGCCGGGGCCTGGGGCGGCACCACCTTGAGGCAGGCGCCGGTGCCCTCCACATAGGGGCCGTACTCGGGGAAATAGGGGGCAAAGGTCAGCACCTCATCCCCCGGCACCGTCACAGCCCGCAGGGCGTGGGCGATGGCGCCGGCGGCGCCGGTGGTGGGGAAAATATCCTTCTGCTCATAGGGCAGGCCAAACTTGGCCCGCAGATGGGCCGCCACCGCGGTGCGGAAGCCGGGATCGCCCTGGTTGGGGCAGTAGCCGTGGAGGGCCACCGGGTCCTCCTGCGCCAGCAGGTCCTGCATAGCTTTGGTAAAAGCCGACGGACAGGGCACGCTGGGGTTGCCCAGGGAGTAGTCGAACACGTTCTCATAGCCGATCTGGGCGGCCCGCTGGTGGCCGTAGGCGGCGGTTTCCCGGATGACGCTCTTGTTGGAGAGCATCCGGCGGTACATCTCATTCAGCATCAGGATTCCCCCTTTTTGGCGGCAGGGGCGGCCGGGGCCGCCACATAGCTCTGTTCCACTTTGATCTTGCAGATATAGGCCGGGTCCTGCTGGGTGACAAAGGTCTCCAGCTGCTGCCGGACGGCCTGTTTGTCCCCCTGATAGCCCGCCGGGAACACCAGGTCAAACAGGACGTTGGTGTGGGTGGGCCCCGGCGCCAGCCGCAGGTCGTGGATGGAGAGGGCCGGGTCGATGGAGCGGATTTCGGCGCTCAGCCGGGCCCGCAGCACCCCCACCTGGGCATCCGAGGTGACGATGGGGTCATAGTGGATGGTGAGGAGGATGTTCATTTCCTCCCGCACATCCCGCTCGATGTTGTCGATCAGGTCATGGGCGTCCAGGGGGTCCACCTCGGTGGGGAACTCCACATGGAGAGAGGCGAACTGCTGGCCGGGGCCGTAGTCGTGGACCATCAGGTCATGAACGCCCAGCACCCGGGGATAGGACAGGACTTTTTTCTCCAGCTTTTCCACCAGCTCGGGCGAGGGGCTCTCGCCCAGCAGGGGGCTGAGGGTATCCTGCACCAGGCCCCAGCCCGACCACAGGATGAAGGCCGCCACGCCCACGCCCATGATGCCGTCGATGACGTCCAGGCCGGTGATCTTGCACAGGATGGACGAAATCAGCACCACGCTGGTGGACACCACGTCGTTGCGGCTGTCGGTGGCGGTGGCGATGAGGGTTTCGGACTCAATGATGAGGCCCACCCGCCGGTTGAAAACGCTCATCCAGAGCTTCATGGCGATGGATGCGCACAGCACCCCCACCGTCAGCAGGCTGAAGCCCACCGGTTCGGGATGGAAAATCTTCACCGCCGACTCCTTCAGCAGGCTCAGGCCGATGGCCATAATCATGGTGCTCACCGCCAGGCCCGCCACATACTCATAGCGGGCGTGGCCGTAGGGGTGTTCGGCGTCGGGGGCCTTGGCCGCCAGCTTGAAGCCCACCAGGCTCACCACGCTGGAGGAGGCGTCGGACAGGTTGTTGATGGCGTCGGCCGTGATGGCGATGGACCCGAACAGGGTGCCCACCGCCAGCTTGCCGGCAAACAGAATCAGGTTGCAGATCACACCCACCATACCGGCCAGACGGCCGTACCGCTCCCGGACCACCGGGTCCTGGCGGTTGTTATAATCTTTGACGAAAGCGCGTATCAGCAGCTGTGTCAAGGAAAGGATCTCCCTTCTGTACAGATTTCAGCAAAATATACCTTTTGTTGGCAGCTCTGGCATTTTCCTGCGGCTGCACCTCTTTAGTATAGCATTTTACTTTACTGTTGGAAAGTGCTTTCGGGAAATTTCCCTCCCCTGCATCCAAAAAGCCGGGGCATTCGCCCCCGGCCCGGCCTTTTCCGCCCTTCTCCCATTACCGTTTTTTCCACCGGTCTTTCAGCCAGCACAGCAGTGCCGCCGGCCAGAAAACAATCTGGGCCGCCGCCCGGGCCGGGCGGACGTCCACCGTCTCCATACTGCTGGCCCCCATCAGGACCAGGCACGCCATTTCACAGCCAAGAACATAAAGATACAGCATCTTCGTTTCCTCCCGTTTGTTGTCACCGGCCGGGACAGGCGGCGCGCTCCCCTGTCCGGTCTTTGTTGTGGATTCTGTCTGTTAGATGTACCACAGGGGGGCAGTGTTTCACACCAGGGCACAAAAAGAGCGCCCGGCCACAGGCCAGGCGCTCTTCTCATTTACAGATCGGATAGTTCTCTGGTTTTATAACACATTTCCAGCTTATTCGCCCAGGTCGGCGCCGTTGGTGGCGATGACCTGCTTGTACCAGTAGAAGCTGTCCTTCCGGCTGCGGGCCAGGGTGCCGTTGCCGGCGTTGTCCTTGTCCACATAGATGAAGCCGTAGCGCTTCTTCATCTCACCAGTGGAGGCGGACACCAGGTCGATGGGGCCCCACATGGTATAGCCCATCACCGGCAGGCCGTCCTCGTCCACCGCCTTGATCAGCTCCTTGATGTGGGCCCGCATATAGTCCACGCGGTAGCTGTCGTGGATGCTGCCGTCAGCCTCCACCGTGTCGTTGGCACCCAGGCCGTTCTCCACGATGAACAGGGGTTTCTGGTAGCGGTCGTACAGAGCATTCATGGTGGTGCGCAGGCCCTCGGGATCGATGGCCCAGCCCCAGTCACTGGCCTTCAGGTAGGGATTCTTGACACCGCCGAAGGCTGCGTTGCCCGAAGCGCCGTCCTTGGCCAGCAGCTCCTTGTCGGTGGTGACGCACCGGCTGGAGTAGTAGCTGAAGGAAATGAAGTCCACGGTGCCGGCCTTCATGTCGGCCTCATCCTCGGTGGTGCAGTCCAGAACGATGCCGTCCCGCTCCATCCGCTTCTTGGCCCAGACGGGGTAAGCGCCCCGGGCCTGGGCGTCGATGAAGAAGAAGTTATCCCGGTCGGCCTCCAGGGCGGCCCGGACATCGGCCGGGCTGCAGGTGCGGGGATAATACTCACCGGCGGCCAGCATGCAGCCCACCATGGCGCCGGGCATCATCTCATGGGCCAGGCGCACGGCCTTGGCGCTGGCCACGATCTCATAGTGTGCGGCGCGGTACTGGACTTCGGTGGGGTTCTCCCCTTCCTCGAACAGGATGCCGGCGCCCATGAAGGGCAGGTGAAGCAGCATATTGATCTCGTTGAAGGTGAGCCAGTACTTGACCTTGCCGTTGTAGCGGCGGAAGATGGCGGTGCAGTACTTCAGGTAGGCGTCAATCATCCGCCGGTCCTTCCAGCCGCCGTATTTCTTGATCAGGGCGATGGGGGTATCGAAGTGGCAGATGGTGACCAGGGGCTCGATGCCGTACTTGTGGCATTCGTCAAAGAGGTCGTCGTAGAACTTCAGGCCCTCCTCGTTGGGGGTGTCGTCGTCGCCGTTGGGCAGGATGCGGGTCCAGGCGATGGACAGGCGGTAGCACTTGAAGCCCATCTCAGCAAAGAGCTTGATGTCCTCCTTGTAGTGGTGGTACATATCAATGGCCTGGTGGGCGGGATAGCTGTGGTCTGCATCGCAGTCCAGCATCTTCATCTGGCCCCGCATGACGGGCATACGGTCAGGGCCAAAGGGAATCACGTCCACGGTGGACAGGCCGCGGCCGCCTTCATTGTAGGCGCCCTCGCACTGGTTGGCCGCGGTAGCGCCGCCCCACAGGAAATTTTCAGGCAGAGACATAACGGTATTCCTCCTTGCTTTTTCTCTCAAAAAGGTCCCCGAAGGACACTGTTCTCCGGGGACCATGGTGTTGATGGAACGGCCGCCGGGTCAGGCGGGCCGTACAGGGTTCTTTTTTCCGGATCAGGCCTTGGCGTCCTCTGCGTCTGCGGTGTCCACAGCGGGCTTGGTCAGATCGATGCTGCGGATCTTCTTGCGGACCGGCAGGATGCTCTTGGGGTTCACCGACAGTTCATCCACGCCCATGCGCAGGAAGGTCTCGGTCAGGGAGGTGTCTGCGCCCAGCTCGCCGCAGATGCCGACCCAGATGCCATGGCGGTGGCCTGCGTCGATGGTCATCTTGATCTCGCGCAGGACGGCGGGGTGATGGGGATTGGCAAAGGGCTCCAGCTTGGCGTTCTGGCGGTCGATGGCGCAGGTGTACTGGGTCAGGTCGTTGGTGCCGATGGAGAAGAAGTCGCACTCCTTGGCCAGGTCGTCGGCGATCAGAACGGCGGCGGGGGTCTCGATCATGGTGCCCACTTCGATCTCGCCGATCTTCTTGCCCTCGGCGGCCAGCTCCACCTTGCACTCATCCAGGATGTTCTTGGCGTCATGCAGCTCACGCAGGCTGGTGATCATGGGGAACATGATGCCCACATTGCCGTAGGCCGAAGCCCGCAGCAGGGCCCGCAGCTGGGTCTTGAAGAAGTCCTTGCGGGTCAGGCAGATGCGGATGGCGCGGTAGCCCAGAGCGGGGTTCTCCTCGTGGTCCAGCTTCATGTAATCGACGGTCTTGTCGGCGCCGATGTCACAGGTGCGGATGATGACCTTCTTGGGGGCCAGGGTCTCCACCACCTGCTTGTAGGCCTCAAACTGGTACTCCTCGGAGGGGTAGTCCTTGCTGTTGAGGTAGACGAACTCGGACCGGAACAGGCCCACGCCGCCGGCGTCGTTCTGCTGGACCGAGCCCACGTCGCCGATGCCGCCGATGTTGGCGTAGACGTTGACGGTGGTGCCGTCCAGAGTGGTGTTGGGCTTGCCCTTCAGCTCCTGGAGCAGGGCCAGCTTCTTCTTGTCCTCCTGCTGACGCTTCTGCAGGCTCTTGAGCAGGTCGGGGGTGGGATCTACGTAGACGCAGGCGTTGTAGCCGTCGATGACTGCCATCTTGCCGTCCCATGCGTCGTCGATCTCCTTGCACTGGATCAGGGCAGGGATGTTCATGCTGCGGGCCAGAATGGCGGTGTGGCTGTTGGTGCTGCCCTCGCGGGTGATGAAGCCCAGCAGCAGGCTCTTGTCCAGACGGACGGTCTCGGAGGGAGCCAGGTCCTCGGCCACCAGGATGGTGGGCTCGGTGCCCTGCATGCTGTCCACATCGGTGCCCTGCAGGATGTCCAGCATGGCCTGGGCGATGTCGATGACGTCGGCGCTGCGGGCCTGGAGATAGGGATCGTCCATGGCTGCAAAGACGGCGGCCTGGTTGGTGCCTGCGGTCTTGATGGCGTACTCTGCGCACATCTTCTGCTTGGTGATGATCTCGCGGATGGCGTCCACAAAGTCGTCATCCTCCAGCATCATGGCGTGGATATTGAACACCTCGGCGATCTCCTCGCCGGCCTCCTCCAGAGCCTTCTCGTACAGGGCGGTCTGCTGCTGGATGGCCTTCTGCTGGGCATCCTCAAAGCGCAGCAGCTCCGCGCCGGTGTCGGTGACGGGCTTGGTGGAGATGGTGGTATCTTTCTTCTTGTAAATCTTGATCTTGCCGATGGCAATGCCGTTCAAAACGCTTTTGCCGGTACCTACCTGCATAACTGTATCCTTTCTCCGTCCAGACGTTTGCCTCTGTACGGGGCAGCTGGACGGCTGCCTTCAAAAAAAGCCCCCGCAGGCTTACCGCGAGGGCTCAGGAACGGTTGTTCTTAGAGGTTCTCAGTCATGAACTTCTCGATGTCGGCCACAGTAGCGTCCTCATCGTCGCCCTCAACCTTGATGGTAACGGTGTCGCCCTGCTTGACGCCCATACCCATCAGGGCCATCAGCTTGCGCATATCGCAGCTCTTGCCGTCCTTCTCCAGGGTGGCGGTGCTGGCGTGGCCCTTGACCACCTTGACGAGCAGGCCGGCCGGACGAGCGTGGATGCCGCATGCATCCTTAATGGTATACTGGAATTCCTTCATAGATCATTTCTCCTTATATCTGGCGTAAACTTGCAGCAGCGCAGCTGCGCTCAAATCATGTGCATACAGGCATACACATTTTTCGATAACATTATTATAAACCCTGCACCGATTTTTTTCACCCTTTCATTTTGCCAATTTTTCATTGCGTTTTTTGTGATTATTGAACAAAATGTATTTTCCTCCCCCTGCCTTTTATTGGTATACAACAAAAAATCCCGTCAGAGCGTGCTTTCACGCATCTGACGGGTTTGAACAAGTTACTCCACCGGATAGCCTTCCGAGTCCAAAGGCAGGTCGGTGTAGAGGGCGGTGCTCTCCTCGGTGTAGACGCCGGGTTCTCCGGAGGTCTGCTGGGCCGCGCCCTCCGGGATGGCCACCACTGTCGTGTCCTCCATGGCGGCCATGGCAGCCTGGGCGTCACCCATTCCGGTGACCACCCCCGACGGCTTTGACAGCAGATAGGCCCCGATGGCCTTTTTCTTGTACACCAGCAGCACGCCGTAGCGGCTCTCCTCGCCGCTGGAGGCGGAGGGGATCAGGGCCTGCCATTTTTCCACCGTCTTGCCCTTGTAGCGGGACAGGTCCATCCCGCTCTGGCCCACCACCTCGTTGAAGGCCGCGAAACTGTCGTCCCACTTGCGGGGGATCTTGACCTTGTCGGCGGTGATGGACGCCCCGTCCACCTCCATGCCGTAGCCGGTGAACCAGGTCTGAATATCCTGGGCCGACTCAATTTTGCTGCTGGTACCGGCCGCTGTCTCCACGGTCTGGTTGCTGATGTACCGCCCCAGCAGGGCGCTGCACACCACCACCGCGCAGCACATGACGCCCACACCAATGTGGCGCAGCCGCGTCCGGTTCAATGTCACTACAAACATAGTTCCGCCTCCCCTACCCTCTGCCAGGGTGTATCTGACAAAATGCAACGTACTGAGATGCACCCTCAGTCTGGAACAGTGTATGCGCCAAACGGGGGACTTTATGCCACAGAAAAAGCCCCCGCCGGCCCAAAGGGCGGCGGGGGCGGAAGGCAGGGGAAAATTCAGGACTCGGTGGCGATGTCGCTGCCGAAATACTTCTCGGAAATTTCGGTCAGGGTGCCGTCGGCCCGCAGAGCCTCGATGGCCTCGTTGATGGCGGCCAGCAGGGTGTCGGACTCGCCGCCCTTCTTGACCGGGATGCAGACGTGGCTGGCGTCCTCGGTCTGGGCCACAATCTTGAAATCGGCATCGGGATGGACGTTCAGATAGTCGTAGAAAGACACGTCGGCGTTGAGGGTAGCGTCCACACGGCCGGACACCAGCATCTGGATGGTCTCATCCAGGGTGTCCACCCCCAGGACCTCGGCGCCGTAGCTCTCGGCCAGGGTCATGTAGGTGCTGGCGATGGAGTTGGCCGTGGTCTTGCCATCCAGGTCCTCAAAGCTGGTGATGTCGGTGTTGTCCGACTTCACCGCCAGAGCGGTGTGGATGTAGGCGTAGGGCTCGGAGAAGTCATAGCTCTTGGCCCGCTCCTCGGTGACCTCCACGCCGTTGCAGACGATGTCGTAGCGGCCGGCGTCCAGGCCGGCGAACAGGCCGTCCCATTCGCCCTCCACATACTCGGGCTCCACCCCGATGTACTGGGCAATGGCCCGGGAGACCTCCACGTCATAGCCCACCAGGGTGTCGGTGTCATCGTGGTAGGTCCAGGGGGACCAGGCGCCCTCCATGGCCACAATCAGGGTGCCACGCTGGCGGACCGCCTCCAGGCGGTCGGCTGCGCCCGAGGCGGCCCCGGAGGCAGACCCCGAAGCGGCGGCGCTGCCGGCGGTGGAAGAAGCGTCCGAGCTGCAGCCGGACAGCTGCAGAACCCCTGCGGCGGCCATGACGGCCATCAGGGAAATAAAGGTTTTGCGTTTCATGAAAAAATCCTCTCTGTGTTTGGTTACCGGTTGGCAATGCGGCTCAGGAAGGCGCGGGTGCGCTCCTGCCGCGGGTTGGCAAAGAATGCGGCGGAGGGTGCGGTCTCCACCACCTGTCCGTCCTCCATAAAGACCACCTGGGTGGACACGTCCCGGGCAAAGCCCATCTCGTGGGTCACCACCAGCATGGTCATTCCCTCGGCGGCCAGCTGGCGCATGACGTCCAGCACCTCGCCGGTGAGCTCGGGGTCCAAAGCCGAGGTGGGCTCATCGAAATAGATGATCTCGGGGCTGGTGGCCAGGGCCCGGGCAATGGCTACCCGCTGCTGCTGGCCGCCCGACAGCTGATGGGGATAGTGGCTGCACCGGTCGGCCATTCCCACCTTTTCCAGCATCTGCACCGCGATCTCCTCGGCCTGGGCTTTGGGCATCTTCCGGGCCACAATCAGGCCCTCGGTGACGTTCTGCAGGACGGTCTTGTTGCGGAACAGGTTGTAGCTCTGAAAGACAAAGCCGGTTTTCCGGCGGATGCGGGCAATGTCGGCGTGGGACACCCGGGCCAGGTCAAAGGGCTCCCCGTCAAAGGTGAGACGGCCGCTGTCGGCTTTTTCCAGAAAGTTGATGCACCGCAGCAGGGTGGTTTTGCCCGAGCCGGAGGGGCCCAGAATGGCCACCACCTCGCCCTTTTCCACCGACAGGTCCACCCCTTTGAGGACCTGCAGGTCCCCAAAGGATTTGTGAATGTCATGTACTTCCAGCATCGGCATGGTATCCCCTCCTCAATTAAACCCGTGGGCGTTGAGGTATTTCTCGCCCTGTTTCTGCACCCAGGTCAGGACGGTGCAGAACATCAGATAGATGACGGCCAGCTCACAGTACACCGGCAGGAACTGGTAGGTATAGGACGCCACCCGCTGGGTGGCCATGAACATCTCGGCGACGGTGATATTGGCCGCCAGGGAGGTGTCCTTCACCATGCCGATGAGGGAGTTGGACAGGGGCGGGAAAGCGGTGCGCAGGGCCTGGGGCAGAATGATCCGCCGCATCACCTGCCACCAGGACATGCCCACGCAGTAGCCCGCCTCCAGCTGGCCCGACGGCACCGATTCCAGCGCCGCCCGGATGGTCTCGGCGCAGTAGGCACCCTCGTTGATGGAGAAGGCGATGACCGCCGTGGGGAAGGCGTCCAGCACGATGCCCATGCTGGGCAGGCCGTAAAAGATGATGAACAGCTGCACCAGCAGCGGAGTGCCGCGGACCACCCAGATATATACCCGGGCCAGCTGGCGGAGCACCGGCACCTGGGCGAACTGCACCAGGGCCACCGCCGCCGCAATCACCAGGGCAAAGGCAAAGGACAGCACCGTCAGCGGGATGGTGACCGCCAGGCCCGGCAGCAGGATGCGGGGGAAGGATTCGATCAGCACCTGAACGGTGCGGTTTTGCAAAAGTGTCTCAAACATCATAGAAACCTTTTCTTTCACAGGACTTTCGGCCCGGCAGGTACAGTCGGGGGCTTACATACTATAGCACCAAACCGGCCGGAAGGCAAATACCTGTCCTGTATATCCTACCATACTTCTAGGGCATAGTCAAAGCCCGCCCCCGGGCGGGGCTTTTGGCCCTGCCGTTCTCCCGCCTCTGTGCCGGGGCGGGAGACTTGGTCCAGGGACGGGCCGGTTGGGTTTCAAACGTTATCCCAGGCAGTTGCCGCAGGGGGTGTAGCCCGCCTGGACGGCCTCCTCATAGCTGGAGAACAGGACCTGGTTGGCGGGGTCCGGCAGATTGGAACAGCTGGGCAGGTGGAACTTCTTGGAGTTGGCGTTGCCGATATAGGCCTGAATGGTCTGGGTGGAGCTGCTCTGCTGGCCGCTGCCGTCGGTCAGGGTGGGGTTCTGCTGCTCGGGGGCGGCGTACTTCTCACTGGAGACGGTGTAGTTGGTCCCGTCGCTGGTGATGGTCACGGTGCCCGCCAGATCGGTGCGCCAGACGTCCACGCCGGCGTCGCGCAGACGGCTGAGGGTGTTCTCACTGGGGTGGCCGTAGCTGTTCCCCTCCCCCACCGAGATGACGCCCACCTCAGGCAGGGCGCTGTTCAGAAAGACATAGCCGGTGGAGGTCTCGCTGCCGTGGTGGCCCACCTGGAGCACATCCACGTCCAGGTTGGCCCCCGAGTTCACCAGGTCGCTCTCGGCCTTCTGCTCCATGTCGCCGGTCAGCAGGAAACTGGTCTGGCCATAGTCAATCCGCAGCACCAGGGAGGTGTCGTTGGTGTCGTCATACTGGGCCACCGGACCCAGCACCTGGACGGTGGCGCTGCCCAGCTGCCAGCTGGTGCCCACCGCCGGGATTTCCACGTTCAGGCCCTGCTGCTGGGTGTACTTGACAAAATCCTGGAAGCACTGGGTGTCGTTCTGGGTTACGGGAGCATAGACGTGCCCCGCCGGGAACTTGGCCAGCACCGCCGCCAGGCCGCCCACATGGTCCTCATGGGCATGGCTGCAGATGACGTATTCCAGCCGGGTCACGCCGGCGCTCTCCAGATAGGAGACCACCAGACTGCCGTCGGCCACATTGCCGCCGTCATACAGCATGCTCTGGCCGTCGCAGGTCACCAGGACGCTGAGGGCCTGGCCCACATCGATGAAGTTCACCGAAAAGCTGCTGCCCTCGGCCGGGGTCTGGGTCTGGACCGTGCTGGAGGCCGGATAGCCGCCCTCCCCCAGCAGGGCCAGAAGATCCTGGCATCCGGCCAGGCTCAGAGTCAGGGCCGCTGCAAGTGCCAGCGCGGTGAGGCGGCGCAGCAGCCGCCCGGTGATGGTGTTTGGTTTCTTCATTTCTTACCCTTGCGGGGACCGGCCCCGCCCTCCTTTTTGGTGGTCTTTTTGGGGGCGGTGCGGGGTGCAAAACGGGCCCCCGGCACCGGCTTGCGGCCGGCGGGCTTTTCCTCCCGTCCGGCGCCCTTGGGATGCACGGTATAGCTGCCGTCCGGATGGATGGTGACGTCCCGGGCCTGGGTCTGTTTGGCGCTCCGCTGCACCGCACGGCGTCCCGCCGCCGGCACCAGCAGGGGGATCAGGTCCTCCCGATGGGTCATCTTGAGGGCCTTGATGACCTTCTCGGCGTTGCGGGGCTCATAGTACTGGAGCAGCGCCCGCTGGAGGGCCTTGCCCTCGGCGGTCTTTTCCACAAAGACCGGCTTGAGGGTGTAGGGGTCCAGGCCGGTGTAGAACATGCAGGTGCTGACGGTGCCCGGGGTGGGGTAGAAATCCTGCACCTGTTCGGGCCGCATATGGTTCTTGTACAGGTACTCGGCCAGGTAGACCGCGTCCTTCAGGGTGCTGCCCGGGTGGCTGGACATCAGGTAGGGCACCAGGTACTGTTTCTTCCCTGCCCTGCGGCTCAGCTCATAGAACTTGTCCTTGAACTTGTTGAACACCTCGATGGGGGGCTTGCCCATATAGGCCAGGGTGTTGGGGGCGCAGTGCTCGGGGGCCACCTTCAGCTGGCCCGACACATGGTACTCCACCAGTTCCTTGAAGAAGGTGTCGTCGGGGTCGGCCATCAGGTAGTCAAACCGGATGCCGCTGCGGACAAAGACCTTCTTGACCCCCGGCAGCTCCCGCACCCGGCGCAGGATGTTCAGGTAGTCGCTGTGGTCCACAATCAGGTGAGGGCAGGTCTGGGGAGCCAGGCAGTGCTTGCCGCCGGTGCACATTCCCTTCTTCATCTGCTGGCCGCAGGAGGGGAAGCGGAAGTTGGCGGTGGGGCCGCCCACGTCATGGATATAACCCTTGAAGTCGGGCTCATGGGTCATCCGCTCGGCCTCGGCCACAATGCTGTCGGCGCTGCGGCTGGTGACCCGCCGGCCCTGATGGAGCTGGATGGCGCAGAAATTGCATCCGCCGAAGCAGCCCCGGTTCTGGATGATGGAGAACTGCACCTCCCGGATGGCGGGCACCCCGCCCATGGGCTCATAGATGGGGTGATAGCGGCGGGTATAGGGCAGGGCGTAGACCTTGTCCAGCTCCCAGCGGACCAGGGGCTTGGCGGGCAGGTTCTGGACCAGGTATTTCTCGCTCTGCTTCTGGACGATGATCTGGCCGCTGACCACATCCTGGTTGTCCATCTGGATGCGGCAGGCCTTGGCATAGGCCACCTTGTCCGAGGCCACCTTTTTGTAGCCGGCGCACTCCACATAGTGGGCGGGCAGGTGGTCAAAGTCGGTCATATAGCAGGTGCCGTCCACGTCGGTGATGGTGTCGATGGACTCCCCGGCCGCCAGGCGGCGGGCAATCTCCACCGTCTGGTGCTCACCCATGCCGAAGCTGATGAGGTCGGCCCCCGAGTCCTCGGCGATGCTGGGCAGGACGGTGTCCAGCCAGTAGTCGTAGTGGGCGAACCGCCGCAGAGAGGCCTCCAGGCCGCCCAGAATCACCGGCAGGTCGGGGTAGGCCTCTTTGGCCAGGCGGGTGTAGACGGTGGCGCTGCGGTCGGGACGGCCGCCGGCCTTGCCGCCGGGGGAGTATTCATCCTCGGCCCGGGGGATCTTGGCCACCGAATAGTGGCTGACCATGCTGTCCACGTTGCCGCCGCCGATGAAAAAGCCGTATTTGGGTTTGCCGAACCGTTTGAAGTCCTCGCAGTCGGTGTAGCGGGGCTGGGCCAGCACGCCCACCCGGTAGCCCTCGGCCTCCAGCAGCCGGCTGATGATGGCGGTGCCAAAGCTGGGGTGGTCCACATAGGCGTCGCCGCCCACCACCACAAAGTCCAGCTGATCCCAGCCGCGCTTTTCCATGTCCTCCCGGCAGATGGGCAGGAACTCGGTGTATTCCGGATATCCGGCTGTCGTTGTATTGCTCATAGTTTTCCTCACTGGTTATGGGTGGATCTGAGAACGCAAACACGCCGGACCCTTCGTCCCAAAGATGCAGCTGCAAGGCGCAGGAGCGCCGCACTCCTTTGTGGAATGCAAGCGACTGCAACGCGGCAGATGCGCTTTGGGGCAGAATGAGACAGCGTGGAGGTGTTTTCAGATACACCTTAGGGGTTGTCGGGCTGGTTGAGATTCATTTCCAGCCACTGCTGCCGGCTGATGAGAACCGCACGGGGCTTGGCGCCCTCGTAGGGACCGATGATCCCCTTCTGTTCCATCTCGTCCATGATGCGGGCGGCCCGGGCATAGCCCAGTTTGCACCGCCGCTGCAGCAGGCTGGTGGAGGCCTGGCCGGCGTCGATGACCACCTCCACGGCGGCCTTCAGCATGGGATCGTCGGCTTCGCCGCCGTCCTCATCGTGGTCCTTGCCGTTCTTGTCCTGGATGGTGTGCTCCTCCATGGCCTGGATCATGGCCTCGTCGTACTGGACGGTGCCCGAGGCCTTGATGAAGGTCAGCACCCGGCTGATCTCCTCATCCTTGACGTAGGTGCCCTGGATGCGGATGGGCTTGGGTGCGCCCACCGGCATGAACAGCATATCGCCCATGCCCAGCAGTTTCTCGGCGCCGGCGCCGTCCAGAATGGTCCGGCTGTCCACCTGGCTGGACACCGCAAAGGCGATGCGGCTGGGGACATTGGCCTTGATCAGGCCGGTGATGACATCCACGCTGGGACGCTGGGTGGCCACAATCAGGTGCATGCCGGCGGCACGGGCCTTCTGGGCAATGCGGCAGATGGAGTCCTCCACGTCCTTGCCCACCACCATCATCAGGTCAGCCAGCTCGTCGATGATGATGGCAATGTAGGGCAGCTTCTCCAGCATGGGGTCCTCGGCCGCCAGCTTGTTGAAGGTCTTGATGTCGCGGACGTTGTTGTCCGCAAAGAGGCGGTACCGCCGCTCCATCTCGGCCACCGCCGAGCTCAGCGCGCCGGCAGCCTTCTTGGGCTCGGTGATGACCGGCATCAGCAGATGGGGGATGCCGTTGTACTCGGCCAGTTCCACCACCTTGGGGTCAATCAGGATCAGTTTCACATCCTCCGGGCCCGAGCGGAACACCAGGCTCATGATGATGCTGTTGACACAGACCGACTTACCGCTGCCGGTGCTGCCTGCAATGAGCAGGTGGGGCATCTTGCACAGGTCGGCCACCTGGGCCACGCCGGCAATGTCCTTGCCCAGGGCGATGGTCAGGGGGCTGGTCATGTGGCGGAAGCTCTGGCTCTCGAAGATGCTGCGGATGCTGACCGCCGCCCGCTTGCGGTTGGGCACCTCAATACCCACCGCCGGCTTGCCGGGGATGGGAGCCTCCATGCGGATGTCCGCCACCGCCAGGTTCAGGGCCAGGTCGTCGGCCAGGGAGGTGATGCGGCTGATTTTCACGCCGGCCATGGGCTGCACCTCATACCGGGTGACCGCCGGTCCGCGGGAAATATCCAGCACCCGGGTTTTGACGCCGAAGCTCTCCAGGGTATCCACCAGCTTCTGGGCGTTGGCCTGCAGCTCGCTCTGGGCGCCCTCGTTGGTCTCCTCGGCGGGCTTGTCAAACAGCTCGATGGGCGGATACTCATAGGCCGCCGGGACCGTGCTCTCCTCGGGAGCCGGGGCGGAAGCCGCCGCGGCCTGTTCGGCATCGGCGGGCTTTTCCATGGCGGCCGCTGCCAGGGTGGCAATGTCGCCGGAGTCGCCGGCGGCATCCTCCTCCACCCGAATCCATCCGTCTTCCTCCTCAGCCGGGGCAGAGGCGGGAGCGGGGGCCGCCGTGGAAACCGCGGCGGGGGGCGGGGTTACCGGCGACACAGTGGACACCGGCGGAACCGGCGTCACAGGCGCTGCGGTGGGGGTTACATCGGCCTGGAAGGGCACATGCAGGCCCGCGGTTCCCTCGTCCTTGTCCTGGTCGTAGAAGGCCGCATGATGCGCCCGGACCGCAGGGTCCGTCGTGGACGGACGCAAAGGGTTGAGGCCAAAGGTTCCGCCCGGCCCGGTGATGATGGGCTCGATGGGCTCGCTGCCGCCGTCCGACACCGCCGCCGGGTCGGGGCCCAGGTCGATGTCGAAGGGGGCCCGGGGATGGCTCACCGCCGCCGACTGCAGGGGCGTCTCGGGCTTGGGGTCAGGCTCCTGGGTGTTGCCGTCCTCGTCGGGCAGACGGCCCTTGCCCAGAATGTTGGACAGCCAGGCCGGCATTCCCAGATGGAACCCCGGTTCGGGCTCCAGGTCATCGTCGGGGCTGGTGTCGTCGATGAGGTAATCGTCCCCGTCCTCCAGGGCTTCCTCGGCCTCGGCGGCGGCTTCCGCCTCCGCCTTGGCCGCCAGACGGGCGGCCCGTCGCTCCTCATGGGCGGCGCGGCCGTCGGCATAGACGGCCAGGCCCTTTTCCCGGGCTCCGCCCAGCACCGCCGACAGCCACTGCCAGATGTCGGCGGGGGTCACGTCAAAGATATAGCAGCTGGCGCAGATGGCCAGCGCCACCACAATCAGATTGGCCGCGGGACGTCCGCACAGCAGCAGCAGCGTGCCGCCCAGCAGCCCGCCCATGGAGCCGCCGCCAAACCATGCGTTGACGCCGTTGTCGTAGCAGGCAATCCCCATCTGCAGGACCGTCATGCCCTGGGTGGGGATGTCCGAAAAGACCACCGCCGCGCCGCTCAAAAACACCAGGCCCAGCAGCAGTTTGGCTATGCAGCCCAGCACCGGCTCGTCCCGGGCGATCAGCACCGCCATATAACAGACCGCCGGACCCAGCACAAAGCTGCCGGCCCCAAACAGGCCGAACAGTATATCGTGGGCGGTGTGCCACACCGACTGTCCATCCACAAAGGCCAGCAATAAGAGCAGGATCCCTCCAAACAGGGTGATGCTGCTGGCCAGCAGGCGGCGCTGGGTCTCCTGCCTGGCCCGGGCATTTTTGCCCCGGGCGCCGGATTTTCGTTTCTTTCTCGCCATTGATTCCCTGTACCTCTCAGCAAAAAATCTCATAGGTCCTTTTATTGTATCACGGGCGGAACAAAATGGCAAACCTGCGGCGGCAGACGGCTTTTTTCGCGCCGGATTCCCAAAAGAAAATCCGGGCCCGCCCCGAAACAGGGCAAGCCCGGATTGGTCCGAACGTCATGGGGTTTTGTGCAGCCGGCGGGCCGCCAGGGCCCGCATTTCATCCAGCGGGCCGCGGTTGAACCGGGCGGACAGAACCCCATAGGACACCACTCCTACCCCCATCTGGACCCCCAGCAGGGGCAGCGGTTCCAGCGGCAGACGACCCGCCAGGCCGGCCAGAATTCCCATCAGGGCCGAGACCGCCAGCGAGGGCAGAATATCCTCCATCTGCCGGCCCAGCCGGTACCCCACATACCGGCTGGAAGCCGCCATAAAGCCCGCCAGGCTCACCAGGGTCACCAGCAGGTTTCCCAGCGCCATCAGGAGGATGCTGTGGAACCAAAAGGCTGCCGCCAGCACCGTGGCCACCGCCGTCAGGTTCACCGCCGCAATGATCCGCAGCGGGGCCGTCTCCCGTCCCACTGCCAGCAGGATTTTGTGGCAGCAGGTTTCCAGGGGACGGGTCAAACAGGACGCGCAGAAAATCTGCAGAAAGGGCACGCAGGGCAGCCACTTGTCGGTCAGGACCACCCGCACGAAATTTTCAGCCACCGCCGCAAATCCCACCAGCATCGGCCCCAGCAGAAACATTCCCATCCGGATGGACCGCCGCAGCATCCCCAGCAAAGCCTCCGGGTTATTCTGCACCCGGGCATAGGCGGGCAGCATGACGCTGTTGATGGAGCTGTTCACATTGTCCACCAGCAGGGCAGGATACTTGCTCCCCTGGTCGTAAAAGGCCAGCTCGGCCGAGCCGAAGACTTTTCCCACAATCAGGCTGCGGCCGTTCTGCTGCAGGCCGGGCACCAGATCGGCGGCCAGGACCTTCCAGCCAAAGGAGACGATGTACCGGGCCCGGGCCGGGCAGAACTGGAACCGGGGCCGCCACCGGCCCACCGCCAGCAAAACGCCTGCATGGACGGCGAGATTGGACAGAGACTGAATCACCAGCGCCCAGACGCCCAGACCGCCCAGCGCCGCCGCCACCCCCGCCGCCCCGGACAGAACCGTCCCCAGCAGGGAGGCGGCAAAGTACCGGCGGAAGGCCATCTCTCGCTGGACGCTGGCCCGCTGGATGTTGTTGAGGGCGGCCAATATCAGCCGCAGACCCATCACCCGCATCACCGCCGTCAGGGCGGGCAGGCCGTAAAACCGGCCGATGGCGGGGGCCGCCCAGAACAGCAGGCCGTACAGTACCGCCGCCAGGCCCAGACTCAGCCAAAAGGCGGTGTTGAAATCGGCGGGGCCGGCGCCGGGTTTGCGCACCACGGCGGTGCCCAGACCGCTGGTGACAAAGATATTGCACAGGCTGACAAACACCGTCACCACCGAGATCATCCCGTAGTCGGCGGGGTCCAGCAACCGGGCCAGCAGCATAGCCACCAGCGTGGCCACCGCCTGGGCCGACATCCGCTCCCCAAAGGACCAGAACAGCCCGGATGCAATGCCGTCTCTGCGGCGGGGACTGTCGTTTGTCATGGCTGCCCCCTCCCTTACGCCTTGTTCCGCCAGCGGAACAGAAAGATCCGCCGCACCAGAGCGCAGGGCAGCAGAAACAGCAGCCCGGTGAGCAGCCAGTCCCCGGCCAGACCGGGGGCCGCATCCCGCCGGCAGAAGGCCGCCCAGGCCTCCCGGCGGCGCCCGTCGATGAGGTAATGGCGGACCCGCCGCACCTCAAACCAGGCCATCACCCGGGCCAGGCTGGCCCGGCGTTCCGGGGTCAGGGCCGGGTCCTCCGCCAGGGCCCTGGCCTCCTCAAAGAAATACCAGTCGGGGTCAAAGGACTGAACCCGGGTTGCAGTGCTCTGGGCCTTGTTGTACAGGACGGTCCGCCGGGCGCAGAGGACTGCCGGCGCGGCGACAGCGATCCGGAGGGTGAGGCCCAGGTCCTCCCCTATGCGGCATCCCACCCGGAATCCGCCCGCCTGGCGGGCCATATCGGCCCGGACACAGGTGGAGCTGAGGGCAAAGCATTTGGCCCGCTTGTCCGCCCTGTAGGCTTCCAGAAAGTTCTCCAGATACAACGTCTTGGGCTTGCCCTCAAAAAAGCCGGCGGTGTTTCCCGTCCGGCCATCGTGGAAACGGATATCACAGGCCGTCCCCAGCAATCCCGCCTTTGGATAAATCCGGATCATCTGTTCCAGGGTGGTCAGATGATCCGGATACCACCAATCGTCCGCATCCAGAAAGGCCAGATACTCCCCCCGGGCCGCCGCCATGGCGGCATTGCGGGCGGCGGAAACGCCGGCATTCTCCTGGTGCAGAACCCGTATACGGGGGTCCCGGGCGGCAAACTGTTCCAGAATGGCCCGGGTCCCGTCCTGGGAGCCGTCGTCCACGGCCACAATCTCCCACCGGGGGCTGGTCTGGTCCAGCACGCTCTGCACCGCCCGGGCGACAAACGCCTCCCCATTATACACCGGTATCACCACCGAAATCATGGGCGTCTCCTCCTTCTCCGCCCTGCTCCACCGCCCGGAGAATCCGGTCAAAGCGGGCTATGTCCTCCTGGTTGGAATAGCTGCGGCGGCGCAGCGCTTCCCGCGCCCGGTCCAGCTTTTCCGGGTGAAGCACCAGGTCCCGCAGGCCCTGATAAAGGGCCTGGTCCTGGTTTTCCAGTATAAACCCGTCCATCCCGTCTTCCACCTGCTCGGCGGCGGAGGCGTACCGGGTCACCACCGGCGGCAGGCCCAGAATCTGGGCCTCGGTCACCGCCACCGGCCGGCCCTCATTGCGGGAGGGCAGCAAAAAGGCGTCAAACAGGGGCAGGTAAGGCAGTGGGTTTTCTATGGCCCCCACCGGGTACACCACCTGTTCCAGATCCCGGTCCGCGATCATCTGCCGGAACCGGGGCAGGTCGTCCCCTTTGCCGATGACCATCCACCGCACCCGCTCCAAAAACCCTTCCTCCCGCAGACGGACCAAAACGTCCAGCACCCGGTCCAGCCCTTTGGTGGCAAAATAAATCCGGGCCACCGTCACCAGGTTCAGACCCGGGCGCGCCAGCTCAAAGGGCAGCCGGGGCCGATAGGCCCGGGCCCGGGCTTCCACCTGTTCCCGGGTCAGGATGTTGGGCATGAAAAAGCACCGGGGCCGGTACGCCGGGTGCAGGGCGGCGAATTTCTTTCGGCATTCCCGGCTGACAAATACCAGGCCGTCCGCCCGGTCAAAGTACTTTTTGTCCCATTCAAAGCGGTAGCCGATGGCGTGGTAATCGTTGTGGTGCCACACCAGCTTTTTGTCCGCCCGAACATACTGCATGGTGTAATAAAAAGGCCAGCCCAGCTCAAAGGCCAGGGCGGCGTCGTACTTCTGGTTCAGACGGCGGGCATAGCGGCACGACCGCCGGGAGAACAGCTGCCAGGCCAGCAGCTCATTGCGTTTTACCCGGATCAGGTACCGGGCTCCCAGATACCCGGCCAGATAGACCGGGTCCAGAAACCGGGCCGGACAGAGCCGGTTTTCCCGGGCCGGGGGCAGAACCCGCACCTCGGGCCGGATGCCTTCCACCGGGCCCCGCAGCTCATAAAACAGCAGGTCCACCTGGTACCGGCGGGGGTCCAGGCTGTTGACAAAGTTCACCAGGGCGGTCATGGCCCCGCCGATGTGGTTATGGGAAAAGACTACCAGAAGCCTTTTCTTTTTGTGTTCGGGGTGCTCCATCCTCTCATCTCCTGTCCCGGGTTTGAAAGCCCTCTTTTTCGCCGGCGGCAGGGTCACAGATAGTCCCGATAGCTTCTTTCGGTGTCCCACACGATCTCCCCCAGTTTCAAGTCGTGGCCCTTCCGCTGGTCTTCCGGCGGAAGGAGCCAGTAATCCCCGAACATGGCCGCCAGAAAGGCGTCCGGGTCCGCCGGGAGGGGGTATTCCCGCCCCTCAAAGATGCCGCTGCACCGGGCTCCCTCGATCCAGCTGCGCTTTAAAAATTTCCCGCCCCGGCACAGGGCAAAGACATCCTCGCCTTCCGCCTGATGCCGTTTCAGCCCCTCCAGAAGCCACAGGGCCGCCCGCTGCCGCCATGCAACCGGCAGGCGGCGGATCAAACGGCTGAGCCACTTGACCTTTTTCTCACAGAAGGTCAGGGTAACCCCCAGCAGCCGCTTGGCCCCCAGAAACCGGGCCCGGGCCAGCCCATGGGCCAGCCGGCCGTCCCCCACCCGGTAATAGGGAAACAGGTCGATGCCAATTTCCCAGTCCAGGGGGATTTCCCGATAGGCCAGAGGCATGGACGCCGTGCCCTGCCGTTTCAGCTTGACCCAGGGATAGGGCATCCAGGGGTTTTGGCTGCAGTGTTCCAGAGACACGCCGGGAGGCGGGTCCTGCGCAAAGGCCGCCATGAACCGGTCCAGGTCGTCGGCCTGGAACAGCAGGTCGATGTCGTCGTCCCAGGGGATAAAGCCCCGGTGCCGCACCGCCCCCAGAAGGGTGCCCTGGGCCAGATAATAGGGAATCCCGTGGGCCTCGCAGATGCGGCGGCAGTCCTCCAGCAGAGACAGCTGCACGGCATGAATTTCCTCCAGCGTGTTTCCCATGCGCACCCTCCTTTGCGGCCCTCAGAAAAAGCAGAAGAAGAGAAAGGTCCAGTCGATGAAAAAGTCAATGGTGAACCCAAACACAAAGAACAGAAACGCATACACCAGCTGCATGATTTTGATGTCCTCCCTGTCGTACCCCGCCGGGCGCAGAAAGTGATTGGCCAGCCGGTAAAGGAACAGCAGCAGCAAAGGCCCGTAAATGCCCACGGTGCCCAATATGCCGAAGTTCAGCAGCGCCTGCAGATAGGACTGGTGACAGGCCATGTAGGAGGACAGGAGGGCGGTCTCCTGGATCATATAGGTGATGACGCTGCCCCCCAGCAGCCGGCCTGCCAGGCCCTTGCTGACAAACAGGCTCCAGGCCGCCGCCCACAGGACGGCGCGGTCGGTGGTGAGCATATCCCACCGGCCCAGCCGGATGTAATAGAGTTTCTCGGTCAGGCGGAGCACCAGGCCGTGGATGCCGGGCAGATTGCCCAGAAACGGCACAGACATCACCAGGGCAATTCCCGCCGCGCCGGCCAGCCCGGCACACAGCAAAACCGGCACCGCCCGTCTCCGCATTTTCAGGATCAGCAGAAAGCACAGGGCCAGGCCCAGGGACGCAAGGGCCGACAGGCTGGCGGTGCGGACCACCAGCACCAGGCCCAGCCCCACAAAAAAGACCCGCAGCCACCGGGGAATCCCCTTCACCACCAGGGCGGTCAGCACGGCTGCGTCATAGAAAAAGCCGGCGTAATTGGCGTCGCCCAGGGCGCCGAAATTGCGGCTGACCGTCTCGGAGCCGGCGCCGGTGACGTGAATATCCTTGAAAGCGTCGGAGGCGGTGAAGCCGTAAATGCCGGACAGCACCATGCCCAGCAGAAAGGCCGTCAGCAGGCGGCGGGTCAGGGCGTCGTCCTGCTCCACCCGGGCCAGAATCAGATAGACCAGCACCACGTCCACAATGACGTTCAGGCCCATCCGCAGATTGTACCGGCCCGCCGCAAAGACGCAGTGCATGGCCAGCACAAACAGCACCGGCAGATAGGCGACCCGGATTTTGAACCGGGGCAGCTCCCAGACGCATTTCAGCACCAGAAGATAGGAGTAAAAGCGATAGGCGGTGGTGTCTCCGATGACCATCTTGTTCCGCATGAACAGGAACAGGGCCGCATAGAGAAAAAAGTTGTCGCTGAACAGGCTGGTTCCAAAACACAGCACCATCCCGCAGGACAAAAGCAAGCTGTACTGAGGGAACGCGCCCACCAGGCTGCAGCACAGCAGGCTGACCAGAAAGGCCGCGTCGTAATACAGCTCCAGCCGGGGCCGGTCTTTCAGCCGTCCCGGGCTCAGTGATGAAATCATCCGGACAGTCCCTCCTTACCGGCGCAGGGGGTGGATTCTGGAGGCCAGCACCGCCCCCATGGGGCAGAGATAAAACAGGGTGAAGAGCAGCCTGCGCAGCGGGCGGATGGTGTCCAGCCCGATCATTTTGGGGTAAAAGGCACGGTATTCCCGCACCATGGTGCCGTCGGCCGCCTCGGCAGCCCGGCGGTCCCGGGGCAGGTTCATCTGTTCGGCGTACCGGAACATCAGCTCAATGCAGATCCGCTCATAGCAGCGCTGGACCTGCCGCTTCTCCCCCAGCGCGGTAAAAAAGGCGATTCGCTCCCCAAAGGCCTCCCGCCAGTCGCGGCGGCGGGGATTGTCTTTGAGGGCGCGGGCCACCGTGTCCATGATGCTGCCCGGGCGCTGGAAGTAATAGTACATTTTGGCCCGGCTGACCCCAAAGCGGCGGCACTTCCACAGCAGGCGGTAAAAGAGAAATTCGTCCTCGTTCATCTTCCCCAGGGGGAAGGATTCGCCGCGGTAGAGTTCCAGCCGGTAGAGTTTGGTGCAGAAGGTGGTCTTGACGGCGGGGTCCAGCAGGGCCCCGGCCCCGGTCAGAATCCGCACCGGCCCCGGGTCCCGGGTTTCCGGGGGAAAGCGGCTGCCGATCCCCCGGACCCAGTCCACCTGGACGCCGTCGCAGTTCTCTTTCTCACAGACGGAAAGCGCATAGGCGAGGAAATCAGGCCGGATGAAATCATCCGCGTCCAGCAGCAGCACATAGTCCCGGGCCGGGTCCTGCGACAGTGCAAAGCACCGGGCCAGCCCCGCATTCCGGGCGGCGGACAAGCCGCCGTTGGGCTGGTGCACCGTCCACACCCGGCCGGGACAGGCTGCGGCGTACCGGTCGCAGAGGGCGCCGCTGCCGTCCCGGGAACCGTCGTCCACCAGGACCACCCGGATCTCCCGCAGGGTCTGGTTCAAAACCGATTCCACGCACCGTTCCAGATAGGGCTCCATGTTGTACACCGGCACCACCACATAGACCATCTGCGGCCCCTCCTCTCCCAGCTCAGGACACATTGGCTTTCCCATGGCGGAGGGGCGCCGGAACCAGTTCCGGCGGGTTGCTGCCGCAGCCGCCGCTGACAATCGGGGGTGTCCCCGGCTTCTGAAACCCGCCGCCATCGCACCGCGGGAAACAAAGCTCGTCATCGTTTCCCCATGCTCACGCCAGCAGGGAAAGCCGCGTCTTTCGCATCATTCTGCAGTCTCCCGCAGATCCTTCAGCAGGTCATCCATGGCGGCAGGATAGCCATAGTAGTACCCCTGTTTGTAGTCAATGTCCAGGCTGTAAATCAGCAGGTCTTCCTCCTGGTTCTCGATGCCGCTGATACAGAAGCCTATGCCGTTTTCGTGGCAGGAGCGGATGGTGGTTTTCAGGTAGTCCAGGATGTCCCGCCGGTTCTGCAGGCCCTCCCCGGCCGGGGCGGCCTCATCGGCCCGGAAGATATTGCCCGACACCTTCACATAGTCGGGCCGGAAGATGGCCAGAATCTCCTCCGCCTGGGCCTTATCCTCAAAGTGGTCCACGCAGACCGGATACCCCATCTTCTGCATCAGCATCATTTCCCGGACGCAGGACATGATGTCCCGGCCGTCCATCTCCACGCACAGGCAGGAGGCCGCCACACCCGACGCCTGACTGTTTTTGTGCAGGATATCGGTCATGCCGAAGTCGGCCACCTCCGAGAACATGCAGTTGATATGGATCACCGGCGCCACGCCCAGTTCGGCCTCAAACCGCCGGACATCCCGGCAGACGGTCTCCACAATCCAGTCGTTCAGCTCCATCATCAGGTTCAGGTCGCCGAAATACCGGAACATCTGCCGGACGGACACCGGACCCAGCTGGGCGCTGTTCCAGCGCACATAGGCTTCGTACCGGGGCGCTCCGGCCCGGATGCCGGCCTGCATCTCCTGATAGACCAGGAAGAACTCGGGGAAGCCCTGTTTGTACTGCTCATAGGCCGCGGCGTGTTCCCGGTCCCGGGGCTGGGCCGTTTCGCTCTCCGGCTCGCCGGGGGCTGCCAGCTCGGGGTTGTTTTTCAGGAGAACCTCCCGGACCATCCCCGCCAGCATCACCATGGCCCCCATCACCACCGCCGCAAAGGCCAGGGCAAAGGGGATGGAGATATCGCTGGTCACGTTGGCCGAAATCAGATACTGGATATCCTCCGCCACAATCTGGTCAAACAGCTCGTCGATGCTCTCGTTTGCCCAGCCGCAGTAACGGCCGGTGATCTCGGTCATGGTCTGGAGCAGGGCCTCATTTTTTTCGACCAGGCGGGTCTTGGTGTCCTGCGCCACCTGGTCGGCCTGGAGGGCCTGGATGATGTTCAGGTAATAGGTGCGGTCCAGCCGGGCCTCCGAGGCCAGGGCCGCCTGCTGGGTATAGGACAGAACGATACTGTCGTAGGTATTGATGAGGGTTTCAAAGTCGTGCTCATAGTCCCGCAGGACGTTCTGGTCCCGGTTGTTGGAGGAGTTTTGGGTCACCTGGGTGCCCGCCGCCTGGCTGTACAGACCGGTGGCCTTGTAGCTGTCGTAGAAGGTTTTGATCTGGGTTTTGTAGCTCTCGGCGATCTCGTTGTAGGTCTCCTCGCTGATCAGCAGGCTGCGGACGGTGGTAGTGTAGTTCTTGACCACCAGTTCCGGGTCCCTGGCCAGGTTTCCGGCCCGGATATTCCCCTCCAGCTGGGCGTAGAGGTCGTTCTCTGCGTTCTGGTACAGTTCGGCCAGCTCGGCAAAGCTGTAGCCGGTGCGGCTGGAGCGGTAATTGGGATAGGCCGCCGCGTAGTCGTTCAGGGTGGCGATGACGTCGTCAAAGTTTTTCTTGATGACGCTGGCCAAATCCAGATAGTCCACATTGGAGCGGGCTATGTTCTGCATGAAATCGGGGATGACGTCTTTGTCGTAGTAATTCTCGATGAAAAAGTCATCGTAGGCGTTGATCAGGCCGTTGCAGATCAGTTTCCCATAGTTCTCTCCCAGCAGGGCGGGATAGGTATAGGTCAGCCGGTATTCCGAGGTTTTCAGGGCGTAATTCTCCCCCAGAACGGCGGCCGCCTCGGCCACCTCCTGGTCCTGGGAGGTATAGACCTTGCTGATGGAGATGTTGTTGCGGATGTCCTCCACCTGAATGTCGCTGCCGGCGGTGGAAATCCCCATCCGGTCCAGGGCCGAGTGGATGACCGCCGGGTTCTGCATCTGGTAGGGGTCCAGGGTGCTGGCCCCGTCGGGGGCCAGATTTTCCTCCGCCCCCTCATAGTTGTACTGAAAGGTCAGGGTGCAGGTGTAATCCCGCACCAGCAGCACCCCCAGATAGGTGGCCACCGCCCCCAGAAACGCCGCAGCCACCGCAGGCAGGAGGTACTTTTTCATCATCAGAAACAGTTCGGTGATTGTGAGCATCTTCTCCGGCCTCCTTTCGCGCTGTGTTTCGGGGCAGGTCTGCCCTCAGCCTGGTCCTGCTGGTTCCGCTCCATCTCACGGCGGCGCCGCCGCAGTGTCCGGCGGTCTCCCAGCGGCGAGAGCACCACCCGCATCATCACCACCACCAGGCTGCCCATCCCGAACACCCCCAGTATCCGCAGCACAAAGCGCAGGCTGAACAGGCGGTCGGGCTCCACCTGACCTTCCAGGTAGCCGTTGTTGTGGAAGGAGAGGTAATCGGTCAGGGTGGTCATGGCCAGGGCGCACAGGTCCCGATAGTCGGCCTCATAGGCCTCCATCAGTTCGCTGCACCGGGCCGCCATCCGCTGATACTCGGCCGAGGTCTCGTCGGTCTGCTGATAGATGGCCAGCTCATCCTGCATATCCTGGATGCTGTTGGCATACTCGATGGACCGGTTGGTGGCGTCGTTGTACTGGTTGACCACCGTGTCAAACACCGTCTTGGGCCGGGCCTGGTACAGGCCGTTGTCCGCACTGGTGGCCACAATCAGCAGGTTTTCGGTGAAGGTGTGGTCGTAGGCGTTCATAGCGTAGCCGTTGATGGCCGCCTCCTCCACCGCCTTGCCGCAGGCCAGGGCGGCGTTTTCGATCCGGACGTTGAGTTTGTTGAGGAAGCTCTCCCGGTCCCTGGTGAGGCCGGAATTTTTGATATAGTTGGAGATCTCGGTCAGCCGCTCCTCCCCCATGGTGGTGAACATGCCGATCAGGTCCCCGATGGTTTTGCCGGTGGTGTCGGAGTGGAAATTCCCCGCCGACTGGTTGATGTTCCGCAGGAAGCTGCGGATGGCCCGGTTGTTGGCGTCAAAGGTGGTGACCCACTCGTCGTAGTCCAGCGTGTCGGGCACATCCGCCCGGGTCATCTCCTGAAAGGCGGTGAGTTTGCCGTAAAAGCAGGCGATTTCCTCCTGCTTGCAGGCGATGAGCCGCTGGAGAAATTCCTCGGTGTGGTTGGCCTCCACGAGCTGGGAAAGCGAGAAGTTTTCCCCCGCCCGGGGCTGCACAAAGGAGATCTCGTACCGGCTGGAATAGTAGGAATAGTCGTTGCCCTCCGACTGCATGGAGGCCACCGTCTCCCCCACCGAATCGTCGATGACGGCGGTCACGCGGATGCCCTGCATCAGGTCCGCCGCGGTAAAGGAGCTGTATTTTCCCTCGGCCTGCATCTCGTCCAGCACGGCCTGGACCGCTTCCTCATCGGCCAGGCTGTACATGGTGAAGCGGCTGCCGTCGGGGTAGGTGCCGCCGGCAATCTCGGGGTAAACCACCGAGATGGAGGCTTTGGCCGCCGCATAGCTCCTGTAATAGTGATAGCTGGTGAAGAGCAGGCTGCACACCAGGCCAAACGCCACCGCTCCGATCCAGGTGCCCCGCCAGTTGCCTGCCATCAGGCTGTAGCCTGCCCGCTTGACCCTCCATTTCAGATTGGGGCCCGGGCGGGGAGGTTTTTTCCTGCGCAGGTGAGCGGACGCGCCTCTTCCTGCCGTTCGCTGGTTTCGTTTCATGGGATTCACCTGCTTCCTGTCTGGGTTATGGGTTTGGCTTTGAATTCGTCCTCCCCTTCCGCGGCGTTGGGGATAAACAGGGTTTTGCTGGTCAGCAGCAAAATCCGGATATCCAGCAGGAAAGAGTAGTTGACGATGTACCGGAGGTCGTAATAGGTCCGGTCGCAGATATAGGTGGAGTAGCGCCCGTACACATGGGAGAGGGCGGTCAGACCGGCCTTCACCGCAAAGCGGCTGTCGTACTGGGGAACCTCCTTTTCAAACTTCTCGACGAAAAAGGGGCGCTCGGGTCGGGGGCCCACCAGGCTCATCTCCCCTTTCAGGATATTGAAAATCTGGGGCAGTTCATCCAGCCGGAACCGGCGCAGAAACTTTCCCGCCCGGGTGACGCGGGGGTCGTTTTTCCGGGCGAACACCGGGCCGGTCTGCTTTTCGGCGTCCGCCGCCATGGTGCGGAATTTCATGATCCGGAAGGTCCGTTTGTCCTGGGTATACCGCTCCTGTCGGTAAATCACCGGCCCGGGGGAATCCAGCCGAATCCACAGGGCAATCACCGCCATGGGCAGGGCTGCCGCCGCCAGAGCCGCCAGGGCCACCGTCAGGTCCAGCGTCCGCTTCCAGAACCGCTGGCCCAGGGACAGGCGGCAGTCGTTCCGGTACAGCACCGGGATATCGTCAAAATGGGTCAGGCAGCTGTGATTGACGTTGGTCTCGGTCATGCGGGGGATGGTATAGACTTCTTTTCCCGCCTTCATGGCACAGTCCATCAGCCGGTCATAGACCGGGCCCCACACGTTGTCAAAGATGCAAAGGGCGTCCGAGCGTTCCAGGCGTTCCCACAGCTCCGGCGGTCCCTCCTGGCCGGGCTGGCCGATGACCATATACCAGGCGTCAAAGTCGGACAGCACCCCGTATTTCAAGCGCCGGAGCCGGGCCTCACAGCCCTGGGCCGCCACCACCAGAAGGGATGGATTGCGGTAGATGCCGGGATGATGAAACCGCCGGTACAGTCCCCCGTTGCACAGCAGCATTCCCGCCATTTGCAGGCAGAAACCCGCCCCCTGAAGGGCCAGCAGCATCCGGGACCGGAACAGTCCGAACCCCGCCGCGCAGCCCAGCCCAAAGGCATAGACATTGGACAGGACCACGCAGATCAGGATTTCCCGCAGGCGGGCCGTAAAGTGGTCATAGGCCTCCATCCACCGCATGAACAGAAGGGTCAGACCCGGCCCCATCCCCAGACAGGCATACCAGAGCCAGCCCATCCAGCCCACCCGGACCAAGCAGGCCCCCAGCACGGCGCAGACCAGCGCCGTCACCCCGCAGTCGGCCCCCAGGCGTTTGCTCCGTTCGGCCCGCAGAGAGCGGGTCCGGCATGATTTCCTCGCATCATTCCTCATTCCAGAACACGATCCTTACTCTGATGGAATTGATCCCGCAAAAGCCGCACGGCCTTGGAGGCAAGGAGACGATAGGGGCGGGCCCATATCAGAAACCGGAACCGCACCGTGTCAAAGTCGGTTCCCCGGATGGCGGCCTGCATCATCCGGGCCACCGCCCGGTTGGCCGCCCACTTCTGGCCAAAGCTCAGCCTGCGGCCGGTCAGCCCGCCGCCGTGGCGGTAATAGTGATAGAGGGGGTCGGGCACAAAGGCAATCCGCCGGGCCCGCATCAAAAGCTGAAAGCTCATGGCCAGATCTTCCGCCGTGTCCAGCTTGGTGGAGAAGGTCAGCCCCTCCAAAAGGGACCGCCGCACCAGTTTGCGGGCCACATGGTTCATAGAGATGCCCCGCAGCATTTCGGTCAGCGGCCCGGAGAAGTTCTCCCGGTCAAAGACGCGAAAATCCGGATAGGTATTTTCCTCCGGGCGGCTCTTTCCATTGGGCCACTCCAGGGTCCAGCCGCACTGGACAAAATCCGCCTGAAAGTGCCGGGCCATGACCACCATCTCTTCCAGAAACTCGCAGTCCCACCAGTCGTCGCTGTCCAGAAACGCCACATACGTGCCCCGGGCCCGGCCCAGGCCCCGGTTGCGGGTGGCCGAGGGGCCAAAATGGCCGGGGTTGGCCAGACACTCAAACCGCAGGTCCAGCCTGGCGTATTTCTGGCAGATCTGCATGCTGTTGTCGGTGGAACCGTCGTCGATGAGGCAGGCCGTCCACCGGGGATAGGTCTGCCGCAGCAGACTGTCCAGGCATCTGGGAAGGGTATCCGCCGCATTGTACACCGGAACAATCACCCATACCATTCCATTCGTCTGTTCCATTTCCCGTTCCCTTTCCTCTGGGGACAGGCGCTTGTGCGGGCTTCCCGTCCCTACAGACTATGTACTCTTATCCAGACTATGCGCGCCGGCCCCCGTCTGCCACTGTTTCGTCTCTCACCGGGGTGCTGTCCGCACCCGGTTTTGCAGCGCAGCCGGGCCGGTTTCCATGTATTCTGTTTTCATTTTATAGCCCCCGCCCCAGTGAAAAAGCAGTTATTCCAAATCCGAGGGGCTATGCGTAAAATTCGCCATCCGTCGAGAAAAAGAAAGGGCCCGGGCGCACCGCCCGGACCCAGCCGACAAAACAAAAAGCCCGGAATCCGTTGGATTCCGGGCCTGTATCTGGTGCCGGTGGTGGGGGTCGAACCCACACGTGTGATTAGCACAAGGGATTTTGAGTCCCCCTCGTCTGCCATTCCGACACACCGGCTTATCTTCTACGTTATTATAGCGTATTTGGAGGTCAAAATCAAGCGGAAAGTTTCTCGCCCCGGATTTTGCGCCGGGCGTCCCGCCCATGCGGCCGGGTGTCTGCGTCGTGGCGGCGTCATTTGTCTCCTGTTCCGGCTCCGGGCCGGGGGCCGCGGAACGGCCGGGTTTCCCCCGGCGGCCCGGCTTTTGACCGCGCCGTAAAACACAGATCGGGGATTTTGTTTGTGCCCCGAAAGCAGTTTTCCGCCGGCGGCAGCCGGGCGATGGTTTATGGGGCGGAAATGGCAAAAGCAGGCAGCACAGGATCTTTTTCACAGCCAGGTATTTATAGGGTTATTTCTGGGCGCTGCGGGGCATCTTTTTTCAAAAAAGACTTTACAAATGAAGCACAACTTTATATTATATAAATAGTCCGTGTTTCTGCCCCGCAGCCCGGGTGCTGCGGCGGTTCCCCATAAAAAAACGAAAGAAAGGTGGATGGAAATGTCCGCAAAGAAAGCTGCCGCATCCGTCGATACGCCCCTGCCCGAAGTTCCGGCGCAAGATGCTCCGGCTTCTGAGCCCAAGCGCAAAACCCAGAAATCCGCAAAATCGACCCCGCGCCGGGGCCGCCCGCCTCTTTCTCCCGAGATCTATATCGAAACGGGCGGTCACCAGTACAACGTGACCGATATTGTGGAGCGGGCCAAGGCCGACTACCGTCTGACCCACAAGGTGGGTGTCCAGTCCTGCAAGATTTATATCAAGCCCGAGGACGGCGCCGCCTACTATGTGGTCAACAAGGTGGAAGGCAAACTGGATCTGTAACTTTCCGCACCGGCCTGGCCGCTTTGGTCCATCCGGCGCTCTGCGCCCGTCCCGGCCAGGTCCCTGCTTGCCTCCGAAGGCTCCGGCGTCCGGCGCCGGGCCGGCGGTTTTGACCGCCGCCGCACAGCAAAAAACTCCCCGATGCTTTGCAGCACCGGGGAGTTTTTATTTGGTTTTGTTTTGCCCCTGGGGGTCAGGAATTAGTAGTTCTTGACCTTCAGCTCAAAGTAAGCCTGGGGATGTGCGCAGACGGGGCACTTCAGAGGAGCGGACTTGCCGATATAGGTGTAGCCGCAGTTGGAGCACTGCCAAACCTGCTGCTCCTCACGAGCGAAGACCTGATTGTTGGCCAGGTTCTCGGCCAGAGCCAGGTAGCGCTCCTCGTGCTCCTTCTCGATGCCGGCCACCATGGTGAACAGGGCAGCGATCTGGTTGAAGCCCTCCTCCTTGGCCTCCTGAGCCATGCGGGGGTACATCTCGGTCCACTCGTCGTGCTCGCCGCCGGCTGCCATCTTCAGGCAGGTAGCGGTATCGGGGATCTCGCCGCCGTTCAGCAGCTTGAACCAGATCTTGGCGTGCTCCTTCTCGTTGTTGGCGGTCTCCTCAAAGATCTTGGCCATCTGGACATAGCCTTCCTTCTTTGCCTGGCTGGCAAAGTAGGTGTACTTGTTGCGGGCCTGGCTCTCGCCGGCAAATGCTTCCATCAGGTTTTTCTCGGTCTTGCTGCCCTTCAGTTCCATAAGTTGTCTCTCCTTTGTCGTTGATAGATTTGTTGAACGCTTGGTTTGCGTTGGGTTCATTTACTCGCTGCCTGCATCCAGGCTGTGGCTTTATTATACTTCAAAGATGTTCAGAATTCAAGGGTTTTGGGAAGTTTTTAAGAATAATTCTCATTTATTTCACAATAGGGTTTCAGTTGTGCTGTTTCATAGCGGCGACGGCGATTCCCAGGCCGCTCCAAGCGGCCTGATACATCAGAACCACCAGCAGAGACAGGGTGCCCACGCTGCCGGAATAGCTCAGCAGCAGGCCGATCAGGGCCGAGAAGCCCGTCGAGACCAGCTGGATCATGACGCCGGCCGATTCCGCCGCCTGGGCCCGCTGGGCGGCCCGCAGGCCGCCGGTGAGGCTGGTGAAACCCTTCAGGTGCAGCATGCAGCTGGGAGCGTCGCTCACCGGGCTGATGGCCGGGGTCAGAGCGCTGCTCTGGGTCTCGTCCAGCACCGTAATCAGGCCCTCGGGCAGGTGGTAGGCCGCCGCAATCTTATCCGCCGTCAGGGAGGGGTCCTGGCAGGTGACCAGCACCCGGATGTTCTCCTTCTGCAGAATGGACAGGCAGCGGGCGGCGTGCTTGCCGCCGATATACCGCAGCACAAACATGGCGTACATATTGCCCGACACCGCCAGATACAAAATCTGCAGCTCGCCGTCCCGGGAATGCTGGGCCTCGTAGCTGACCTCAGGCAGGGCAATCCCTTCCTGTTCCATATAGGCACGGGTGCCGATGAGGATGCGGTTGTTTTCGCACCAGGCCGAGAAGCCCAGACCGATGTGGCGTTCCAGATCCTTCACCGGAGGCAGGATGTCGGTGCGGTCGGCGATGATGTGGCGGAACAGCTGGCTGAGGGTATTGCAGCCCTGGTTCAGGACGCTGGCGGTATACAGGATAGCCCGGTCGATGCGGCCGCCCTTGAAGATGCGGATATCCTCCAGCTGAGCGCTCTCGGGGGTGAACAGTTCCCCGGCGTCCACCTGGACGGTGTCGATGCCGTTCAGCTCTTCCACGCCGGCCCAGCCCGGAATCACCGCGCCCACGGCGCCGGCGGTCCGTTCGGTCCGCAGGGCGGTCAGGCCCGCAATCAGGGTGGAGGACAAAGGCGCGCCCAGGCAGAGGATGGAGGCGATGGCCGCTGCCCCACCGTTGATCCCCTTGCCGGTCAGCAGCATATAGACGCCGCCCACCGCAGCGCATCCCAGCAGGACGCGGGAGAAGGTCTGGATTTTCTTTTCCCCGGTGTGGGGGCCGAAGCTCTGGGCCAGGAAGGAGCCGTCCCCTTCCACGGGGCGGCTGAGGAGAATCCAGGGATCCCTTGCTTCCTGGACCGGGTCCAGACTGTGGATCAGTTCCTTGTCCTGCACCCGGTAGGCGCCCTCGTGGGCCACCCCGCTGGTGGCTACCTTATAGCCATCCCGCACCGACACCGCCAGCAGGCGGCTGCCCAGGTTGTTCAGGAACAGGGCCAGAGCGGCCGCGCCACTCATGAGGGTCAGGGTGGTGCCCTGGTAGGCGGCGGGATTCAGCAGAGCCACCAGAGACTGGAGCAATGCCGCCGCGCCGGCCAGCGCCGGCATGGTGTCATAGGAGGGGGCTTTCACCAGGCCCAGCAGGCCATCCCGCATGGTGTTGCGGGACACTGCCAGCACTGCCGCCAACAGCAGCAGGTTGGCGCCCATAAAGGCCGCCGGGGCGGTGTCGGGGCTGAGGCCTGCCATCCCGGGCAGGAAGCCCTCGTAAATAAACCCGGCCCAGATCAGGGCGGCGGCCAGAATGCCGCTGAGGGCACAGCGCAGATTCATGGCGGCCACGGTCTGGTCCAGAGCCTGGGCCGCCTCCTCGCCGGTCTGGGGCAGCTCGGCCTCGGCGGCCGGCTCCGAAGCGGGTTCCTCCTGGGCGGAGGTCTCGGCGGCGTGTTCCGGGGCGGTATGGGCTGCGGCGTGCTCTGCAGGAGCTGCCTCAACCCGGGCCTTTTTGCCCTTGCGGCGGCCCTTTGCCTTGACGGCTTGCTCGGGGGCGGAGGCCTGCTCTCCGGCGGAGGCAGGTTCTTCGCTGTCCTCGTGGAGTTCCAGGCTCATGGTATCCTCCATGCCCTGGCCAAAGGCATCGCCCCGGGGCGCTTCATCCTCCCCTACGCCGAAGAAGTGGAAGCCGCCCACCTGCTGGGTGATCTCCTTGTCCTCCTCCGGCTGGACGACCTTCTTTTTCCGGGATGTGGGAATCCCCTTGCCGCCGTCCAGAATCCACTGGAGTTTTTCCCGCTCACTGCTGGGCGGGGCGGAAACGGGTTCCGGCTGGGCCGCAGCTGCAGCGGGTTTGGCGGCGGCTTTGGGAGCAGCCTCGGGGGCCGGACTCTGGGCCGGGGCGGCGGAGACGGCCGTCTGCACCGGCTTGGCCGCCGGTTTGACCTGGGCGGCGGCTTTCACCACCGGCGCTGCCTTGACCGGCTGAGCCGGAGCAGCGGCCCGGACGGTGGTCTGCGGTGCTGCCGAAGCGGCCGGCCGGGCGGCTGCCCGCCGGGCCTCGGCCCGTGCGGCCGCCGAGAGCGGGGGCTTTTCCAGTTCGGCGGCCAGTTTGGCGGCGGCGGAACCGGCTTCCTCCCGCTTTTCCTCGGGGGCAGAGACGGCCGGTTTGACAGCGGGTGCTGCCTGGACCGGTGTGCGGGCGGGTTCGGCCTTGGAGGCCGGGCGGGGGGCTTCCGGAGCCCGGACCGGCTTCTCGTCCGCGCCCTCCAGTTCCAGGGTCAATTCCTCCAGAGAGGGGGTGACCACCGGCGGTTCTTTGGCGGGGGCCGAGCTGTCCAGCATGATCTCACCGGTGGGGGCGGGAGCAATGGGTGTCTCGGCCCAGAACAGCTCTTCCTCGGGCTCATTCTCCGGGGACAGGCCGCCGGCTTTCTCCTTTTTGCCGAAGAACCGGGCCAGCAGGCCGTGTTTGCGGTCGGGCTGGCTGGCGGTCCGGGTGGGGTTGATCATCTCCTCCGGCACCTGGGCCACGCTGGTGGTGAAAAACGTGTTGAACTTTTCTTTTTCCTTCTGTTCCATCTCCTGCCGGGTCATCTCCCGGCGTTCGGAATCCTTTGGCATCCTTGTCCCTCCCATCCGGGGGCTGTCTGGCCCTCGGTTATTTCACCGCGCCGGCGCGCTGGGTCTGAATCTCGTACAGAATGATCCCGGCTGCCACCGAAACGTTATAGCTGTCCACGCCGGTGTTGGCGGCGGCCATGTCCAGCCGCAGCACCCCGTCGCACCGCTTTTTCACCAGCTGCGACACCCCGCTGCCTTCACTGCCCAGCACCAGGGCGATGGGCCCGGTCAGGTTGTTTTTGCGCAGGGACACGCCGTCCATATCGGCGCAGTAGACAAAGACGCCTTCCTCTTTCAGGCGGCGGATGGTCTCGCTGATGTTGACCACCCGGGCCACCGGCAGCCGCTCGGCGGCGCCGGCGCTGGCCTTGATGACGGTAGGGGTCACCGACGCGCCGCCCCGCTTGGGAATGATGATGCCATGGGCCCCGCACAGCAGCGCCGAGCGCATCACCGCGCCCAGGTTGTGGGGGTCCTCCATCCCGTCGCTGATGACCAGGAAGGGGGGCTCGCCCTTGCTGCGGGCGGCCTCCAGCATTTCTTCCACCTCCACATAGGCGATCTCGCTGGCAAAGGCCGCCACACCCTGGTGGCTCTCGGTGCCGGTCAGCAGCCGGAGTTTGTTGGGGTGCACCCGCTTAATGGTGGCGCCGGCCTCTTTGGCCAGGGCGGTGTAATAGGATGCAACGGCCGGGGCCATCCCCTCGGCCAGCATGACGGTGTCCACACCGGCGCCGCTCTTGAGCAGCTCGGCCACCGGATTTTTCCCATAGACCAGGCGCTCGTTCGGCTGCGACTCCTGACCCTGCTGGGTCTTGTCAGCCCTGCTGCCCGGGCGGAGGCTGCGCGGTCTGTTTTCTTGCATGATATGTCCTCCTGTATCTGCCGCATGGGCCAAAAGCCGCGGCAAAATGATAATCTATGATAAAGTATAACATAAGCCGCGCGGTATTGCTAGGGTGTATCTGAGAATGCAAACATGCTGGATCCTTCGCCCCAAAGATACAGCTGCAAGGCGCAGGAGCGCCGCACTCCTAGGTGGAATGCAAGCAACTGCAACGCGGCAGATGCGCTTTGGGTCAGAATGAGACAGCGTGGAGGTGTATCTGCGATGTTAAGAAACGCCCGCCCGGCCCCCGGGCCCTGATTTTCCCGCCGGGTGCGGACGGGCAAAACCGGAGGTTTCTTCCTTTTTCAGGGAGTATGGGCCGGCGGCCCTGCACCCATACCGCAGGCCGCCAGAAAGGCAAAAGTTTTCAACATTCGGGCCCATATACGAGTTGTAAATGGGTCCTGATTTTTCCACAAGTTGAAAACACGGTGGAAAAAGTGAAAAACTTTAGCCTCAAAGCCCCTTTCCGGTGTGGAATTCAACCCTTTCAACCAACTTTTCAACCATTCCACCGGAAAGCCCCCGCGGCTGTGGGTTACGATTTGTATTTTTCAAGATGGAAAGCTGACTATTTTCGAGCCCGAAATTTGGCCCGCTTTGCAGAAAATGCCGACATCCCTTTGACGAATGTGATATACTGTTGAAAAGACTGTGAAAAATTCCGCCCCCTGCCCCGCCGCCCTTTTCCACCCGGGCGGTGCAAAACCGGCGCCGGGGGCGTTGGTCGCACCAAAGGAGGACACCCATTTGGAATGGAACGCACAGGGCCTTTCCCTGGCCCAGACCCTGGACTGCGGGCAGTGTTTCCGCTGGCAGCCCCAGCCCGACGGCAGCTGGACCGGCATTGTGGAGGGCCGGGCGGTGCAGGTCCGGGAAACCGCCGGGGACCGGCTGGAAATCACCGGCCTGGCCGGGCCCGACCCCGCCGCCGAGCCGGAATTCTGGGCCGGGTATTTCGCGCTGGACCTGGACTATCCCCGGCTGCTGGAACAGATGCGAGCCGCCCACCCGGGGCTGGCCGGCTGCATCGACTGCGCCCCGGGCATCCGGGTGCTGCGGCAGCCCTTTTTTGAGACGCTGATTACCTTTTTAATCAGCCAGAACAACAACATCCCCCGGATCAAGGGGATTGTGGACCGGCTCTGCCGGGGTCTGGGGGAACCGCTGGACGACAGCGGGGAGCGGTACGCCTTTCCCACCGCCCAGCGTCTGGCTCCGCTGGCCGAGGAAGATCTGGCCTTTCTGCGGGCCGGATGGCGCAGCGGCTACATTCTGGACGCCGCCCGCCGGGTGGCCGCCGGGGACCTGACCGAGGCCCAGCTGCGGGCCCTGCCTCTGGCCGAGGCCAAAGCCAAACTGATGGAGGTCCGCGGCGTGGGGCCCAAGGTGGCCGACTGCGTTTTGCTGTACGGACTGGGGCGCTGGGAGGCCTACCCCATCGACGTGTGGATTCGCCGGGCGGACCAGACCCTGTTCACCGCCCGGGTCAAGGACCCCGCCGCCTATCTGAACCGGAAAACCGGCGGCTATGCCGGCATCGCCCAGCAGTATATCTTCGCCTGGGCCCGCACCACAGGTTTGACAAAAAAAACACATAAAAACCGGGCTTGTGATTGATTTTGGCTTCTGTTTCGGTTATACTGGAGAAGCAGGGGTCCGCCAGGACGGCGGACAAGCTGAGTCTATGTTTTTTTCATAGGAAAATAGATGCTGGAGGTAAGAACAATGCTGGTAAATGCAACTGAAATGCTTCTGAAGGCTCGGGACGGCCACTATGGCGTTCCCCAGTTTAACATCAACAACCTGGAGTGGACCAAGGCAGTCCTGACTGCCTGCGAGGAGACCAAGAGCCCCGTCATCCTGGGTGTGTCCGAGGGCGCCGGCAAGTACATGACTGGCTTCAAGACCGTCGCTGCCATGGTCAAGGCCATGGTGGAGTCCATGAACATCACTGTTCCCGTGGCTCTGCACCTGGACCACGGCAGCTACGAGGGCTGCAAGGCCTGCGTTGAGGCCGGCTTCTCGTCCATCATGTTCGACGGCAGCCACTACCCCATCGAGGAGAACGTGGAGAAGACCAAGGAGCTGGTGGCTCTGGCTCACGCTCACGGCATGTCCATCGAGGCTGAGGTGGGTTCCATCGGCGGCGTCGAGGACGGCGTCGTGGGCACCGGCGAGATCGCTGACCCCGCTGAGTGCGCCCGCATCACCGAGCTGGGCGTCGACTTCCTGGCTGCCGGCATCGGCAACATCCACGGCGTCTACCCCGCCAACTGGAAGGGCCTGGACTTTGAGGCTCTGGACCGCATCCACAAGGCCACCAACAACATCCCCCTGGTCCTGCACGGCGGCACCGGCATCCCCGACGAGATGATCGCAAAGGCCATCAGCCTGGGCGTCTGCAAGATCAACATCAACACCGAGTGCCAGCTGGTCTTCGCTGAGGCTACCCGCAAGTATATCGAGGCTGGCAAGGATCAGCAGGGCAAGGGCTTCGACCCCCGCAAGCTGCTGGCTCCCGGCTCTCAGGCCATCATCGACAAGTGCAAGGAGAAGATCGAGCTGTTCGGCTGCGCCGGCAAGGGCTGATTTCTTCCTGAACTGAAAAGCACGTAAACAGCCCCGCCGCAGGGAAGTTCCTCTGCGGCGGGGCTTTCGTTTTGTCCGGGGGCGCGGACGGCGCAAAGAAAGACCCCGCCGGGCCGGGCTTGTCCGGTCGGCGGGGTCTTTTTGGGTCATGCGCTGGTGCGGGGATCAGCCGGTGATGGTGAAGCTGCGGCTGATGTTGGCCGCCTTGTAGTTGCCCTCCACCACAGCGGTCTGGACGTATTCGCCCGGCTCGGTGGGAGGCTCGGTGGTGGTCGTGCTGCCCAGGCCCAGGAAACCGCCCTTCTTCTTATAGGTATAAGAGACCTTGGGGTTTTCCAGGACGGCGCCGTCCACTTCCACTACCGCGGCGAAGTTGAAGTTCTGTGCCTCCGCAACGGTCATAGTGGCGGGAGTCTGCTGGGTCCAGTACTGCCGGACGCCCTCACTCTTGCGGGCCACCTTGAAGAGGGCCAGGCCGCCGGTGTTGACGTCGCCCTTGTTCAGGGTGACTGCGCCGGCCACATAGTTGCCGGAGTCCACAGGCTGCTCATCCACATAGATGTGGGTGACCAGGTCCTCGGGCAGGTAGCGGCGGATCAGTTCCAGCGCGCCGTTCATACCCGAGACCACGTCCTGCAGCGCCGGTACATAGTACTGCAGCACAGCCATCAGGGAGGTCAGCTCCTCGGCCACCCGGATCAGGACGCTGACGTCGTTGCCGTCAATCAGCTGTTTCAGGTAGCGGTAGAGGTTGAAGTTCTTGGTGTTGGCGGGGTCTGCCGACATGGAGGACGGCAGGGGGATCAGCTCGAGCAGGATGCGGACCTTCTCGGGCATAAGCAGGGTGACAAAGCCCTTTGCCTCGCCGCTGATGCCCAGGACCACAGCGATGTACTGCGTATCCTCGGGGGTGGCGCGGATAGTCACATTGATGGGCGAACCATAGACAGCGTTGTCTGTGGCCTCAATGCGGATGGCAACCAGTGCGTTGTCTTCCTTCAGGGCCTGGACGGCGGGCTGTTCGGTGTTGGAAGCCGCCGCCAGGGCCGGCACAGTCGCTGTACAGGCCATGACGGCTGCAAGCGCCAGTGCGGCGATCCGTTTTCTCAGCATAATGTCCCTCCTTACAAAAAGCAGGTGATATAGGGGCATGCCCCGCTTTTATTTTACAGCAAAGCGCAGTTTCGGTCAATGACGGGATTATACTGCCCTTGCTTTCCCTATTTTGGGAAGTTTTAGATCCGGCTCAGCTGGGGACCCTGGGCGGTGTCCTTGACGGCCCAGCCCTTGGCGGTGATCTCGGCCCGCAGGGCGTCGGCGGTGGCCCAGTCCTTGGCCTTCTTGGCGGCTGCCCGCTTTTCCACCAGCTCCATCACGTCGGCGGGGACCTCGTCCTTCTTCCGGTTGTACAGCAGGCCCAGCACCCCGGCCAGCTCGTCAAAGGCGGCGGCGGCGGTCTCCAGGGCCTCCTTGGTGGAGGAAGCCGACAGGGTGTTGATCTCCTTCACCAGGTCGAACAGGGCGGCCAGCGCATCGGGGGTGTTCAGGTCGTCGTCCATGGCGGTGCAGAACTTCTGGCGGGCGGCGGCAGCCTTTTCCTTCAGGGTCTCGTCGGCGCCGAAGCTGCCTTGGCTCAGCACGAAGTCCAGATTCTCCCGGCAGGTGTACAGCCGCTCCAGGCTGTTCTTGCAGCTCTCGATCAGGTCCACGGTGTAGTTCAGGGGCATCCGGTAGCCGGCGGTCAGCATGAAGTAGCGGATGGGCTCATAGCCGTAGATGTTGGCCACATCCCGCACCGTGAAGAAGTTGTGCAGGCTCTTGGACATCTTCTGATTGTCCACGTTGATGAAGCCGTTGTGCATCCAGTAGCGGGCAAAGGTGCAGCCGTTGGCGCACTCGCTCTGGGCGATCTCGTTCTCGTGGTGGGGGAAAATCAGGTCCTGGCCGCCGCAGTGGAGGTCGATGGTCTTGCCCAGGTGGGTGCGGCTCATGGCGCTGCACTCAATGTGCCAGCCGGGACGGCCGGGGCCGTAGGGGCTGTCCCATGCGGGCTCGCCGGGCTTGGCGGCCTTCCAGACGGCGAAGTCGGCGGGATCTTCCTTCAGGTCGTCGTCCATCTGGCTGCGCAGGGCGCGGTTGCCGCTCTCCAGGTCGTCCAGATTCAGGTGGCTCAGCTTGCCGTAGCCCTCGTCGCTGCGGACCCGGAAATAGACGTCCCCGTTGCGGGCCACATAGGCGTGGCCGCTGGCGATCAGGTCGGCCACGATGTCCAGAATCTGCTGGACGTGCTCGGTGGCACGGGGCTGGACGGTGGGAGGCAGGCAGTTCAGGCCGGCGGCATCCTTCTTGTACTCGGCCTCAAAGCGCTGGGCCACCTCCTGCATGGAGGTGCCCTCCTCTTTGGCGCGGGTAATCAGCTTGTCGTCGATGTCGGTGATGTTGGACACATACAGCACCTTGTTGCCCCGGTACTCCAGGTAGCGGCGCAGGGTGTCAAAGACGATCAGAGGCCGGGCGTTGCCGATGTGGATGTAATTGTAGACGGTGGGGCCGCAGACATAAATGCGGTAGACCCCAGGCTCCTGGGGGATAAACTCTTCCTTTTGCCTGGTGAGGGTATTAAAAATCTGCATGGCAGCTCTCTCCTTTTTTCGTTGCACAAAATGTGTTGCCTTCATTATACCGCCGCGCGGCCTTTGTTGCAACCCTGCCCCTTTACAATCGTCCCTTCTTGTGCGATAATTTGTAATATCCATGGCGCGCCGGTGCGCGGCGTGCTCTGTGTGAAAAGGGGAAAGTATTATGAGCAACATCATCCTGCCTGCGGGCTACAAGCCCGCCCTCAACCTCTACGACACCCAAATGGCCATCGGCACCGTCAAGCGGCTGTTTGCCGATACCCTGTGTGCCACCCTGAACCTCCGCCGTGTGTCGGCCCCTCTGTTTGTGGAGGCGTCCACCGGCCTCAACGACGACCTGAACGGCGTGGAGCGGAAGGTATCCTTTGACATGAAGGACACCGGCGTCACCGCCGAGGTGGTCCAGTCCCTGGCCAAGTGGAAGCGCAAAGCCCTGAAGGACTACGATTTCCATGTGGGCAAGGGCCTGTACTGCGACATGAACGCCATCCGCCGGGACGAAGAGCTGGACAACCTCCACTCGGTCTATGTGGACCAGTGGGACTGGGAGAAGGTGATCCGTGAGGAGGACCGGAACCTGGACTACCTGAAGAACGTGGTGCGGGCCATCGTGTCGGCGGTGTGCGCCACCGAGATGAACCTCCACGCCATGTTCCCCCAGCTGCAGGAGCTGCCCCTCCACAATCCCAACGTGACCTTCATCACCAGCCAGGAGCTGGAGGACCTGTACCCTGACCTGACCCCCAAAGAGCGGGAAAACGCCTTTGTCAAGGAGCACGGCACCACCTTCCTGATGCAGATCGGCCGCAAGCTGCGCAGCGGCAAGCCCCACGACGGCCGGGCCCCCGACTACGACGACTGGGACCTGAACGGCGACCTGCTGTTCTGGAACGACCCGCTGGAGTGCAGCTATGAGCTGAGCAGCATGGGCATCCGCGTCAGCCCCGAGAGCCTGGACCGCCAGCTCACCGAGGCCGGCTGCGACGACCGCCGCACCCTGCCCTTCCACAAGGCCCTGCTGGCCGGCGAGCTGCCCTACACCATTGGCGGCGGCATCGGTCAGAGCCGGCTGTGCATGCTGCTGCTGGGCAGCGCCCACATCGGCGAAGTCCAGGCCACCGTCTGGGACGCCCACACCCGGGAAGCCTGCGCCAAGGCCGGCATCCCCCTGCTGTAACCCTGTCTGAGCCAAAAGGGCCTGCCCCGTCTTTGCGGGAGCAGGCCCTTTTTCTGTGTTATTCTTCTGCCATGTTGCTGAACAGGCCCGGGATGCCGCACAGGGCGGCTGCACCCACCACCGTGAACACGATGCGGGACCACAGCGAGGTGCTGCCGCCCAGCAGCCAGCCGACCAGGTCGAACTGGAACAGTCCGATCAGACCCCAGTTGATGCCGCCGACGATCATCAGACACAAACAGATTTTATAAAAGGTCTGCACAAAAAGCCCCCCTTCCTGCCGGTATCTTGCCCGGGGGAAGGGGGTTTTATGCACAGACGGGGCCGAAAGCCCGGCTCCGTTTAGTTTTTCAGGGACTGCATGGGGGCGGGCAGGCGGCCGCCACGGTTGATGAACACCGAGGGGTCCTTCTGGTTGATGGGCATGATGGGGCCATAGCCCAGCAGCCCGCCGAAGTCCAGCACCTCGCCGGCCTTGCGGCCGATGGCGGGGATGACGCGGACGGCGGTGGTCTTGGAGTTGACCATGCCGATGGCGGCCTCGTCGGCGATCAGGCCGCTGATGACCGAGGCGGGGGTGTCGCCGGGGATGATGACCATATCAATGCCCACGCTGCAGACCGCGGTCATGGCTTCCAGCTTCTCGATGGTCAGGCAGCCGGTCTCGGCGGCATGGATCATGCCGGCGTCCTCGCTGACCGGGATGAAGGCGCCCGACAGGCCGCCCACGTGGTTGGAGGCCATGACGCCGCCCTTCTTGACGGCATCGTTCAGCAGGGCCAGGCAGGCGGTGGTGCCGCAGCAGCCGCAGGTCTCCAGGCCCATCTCCTCCAGAATGTTGGCCACGCTGTCGCCGATGGCGGGGGTGGGGGCCAGGGACAGGTCGATGATGCCGGCGGGGACGCCCAGCTCACGGGAGACCAGGTTGGCCACCAGCTGGCCCACACGGGTGATCTTGAAGGCGGTGCGCTTGACCAGGTTGGCCACCTCATCGATGGGGGCGTCCTTGGGCAGGCGGGCCAGGGCGGCGCGGACGGCGCCGGGGCCCGAAACGCCCACGTGAATCTCACAGTCGGGCTCGCCTGCGCCGTGGAAGGCGCCGGCCATAAAGGGGTTGTCCTCGGGCGCGTTGCAGAAGACCACCAGCTTGGCGGCACCGATGCACTGGCGGTCGGCGGTCAGTTCGGCGGTCTTGCGGACGGCCTGGCCCATCAGCTTGACGGCGTCCATGTTCAGGCCGGCCTTGGTGGCGCCGATGTTCACCGAGCTGCACACAATGTCGGTCTGGGCCAGGGCCCGGGGAATGGACTCAATCAGCCGCTTGTCGCCGGCCGAGAAGCCCTTGTGCACCAGAGCGGTGTAGCCGCCCACAAAGTTGACGCCCACGGCCTTGCCGGCGGCGTCCAGGGTCTTGGCAAAGTCCACCGGGTCGGCGTCGGGGCAGGCACCCAGCAGCATGGCGATGGGGGTGACGCTGATCCGCTTGTTGATGATGGGAATGCCGTACTCCTCCGAGATGGCATCCACCGTGGACACCAGCTTGGCGGCGCGGGTGGTGATCTTGCGGTAGATCTTCTCACAGGCCCGGGCCGGGTCGGGGTCGATGCAGTCCAGCAGGCTGATGCCCATGGTCACGGTGCGGACGTCCAGGTTCTCCTGGGTGAACATCTCAATGGTTTCGAGGATATCCCCCGTGTTGAACATACTCATTTGATGTACTCCCCTCCCGTCAGATGGTGTGCATGGCGTCAAAGACTTCCTGCCGGGTCAGGGTGATCTGCATATCCATCTCACCGGCCAGGGCGTCGATGCGGCGGCGCAGCTCCTCATGGCTCACATTGCAACCGCCCAGATCCACCAGCATAATCATGGCGAACATACCCTGCAGAATGCTCTGGGTGATGTCCTCGATGTTGATGCCCAGCTCGCTGCACAGGCTGGATACACGGGCGACAACGCCTACGGTGTCTTTGCCGACGACAGTAATAAACGCTTTCATATTCCGTCCCTCTTCTCACTTGCAGGCAAATGGCGGGGCCGGGCGGCCCCTCAACGTATTTAGTATAGCAGATTTGACGAATTTTGAACACTCCTTTTAGAAAAAAAGGCGAACCGCCCCTTTCACGCCCCCAAACCACCCAAAAAGCAGGTGCAATCCGGCCGGGGGTGTGCTATACTTGTTTTATTCTGTTAAAGAGAAGGAGTGTAAGGATATGGAACAGCTTTTGAAATTACTGGAAAACAACGCCCGCCTCCCCCTGGAGGACATTGCGGCCATGCTGGACAAACCGGTGGACGAGGTTGCCGCCCTGATGGACGAAGCCGCCGCCAAGGGCTATATCAAGGGCTACAAGACCCTGGTGGACTGGGAAAAAGTCGGGGTTGACCTGGTGGAAGCCGTCATCGAGCTCCACGTCTCCCCCAAGAAGAGCCGCGGCTTCGATGAGATTGCCACCACCATCGCCTCCTTCGACGAGGTGGAGAGCGTGCTGCTGATGAGCGGCGGCTACGACCTGCAGCTGGTGATCCGGGGCAAGACCTTCCAGGAGGTGGCCCTGTTTGTGGCCAAGCGCCTGTCCCCCCTGGACGACGTGCTGTCCACCGCCACCCATTTTGTCCTCCGCATCTACAAGCGGGAGGGCAAGCTCTACCAGCTGGAAGAGATCGACGAAAGAGAGTGCGTGCTGTGATGGACTACGATAAGCTGATTGCGCCTGCTGCGGCGGCCATGCGTCCGTCCGGCATCCGCAAATTTTTCGACCTGGCCGCCGAGATGCCCGAGTGCATCAGCCTGGGCGTCGGCGAGCCCGACTTCAAGACCCCCTGGGCCATCCGGGAGGCCGGCATCGAATCCCTGGAGATGGGCCACACCAAGTACACCTCCAACGCCGGCCTGAAGGAGCTGCGGATCGAGATTTCCCGCTATCTGGAGCGGCGGATGGACCTGCGCTATGACCCCATGCGGGAAATTCTGGTGACGGTGGGCGGCAGCGAGGCCATCGACATGTGCATCCGGACCCTCATCTCCCCGGGGGACGAGGTCATCATCCCCGAGCCCTGCTTTGTCTGCTATGACCCCATCACCACCCTGTCGGGGGGCGTGCCGGTGCATCTGCCCTGCCGTCGGGAGGACCAGTTCCGCCTGAACGCCGAGGCCCTGCGCCAGGCCATCACCCCCAAAACCAAGCTGCTGATCATGCCCTTCCCCAACAACCCCACCGGCGCAGTCATGAGCCGGGAGGACCTGGAAGCGGTGGCCGAGGTGCTGCAGGGCACCGACATCATCGTCCTGTCGGATGAGATTTACGCCGAGCTGACCTATGGCCCCCGCCACGTGTCCATCGCCTCCCTGCCGGGGATGCGGGAGCGGACCATCGTGGTCAACGGCTTCTCCAAGAGCTACGCCATGACCGGCTGGCGCCTGGGCTATGCCTGCGGCCCCGAGCCCATCATCAAGGTCATGACCAAGATTCATCAGAGCGCCATCATGAGCGCCCCCACCACCAGTCAGTACGCCGCCATCGTGGCTCTGCGGGAGTGCGACAACGAGATCGAGCGGATGCGCGAGGAGTACAACATGCGCCGCCGCCTGGTGGTCAAGGGCTTCAACGATCTGGGTCTGACCTGCTTTGAGCCCCAGGGCGCGTTCTACACCTTCCCCTGCATCCAGTCCACCGGCATGACCAGCCAGGAATTCTGCACCACCCTGCTGCAGGAAAAACATGTGGCTCTGGTGCCGGGCGACGCCTTCGGCGCGTCGGGCGAGGGCTTCTGCCGGGTGTCCTATGCCTATTCGGTGGACCATCTGCGGGAGGCTCTGCGCCGCATCGCCGCCTTTTTGCAGGAACGGGCCAAGTAAGGAGGAACACCCATGGCAGCACCCCTTCAGAGCGTCAGCGTCCTGGCTCCGGCCAAGCTGAATCTCTCCCTGGACGTGGTGGGCATCCTGCCGGGCGGCTACCACGCCCTGGATATGGTCATGCAGGCGGTCAACCTGTACGAGCAGGTGACCCTCCGGCGCAGCGAGGACCTGGTCCTGCGGGTCCCCGGCACCCGGATTCCCACCGGGCCCAAAAACACCGCCTACAAGGCCGCTCTGGCCTTTTTCCACTACACCGGCCTGCTGGCCGGGGCTGACATCACCATCCGCAAGACCGTCCCGGTGCGGGCCGGCATGGCGGGCGGCTCCGCCGATGCCGCCGCCGTTCTGGTGGGCCTCAATGCCCTCTATGGCGCCCATCTGTCCATGACCGAACTGTGCGCCCTGGGGGCCTCGGTGGGGGCCGACGTCCCCTTTGCCCTGATGGGCGGCACCTGCCGGGTTCAGGGTCTGGGGGACCTCATCAAGGCCCTGCCTCCCTGCCCCGACTGCTGGTTTACGGTGGTGATGCCGGGCTACGGCATCTCGACCCCGGCTGCCTTCGCGGCCTACGACGAGATCGGTTCCCCCACCCATCCCGACTGCGCCGCCCAGGAGGAGGCCATCCGGGCCGGGGATCTGGGCGGGATCTGTGACGCCGCCGGCAACGCTTTGGAAGTCTGCGCCGGCGGAGCGGACACCGCCTCCCTCAAGGAAGCTCTCACCGACCACGGCGCCCGGGCTGCCCTGATGACCGGCAGCGGCGCGGCGGTCTTTGGCATCTTTGACGCCGAGGAAACCGCCCGTCAGGCCGCCGCGGCTCTGGAGGCTCCCGGCCGCCAGGTCTATGTCCTTCGCCCCGACCGGGGCGGGGCACGGGTGGTCAAGGTCACCCGCTGAACACAATACACACCCGGGCGGCACAGGAAAATTTTTCCTGCGCCGCCTTTCTGCTGGCATAAAGCAGGGGCGGCAGGCCCATACTTCCGGCAAATCCACCGGAAAGGGGCCTGCCGCCTTATGTATTCCTCCCAAAACGTACTTACCCGCACCCAGATGCTGACCCTATGCCTGGCCCTGCTGGGCGGGCTGTTTCTGGCCTGGGCCGCCGGCTGGTGGGACGCCCAGCAGCAGACCGGCGAGGCCCTCCGGGCTGACACCATCCGGCTCCATGTCCGGGCGGACAGCGATTCGGTTCTGGACCAGACCTGCAAGCTGGCGGTCCGGGACGCCCTGCTGGAGCTGACCCAACGTCTCTACCAGGACGCCTCCACCGCCGCCGAGGCCCGCACTCTGGCGGCCCGGCATCTGGTGGACATCCAGTGGACCGCCCAGCAGACCCTGGCCCGGCTGGGCGCCGCCCGGGCCGTCCGGGTGAGCCTGGTGAACATGTACTTTGACACCACCCATTACGGCGGCTTCTCCCTGCCCGCTGGCCGCTACGATGCAGTGCGGGTGGACATCGGCGCGCCGGACAGCTACGGCCGGAACTGGTGGTGCGTCCTCTACCCCGGCCTGTGCACCACCGCCTGCGGCAGTTACGACGACCCCGCCGAAAATGACCTGATCTGCGGGGACTACATCCTCCGGCTGCGGGTGGTGGAGCTGTGGCAGCAGCTCACCGCCGACCGCCGGGACAAAACCCTGGTCACTTTGATGTAGCACATCTCCATCCCGCCGCATACACTGGGACAGGAGGTGGAATCACACAATGGCTAAACCCGCATATTATTCTCTGTCTCAGACCGGCTCCAACGGCCCCGATGTTGCTCTGATCCAGATCTGGCTCAACGGGGTGCGGGGCAACTGCACCCAGTATCCTGTCCTGACGGTGGACGGCGCCTTCGGCTCCTCGACCGCCAACGCCGTCAAACAGTTTCAGGCCATGAACAACCTGACCGTCGACGGCAAGGTGGGCCAGCAGACCTGGAACGCCCTGTACGACAAATACGCCGCCATCCACGGCGGCCAGGAGCAGTATCCCGGCATCAACATGAAGAGCGGCCAGAAGGGCGCCACCGTCAAAAGCGCTCAGCGGCGGCTGAACGCCAAGGGCGCCAGCCTCACCGCCGACGGCAACTTTGGCAGCAAGACCTATTCCGCAGTGGTCAGCTTCCAGAAAGCCAGCGGCCTGACCGCCGACGGCGTCATCGGACGCGCCACCTGGACCAAACTGTACAACTAAGCCGGTCCCGGCCCGCAGACCTCTCACGGCCTGCGGGCCCTTTTTGTTGGAGCACATAATCCCCCGCCGGGCCGGGCACACTGGCAGCGGAGGTGTAGCTTTATGGTTTATTTTGCAAAACAATCCCATCAGGAAGGGGACGCCCCTGCTGTGACGCCCCCGGCCCAGCCCCGGGAACCTGCCATCCCGGTGCCGCCGCCCGCCACCCAGACGCCCCATCCTTCCCCTTCCTGCGCGCCCCAGGGCCGGGTCCCCACCACCGACGGCACCCCCGCCCCCTGCCGCCAGAAAAACGCCGCCGGCTTTCTGGCGGGGGACACCCCCGGCGTGATGGCCACCTATGGCTCCGGCGGGCGGGAGCCTGACTCCCCCATCCCCACCCTGGAGAACGAGGACACCGTCCGGGACCTGGTCTGCTGGCGGCAGGAAGCCCCCTACGGCTGACCCACCTGAAAAATTTTTGCGTAACCCGTTGCAATCCGGGCCCGCTTCCTTTATTATGGTTAGTACGAACACCATTTGAAAGAAAGCAGGTAATGGCAAAATGGCAGAAATCAAGTACGACATCATCCAGAAGATCGCAGTCCTGTCCCAGCGGCCCCGGGGCTGGGAGCGCCAGCTCAACCTCATCAGCTGGAACGACGGCGAGCCCAAATACGACATCCGGGACTGGTCCCCGGACGGCACCCGGATGGGCAAGGGCATTTCCCTCAGCGCCGAGGAAATGGGCATCCTGAAGGGCATCCTGGAGGATATGGAGGAGATCACCGTCCCCGACGAGCCCGAGCTGCCGGAGGAATAACATGACCCAGCGGGAAGAATTCCTGTCCCTCTTCCGCCAGCACGTGACCCGGCCGGGGGCCGAGCGCCTGCTGGACTGGATGGACAACAACACCGACTTTTTCACCTGCCCGGCCTCCACCCGGTTCCACGGCGCCTGTGAAGGGGGCCTGTGCATGCACAGCCTCAACGTCTACCACGCCCTTCACGACAGCTTTTTCCAGGAGGGCGAGAGCGAGGAGAGCTTTGCCATCTGCGCCCTGCTCCACGACCTGTGCAAGGCCAACTACTACAAAGTCTCCTCCCGCAACGTCAAGAACGACGCCACCGGCCAGTGGGAAAAGGTCCCTTACTACACGGTGGAGGACCAGTTCCCCTACGGCCACGGCGAAAAGAGCGTCTTTCTCATCGAGCGGTTCATGCGGCTCAAGACCGAGGAGGCGGTGGCCATCCGCTGGCACATGGGCGGCTTTGACGACTCGGCCCGGGGCGGCAGCTTTGCCATCTCGGAGGCCTACGACCGCTACCCCCTGGCCATCAAGCTCCACATCGCCGACCTGACGGCCACCTACCTGATGGAGCACCGCACCAGCAGCGTCCGGTGACGCTTTGGCCGGGGCGGCGGACGGTTCGCCCGCAACTCTCCCAACACAGCACAAAACCCCATTTCTTCCCCTGTTTCGGGGCGGAAATGGGGTTTTTCCGGTTTTGGGTCCGGGTATCGGCGCAAAAGAAAAGCCCCGCCGGGGTCCGGCAGGGCTTTGGGGTTCGAATGGGGCGGGGTCAATCCATCTTTCCCCGCAGATAGGCGGACTGCTTGAGAGGGATATGCTCCTTCTGCATCAGCAGATCCAGCTGGCCCAGAACCTGAGAGGTCATGTCGTCCAGCGGGCCGCGCCTGCGGACCGGCGGCTGCTCGGCCGCAGGGGCCGCCGCCTCCCGGGGTTCTTCCTCCGGCTCGGGGGGAAGCATCACCGGGGCCTTGCGGGGCTCGGGAGGCTCCAGCAGTTCCATGGGCGACGCAAGCCAGGCGGGCTCGTCCTCCGGCTCATCGAAGGCCGCCGGTTCGGCCGGCTCCTCCTCTGCCGCAGGGCGCTCCTCGCTGGGGGCCGGGCCCAGGCCGTCGGGCCAGAAGGGGCCGGTATTCTCCTCTTCCTCCGGGACAAAGCCCAGCTCCCGCGCCTTGTTGCACAGGGCGGTCAGCTCGGCGTTTTCCTTTTTCAGGGCCAGGATCGCCCGGTCACAGGCAAAGAGCTTGGTCTCGTACTGCCGGATCTCCTGCTGGGCGGCTGCCAGCCGGCGGCTCAGGGCCTCCAGCTGGGTCTCGCCCGGTCTGGGTTCTTCCGCCGCCGGCACGGATGCGTCCGGCTGTAGTTTGATCTCTTCGGTCGTCAAAGCCAGCACCCCCTCCAAACGGCGCAGCCTGCGGCGGGCCTGGCGGGCCTGCCGGGCACAAATTCCCCAGGCGCGGTCAATGCACAAAAGAAGATTCTCCTTCTCGCGGTTCTGCACCGCCAAAAGCCGAAGCATCTCCTCCGTCATAGCCGCTTCCCTTTACGTGTCGTTGTCCGATGTGTTTACTTGCGCTTGTTCAGGATGGCCAGCAGCTCATCGTAGTACCGGTTATCGGTGTTCTCCTCCTCCACAGCGGGGGCGGGCTTGGCAGAGCCGGGAGCCGTGCCGTCGGCGTTGAAGACAGCGCCGCTGGTGGTGGAAGAAGAAGCCGCCGCGCTGGACGCAGCAGAGCCGGCGCTGGCGCTGTCCAGAGCCGAGCGCAGAGCATCGCCGGTCCGGTTTTCAAAGCCGGTGGCCACCACGGTGATCCGCATCTCATCCGACAGGTTCTCATCAAACGCAGTACCCCAAATGATGTTGGCGTCGGGGTGTGCGCTCTGGGTGATGAGGCCTGCGGCCGTCTCGATGTCCTCCAGGCCGATGTCGGGGCTGGAAGTGATGTTGATGATGACGCCGTGGGCGCCTGCGATGCTGGTCTCCAGCAGCGGGCTGCTGACGGCGGCCTTGGCGGCATTCTCTGCCTTGCCGGCGCCCTTGGCGCTGCCGGTGCCCATGTGGGCGTAGCCGGCGTCCTTCATGATGGAACGGACGTCCGCGAAGTCCAGGTTAATGAAGGCGGGCACGTTGATCAGGGCCGAGATGGACTCGACGCCCTGGCGCAGCACATTGTCGGCGGCCTGGAAGGCGTTCATCAGGGTGATCTTCTCCTGGCTGATCATCTTCAGGCGCTCGTTGGGGATGACGATCAGGCTGTCCACGTGCATCAGCAGATTGGCGATGCCCTGCTCGGCCAGGCCCATCTTCCGCTTGCCCTCAAAGGCAAAGGGCTTGGTGACAATGCCCACCGTCAGGATGCCCAGGTCATGGGCAACCTCAGCCACCACGGGGGCTGCACCGGTGCCGGTGCCGCCGCCCATGCCGGCGGTGATAAACACCATCTGTGCCCCCTTGAGCACATTGGCGATCTCATCCTTGCTCTCCTCGGCGGCGCGCTGGCCCACCTCGGGATCTGCACCCGCACCACGGCCCTTGGTCAGCTTGGAGCCCAGCTGCACCTTCACCGTGGCATGGTTCTTGGTCAGGGCCTGCTGGTCGGTGTTGAGCGCGATGAACTCCACGCCCTGCAGACCGTCGGCCACCATCCGGTTCACGGCGTTGCCGCCGCCGCCGCCCACGCCTACCACTTTAATCGTGGTAACGTTTTCGTCCAATTCTTCGTCAAGCATCAAAGCCATAGTTTTGTTCCTCCGTCAGGCAATATGGTCACCGTGCCGCCAAGCCCTGGTCCTGTTGTCCCCAGCCGCACAGATAAAACTCTCGTGAGTTACACAAGTTTATCCTATCATCTTTTGGCCTTGATTGCAAGTTGTTTTTTTCTTTTCAAGGCGCTTTTTTGGAATTTGTTTCTTCACATCCGTATTTCCTACTCAATTCGTGCCCCCAAACCGGTCAGCATTTCCCCCAGAGAGGCATAACCCCGGGCGATATATTCGCACCCGGCGATCCTGGTTTTGCCCTGCGCCCCCAGAGCCGCCACCACCAGGGCCGCCCCGCCCCGCAGATCGCAGGCGGTGACCGCCGCTCCCCGGAGGGGCCGCCCGCCCCGAATCTGCAGCGTCCGGCCCTCCACCTTCACCTGGGCCCCCATGGCCGCAAAGCCCTCGGCGCAGCCGAAACGGGCCTCAAACACCCGGTCCTCCAGGACGGTGGTTCCCTCCCCAAAGAGCAGGGCCGCCGCCACCAGGGGCGCGGCGTCGGTGGCCAGGGCCGGGTATCCCCCGGTGACCAGGCGGCCGGCTCCCTGCAGGCTGCCCATCCGGCCCACCGTGGCGCTGCCGGCGGTGCGGCTGACGGTGCAGCCTGCCTGCTCCAGCACATCCAGCACCGGCCCATAGAGGGAGGGGCTGCACCCTGCAATGGTGATCCAGCCCCGGGCCGCCGCCACGGCGCAGGCCAGGGTGGAAGCACAGATCCGGTCGGGCATGGGGCGGTAGGTCACCCCATGGAGCGCCCCCACCCCCTGAATGTGGATTTCGTCGGTGCCGGCTCCCTGGACTTTTCCGCCGCACCGGTTCAAAAACTGCGCCAAATCACAAATTTCCGGTTCTCTGGCCGCGCCGTGCAGGATGGTCTCGCCCCGGGCGGTGCATCCCGCCAGCAGCACCGTCTCGGTGGCCCCCACGCTGGGCCCCGGCAGACAGATTTCGGTTCCCCGCAGCCCCCAGGGAGCGGTCAGCACCAGCCGGTCCCCCGCCTGGGTAATCTGGGCCCCCATCTGTTCCATGGCGGCCAGGTGCCAATCCACCGGCCGGGCTCCGATCCGGCAGCCGCCGGGCAGAGCCGTCTCCACCCGGCCCAGCCGGGCCAGCAGGGGCGCTGCAAACAGCACCGACGCCCGCATCCGGGCGGTCTCGGCCAGAGGCATCCGACAGCAGGAGGGCGGGCCGCTGACCACCACGTCCTCCCCCTCCCAGGCCGCCCCGC
>NZ_NFLL01000049.1 GCF_002160895.1 Faecalibacterium sp. An122 | reverse complement strand
CCCTACCCCCTCTGGACTCCCTACCCACCCTAACGACCAGGGGAGACCCCTGGACCCAGACAGAGTGGTCGCTCTGGGCCAAAGCCTAAAAAAACACGACGGCCTTGGCTCGTCAAAACTTTGAACGCTTACAAAAGACGGCCCGGTTTTTTCTTAACGGCTTTTGCCCGCCGCTCCGATTGGTACCACAGGCCCGCTTTGGCGGGCTGGCGGTTCGGTAGGTCTTTTGGTGCTGTGGGGCGCAGACTTTGAAATTGCAAGGTGATACCCTTTTATCATCTAAACCCACCCAACCGCCCAATAGCGGAACCCCTACGGCCTGTGGCCGCGCCCCCTGACAGGGGCTCTAAATTTCTGGCTGCTCTTTTTACACATCAGCGCTGTGGATTTATTATCAATAGTGGCTTCCCCAGGTTTCCAAACACATAAAAACAACCCCCGCCCAATAAAGGACGAGGGTTGCTGCATTTTTATAGGTTTTCAGCGCGTACCTAGTGGAAAATCAGGCTATCTGAAATCTCGGACTCACCGGGGCGCAGCCCGGGAGCCTTCCAAAGAGGCTGGCTATACCTGACCCGTAAAATCAGGTTTTGAGTCCGTTTGCATCGTACCGGGGCGCAGCCCCAAACGCCGGGAGCGAGCCTTAGCGTAACGGCCCCGCGGAAGTGTCGGAGACCCGCAAACTTGATGGTACACATTGAAAAGCTTTTTGGTTCCTTTTTCTCGAAAAAGGAACTCGAAAAAGGAACTTGGTTACTTTTTCTCCGAAAAAGTAACCGGGGCGGCGGCTTCGAAGTCGATCTTGCCCAGGTTGACGTCGGCCCGGACAATAGTAATCATCAGGCGGTCGCCCAGGGCCCACTGCTTGCCCGACACAGGGTCGGACAGGCGGACGCCCTCGGTCAGCAGGGCGCCGGTGGCGGTCAGGCTGCCCACCGGCACAAAGCCCTCCACGCCGTTGTCCAGCTCCACAAAGACGCCCTTCTGGGTGACGCCCGAAATGGTGCCCTCCCGGTGCTCGCCGATGTGGGCGCGGGCATATTCGGCTTTGTAGCAGTCCTCGGCGCGGCGCTCGATCTGCATGGCCACCACTTCCTGGGCGCTGGACTGCTTGCTCACCTTCTCGGCAAAGTCGCTGTAACTCACCGTCAGGGTCTCCTTGTCCATGCCGCCCAGCATGGCGGTGAGGATGCGGTGGATGGCCAGGTCCGGATACCGCCGGATGGGGCTGGTGAAGTGGGCGTAATCCTTCAGCACCAGGCCGTAATGCCCCTTGGGCTCGGCTTGGTATTCCGCCTTGGACATGCAGCGCAGCAGGCCGGTGTGGATGATCTTCTCATAGGGCGTGCCCTTGACCCCTTCCAGGATGGCGGACAGCTCTTTGGGTTCGGGCACTTCCTTGGCGAAGTGGTCGTTGATGCCGCAGGCCTGCAGCAGGGTGTGCAGCCGCTCCAGCTTTTCGCTGTTGGGCTCCTCGTGGACGCGGTAGACAAAGGGCACCTGCTTGGTGCGGGCAAAGTGGGCCGCGCACTGGTTGGCCAGCAGCATGAACTCCTCGATCATGGCCTCGCTCTCGCCCTGAACCCGCTTCTTGACGTCGATGCAGCGGCCGTTCTCGTCCAGAATCAGCTTGACCTCGCCGCTCTCGATGTCCATGCAGCCCCGCTCCCGGCGCAGGCCGGCCCGCAGGGTGTACAGGGCCTTCATGGCGGGCAGCTGGGCGGCCACCTCGGCATACTTATACTGGGTCTCGCGGTCGGCGGTGCCGGCCAGCAGGGCGTTGATCTCGCTGTACACGCCCTTGACCCGGCTGCGGATCACCGACTTGACGAACTTATAATCCACCAGCTTGCCGGCCTTGTCCAGGTGCATCAGGCAGGAGAAGGCCAGGCGCAGCTCGCCCTCGTTCAGGCTGCAGATGCCGTTGGACAGCTGCTTGGGCAGCATGGGCACCACCTGGTCGGCGTAGTAGACGCTGGTGGCCCGGCTGAATGCCTCATTGTCCAGGGCGGTGCCCGGCTTGACGTAGTTGGACACGTCCGCGATATGCACGCCCAGCTCGAAGCCGTCGGGGGTCTGGTTCAGGCTGATGGCGTCGTCGATGTCCTTGGTCTCGGCGCTGTCGATGGTGAAAATCGGCAGGGCACGCAGGTCCATCCGGCCGGCGGCCTCCGCCTCGGACACGGTGGCGCCCTCCAGCTTCTTGGCCTCGTCCCGCACTTCCTCGGGGAACCGGACATGGACGTCCCGGGCGTACAGCAGGGCCTTGGCGCAGCGCTTGGCCTCATCACTGGAACCAAACCGCATCACCACCGCTACCCGGTGGTCCTCCTGCCGCATGCCGCGGCTGCGGATCTCCACAGCCACCTTGTCGCCGTCCTTGGCGCCGCCTTCGCTGTCCCGCAGAATCTGCATCGAGATGGCCGGGCAGTCATCCGGCACGAACACCAGCCGGCCGCTGATCCGCCGGGTGGTGCCCACCAGGCTGTTCTTCTCCTCCAGCACCGCCAGAATCTCGCCCTCGTCGCTGCCCTCCACACGGGGATGGGCCAGCTTCTCCACCAGGACCCGGTCCCCCGGCATGGCGCCCTTCATCAGGCGGCCCGGAATGAAAATATCCCCTGAGCCGTCCTCCAGCATCACAAAGCCGAAGGTCTTGCCCAGCTTGACCACGTTGCACAGCAGGGCCTTGTCCTTCCGGCCGGAACGGACGGTGAAGAACACGCCCTCCCGCTGGCAGACCACGGCTTCCCGCACCAGCTCGTCCAGGGCGTCCATCACCTTGCGGTCCGCGGCGCGGTCGCCGCCGAATTTCGCCTTCAGATCCCGCACCGTGCAGGGCTGCATCTGAATGGCGCGCTCAATTTTATCTCTCATTGCCATAGATTTTGTTACTCTCCTTCACATCCTTCTGCGCCCGCCTGCTTCTTCGGGCGGACGCGCTGCCTGCCCGGCAAACACGCCGGACACAAAAACAGCCCCGCTCTGCCGCGGGGCCTCTACTGTCTCAGCCCAACCGGCTGGACAGAACGCAGGCGGCGATTGCCACCACGAAGAAAATCACGCCGGCCACCCGGGTGATCTTGGCCAGCATCTGGTCCGCCGGGCTCAGGCGGGTGCTGTTGGCGCTCTGCATATTGCCGCCGATGGCGCCGGCCAGGCCCTGGCCATGGGTGTGCTGCAGCAGGGTCAGCACGATGATGACAACTGCAACGACCAGCAGGATCACGCCGCCGGCAATTTCGTAAACCGTCATGTGTATAACGCTCCTTACTACGTGTTGGGGCGGGCGGTGGCCCGGGCCCGAAAAATTACATGGAAATACTTCTATAGAATAGCACAACCCGCGCCCAAAAGCAAGACGCCCGGCACAGGTTTTGACGGGTTTTCACTGTTCCAGCAGCCACAGGGCCTCGCAGACCTGGCCGAAGATGGCGGCGCTGGAGCAGGCGGGATCGGTCTGGCCGTCCTGCAGCACCACCACCGTATACTCCGGCTGATCCGCCGGGCAGAACCCCGCAAACCACAGATTCATCTTTTCCTGGCCGTCGGCGGTGAACTGGCCGGTCTGGGCGGTGCCGGTCTTGCCGGCGGAGGTGCCATGGACCGGCGCGCCCTCGTGGCCGGTGCCCTCGGTGACCACGCCGGCCAGCAGTTCCCGCAGTTTTTGGGCGGTGTCCGCCGAAAACACCTGCCGGGCCGCCGGCGGCGGCACGCTCTCCTTCACCTGGCCGGTGGACTCATCCAGGGTGGCAAGGACAAAGGACGGGGTGCGGTAGACCCCATCCGCCGCGATGGCGTTCATCATGGAGGCCACCTGCAGCGGGGTGGCCAGCAGCTGGCCCTGGCCGAAACTGAAATTGGCCAGCTGGCCGGGGGTGTCCAGGGTATCCCGCCCGGGCAGCTCCCCCGCCGCGCCCCGCAGGCTTCCCGCCACGCTCACCGACTGGCCAAAGCCCAGCCGGGCGGCGGCTTCCAGCACCGCATCCGCCCCCAGGGCCTGGCCCAGCCGGATGAAATAGCCGTTGCAGCTTTTTTCCAGGGCGGCGGCCAGGTCCACGGTGCCGTGGGCGGTGCCCGACGCGCACCGGAACACCTGCCCATCCACCACCGTATAGCCGGGGCATTCCACCACCAGGTCATCCTCCCCCGCCTCGATGGCGGCGGCCGCCAGCACCGGCTTGAACACCGAACCCACCGCATAGGCGGCCAGAGTCCGGTCCAAAAAGGGGCTGTTCGGCGCGTCCAGGCTGGCCGACACGTCCTCGGGGTCATAGCCCGGCAGGCTGACGCTGGCCCGCACCTGGGCGGTGGCGGCGTCCAGCACCAAAATACACCCGCTGGTCATGGTTTCGGCGGCCACCGCCTCCACCGCCCGCTGCACCGGCCGGGAGATGGTCAGCTGCACCCCTGCCCCATCCCCGGCAGCCTGGGTATACACCGGCTCGGCGCCCTCCACCAGCCGTCCCTGTCCCGTGACCGAACAAGTGACGGTGTCCCGGGCCTGGCTGCCCGCCAGCAGGTCATTGAGGGCGGCTTCCAGTCCCGCCACCCCCTTCCCGTCCCCGTCCAGGTAGCCGATCAGGTGCTGGCACAAAGGGACGCTGCAATAGCGCCGGGGCACCGTATAGGTATACAGCCCCAGGTCGGACACGTCCCGGCTCACCTGCAGCAAAAAGGGCGCCGCAGCGTTCCGCCGCTGGTACAGTTCGCCCTGGCTCTCGGTGCCCGCTGCGTCGTACAGCCGCACATAACTGCTCTCGCCCGGCAGGCAGAGGGCGTACCAGGTTTGTTCCAGGCCGGTGAGGGGCAGGCCGTCACAATCATAAAACCCGCCCCGTTTGGCCGGCAGGCTGAGGGTGACGCTGCTCTGGCCCTCGGCCCGGGCCGCATAGCTGGTATTGCTGGCCGTCAGGTACAGCCGGCACACCACCACCGCAAACCCCACCAACAGCGCCCCATACAGGGCGGCAATCCGCCGCATGGACACATTCCGCGCCCCCTTTCGGGGTCAGTATGGGCCGACCGGGGGCGGGTTATGCCTTTACGCCCCCTTTTTGGGGAACTGCTCGGGGTGGCGGGCATAATAATCCCCATAGCGATACATTTTCAGCCCGATATACTCACACATGGCCAGGGCGTTGGTGAAAAACACCTCCACGTCCTCGTCTTCTTCCTCCCCGGGGTGGAGCCGCTGGGACAACCGGTCATAGGCGGCCATCATCTCGCCGTACAGCTGGTCCACCGGCGCGCCCTTGGCGTACAGGTCCTCAATGCGTTCCGCCTCCGGCGGCAGGCTGCGGCGGTCATAGTCGCCGCACAAAATCGCGTAGACATAGGCGGCACGGCGCATCACTTCTTCGCTGGCGGCGTCCTGATACATCCCGTTTTCTTCGTTCATACAATCTCCTCTCCGGCCCTTCGGCCTCTGCATGGCAGTGTGAATCCCTGGTTCATTCTCTTTTGTACTTAAAAAGTGAACGATTTTTTAAATATAGATTTACGATACACAAGCGAGTACAATGGTGTCAGGAGGTCCGCTTGTATGTCGAAATTTGTGCCCAAAAACAACGAAAAAGAAAACGTTTCCATCCGTCTGCCCGCCGACACCCTGGATTTCATCAACCACAAGGCCGCCGAAATCGGCATCTCCCGCAACCAGTTTTTGAACCAGTGCATTGCCTACGCTCTCGCCAACATGGCAGACGACCGCCCCGAATCCCCCAAACCCTGACCCCGCCCTGCCTGCGTGCAGGGCGATTTTGCTTGTTTTCTCCATGATGCACCTCTTTTCCAGCAGTTACAGCCTTTTATTGATATCTAAAATACATATCATTATCTAATATATAGTTTTATCATATCAAAAAGGGTACTATTTAGCAAGGAGGACAGCGCATCATGAGAAAATTTATCCCCAAAAAGTCGGAGAAAGAGGTCATCTCGCTGCGCATTCCGGCCAAGCTGCTGGAGGAAGTGGACACCAAAGCTGCACGCTTTGACTTATCACGCAACGAGTTGATTATCCAGTGCATTGAGTACGCCCTCAGCAACATGGCGGAGGACGTTCCCGACCAGGCACAATAAAACCGCCCTGCAATCTGGCAGAGCGGTTTTTTGTATAAATCCTCTTGTGCTTAGCCAATTTTTCCTGCGGGCATAAATGCCCTTGTAAAAATTGGAGCACTGCGCCAGCCTCGCCTCGCTGCTTCGTCCACTGGACGCGCTCGGCTCGGCTGCCCCCAACGGGGGCGGCGGCGCAGCCGCGGGGGGACTCCTCTAAACCATGCGGTACCTTCTGCGCGGAAAGGTTGCACCACCCTGTCTATGGTACTCTCTCCCAAGGGGGGATGTCGCACAGCGACAGGGGGGACT
>NZ_NFLL01000048.1 GCF_002160895.1 Faecalibacterium sp. An122 | reverse complement strand
AAATCTACGCTGAGTGCCGCTTGAAAAAGTGATGAAATGCTTGAGCCGTATGACGGGAAATCTGTCACGTACGGTTCTTAGGCGGGAAAGCGGTGGTAACACCGCCGACCCAGCCGATTCTGTATGTGCCGGAGGATTATTACGCCGGCGCGCAGCACAACGGCTATACGCTGCACACCGCCCCCATCTTTATGCCCAACACGGTGGGCGGCTATCTGCCCGGGCCGGCAGACTGCCCGGGACCGGACCGGTTCGGCCGTCCCAATGCGGTGCTTTGTGCGCTGGCACACGGCTATGTGGTGGCGTGCATCGGCGTGCGGGGCCGCACTTCCGGCCACCGGAACGCCGAATTTTTTGAAGGTTCCAAAACCATGGCCCAGCAGAAGGAAACCGGCCGCAGTGTGGGCAAAGCGCCCGCATTCGCGGTGGACATGAAAGCGGGCATCCGCTGGCTGCGCAAAAACCGCGCCCTGATTCCCGGCGACCCCGAAAAGATCATCACCAGCGGCACCAGTGCGGGGGGCGCCCTCTCCGCTCTGACCGGCGCCAGCGGCAACAGCCCGCTGTATGCCGCCGATCTGGCCAGGATCGGTGCCGTCGAGGAGCGGGACGACATTTTCGCCGCCAACTGCTATTGCCCCATCCACAATCTTGAAAACGCCGATGCGGCCTACGAGTGGATGTTCTGCGGCCACGACGATTTCAGCACGCTGCGGATGAGTGTAAAAGACGGCCAAATCGTTCAGAAAGGCACTTCCGGCACCCAGACGGAACAGCAGAAACAAATCTCCCGGGAACTGAAAGCCCTGTTCCCCGCCTATCTCAACCGTCTTCACCTGAAAACGGCGGACGGCGCGCCCCTGACCCTGGCGGCCGACGGAACCGGCAGCTTTCAGGATGCATTGAAAGCCGCTGTGATGCAGTCCGCCCAGCAGGAGCTGGACACCCACACGACCGCCCAAAACCTCTCCTGGCTGGCTGTCGAGGGCAGCCGGGTGGAGAGGCAATCGTATCTGTCCATCGCAAACGGGCAGGTCGTGGATCTGGACTGGGACGCCTTTGTAAGCGCCATTGTGCGGATGAAAACGGCGCCGGCGTTTGACGCGCTGGATCTCGGCTCACCGGAAAACCAGGAATTCGGCACCGAGACCATCGACCGCCAGCATTTCACCCCCTACAGCCAGGCCCACGATACCGCAGGCGGAACCCTGGCCGACCCGGCGCTGATCGCCCAAATGAATCCGCTGACCTTTATAGGCAGGGCAGACACGGCGCCGCACTGGCGGATTCGCCACGGCGTCTATGACCGGGACACCTCCCTGGCCATCCCCTTTATTTTGCAGACGGTTTTAAAAAACCACGGCTGTGACGTAGATTTTGCGCTTCCCTGGGGGCTGCCCCACAGCGGCGACTATGACCTGAAGGAGCTGTTTGGCTGGATCGACCGGATCTGCGCAGAATAAGGGCCTGCATCACCGAAAAACTCCCCCGCTGCACAGAGCGCTGACGCGCATCTGACGGAGGGAAACCGTTCACCTGGAAAGGAAAAAGATATCTATGGATCATCGCACCGAAATTTTGGATTTGCGCACAGCCCTGGAGGTTTTGCGCCAGACCCCGGGCCAGCTGGTGGAGACCCGGGTGGAAGTGGACCCGGCAGCCGAGCTGTCCGGCGTCTATCGCCATGTGGGCGCCGGCGGCACCGTCATGCGGCCCACCACCGTGGACGGACCGGCCATGCTGTTCCACAACGTCAAAGGCCATCCCGGCTGCAGCGTCGCCATCGGGGTGCTGGCCAGCCGGGCCAGGGTCGCCAGCCTGTTCGGCTGCAAAAAGGAAGAGCTGGGCCACCTGGTCCAGGCCTGTGCAGCCCATCCCATCCAGCCGGTGGTCATCACCGGGCCGGCCCCGGCCCAGGAAGTGGTCCATCTGGCCTCTGACCCCGACTTTGACCTGAACCGCCTGATCCCCGCCCCCACCAATACGCCCCTGGACGCCGGCCCCTACATCACGCTGGGGATGTGCTATGCCACCCATCCCGACACCGGCCGGTCGGATGTGACCATCCACCGGATGTGCATCCAGAGCCGGGACGAACTGTCCATCTTTCTCCAGCCCGGCAGCCGCCACATCGGCGCCATGGCCGAGCGGGCCACCGAACTGGGACAGCCGCTGCCCATCTCGGTCTCCATCGGGGTGGACCCCGCCATCGAGGTGACCGCCTGCTTCGAGCCTCCCACCACCCCCCTGGGCTTCAATGAATTGTCCATTGCGGGCGCCCTGCGCCAGCGTCCGGTGGAGCTGGTCCCCTGTCTGACCGTGAAGGAACACGCCATCGCCAACGCCGAATACATCCTCGAGGGCGAAATCCTGCCCGGCAGCAACCATGTGGTGGAGGACCAGAACACCCGCACCGGCTTTGCCATGCCGGAATTTCCGGGCTACAACGGCCCCGCCAGCCACGAATGCTGGCTGCTCAAGGTCAAAGCGGTGACCCACCGCAGAAACCCCATCATGCAGACCTGCATCGGCCCGTCGGAAGAGCACGTCAACATGGCGGGCATCCCCACCGAGGCCAGCATCCTGGGCATGATCGACAAAGCCCTGCCCGGCAAGGTTCTGAACTGCTACGCCCACCGGTCCGGCGGCGGCAAATACATGGCCGTTCTCCAGTGCAGAAAGACGGTCCATACCGACGAGGGCAAACAGCGCCAGGCCGCCCTGCTGGCGTTCTCGGCGTTCCCTGAGCTGAAACACGTGATTCTGGTGGATGAGGACGTGGACATCTTCGACACCAACGATGTCCTTTGGGCCATGAATACCCGGTTCCAGGGCGACGTGGACATCATCACCATCCCGGGTGTCCGCTGCCATCCCCTGGACCCCAGCTCCAACCCGGCCTGCAGCCCCTCCATCCGGGATATCGGGTGCAGCTGCAAGACCATTTTTGACTGCACCGTCCCCTTTGACCAGAAAAGCCGCTTCCACCGGGCGTCTTTCCTGGAAGTGGACCCGGAGAAGTGGCTGCATGGGTAAGAAACAGCGTTTGATTGTCGGGATGAGCGGGGCATCCGGCGCGCCGCTGACGGTGGAACTGCTGCGCCAGCTGTCCCTCTGCCCGGAGGTGGAAACCCATCTGGTGGCCACCCGCGGGGCGGAACTGACCCTCCGGCAGGAGTGCGGCATGACGCTGGACGATCTGAAACAGCTGGCGCCGGTATACCACGACAACGGCGACATCGGCGCCTCCATCGCCAGCGGCAGCTGCAAAACCATGGGGATGATTGTCTGTCCCTGCAGCATGAAAACCGTGGCGGGCATTGTCTCCGGCTACAGCGACAATCTGCTGCTGCGGGCCGCCGACGTCTGCCTCAAAGAGCGCCGCAGGCTGGTGCTGGCGGCGCGGGAATCCCCGCTTTCCACCCTTCACCTGCGGAATCTCTACGAGGCCAGCCAGCTGGGGGCCGTCATCCTGCCCCCCATGCAGACCTACTACAACCATCCCGCCACCCTGCAGGAAATGGTCTGCCACACCGCAGCACGGATTCTCTCCCAGTTTGACCTGGAGCGGGATTTGCCGGAATGGGAGGGTATGCCATGAGTTCCGAGTTTTGTTTTGCCTGCACCGTCCTGGGCGCGCCGCTGACAGCCCGTCTCCAGCCCCTGGACGGCGGGATGCGGGCCGAAATTTACGGCGGCACTCGCCCGCATATCGGGGCGGTCAGCATCGCCGGGCCGGACGGGAAGGTCTCAACCACCCAGTTCCCGGCCCACAGGGACGGCGTGGTGCTGGCCACGGTGTACAATAATCTCAACAGCCTGTGCCAGCAGGGCAAAATCCGCAAAATCAGCGTGGAGGGCTGTCCCGACCGGTACGACCGGAACACCCGCCACGACCATCTGGTCTGCCGCCGGTGCGGCAGCCTGGCGGATATCCATCTGGAGGACATCACCGCCCAGCTGGAACAGCAGACCGGCTTTGCCATCGACGGGTATGATCTGAAAATCCAGTACCTGTGCCCCCGCTGCCGGGCGGCCCAGGACAGCGGCCAAGACCGCGCCGAATCTGTACAGAAGTCTTCGGACCTGTAAATAAAACACATTGCAAGGAGGTTTTTACATGAGAAGCATTACAACGTTGGATCTGCAGTACGCGCACCGGTTTTATGGGTTCAAGGGCGAAGCCCAGTATCTCCACGGCCACACCGGCGTGTTGACCATCGAAGTGGAAGACACGGTGGAGCCCGGCGTCAACATGGTGTTCCCCTGCAACGAAATCCAGAAAACCGCCTGGTCTGTGCTGAAAAACTTTGACCACGCCCTGATCCTGCGCCAGGACGATCCCCTGCTGCCCGCCATCCTGAAGGTCTATGAGGAACAGGGCATCCGCAACGGCGCGCCCCAGAACCAGATGAAGGGTCCCGCCTTCCAGACCGAGCTGGCCACCGCCTATCCCGAGTGCCGGCTGGTGGTCACCAAGGAGACCATGACGGTGGAAGGGATGATTAAGATTGTCTACGACCTGCTGAAAGACAAGCTGAACATCGCCAAAATCACCTTCTCCAGCGGCGTCAACGCGGCCTCGCAGGAATTCACCCCCCAGAACGTCATTGACCGCTGCCCCCTGTGCGGCATCGCCCTGAACGAAAACGGCGTCTGCCCCAAGTGCGGCTATAAAAAGTAAGGCGTCCGCCCACTTTTCCGCCGCCTCCCGGCCCTAAAATCCCGGCGGCGCCCGCAAACCGGGTCCGCATCCGGCCGGGCGGCCTCACCCTCCATTCCCAATCCCCACGGGGAGCGCTGCGGCGCTCCCCTTTTTTGCTGCCCGGCGGATTCCGGTTGTTGACAATTCGCCCCGGCTGCTTTAAGCTTACAGCAACAGACATTCCCCCCTCACCCATCCAGGAGGTATTGCCATGCGTCCGAAATCCTTCTTCCTGGCCGCCGGTGCGGCGGCTCTCTGCATTCTGGGGGCGGCCTGGCTGTGGCTGTCCCGGCCCGCCGCGCCGCCGGCGTCCTCGGTGTCTTCTGGCCCGGCCTCCAGCGCGCCCGGCGTGGACAGCGAAGCCCCCGCCTCGTCCGAGCCTGCCGTCACGGTGATTCAGGATACCTTCGGCTTTGCCGGCCCCGACGGCAGCACCCTGCTGCTTCCCGCCCAGGCGGTACAGCCTCAGGACCCCCAGGCCATCGACACGGCGATGGGGGCCTGGGGAACCCTTCTGCCGGTGACCTGGGCCGGAACCCAGGACGCCGACAGTCAGGACACCGGCCGGTGGACCGCCGCCAATTTCGGCCACATGGCCGGGCAGCTGTACCAGGTGGAGGGCCAGGCCCTGCAGGAGCGGGAAGCCGTCTTCTACCGCTACACCTCCCCCGCCTGAGAGCGGGCGGACGGCCTCGACGTCCAATCAAGCCGCCGCGCCCGCGCAAAGCCAGGGCGTGCACACTCCCGGGAGGTCCCGCCAGGCGGTTTGTGCATCTGAAAAGCCCTTCCCCGCAAGTCCGCTCAGGGCGCCGGCCGGGCCGCTTCCCTCTCCCGCCGCCCGCAGACACCAACGACAGCGGCCCCTTCCCCAACCATGCAGAAAAGCCGGAGGCGAAATGCCTCCGGCTTTTCTGGTTTTTGCAGGTTTTTGCCGAGATGATTGCAGGGAAATGGGAATAGGTAAGAGGAGAAATGAGGAATCAGCGCATGGGGAAGATCAGCACCGCGCCGGCGGTCAGGGCCAGCAGGCGGATGAAGTACTGGGGGATGGTGAACTTCCAGAACTCGCCGATCTTGTAGTCGCCGGCGCCCATGATCATGGCGGGCATGCCGTCGATGGGCAGGAAGTGTCCGCACCAGCCCGAGATGACGATGGCGGCTGCCGCAGCGGTGGGGTCCAGGCCCAGGTTGAGGCAGGTGGCGATGGCCATGGGGGCAAAGACGTAGACGGTGCCGATGGTGGAGCCGGTGAGGGTGGCCAGGACGCTGGTGAGGATGCAGAACACGAAAATCAGGATGAAGGGGTTGACGTTGTCGCCCAGCATGCCGGCGACGGTCTCGCCCACCAGGTTGGTCAGGCCGGTGTTGCCCAGGGCATCGGCGATGCCGATGACACCGGCGCTCATGAGGATGATGGGGGCGCTGATGGCGTTGCGGATTTCGTTGAAGTCCATGATGCCGAAGATCAGCAGGCCGGCCACGGCCAGGCCGGTGATGGCGTAGCCCGCATCACCGATGGTGCTCTGGAGGATCATGCCCACGACGGCCACCACAAAGCAGATGTAGGTGATGATTTCCTTGTTCTTGGAGAGGGTGACCTGGTGGTTGTCGGCCGCGGTCTCCTGTGCGGCGGCGATGGGGTGGTCGGGCATCATCTTATAGGCCAGCAGGCACCAGGCCAGGAAGCCCAGGGACAGGGCCAGGTTGACGAACGAGAACTTGACCAGATCCACTTCCGCCACGGCGCCTGCACTTTGCAGGACCGCGATGACGATGCCGTACTGCAGGGCGGTATTGAAGGGCAGCAGCGGATGGTTGGCGGCAAAGCCGGCAGGCATCAGGACCTTGGAGGGGGGAAGGCTCTTGCTGTAGGGCAGGTTGGACAGCAGGCCGATGACCAGGACGTAGTATGCGGTGGAACCGGTGCCGAACAGGCTGCAGCCCAGCATAACAATCAGGATCAGCAGGACGTACGCCGCAAAGCCGCCCTTGCTGGCCATCTTGAAGATGGCGTCCTTGAACTTGACGATGAAGCTGGTTTTTTGCAGCGCCGCGATGATGGCCATGAAGGATGCCAGCATCACGATGGTGGAGTTGGAGAAGCCGCCGAAGGCGGTCTTGATATCGGTCACGCCAAATACCACCAGCAGCAGCAAAGCCAGCAGCGGCGGGGCGCCGAAAGGCAGTTTGTCCAGCATGATCAGGATAATCATGAAGACCGTCACAGCCAGAGCGATTATCATGGGTGTTGTCATTTGGGTTTAGCCTCCTTTTTTCAAACCTTGGTTCCGCATGTGCAGTTTGGGCATCCTGCACAGTTCGGTTTGATCTTGTGTCTAAATTATATCGGAAACACACGTGGTTTCACAACCAACACCCCCGCCCAAGCTGTTTCATCCGGCAACATTCTTCAAAGTTCGTTCAAATTTCCCTTCCCGATTCCGTTTCGTTCTGAAACATCTGCATTTTCGTGCATATTTGCCGCGTTTTGTCGTTTCAATGCGGAACGTTTGGCCTTCCGTCGGCCAAAACCGCCGGTCTTTTTTGCAGCGGTGTACTCTTTTCGGACAGGCAGCTTTGGCCCAGCGCGTCCAGTGGCAAGCACACCGAAGCGCGTCCAGTGGACGAAGCAGCGAGGCGAGGCTGGCTGCGCAGCCGAGGCGGAGCAGGGAGGGGCGGCTCTCTTGCGCTTTGCCGCTCTACCACTGACGACTTCTTTCTTTTTCCCTTTTGATCGCTCCGCTGGGGCCAGAGGGCCAGGGAGGGGGTTTCGACTCCCCCTCCCTAGGGTGTATCTGAAAACTCAAAAACGCCCAAAAAAGTGTTAAAAAGACAAGAAAAAGACATAAAAGGATTCTATCATAGGCAGTGCAAGGAAGTGATAGCATGACGATTCATCGT
>NZ_NFLL01000047.1 GCF_002160895.1 Faecalibacterium sp. An122 | reverse complement strand
CCGAGCCGACCGCGTTCAGTGAACGAAACAGGGAGGCGAGGCTGGCGCAGCGCTCCAATTTTCACAAGGGCGCACCGCCGCCCGCTGGGAAAATTGGCTAAGCGCAAGAGGACAGGCCCATAGGCCGCAGGGGTTCCGCTACTGGGCGGCTGGGTGGGTTTAGATGATAAAAAGGGTAGAGCGTAGCAGTTTCAAAGTGTGCGCCCTACAGCACCAAAAGACTCACCGAACCACCAGCCCGCTGGGGCGGGCATGTGGTCTCAATCGGAGCGGCGGGCAAAAGCCGTTAAGAAAAACACCCGTGCCGCCGTTTGAGGCCCTGAAAGTTTCCACGGGCCAGGCATGACAGTGTTTTTTAGGCTTTTGAACGCCGCGACCACTTCTTTTGGGTCCAGGGTTCAGACCCTGGTCGTTAGGGTGGGTAGGGAGTCCAGAGGGCCTAGGGAGGGGGAGTCGAAACCCCCTCCCTGGCCCTTTGGCCCCAGCGGAGCGAACAAAGAGGAAAAAGAAATAGAGTGTTAAAGGGTAGGGCTGCCCAGCAATGGCATACCAAACCCCCGGATACAGTGTGTACCCGGGGGTTTCCCTTTACAGCACCTCGGTTAGGAGCCAGTCCATGCTGTAGAGATAAAAGACCCAGTAAATGCGGACGGACTGGAGCAGCGCAGATAGAATCCCCATGTCGGACCCCTCCCTTGTGATGACGGATGAATCTGGGCTGATTTGAATTTTAGTACAAATGTTTACTAAAGTCAATAGTAAAGATGTTTATTAACCTATACTTTGTCCATCCAAGGGAAACGGAGGATGGAGATGGAGTATATCAAGCGGATGCGGGACCTGCGGGAGGACCGCGATAAAACCCAGCGGGAGATTGCCCAGGTGCTGGGCACTTCCCAGACCATGTATGCCCGCTATGAGCGGGGCGCCAATGAATTGCCCATCCGGCACCTGGTGACCCTGTGCCGGTATTATGGAGTGAGCGCGGATTATCTTTTGGGCCTGAAAGACGACCTGACGTGAAAAAAGCAGATGCCGCCCCAGGTGGATGCAGTGAACCCGGGCCCGGGGGCAGTCAACCCGGTTTTGCTGCCCGGAAAAGCCTATGTTTGCCCGGTTTGGGTTCCTGCGCCAAAAACAGCTGATTTTTTTCCGCCCGACCGGTCTATACTGGAGTTGTTGACGAAGCGGCGAACAACGCCGGGATGGGAGCAGGCCATGGGATTCTTGGAACATTTCAGTGCAGGATGGGGCAAAGGTTTTTCGCGCCAGGCGGAACAGGTGCTGGAGAGCACCGTCCAGCTGGCGGGGAATTTCGGGTGCAGCCGGGCGGATACGGGGCATTTGCTGCTGGCGATATTGCAGCAGGACCGGGGCCCGGCCAGCCGGTTTCTGGCCGGCAAGAATATTCGGGAACAGGAGGTCCGCCGCCAGGTGGCGGATGGACGTCAGGGCGCGCCGCGGCGGCTGCGGCGTCAGGACGTGGCCCCGGAACTGCGCCGGGCCATGGATTACGCCCTCATCGACGCCCAGAACGCCCGCCAGCCCAAGGCCGAGCCGGAGCATCTGCTCTGCGCCATCCTGGAGGATGGAGGCTGTACGGCGGGGGTGATGCTGGCGTCCATGGGGGTGCAGCTCAGCGAGGCGGTGCGGGAATGCCGCCAGCTGTCGGGCCAGCTGACCCTGCCCATTCAGCCCCGGGCGTCGGCCAGCGTGCCCAGAGGCAGCCGGGCCAGCGATAAATATTGCCGGGACCTGACCCGCCGGGCCGCCGAAGGCGACCTGGACCCGGTGTTCTGCCGGGACAAGGAGCTGGACCGGATGATCGAGATTCTCTGCCGCCGCCAGAAGAATAACCCCTGCCTGGTGGGGGAGCCGGGGGTGGGCAAAACCGCCCTGGCCGAGGGCCTGGCCCAGCGGATCGCGGCGGGGGACGTGCCCCGGGCCCTCCAGGGCCGGCGTCTGCTGGCGCTGGATATGGCCAGTCTGGTGGCGGGCACCAAATACCGGGGCGACTTTGAGGAACGGCTCAAGGGCCTGCTGGAAGAACTGGTGCGGGACGGCGGGGTGATCCTGTTTGTGGACGAGTTCCATACCATCGTGGGTGCGGGCGCGGCGGAAGGCGCCATCGACGCCGCCAACATCCTGAAACCGGTGCTGGCCCGCGGGGAACTGCAGATGATCGGCGCCACCACCAATCAGGAATTCCGCACCCATATCCAGAAGGACCCCGCCCTGGAACGCCGGTTTGGGCGGGTCCAGATCGAGGAACCCACCCCGGCCCAGGCCCGGGATATCCTGGCGGGGCTGGCGCCGCGGTATGAGCGGTATCATGGGGTATTGATATCGCCGGATGCCCTGGACGACGCGGTGGAACTGTCGGTGCGGTACCTGCCCGGCCGCAGCCTGCCCGACAAGGCCATCGACCTGATGGATGAGGCCTGCGCGGCGGCCCGCATCCGGGCCGAGCGGGAGGGCCGTACCGCCCCCGCCCTCACCCGGGAGGACATGGCCCAGGTGGTGGCCCGGTCCAGCGGCGTCCCCGCCGAGCGGGTAGGGGAGGCCGAACGGGAACGTCTGGCCCTGCTGGAATTCCGTCTGGGCCAGGAAGTGGTGGGCCAGGACAAGGCGGTGGCGGCGGTGGCGGCCGCCATCCGGCGCAGCCGCACCGGACTGGGGGAGCCGGGCCGGCCCATTGGGGCGCTGCTGTTTTTGGGGCCTACCGGGGTGGGCAAGACCGCCCTGTCGAAAGCCCTGGCCCGCAGCTGGTTCGGCAGCGAAAAGGCCCTGCTGAAATTCGATATGTCCGAGTACCAGGAATCCCACACGGTGGCTCGGCTGCTGGGTGCGCCTCCGGGCTACCTGGGCCACGATGAGGGCGGCCAGCTCACCGAGGCGGTGCGCCGCCGTCCCTACAGCGTGGTATTGTTCGACGAGATCGAAAAGGCCCATCCGGATATTCAGAATATTCTCTTGCAGATTCTGGAGGACGGCTGCCTCACCGACTCCATGGGCCGCAAGGCGGATTTCACCAACACCATTATTTTGCTGACCTCCAACCTGGGGGCCCGGTTCCTGGCGGGCCAGTCTGCGCCCCTGGGGTTTGCCGCCGGCCAGGAGGCCGCCTTTGAAAAGCAGTCGGCCGCCGCCATCGCCGAGGCCAAGGGCTTTTTCCGGCCCGAGCTGGTGGGACGCCTGGACGAAATGATTGTGTTCCGGCCCCTGGGCGCCGAGAGCCTGTGCCGCATCGCCGACCGCCTGCTGGGCCAGCTGGAACAGCGGGCCGCCCGCAGCGGCTATACCCTGACCCATACCGCCGGGGTGTGCCAGGCCCTGGCGTCCAAAGCCGCCAGTCCCTACGGGGCCCGGGAACTCCGACGCCAGGTGGACCGTGCGGTGGAACAGGCCCTGGCCGACCGGATCGCATCCGGCTCGGCCCGGCCCGGCGCCCGCTATACCGCCGACTGTTCCGCCGACGGCAGCGTGATGCTCATTGCCGACGACACCGCCACTGTATAAAAAGGTTACAGGTTCACTGTCCGGGTGGCGATGGCCTCCCGGAATGCGGCGTCGTGCTCCACAAACAGGAGGGTGAGACTGGTTTCTCCCAGCAGCCGCTCCAGCTGCAGGCGGGTGTACAAGTCGATGAAGTTCATCGGCTCGTCCCAGAGGTACAGATGGGCCCGCTGGCACAGACTCCGGGCCAGCAGCACCTTTTTCTTCTGCCCGCTGGAAAAGCCGGCCATGTCCTTTTCGAACTGGACCCGGGAAAAATCCATCTTCCGCAGAATGGCTTTGAACAGGCTTTCGTCCAGGCCCTCGGCCCGGGCGTAGTCCCGCAGATTGCCGGCCAGACCGGCGGCGTTCTGGGGCACCTGTGAAATCACCAGTCCCGGGGCGGTGGTGACCGTGCCGGTGTGGGGGACGTTTTCCCCCGCCAGCAGCCGCAGCAGGCTGGTTTTGCCGCTGCCGTTGCCGCCGCACAGGGCCACACGGCTGCCCTGGGTCACCTCAAAGCTCACCGGCCCGCAGACCCTCCGCCCGTCGTAACAGACCGTCACGTCGGAAAAGGCCGCCAGGGTGGGGGCAAAGTGGACCAGCGGGGCCAGCCGGAGGGGCTCGGCGGTCTCCTGATTTTTCAGCAGGGCCGCCTTTTCCTCCATGGCCTTGTGCTGGCGGGCCTCCACCGTTTTGGCCCGCTTCATCATCTTGGCGGCCTTGTGGCCCACATACCCTTTGTCCGCCGCCCCGATCTTGCTGGCCTCCACCCGGTCGGCCCACAGGGCGGTGCGCCGGGCCGAGGCTTCCAGACGGCGGATGTCCTTTTTCAGTTTTTCGTTTTGGGCCAGTTCCCGGGCCTGCTGCTGGTCAAAGCCGGCCTGCCAGGCGGAATAATTGCCGCTCTGCAGCTGGATGCCGGCCCGGTTCAGGGCCAGAATGTGGTCCACGCACCCGTCCAGAAACCGCCGGTCGTGGGATACCAGGATAAAACCCTGTTTCCGCCCCAGATAGGCCGACACTTTGGCCCGGGCGGCGGCGTCCAGATGGTTGGTGGGCTCGTCGATGAGAAGAAACCGCCCCTCCCGCAGAAACAGGGCGGCCAGCAGGGCCTTGGTCTGTTCCCCGTTGGAGAGGGTGGCGAAAGACTGGTCCAGCGCCCCGGGATGCACCCCCAGCAGGGACAGTTCCCGTTCCAGCTGCCAGCCGGCGGCATCGGGACACAGCGGGGCCAGGACCTCGGCGGCGGGCCGTTCCGGCGCCGGGACCGGGAAGGGGAAATAGTCGAACCCCACCGGGGAGACGATGCGGCCGCTGTATTCGTACTGGCCCGTCAGCAGCCGGAGAAAGGTGGTTTTGCCCCGTCCGTTGCGGCCCACGAAACCCAGCTTCCAGCTGGTGTCCAGGGTGAGGCTGACGTCGGTGAAAATGGGGTCAAAGCTGGACGGATAGGAGAAGGACAGATGTTCGATGGAAATTTGTGCCATGGGGCAGACCTCCTTTGAGCAAGCAAAAAGGCCGCAGGAAACACCTCCCGCGGCCGGACATGGCAGACACTGCCCCTATGCAAAGCACAAAGGGGGGAGGGATGGGTACACTTTTCCTGCAGGCAGGCGCAGCATGGCCCAATCCGGCCCGGCCGCGCGGTTTCAATCCTCAGCAGGCAAAGTGACGCATCCTTCCACCCCTTTCCGTTGTTTTCAGGGATAGGATAGCACGGCGGGGCGGCTCTGTCAAGGGCAAAAACCGGATTTACAAACCCCGCCCAAAACGGTATACTGGTGCCATCACCCTCCCGCGCGGCGGGAGGCCATGGGAGGCATCGATGCGCTATTTGTTTTTGCTCAACCCGGCGGCGGGCCGTCAGGACCGCACCGCCCTGCTGGACCGTGCGGCCCGGGCGGCGCTGGACCGGGCGGGGGTTCCGGCGTCCGACTGGGAGATCCGCCGCACCGAATACAAGGGCCACGCCCGGCTCCTGGCGGCCCAGGCGGCCCGCTCCGGGGAGCCGGTCCGGATTTTTGCCGCCGGCGGGGACGGCACTTTTAATGAAGTCCTCACCGGGGCCAGCCCTTACCCCAATGCGGCGGTAGGCTGCATCCCGGCGGGCAGCGGCAACGACTTTCTCCGCACCTTCGGGGTGAAGGAGGAGTTTCTGGACCTGGACGCCCAGCTGGCGGGCGGGGAGGTGCCCATCGACCTGATGGACACCAGCCTGGGCCTGTCGGCGGCGGTGTGTGCCGCCGGCCTGGACGCCCAGGTGGCCCTGGGGGCCGCCGATTACCGCAGAAATCCCCTGTTTCACGGCGAGGCGGCCTATCTGCTGTCGGCGGTCAAGCAGATTTGCGGGCCGCTGGGCCGGCGGATGCGGTTTGAGGCCGACGGCCAGACTTTGGAGGACGACGTGCTGCTGTGCGCCGTCTGCAATACCAAAGATTACGGCGGCGGCTTCCGTGCGGCGCCCAACGCCTGCCCCGACGACGGATGGCTGGAACTGGTGGCGGTGCGGAAGGTGAGCCGGCTGAAAATCCTCAGCCTGCTCAGCCGGTACAAAAAGGGCCTGCACTTTGCCGGGGAGGAGGTGGCCCCCGACCTGGCGCCCTACCTGATTTTCCGGCGCGTGCAGCGGCTCACCATCACCCTGGCCGACGGCCGGGGCCCCGTCATCGCAACGGCGGACGGGGAGTGCGCGCCGGTGGACAAGCTGGAGATTTCGGTGCGGCCAGGGGCGGGCCGGATTGTGCTGCCCCGGGGCCCCTACGAGCGGTTCACCGCCGCCCGCGCCGCCGCGGCACGGTAAAAACAGACGGCTCTGCGCTGATTTGGAACGGCGCAGGGCCGTTTTGGCATTTTGTCATAAAAACTTAACAAAAAAATGGGCAAAAGCCCTTGATTTTTCCCCTCAAGATGAGTACAATACTCTTAGCACTCAGGGAAACAGAGTGCTAAGCGGGAAGCGGTTCCCTGAACCCTTCCCCCCAAAGATGTTATCAATGAGTTTTTAAATAGGAGGGCAAGACTTATGAAGATTATTCCTCTTGCAGACCGTGTTGTCATCAAGACCGTGGAGGCCGAGGAGACCACCAAGAGCGGCATCATCCTGACCGGCAGCGCCAAGGAGAAGCCCCAGGTGGCCCAGGTGATCGCGGTGGGCCCCGGCGGCACCGTGGACGGCAAGGAAGTCGTCATGACCGTGAAGGTGGGCGACAAGGTCCTCACCAGCAAGTACTCGGGCACCGAGGTCAAGGTGGACGGCGAGGAGTGCACCATCGTGCGCCAGAGCGACATTCTGGCCATCGTGGAGGAGTAAGTCATCCCTTTCACTGCAAAATAAGACCATTTCGCGGCGCAGCCGCTTTTGATTGAAAAGGAGAGATACCTTATGGCAAAGCAGATTAAGCAGGGCGAGGAAGCCCGCAAGGCACTGTGTGCCGGCATTGATACCCTGGCCAATACCGTCAAGATCACCCTGGGCCCCAAGGGCCGCAACGTGGTGCTGGACAAAAAGTACGGCGCCCCGGTCATCACCAACGACGGCGTGACCATCGCCAAGGAGATCGAGCTGAAGGACGCCTTTGAGAACATGGGCGCCCAGCTGGTGAAGGAAGTCGCCACCAAGACCAACGACGCCGCCGGCGACGGCACCACCACCGCCACCGTCCTGGCCCAGGCCATGGTGAACGAGGGCATGAAGAACGTGGCCGCCGGCGCCAATCCCATGGATATCCGCCGTGGCATGAGCAAGGCCGTGGCCGCCGCTGTGGAGGCCATCAAGGCCCACAGCCAGAAGGTGAACGGCGCCAATGATATCGCCCGCGTCGGCACCATTTCTGCCGGCGACCCCGAGATCGGCAAGCTGATTGCCGAGGCCATGGAGAAGGTCACTGCCGATGGCGTCATCACCATCGAGGAGAACAAGGCCACCGCCGAGACCTACAGCGAGATCGTCGAGGGCATGCAGTTTGACCGCGGCTACCTGAGCCCCTATATGGTCACCGACACCGACAAGATGGAGGCCGTGCTGGACGACGCCGTCGTCCTGATCACCGACCGCAAGATCAGCGTCATTCAGGACCTGCTGCCCCTGCTGGAGCAGATCGTCCAGAACGGCATGAAGCTGCTGATCATTGCCGAGGACATCGAGGGTGAGGCTCTGTCCACCCTGATCGTCAACCGCCTGCGCGGCACCTTCACCGTGGTGGCCGTCAAGGCTCCCGGCTTCGGCGATCGCCGCAAGGAGATGCTGCAGGATATCGCCACTCTGACTGGCGGCACCGTGATTTCCGCCGACCTGGGCTATGAGCTGAAGGATGCCACCCTGCAGATGCTGGGCCGTGCACGTCAGGTCAAGGTCAGCAAGGAGAACACCACCATCGTGGGCGGTTACGGCGACAAGGACGCCATCCAGGCCCGCGTCAGCCAGATCCGCAGCCAGATCGAGACCGCGACCAGCGATTTCGACCGCGAGAAGCTGCAGGAGCGCCTGGCCAAGCTGGCCGGCGGCGTGGCTGTCATCAAGGTTGGCGCTGCCACCGAGGTGGAGATGAAGGACAAGAAGCTGCGCATTGAGGACGCCCTGAACGCCACCAAGGCAGCTGTGGAGGAAGGCGTGGTCGCCGGCGGCGGCACCGCTCCCATCAACGCCATCCCTGCCGTCAAGGCTCTGTGCGACACCCTGGAGGGTGACGAGAAGACCGGCGGCCGCATCATCCTGAAGGCTCTGGAGGCACCTCTGCGCCAGATTGCCCTGAACGCCGGCCTGGAGGGCAGCGTCATCATCGACAAGATCGTCTCTGCCGGCAAGCCCAACTACGGCTTCGACGCTCAGAACGAGGTCTTTGTGGAGGACATGATTGCCGCAGGCATCGTCGATCCCACCAAGGTGACCCGTTCGGCTCTGGAGAACGCCGCATCGGTGGCTGAGATGGTCCTGACCACCGAGAGCCTGGTGGCCGATCTGCCGGAACCCCCGGCTCCCGCTGCTCCCGCCGGCGGTGACATGGGCGGCATGTATTAAGTTACTTTTTCGAGAAAAAGTAACCAAAAAGCTTTTCACCTGGTACCGGGGACTGCTGTGGGCTTCACAAGGCCCTGCCGGCGGTAAACTTACAGCCGCTTTATAAGGCTCCCGGGCTGCGCCCTGGTGAGTCCGAGGTTTTGTGTAGCCTGTTTTTCCACCTTCGGTACGCCCTGAAAACCTAAAAATAACAACCCTCGTCCATCTCTGGGCGGGGGTTGTTTTTGGTTTAGAGCTTTTTAGGGGCGGTAGCTTTGCGGTCTGTTCCCCCGAAGGGGGATGTCGCGCAGCGACAGGGGGACACATTAAATGGGCGGAGGGTGGGTTTAGATCATAAATAAACAAAAACTTTGCCGCCTTGCCTTTAACACTTCTTTTCTTTTCCCTTTTGTTCGCTCCGCTGGGGCCAGAGGGCCAGGGAGGGGGTTTCGACTCCCCCTCCCTAGGCCCTCTGGACTCCCTACCCTCCCTAACGACCAGGGGAGACCCCTGGACCCAGACAGGGAAGTCGCGTCGTTCAAAAGCCTAAAAAACACTGTCATGCCTGGCCCGTGGAAACTTACAGGGCCTCAAACGGCGGCACGGGTGTTTTTCTTAACGGCTTTTGCCCGCCGCTCCGATTG
>NZ_NFLL01000046.1 GCF_002160895.1 Faecalibacterium sp. An122 | reverse complement strand
GATCGCTACCCGCTATGATAAGAGAGCGGATTCTTTTCAGGCTTTTCTTTTCCTTGCTGCTTCTGCTGTCATTTTCTCCATTTTGCACATATGAGCCGACTTCTCAGATACACCCTAGTTGTCTGGTTCTGCACATGGCTGGTGTGTGTTTCCAGCGCGGTACTGGGACTGGTCAGCCTGATCCTTTGTGTTTGTGCGGTGCTCTTGTTCCTCGGTTCGTCTGTAACTGGTGGCATCATCTACTTGATCCTGGCTTTTTTGGCAAGTCCTTTTGGGTTGCCTACCGCTACGCTATGGCTGCTGGGCAAGATTCAAGGGCTTCGGTATCTGATTCAGGAAAGTGTCTATGAATGAAAAAAGGCTGTCGGGATTTTTTCTCGACAGCCTTACTTTTTGAAAGATACGATATCGTTTGGGGTGCATCCGATGATGTCGCAAAGCTTTTCCAGCGTAAGCAAGGTAATGTTCTTGTTCTTTTTAAGAGCATCAAGCGTTTTGTTGTCGATGCCATTCTTCAAGAGCTGGTATTGTGTGATGTTGCGTTTTTGCATTGTCTCCCACAATGGGCTGAAATCAATCATGCGGCCTACCATCTTCCCCAAACGTAATTTATTTAATTATAGGGTGCCTGCGGAAAGCTGCATATTGTGGATATAATCACAATATAGTATAATGAGGATAGGAGTGAGAAAGTGATTTTATTCTGTATCAGGATGTGCTTTCCTCGATACACTGTGCAAGCGGAAAAGGTGGCTGTGATGAGTGAATTGGGAATGAGAGAACGCACCTGTTGTTTTACTGGACACCGTCCGGAAAAGTTGAAGATTTCAGAGCAGGCTGTCATCGCACAACTTGAAGCAGCCATTCAGGATGCAATCCGGGAAGGATATACAACCTTTATCTCAGGAATGGCCAAGGGCGTGGACATCTGGGGAGCTGAACTGGTTTTGCAGCATCCCCAGGTTAGATTGATCTGTGCAGTTCCGTTTAGGGGATTTGGAATGCGGTGGGAAGGTGATTGGACAGAACGATTTTGTCGGGTTATCAAACAGGCAGATAAAGTAATCTATATCTGTCCCGGTTATTCAACAGACGTATTCCAGACGCGCAATATCTGGATGGTCGATCACTCATCACTGGTGATTGCAGCGTACAATGGAACTCCGGGAGGAACAAGAAATACCATTATGTATGCTCAGTCCAAAGCAGACTGTGAGATTCACTATCTTCCGCTGTAGTCGGAAGAAAAGTATGGAATGAACTTAATACGGAATAGGGCGGCCTGAAATTACAGGCCGCCTTTTTTAGTGGGAGGAATGTCATGGCCACCACCCGCATCATGCCGCTGCACACCGGGAAGGGCCGAACCGTGAGACGCGCCATCCGGGATATCATCGGGTATGTAAAGAACCCGGAAAAGACGGATGACGGCAGGCTTGTCACCAGCTATGCCTGTGACAGCCGGACTGCGGACGCCGAGTTCCTGTTGGCCAAGCGGCAGTATACAGCAGCCACGGGCAGGGTACGGGGCAAGGATGATGTGATTGCCTATCACCTGCGGCAATCCTTTGTGCCGGGAGAGATCACAGCGGAGGAGGCAAACCGCCTCGGCGTGGAGATGGCGCGGCGGTTCACCAAAGGCAATCACGCTTTCATTGTCTGCACCCATATCGACAAGGCCCATGTTCATAATCACATCATTTGGAGTGCAGTTAACCTGGACTGCGACCGGAAATTCCGCAATTTCTGGGGCAGCACCCGGGCGGTGCGGCGGCTCAGCGACACCATCTGCATTGAGAACGGATACTCCATCGTGGAGAATCCAAAGCCCCATGGAAAGAGCTACAACAAATGGCTGGGCGATCAGGCCAAGCCGTCTCACCGGGAGCTGCTGCGCACTGCAATCGACGAAGCATTGGCCAGAAAACCGGCAGATATGCCGGCCTTTCTGAAGGAGCTGGAACAGTCGGGCTGCACGGTTGGCCAGAGAGGGAAGAACATCACCCTCTGTGCCCCTGGCTGGAAAAAGCCGGCCCGCATGAGCAGCTTGGGCAAAGGCTACACCCAGGAGGATGTGGCTGCAGTTCTGTCCGGGGAGAAAGAGCACACGCCGCGCAAAAAGTCTGTTGCCGCTGTACCGGCACCCCCCAAGATCAACCTACTGGTAGATATTCAGGCAAAACTCCAGGCAGGGAAGGGCATGGGGTACGCCAACTGGGCCAAGATGTTCAACTTGAAGCAGATGGCCCAGACCATGATGTATCTGTCGGAGCATAACCTGATGGACTATGCGGTCCTGAAAGAAAAGGCATCCTCTGCCACGGCCCGCTATGATGCGTTGGCCGCCCGGATCAAGGCGGCGGAAAACCGGATGACCGAGATTGCAGAGCTGCGAACGCAGATCATCAACTATGCCAAGACCCGAGAGGTATATGAGGCTTACCGGAAAGCCGGGTACAGCAAAAAGTTCCTGGCCGAGCATGAGGGAGACATCCTGCTCCACAAGGCTGCCAAAGCAGCCTTTGACAAACGGAAACTGAAGAAGTTGCCCAAGGTCAAGGAGCTGAGCACAGAGTATCAGGAACTGTTGGCCGAAAAGAGAAAGCTCTACCCGGAGTACCGCCGCGCCCGCGATGAGATGCGGGAACTGCTGACGGTGAAGGCCAACGTGGACCGGATTATGAACCAGGACAAGGAAAAAGACAAGGAGAAAGATCGTCAGACTGACCGCGACTGAGATCAGAAACAGAAACCGCCGGACGTGGGGGCTGTATGCCCCTGCGTCCGGCTTTTATTTTTGTCACAGGTGACCATGAATCTTATTAAAAAATGCACATAAAAACAGCGGCTTTGTCTTAAAAAGCCGCTGCCTGCTTGTACTGTTTGTCGGTGCTCCTTACTCTAACTGATGTGACAAACAGTTCTATTGTTTTTTGATGCGCTCTAAATCAATTACCTGTCCATTTCCATCGAATGTTAAAATGATCTTGTACGAAATATCATCGAATTCATAGACATCCGTGTCTGCGTTACTTTCAATCTTATTTGATTTGCCCCATTTCTCGTCAATATTAACACGGTACTGGCCTAACATTTTATCCTGAAGTTCTTTCTCCGTGTACTTTTCTATTTCTCCAACTTCGACTATATCTATATAGCCCTCCGGGCTGCTGGGAAAGAAGTGCATCCCAATATAGACGATAGCTGCCAGGAGAACCACACAGGCAACCATTATAAGGCCGCGTTTTTGCATATTATTCAGCCTCCTGTGTTCAGAACACCTTGAAGTTAATTTCCTGTTTACGTTTTTGCATATAAACCTGCCATAAGCAAACGTGTTGGTTCATTTTTCAGGGTCAAACAAGCCCCATACAGCAATCACCAGTCCTAGAAGGGTCAGTCCCAGGAAGGTGTACAGGGCAGGCAGAAGGCCGTACCGGGAGATATTCCACAGAGCAGAGGACTGGCCGTTCAGCGTCCAATCATTTGCCATGGAGCCGGCCAGCAGCATGGCAGCTGAAAGGGAACCAGAACAAAACAGCATCATGCCAAAAAGCAGTTTCTTCATCGTGTTTCCTCCTTGCAGGGAAAGGACAGCCTGTTTTTACGGCACCAAGCAGCTCAGTAGAGCGCTGGCAGCTCGCTCTCAGCTACGTCTGTGACCGGATAGTCGTAGTTGTTCCAGCAGGCTCCCAGGTCGGCGGAGGTGAAATAGTCCGTTTCCCAGTCGGTCATTTTAATCCGCCCGGATTTCACAGCGATGGCAGAATAAACAACTTCATAGGTCTTGCCGTCGGTGCAATGGAACCGGAAGCTGGTCACAGAGCCACCGGCAACAGGTTCGGTTTTCTTGTCCTTCAGGGAAATGCTTTCCAGCAGGTCGCATAGGATTTTCATGTCTACAGGATCAGTGATGATTTTTTTCTGGGCTTGTGCTGGATTCTGAAAGCGGAACATCTCAACCTTGTCCAGATCTGCCGGCTCAAAGGGCAGTTCGATGTACACCGTCCGGGAGCAGGCAGCCAGAAAAATGCTTAGAAGTAGTCCTAGGGTGACGGCCAGTGCCAATAGCAGTTTTCTCATAGTGATTACCTCCTTTGTGTTTCAATGAGATCAAGCGGGGATGCTTTCCGCAATCTGAATTAGTGTGGATGCCGGCAGGGGAGCGGTGAGGCAGTAGATGGTGTCGCCGGAGGCGGAGAGCCAGACCAGAGCGTTGGCGGATTCCGGGTCGCTTTCCAGGTAGAAATCGGCGTCCTGTCCGTTCACCGAAACCGTTTGCATCACAGCATCCTGGGGGAGCAGGAACAGGCTGGTGGCGTCTGCCCCGCGGGAATAGATGAAGGAGATCATCCGGCCATCGCTGTCGGTGTAAACCATCATGGAGGTGGTGTCAGTGATGGTTTGCTTTTGCTTTTCAAAACCCTCGGGAACCCATGCAGGTTCGGGAATGGAGAGGTCAAGGGAATCCGGCGCAGATGCCACAAAGCGATATTCGGTAAAGGATTCGTATTGCTGCCGGACCCAGGCAAAGAAGGCAGCCCGTGCCTGGACATCCACGGTGAGCCATGTGGTGCCGGCCAGGATGACCAGCAGCAGGAAGCAGGCGGCCCGCTGCAGCAGCGGGTATAAGACCGGGTGCCGCGCCCTGTGAAGCAGCCGGTTCATCCGGCGCTCAAACCGGGCGGAAAAGACGTGCTCCTGTCCCATGGTGGCCAGGAGAGAATTGCAAAGGGCGCTGTCGGCTTCGGCAGCAGCTGTGCAGAGCATTTCGTCGGTCAGCATAGGGCGTTCTCCTTTTCATAGAGTTCTTTCAGCTTGCGCTTGGCCCGATAATCCAGGCTGGAAGCTGCGGAAAAGGACAAGCCCATCAGGGCTGCCGCCTCTTTGACGCTGTAGCCCTGATGATACCGCAGCAAGATCATTTCCCGGTACCGGGCGGGGAGCTTCAGGATACAGGCCGCCAGAAGATTTTCTCCATCGTAAGAAACCGGGACCCCAGCAAGTTCCTCCTGCAGTTCCACGGTGGGATGCTTTTGCCGGCGGCGGTACTGGTCAATGGCCTTGTTCTCGGTGATGGTGACAACATAGCACCGGGTTTTGGGAGAAATGGGCTGGTCAATGTTCTGGATATGCTGGGCAATGCTCAGGAACGCCTGATGTACCGCGTCCTCGGCGTCCTGTTCATTGTGGAGGATCTGGTTGGCCGCATGAAACATCAGCCCCCTGTATTCCAGGTACAGCTGCTCAAATTTGGACCGATCCTCCGGGGTGTCGATCATTTGCAGATAGACAATCATTCCAAAACCTCCCCGCAGGGCAGCAGCGGCCAGTTTTCAGGCCCATCAGGTGTCCAGCTCGCAGCAGTAAAGGGTGTCTGTGTCGGTGTCATAGAGGCCAAAGGTAAAATTGAAGGAGCCGCGGTCCAGGATGTCAGACCCAGGGGCTTTGCCGCCTTCAGCCTGCCGATCCAGGAGAACATAGTATCCGTTTTGAACCGCCGGCACCAGCGGATTGCCGCTGTCATCCGTCAGAAAAGGGCCGATCTGCCAGGAGGCATCACCGGTTTCCTCCGATAAGCCGTAGACAAGAACCTGGGTGGTCTGGTCAACCGGGAGAGGATGCCAGGCATCGCTGGCCTGAACCTGTTCCAAAACGGCATCGTCCTGGAAGGAAAGAACCATGCAGGATGTTCCATCGCCGTTGCCGCTGTGGGTATCATAAGAGGAAACCTCGCTGCCGGCTGAAAGGTCCAGGCTCAGGGCTTCCGATGCAAGATCCTGGGGCGTTTTGGCTTTGCAGGCCGTCAGGCCGGCCAGAAGAAAGAATGCCGTCAGCGCGGCAAAGATATTCTTTTTCACAGTATCCTCCCGTAAATATAGGATAGAGAAGGCAAAGGAGAAGGGGGATTTGCTGGCTGATTTCTTCCAGCAGCAATCGTGATCCAAATAATAAATGAAAAATAGATGATAAGGACGATCATCAAAACGGTGATGCTATGTTTGGCGATTTTGGACAGTGACTTTCTTTTTGCAAGCAGCACAATGAGGAGTATCACGAACACACAGCCCGCCGCCGTCAATACAATGTAATTCAGAGAAAAATTTAACACGAATTCCATGCGATTGTCCTTCCTGGTTCTACTGATTGGACAGGCCACAGATGACGGCTTTGTCATCATTGTTGTGGTAATTGACGGTAAGTGTAATGTTGTCCTTGATCGTCCAAATATCTTCCATGGGGCTGCTTTCATCAGGGCTGCCCCAAACTTCGGCTAACTGCCCCCTGCGGTAGCCGCATACAATCCGATTCACCTCAGCTTCTTCCATTTGGGCGATGGCAGCAAGGCTTGGTAAGTTGTCGGTGCTTTTTCGGTTGTGGTATCCGAAAAACCATGCAGCTGCCGCCAAAATGAGGATGGTGATGATTGCAATAAGGACGGTTGTTTTCTTTTTCATATTACACGACCCCTTCCTGTCGCATTCTGCTCGGTTACATGGATGGGACTGGCTGCATAGGTAGGCGCTCATTCCTTTTTGCACAGCTTTCCCGCCCCTGTACCGATCAGCATACCAATGGTTGAAAGGAGAATGGCGGCAATAAAATCGACGATATCGGGAAACGATGCGACACCTGCGAGGACAAATTGTGCAAGTGAGAGTGTCAATAAGCTGTAGAGCAAGTATGTAATGGAAAAGAGGACTGGTGTGATCCAGGCGAGCCGTAAGGGTAAACGCTGTATACCTATAATGATGGAGAAAACAAAAATGATGATGGGCAAAGAGACATACTGTACCACAATCACATGGAGCATTGCCATTTGAGAATTGTTATAAAAAAACCAGAAGGAAATCGCAAGGGCCGCCCATATAAATCCATATATGGCTGCTATTTTACAAAGGTGACGATTCCATTTGTTGTTATGGTGGCGTTCCATATCCAGAACCTCTCTGTCCGTCTTTAGAGAAAAGAATTCGGAATTCATCTTTTCCGCAGCAGGAGATTATATTCCGAACTGGGTAATCAGTCCAATGGCGATGCAGATAAGGCCGGCCATGCGGGCAATCTTTTGGGCACCTTCTTCACCGTAGCGGAACTTTGCCTGTTCCGGGTAGACGGGATGGATCACAAACAGCAGGCCGTAGAGAATCCAGGCCAGATTGAGAAAAATGCTATTGTGCAGCACAGCGGCCAGGATGCCGCAGACACACAGCAGAATCATTCCCAGGCCAATCTGTTTTCCAAAAGTCCATTGCTTCATAAAGAGCTCCAATCTGTTTTAACGGTGCTTGTCAAACCAGGAGTTCCAGGTGGGACGGGAGGATTTGGTATTCTTGCGGAGGCCGTACACAAACAGAACAGTCATCAGCAGGGTAAACACCACCATAAAGGTTCCCTTTACTGGTGAGCCGACGGTGTAAAAGAAAACGGCAATTCCTGCGAACAAGGCCAAGATACAACCCATTACCACAGCATAAAGAACCGGATGTTTTTCATGCAGAGAGAATAAAAGGTTACTGAGAATCATGTCAGACAGAAAATCAATCATGTAGGACACTCCTTTCGTATTGAAACCTGGATTCCATTTGAAGTTAAACTGATCGGTTGCTTTTTCTATTTTGAGCGGATGCGATGGCTCCGGCAGCAAGAAGGAGGACGGGCCATAGAAGCAAGCCATAAACAGCAGCAATACCGTAATTGATGTATCTAGGGTTGCCATAATAGACAACGGCCCAGATCAAATCGGTGAGGGCCTCTGAAATCAGAAACCAAACGACAACATGGACCGCGCCGGTTCTGGTCCGATTCACTTCCTGGATCAGCAAAAACACAAAGTATAGGGCGGCGCACAGAAGCCATCCGGCCAGCCAATATTCAGCGCCATACACTTGGCCAATGGAGACGATTGCGGTAATCATTTTGGTTTTATCTTCTGGTTTAAATAGATTGGACCTGTTCCTATGAGGGAGCAAGATTATAATGGCGGCTTTTTTATCTGGCTTGGTAAAAGTTGTATACACCTTCTGCCCAATCCAGAATTGCATCGTAAGCAACACCGTCTCCAGGGGTGAAGGTGGTTCCCTCAATCTCCATGGAGGTTGAGCCGAGAAGCACGACGATTTCCTGCCCGCCGCGTACCTTTTCGCGGGGATTGTAGGTGAAGCGATAGAGCCATTCTTCACTGAACCCATTCTGAGAGCCCTGAATGTCCATATCTGCGATGGAAGCTGTTGAACCTGCGTTATCAACAAAGACCTGCTGATGATCCGATTGGTCCGCATATTCCAGTTTCACAACAGGAGCTGAACGGATTGTTTCCATCAGGCTGTTTTCCATGGGTACGCTCTGACGGTTATGCGGCGCAAGTACAAGACAGGCGGAACTCAATGCGGTCAAAACAAGTACAAACAGCTTTTTTCCCATAGCGATATCCTCCTATTTGATTTCTTTTCCGCAGTAAGGGACCTCAGCCGTGCGCAATCAACTTATATGTCGGGACTTTTTCGGAAAGCAGTCGGGACAATCCGGGCAAATTGCCTTTCACCAAATCCTGTTTCTGTAAAAGGGTGACACGCTGCCCGAACACAAGAAGCAGGGTGTCTTCTGTTTCCCATGCTGATTCAAAGTCACTGTACGGTACAAACTCCGTATTATCTTTTTCTGAGAAGGTCATACCCTGGTCCGAGAAAGAAACAACCGGAGCAGGACTTTCCGGGGTTTGATCTTTCCCTTCCAGCAGCAGCCTGGCTGAGCGGTCAAATGGCTTTTCACGGTTCTTTCTGGTTGCCCATAACCCGCTGATACCCAGTACAATGGCGGCTGCGCCTGCCACCAAGGGAACCAACAGTTCCTTTGGCTGCATAAGACCGGGCACAACCAGAATCACCCCCGCCGCCAGGCAGAGGACGCTGAACAGCCTGGTGCGCAGCCGGCTCCGACTGGGTCCTTGAGAGGGGGAGGGAAGGCGGTCAATGTGACGCCACATGTTGGGATAGCGCTGCCGGGAAAGATATTCTGACCTTTTTTCAAGTGCTTTGCTCACCTGGGGCAGAAGGCGGCTGATATCATAGGAACTGATTTGAAACAGGTAGGGGGCGGCGGTATGGCTGGATTCCATTTTCATCACCTTCCGTATGGCTATGGCTATGGCGTTTGGCAGGGCGGTCTGAATGTAAACTGATTCTGTTTCTATTGTGCCATATACAGCTGCATTTTGCCAGAGATTCCTTCTTGCCATGTAAACGAATTAGAGCAGCATTTTTTGGCACTAATTGAAAAATTTTTCTCACTCATCTTGTCCGACACAAGAGCTGTAGCTTCCGGGTGCAGCTCTTATGCTTTGGGCTCCATACGAAAAATTCTCTTGGAACATCTTTCTGCGTATTTCAACGTCTGATATGCACCTCCATAGTTTCGCCACACCATAGAGACAAGGCAGTCTGATTGATCGACCATCCAGCGATTCCGGGCCGTAATGGCCTTCTTATAATGGATTCCTGCAAGCTCAGTGGGGATAATGATGTCATCGTATCGTTCTTGATAGTATTCTCTGTGGGTGTTTATGGACTGTTTCATATAGGGGAGAACCAGGATCAGCAAAATGTTTTTTTCAGGATGGCGATGCTTGAGAACCCTGACCGCATTGGCACAGAGTGAATCAAATTCTCCCATCCCGCCTACATAACAGGTTAGTTCCTGCTCTGATTCCAGGATGCTTTCCAGTATCTCCATGAGGTGGGATTGGTCAAAGCCAAAAATCTCCCGGTGCCCTGCAAATGTACAGATCATAGTGTCCCTCTCATCGGCAAAAGCTGTTATAAGGATAACTCGACCCACAAATTTGAGAAAAATTAAACTGTATAAATGAACTATTTACACAGACTATTATATAACGATGCAGGGTCCTTTACAATAAGAGAAACCAGATCAGCAAACCATACTATGAGGGCTTATAGATGGAGTTGGATTACAAAGCGATTGGAAAGCGGGTCAAGATTGCAAGGATTCGGGCAGATTTGACGCAAGAAGCGCTGGCGGAGAAGGCCGGGCTGTCAGTGACGCACATGAGCAACATCGAAACGGGCAATTCCAAATTGAGTCTGCCGATGGCAGTGTCGTTGGCAAACGCCCTGGATGTTTCAGTGGACGAGTTCCTTTGTGATAGTGTGATTCGTTCCAAGGACGTGTTCTCGCATGAAGTCCAGGAGCTTCTGGACGATTGTGATGACTATGAAATTCGGATACTCACGGATTTGTTAAAGGCGGCCAAGACCACAATCCGCAGGGACATGAAGCTGAAACAGCAGGAGTAGTGCAGGAAAAAGAGTTGGATGTTCTGCGTTATGCTCCTATACAAACGATAAAGAGCCGGGTTCAGAGGAAGTGAAACCTCTAAACCCGGCTCTTTTCTTTTTGTCTTTCGTACAAGTCCGGCCCTGGACCATACATAAGATAGACGGCGAGGACCGGAAAAAGCGTTTGCAAAACGCGCAGCCGCAGAAGGAACTTCTGCGATCAACAGGGGATTGGGGAGTTTCCCCAACAAGCCGCTTCTGGCAAAGTGGATAGCCAGAAGCATCGCTTGCCAGTCTTATCCCGAATTCGGGATAAAAGTGGTTATACCGAAAGTTGGATTATCCCGAAACCTTATTTTTCAGCCTGTTTCCATGCTGATTTCGTTCAAAAAATTCGGGATAAC
>NZ_NFLL01000045.1 GCF_002160895.1 Faecalibacterium sp. An122 | reverse complement strand
TATTGTCCTGTGAGCTTCCCAACGCTGGCTTTTGACCAGTGCAGGTCACAGTAGGGTTACTCCAAATGGATAGAGCAGCGTTTACACGCAATACATTACGCGACTTCGTGTCGCACCTCAGTCTCAGGAACAGTCTCAGGGACAGGAACATTCTCAGGAACAGTCTCAGGGACAGGAACAGGTACAGTTACAGCCGGATTTGCCGCTTCGATTTCGGCAAAAGCGGCATTTGCCGGATTTGCCGCCGTTTGCCGCTCTTTGCTGTTGGTCACAAGGGCGCCCCGGCGGCCCGCCTGACGGCGCTTTTCACGGGTGGCGTCCCATTTTTCGATGCTGGCGTCCAGGCGCTGGCAGATGAACTCCCATGCCATGGCCGCCACCGGGCTGTCCAGCTGGGGGACGGCGCCCGTCTCGGTATACTCCAGAATGGCGCAGAACAGCTGCCCCACATCCTCCATGGGGAGGCTGCGCAGGGGCTTGGCCCAATCGGTATAAAACAAAACGCTGGTCTTTTTCTCGGGTGTATCCATGACGGCCTCCTTTGGCGTGATGTGGGATGCGGCGGGGCGAAATGCTTTTGCATCCAGTGTAACGCACCCGGCCCGGGAGGGACAGGGTGTCCTTTTGGAGGGAATTTTCTGCGGTGGAAACTTTTGCGGGTGCGAACTGCGGCAGCGTCCAGTGGACCAAACAGCCTTGCGGCCTCGTTCCCCCGGAGGGGGATGTCGCGCAGCGACAGGGGGACACATTAAATGGGCGGAGGGTGGGTTTAGATCATAAATAAGCAAAAACTTTGCCGCTCTGCCCTTTAACACTCCATTTCTTTTCCTCTTTGTTCGCTGCGCTAGGCCCAGAGGGGGAGGGAGGGGGTTTCGACTCCCCCTCCCTACCCCCTCTGGACTCCCTACCCTCCCTAACGACCAGGGTCTGAACCCTGGACCCAGATAGGGAAGTCGCGTCGTTCAAAAGCCTAAAAAACACTGTCATGCCTGGCCCGTGGAAACTTACAGGGCCTCAAATGGCGGCACGGGTGTTTTTCTTAACGGCTTTTGCCCGCCGCTCCGATTGGTACCACATGCCCGCTTTGGCGGGCTGGTGAATCAAGAGTATCCAAGGCTCTAAAGAACAGAGTGTTTTGGATATGTATTTTCTGAATTTTTGCAATGATATATTGTGTTTTTTTAATAATCAGTATATAATGATTTCAATAGAGAACAAATAGCTCTATTTTAAGAATTAAAAGGAGGAATTGAAATGAAATCGATGAAATTTGCGGCTCGGTTTATATCGATTGTATTTGCTGTTATGGTGATTTTTGCGGGTTGTTCATCAGAAGCAGGCTCAGGTTCAAGGATGGTCTGGATTCCGACCAATGGGGGGACTAAATATCACAAAGATTCTGACTGTAGTTCCATGATCAATCCCGAACATGTAACACTGGAATATGCAGAAGCTCAAGGTTATACACCATGCCAGCGGTGCTATTAAATTGTGAATAGCAAGCAAAACAAAAATAGTTTTTTGTAGTATATAGAATTCAAATGAAATAGAAAGAAAAAGCGGTGCAGCTTGCATAGGGCAAAGCTGCCCCTTTTTCTTTCGCGCGAACCGTGGTATACTATAAAAACAAAGCGGCTGCCGGCAATGGGGCGGGGGGCGGCTTTGGGAAACAAAGAAAAATTGAGAGAGAGGCGAATGAAATGATTGAGTGCACCAGCACCGGCGCATACCTGGCCCGGGGCCAGTGGATTATGGCGGACGGGAACGCCCCGGCCGCCCTGGCGGCGCTGGGTTTTGACGCGGACGCCGCGGCCAAAGCCCAGCAGGGGACCATCGCGTGGGGGATTCTGCAGTCCCACAACACCAGCGGCGACCCCGAAAACCTGAAAATCAAGTTTGACGCCATGGCCAGCCATGACATCACCTTTGTGGGCATCATCCAGACGGCCCGGGCCTCGGGCCTGGAAAAGTTCCCGCTGCCCTACGTGCTGACCAACTGCCACAACAGCCTGTGCGCGGTGGGCGGCACCATCAATGAGGACGACCACCGGTTCGGCCTGTCGGCGGCCCAGAAGTACGGCGGCATCTTTGTGCCGCCCCACCTGGCCGTCATCCACCAGTACATGCGGGAGAAATTCGCCGGCTGCGGCAAGATGATTCTGGGCTCCGACTCCCATACCCGTTACGGCGCCCTGGGCACCATGGCCATCGGCGAGGGCGGCGGCGAGCTGGCCAAACAGCTGCTGGGCCGCACCTATGACGTGGCCCGGCCCGGCGTGGTGGCCATCTACCTGACCGGATCCCTGCCGGTGGGCTGCGGTCCTCACGACGTGGCCATCGCCCTGGTGGGCGCCCTGTTCAAGAGCGGCTATGTCAAGAACAAGGTGATGGAGTTCATCGGCCCCGGCGTGGCCAGCCTGCGCCAGGACACCCGCAACGCCATCGACGCCATGACCACCGAGACCACCTGCCTGTCCTCCATCTGGGAGACCGACGAGACCACCCGGAAATATCTGGCCGCCCACGGCCGGGCCGCCGACTACAAGGCCCTGGCCCCGGCCGACCTGGCCTATTACGACGGGGTGGTGAAGGTGGATCTGTCGGCCATCCGGCCCATGATCGCCCTGCCCATGCACCCCTCCAACGCCTTCACCATCGAGGAGCTGAACGCCAACCTGGAGGACATCCTCCACGCCTGTGAGCAGGAGGTCCAGAAGCTGGTGGGCCGCACCGACGTGAAGCTGGACCTGTGCTCCAAGATCGAAAACGGCAAGCTCCGTGTGGATCAGGGCGTCATTGCCGGCTGCGCCGGCGGCCTGTACGACAGCATCGTGGAGGCAGCCTCCATCCTGAAGGGCCGTACCGGCGGCTGCGGCGAGTACGCCCTCAGCGTCTATCCCGCCAGCCAGCCCGTCATGATGGCCCTGGACAAGGCCGGGGCCCTGTCCAGCCTGATGGCTTCGGGCGCCACCATCCGGACCGCCTTCTGCGGCCCCTGCTTCGGCGCCGGCGACGTGCCTTTCAACGGGGCCCTGTCCATCCGCCACACCACCCGCAACTTCCCCAGCCGCGAGGGTTCCAAGCCCGGCGTGGGCCAGCTGGCGGGCGTGGCCCTGATGGATGCCCGCAGCATTGCGGCCACCACCGCCAACGGCGGCATCCTGACCCCGGCCACCGCCATCGACTACGACCCCACCGTCCCCGAATACACCTTCGACGACACCAGCTATCAGGCCCGCGTGTACCAGGGCTTCGGCCAGGGCAACTATGACGCCCTCCTCAAGCTGGGCCCCAACATCAAGGACTGGCCCGAGATTGCCCCCCTGGGTGATAACCTGCTGCTGAAGGTGGCCTCCTACATCACCGACCCCGTCACCACCACCGACGAGCTGATCCCCTCGGGCGAAACCAGTTCCTACCGCTCCAACCCCCTGGGCCTGGCCGAGTTCACCCTCAGCCGCAAGGACCCCGCCTATGTGGGCCGCGCCAAGGAAGTCCAGGCCGAGGAGGCCGCCCGCCGCGCCGGCCAGGGCGACGCCGCCCTGCTGGCCCAGATCCAGGCGGTGCCGGGCTGTGAGGGCCTGACCTGGGACGACGTCCAGATTGCCTCCACCATCTTTGCGGTCAAGCCGGGCGACGGTTCCGCCCGGGAACAGGCCGCCAGCTGCCAGCGCGTTCTGGGCGCCGGGGCCAACATCGCGGTGGAATACGCCACCAAGCGCTACCGCTCCAACCTCATCAACTGGGGTATGCTGCCCTTCCAGATCGCCGGGCCCACCCCCTTCGGGCTGGGGGACTATATCCTGGTTCCCAACGCACGCAAGGCCCTGGCCGGGGACCTGAGCGAGATTCCCGCCTATGTGCTGGGAGACACCCCCACCGCCTTCACCCTGTCCATTGCGCCCCTGACCGCCGACGAGCGGCAGATCCTGGCGGATGGCTGCCTGATTAACTTCTACAAACACTGATCCCGGGGGCGGCCCCGCCCTCCGATGCCGTTTGCCGCAGAAGTTGCGCCCTTTGGGGCGGCCTCTGCGGCAAATTGGTTGTCCGGCGGGGCTGCGTCCGCTTGCAAAAGGAGACCGTGTTCCTCTCTTGCGCTGAGCTGATTTTTGCTTTGCGCCCCGGAGGACGCTCACAAAAACCGGAGCGCTGCGCCAGTTTTGCCGCAGGCAGTGCTTGACTCAGCTGCCCGGGAAAGGAGGCTTCGCCATGCCCGGCGACCTGCACAATCATTCCACCTGTTCGGATGGGTCGGTGCCCATCCACCGCATCCCGCCCATGGCGGCCCGGGCGGGTCTGTCCGCCCTGGCCCTGTCCGACCACGATACTTTCCTCAGCGCGGCCTACTGCTACGCCCACCCCGAACAGGAGGGGGTGAAGCTGATTCCCGCCGTGGAGCTCACCGGCTACGACTATGAGCGCCGGCACCGGGTTCACCTGCTGTGCTACTGGCCCCAGGATTGTCCCGAGCTGCGGGCCCATTGCGACACCATGCGCCGCCGCCGCAACGAGTGCTGTCTCCAGAGCGCCCGGGAACTGGAGGGGATGTACCCCCAGTTCCGCACCGAGCAGGCCCTGGAATACGCCCAGGACAGCGGGGTGCTGTACAAGAGCGGCATCATGCAGGCCCTCCATGAGTTGGGCCTGTGCGACAGCGTCTATGGGGAGGTGTACCATTACCTGTTCGGATGGAATCCCCGGGGCGTGGTGCTCCACAGCCCCGAATACCCCACCGTGGACGAGGTTCTGGACATCGCCCGTGCCGCCAAGGGGGTGGTGGTGTTCGCCCATCCCACCGTCTATAAGAGCATGCCGCTGGTGCGGCAGCTGGCGGCGGAGGGACGGATCGACGGCATCGAGATCGACCATCCCCGCAACAGCGAGGAGGACAAGGCCGAATGCCGCGCCCTGTGCGCCCAATATAACCTGATCGTCACCGGCGGCACCGACTTCCACGGGGCGAATTCGGCCCATCCCCACCCGGTGGGCACCTGCACCACCGCCGACGACCAGATCCAGCGCATCTGCGGCCTGGCCCGGCAGCGCCAGGGCCGGCTGGGCGGCTGACACCCGTCCCGGACGCCCGGCGGCGGGACCGGCGGGACCAAAACCGGCCCGGCGGGCGGACTGCGGCGGGCTGATACCTGCTGAAAGGCGGCGGGGCGGATTCCGCCCTCTGCCTGCAAGATACACCCGGCGGCCCCGAAAGCCCCGGGAACACATGACAAAAGAAGGAACGTGAATACTATGACTTATACTTTTCCCAACCAGGGGACTTGTTCCCGCATGACCATGATTGAGCTGGCTCCCGACCACACCATCGAGTCCATCCAGGTGATGGGCGGCTGCAACGGCAACCTGAAGGGCATTGCCAGCCTGCTGAAGGGCATGAAGGCGGAGGACGCCATCGCCCGGATGGAGGGCGTCACCTGCGGGTCCAAGCCCACCAGCTGCCCCGACCAGATCGCCAAAAACCTCCGCAAAGCCCTCGCCGCCCTGGAAAACCAGTAACTTACTTTTTCGGAGAAAAAGTAAGCAAAAGGCAGCGGCGGCGACCGCGTCCAGTGGACGAAACAGGGAGCCGTGGTTGGCTGCGCAGCCGAGGCGCTGCCTGCGGCAGAAACAGCCGAGGCGGAGCAGGGGCAGCGGTCTGCTTTTTGCGAGGGCGCGACGACGCCCGAAGCAAAAACAGGGCACCGCAACCCGGAGCCGCGCTCCGGTTTTTGCAAGCGCCCTCCGCGGCGCGCCGCAAAAATCGGCTAAGCGCAAGAGGTTTCAATGTGTACCATACACTTTCCGGGTCTCCGGAACTTCCGCGGGGCCTTTACGCCACTGCTCGCTCCCGGCGTTTGGGGCTGTGCCCGGGTACGATGCAAAGCCCGTTTTGACCTGATTCTTTTACCCGGTACGCCCTGAAAACCTATAAAAATACGACAACCCTCGTCCATCTCTGGGCGGGGGTTGTTTTTGGTTTAGAGCTTTTTAGAGCTTTTTGGAGCGGCAGCTTTGCAGTCTGCTCCCCCGGAGGGGGATGTCGCGCAGCGACAGGGGGACACATTAAATGGGCGGAGGGTGGGTTTAGATCATAAACAAGCACAAACTTTGCCGCCCTGCCTTTGAACACTCCATTTCTTTTTTCTCTTTGTTCGCTCCGCTGGGGCCAGAGGGGGAGGGAGGGGGTTTCGACTCCCCCTCCCTACCTCCGGGTTGCCGTTACCCAAATTTTCAGCGCGGGCCGCTGCCCGCTTGAAAATTTGGACGGCTGCCCCTGCTCCGCCTCGGCTGTTTCTGCCGCAGGCAGCGCCTCGGCTCCGCAGCCTCTGGACTCCCTACCCTCCCTAACGACCAGGGCAGCTTTGGCCCGGCGCGTCCAGTGGACGAAACAGCCGGGCCAAAGCTGGCGCAGCGCTCCGGTTTTTGCAAGCGCCCTCCGTGGCGCGCCGCAAAAATCGGCTAAGCGCAAGAGGACTGACCCCTGGACCCAGACAGAGTGGTCGCTCTGGGCAAAAGCCTAAAAAAACACGACGGCCTTGGCTCGTTAAAACTTCGAGCGCTTACAAAAGACGGCCCGGTTTTTTCTTAACGGCTTTTGCCCGCCGCTCCGATTTGTACCACATGCCCGCTTTGGCGGGCTGGCGGTTCAGTGGGTCTTTTGGTGCTGTAGGGCGCAGACTTTGAAACCGCTACGCTCTACCCTTTTATGATCTAAACCCACCCAACCGCCCAATAGCGGAACCCCTGCGGCCTGTGGGCCTGTCCTCTTGCGCTTAGCCAATTTTCCCAGCGGGCGGCGGTGCGCCCTTGTGAAAATTGGAGCGCGGCGCCAGCCTCGCCTCCCTGTTTCGTTCACTGAACGCGGTCGGCTCGGCTGCCCCTGACAGGGGCTCAAAACCAAAAACAACCCCCGCCCAATAAAGGACGAGGGTGATTGTATGTTATAGGTTTTCAAAACGTACCAAATGAGCAAACCAGGCTACGCGAAACTTTGCATCGTACCGCGCCACAGGCGCAAACGTAACGAACGAGCAGAGACGTAAAGGCCCCGCGAAAGTGTCGGAGACCCGGAAACTTGATGGTACACAGTGAAGCTTTTTGCCAAGCTTTTTCTCGAAAAAGCGGGGGGCTTGCAATCCGGGGCGGAATATGATAAAATAACATATGCTCACGGCCAGGCTGTGGGCAACCAGGTCGGACAGCGCCTTGCTGCGCGGTTCGGCATACGGATGCGGGCCCTGTACGACTGGGCCGCTGTGAACCAGGTCAGGTGGGGAACCAAGCAGCCTTAAGCGGCGTGCACGGTGCGTTTCAGCCAGCCTGCATTCGTATGCCGAGCTTCGCAAGGCGGGGGAACCTCCCCCGCAGCGCTGTCCGCTTTTTTTATTATCCGTACCGTTCGGGAGGTGTGGGAATGTATCGTGCGCTGTACCGCAAATGGCGGCCCCAGCGGTTCGAGGACGTGGTGGGCCAGCGCGCCATCGTGGCCGCGCTGAAAAATCAGGTGGCTTCCGGCCGTGTGGGCCACGCGTACCTGTTCACCGGCGTCCGCGGCACCGGCAAAACCACCTGTGCCAAGATCTTCGCCAAAGCCGTCAACTGCCTCAACCCCCAGGGCGGCGACCCCTGCTGTCAGTGTGCGGTCTGCCGCGGCATCGACGGCGGCAGCATCCTGGACGTGGTGGAAATGGATGCCGCCTCCAACAACGGCGTGGACGATATCCGGGACCTGCGGGACGAGACCGCCTACACCCCCAGCAGCTGTACTTATAAGGTATACATCATCGACGAGGTGCACATGCTGTCCACGGCGGCGTTCAACGCCCTGCTGAAAACCCTGGAAGAACCCCCCGCCCACGTCATCTTTATTCTGGCCACCACCGAGATCCAGAAGGTGCCCGCCACCATCCGGTCCCGGTGCCAGCGGTATGACTTCACCCGCATCAGCCCCGAGGACATTGCGGGCCGGGTGGCCCAGGTGGCCGCCGCCGAACAGCTGTCCCTCACCGACAAGGCCGCCGCCCTCATCGCCCGTCTGGCCGACGGCGCATTGCGGGATGCCCTGTCCATCCTGGACACCTGCGCCGGCGTCACCGCCGACATCGACGAAAACGTGGTCCGCCGGATGGCGGGCGTCACCGACCGGAGTTATCTGTTCCGGATCTCGCAGGCGGTGTCCGCCCGGGACGCCGCCGGCGCCCTGGCCGAGCTGGCCGCCCTGCGCCAGCAGTCGGTAGACGTCAAGCGCCTCACCGAGGAACTCATCGCCCACTACCGCAGCCTGATGCTGGCCGCCCTGCCGGGAGGCCAGGAACTGCTGAGCGGCGTCTCCCCCGACGAGGAAGCCCTCTATCTGGAACAGGGCCCCGCCCTGGGCCGGCGGGAGGCGGTGCGGGCCATTCGGGCGCTGGGCGTGGCGCTGGAACACATGGCCCGGGGCAGCGACCAGCGCATCGAGCTGGAACTGGCCCTGTTCAGCCTCACCGAACCCGCCCAGACCCAGCAGGCCGCCGCGGTTCCGGCTGCGGCTGCCGCCCAGCCGGCGCGTCAGGCCGTTCCGGCGGCCGCCCAGCCCGTCCGGCAGGAAACCACCGTCCGGCCCTTTGCGTCTGCGCCGGTCTCCCCTGCCCCCGCCGCACCGGCTACGGCCCCCGCGGCACAGTCTGCACAGGACCTGCCCCCCTGGGAAGAACCCGCCGCACCGGCTACGGCCCCCGCGGCCCAGTCCGCACAGGACCTGCCCCCTTGGGAAGAGCCCGCCGCACCGGCCGCCCCCGCGGTGCAGTCCACGCAGGATTTGCCGCCCTGGGAAGAACCCGCCGCACCGGCGACGGCCCCTGCGGCACAGTCTGCGCAGGACCTGCCGCCCTGGGAAGAACCCGCCGCACCGGCGGCCCCTGCGGCACAGTCTGCGCAGGACCTGCCGCCCTGGGAGGAGGAAGCCCCGCCCGAAGAACCGGCGCCCCCGGCCCCCTGGCCTGAGACGCCCCCCGAGGAACCGGCCGCCCAGCCGGTGTATGCCGCCGATCCTCAGCTGGACAAGCCCCGCCGTGCGGCCGCAGACGGGGTCAACCCCTATCCCCAGTGGGCCGAGGTGGTGAACCGCATCCAGCAGACCGACCCCATGCTGTACGGCTACCTGAAGAAGTCCAAGGCCTATTTCGACGGGGTGCGGGTGCTGATCGACGGCGGCAAGACCTTCCGGGATTTCATCCGGGTGAACAAGGGCAGCCAGCGGCTGATTAAGAAACTGATTGCCGAAGTATCGGGCATTGCGGTGCCCATCGGGCCCTACGAGCCCGAGAAAACCGCAGCCCGTCAAAAGACCACCGCCGAGGACTCCCTGCACAAGCTGGAAGCTCTGGGCCTGGAGGTAACCATCGAGGACAACGCCCGCAAGCGGCGGTCCTGACATCACAACCACAACGGAGGAATTTTGCCATGAAAGCAAGAATGCCCGGCGGCTATGGCCGTCCCGATATGAACAGCCTGATGCGTCAGGCCCAGAAGATGCAGAGCGACATGCAGGCCAAGCAGGCCGAGCTGGAGCAGACCGAATACACCGCCAGCGCTCCCGGCGAGATGGTGACGGTGACCATGAACGGCAAGCATCAGGTGGTGAACGTGACCATCAAGCCGGAGGCCGTGGACCCCGACGACATCGAGATGCTGCAGGATCTGGTGGCCGCCGCCGTGAATGCGGTGGTGGAGACGGTGGATCAGGCTGCCGCCGCCGAGATGGGCAAGCTGACCGGCGGTCTGAACATCCCCGGCCTGGGCCTGTAAGGGAGGGCCGGCATGAGCAACACCGCCGCGCCGCTGGAAGTGCTGATTGACGAGCTGAAGCGGCTGCCGGGCCTGGGAGACAAGAGCGCCACCCGCCTGGCGTACCAGCTGATGAACCTGTCGTCGGAACAGACCGACCGCCTGGTGCAGGCCATCCGCGGGGTGCACACCAAGCTGAACCGGTGCCGCCAGTGCCAGAACTATACCGAAGGGGACCTGTGCCCCATTTGTTCCGACCCCAAGCGGGATCATTCGGTGATCTGCGTGGTGGAGACGGCCCGGGACGTCCAGGCCATCGAGCGGACCCGGGAATACCGGGGCCTGTACCATGTGCTGTACGGCCTCATCAGCCCGGTGAAGGGCATCGGGCCCGAAAATTTGACCATCCGGGAACTGGTGAACCGGATGTCGGACACCACCGTCAAGGAGGTTATCATGGGCCTGCCCCCCAGCGTGGAGGGCGACGCCACTTCCATCTATCTGGCCCGCACCCTCAAGCCTCTGGGCGTGCGCACCACCCGTCTGGCGTCGGGCGTGCCGGTGGGCTCCAAGCTGGAGCAGGCCGACCGCCAGACCATTTTCCGCGCTCTGGAGGGCCGCCACGAGCTGTAAGCTTGTGTCATTGACTGTATTTTCCTGCCCGCCGCGGGGCATCCTGTTTTGGGGTGTTCCTCCGGCGGGCGGGTTTTTTGTTTAAAGGGCAGCTTTGGCCCGGCGCGTCCTGCGGACGAAGCAGCCCTTGCGGTCTATTCCCCCGGAGGGGGATGTCGCGCAGCGACAGGGGGACACATTAAATGGGTGGAGGGCGGGTTTAGATCATAAATAAACAAAAACTTTGCCGCTCTGCCCTTGAACACTCTATTTCTTTTCCCTTCTTGTTCGCTGCGCTGGGCGGGGGGGGGGGGGGGGGGGGGGGGGGGGGGGGGGG
>NZ_NFLL01000044.1 GCF_002160895.1 Faecalibacterium sp. An122 | reverse complement strand
GACGATTTGTTCACTTGGGCCAATGTCTACGATGGTGCAAATTTTAATCAGCGTCAGGCAATCCTGCATCAGTTTATCAAGCAAGTTCGGGTCGGTCGAAACTATGAGGTTGAGATCGTCCTGAATGTGTCGCTGGAAGAATTCGAGGAATTTAAGGCTCATTCGATGGCCGGAAGCACGAAAAAAACGGGGCAGATGGACCTTAAACCAGCCCCTGAAAATTTGTCCGGTAGCTCGAATGCCAGTATCGTCGTAATGGACGAAAATGCAGACCAACCTTTGAACATTTTGCCGAGGAACCTCGTTCGCGCTTCAGTGACATACAGCAACTAATTTGTTCCTGAAAAACGCAAAAAAATAAGCCGCAGCGCCAAAAAACGCTGCGGCAATTTGGTGGACCTAATCGGGATCGAACCGACGACCTTACGGATGCGAACCGTACGCTCTCCCAGCTGAGCTATAGGCCCATAAAAATGACATTTTGACAAATGCTTGAGGAATTGAGATACAGGCCACAAGAGCAGGGGGCTGATTCAGGAATCGAATGCACTCCCAGCTGAGCTATAGGCCCATAAAATTAACACTTTGATCGAATGGGGTACCAAATGAGATACGGGCCCAAAAAGGTGAGGAGCATTTACAGTTCAAATGCACTCGCATTTGAAGACTTAAAAAGTTTCCCTGAGAATGAAAAAGGCGGTGTGTCCATTCAAATTAAATGTTAAAAGTCTCGCGTCATAGCCAAATGAGGGTACTAATGGCTTCCTGATCATCTTGTTAGGACTGCAGATGTTGTCAATGGCCTCTTTCAGCGTTGACTTAATAGGATGTGTCTTTGTAAGTGCCATATCTGAATCAGCTTTTCCAGCAGAGCTCTTCCATATCGGCCTGATAAGCGGAGCATTGACCCGCTTGGCGATTTGGTTTTTGCTCTGGCCAATGGCAGACAGGAACTTATCCATCTCTTTGGTGTGAAAGTATACCTGAGTATACAAGCTTACGCTCTGGATGTTCAACAGATTGGTCGAGAAGGTAGAGATTTACAATGCGGAAAAATGAACGGTATGTGGGAGTAGAGGCTTCGTATCAAAAATAACCATGTGGGAGAAAGCACGCTTTCTAAAATGTTACTCCTGCCAATTCCTGATGTGACCGTCTCAATACCCAGAAGAGAGTGTTCATTAACTGCATCCCGGCTGAAATCGCTGGATAAAAATAATAAAAACGAGTGCTCTTACAGCTTTTCAAATGCTGTAGGAACACTCGTCATGATATGGGGCGGGAGACTGCAAAGACATCCTTCCTGGTGAAAAGTTTTCCGTTACAGTTGGCACAGTAGACCACGCCCTGGCCCCGAAACTATTTTTCATCCGGAAGCCCGCCATATGTGAGCTGAACCTCAACAACTAACAGAATGCCGAAATGTTTTAGAACTCCAGGGCTGAGTAGAAATGCGCAGTTTTTAAGTTGAATTATCTAAGAAGAAAACGGCTGGATTAGAGACTTTTGCTAGTGTTACCAGGAATTAAAACAACTGGTTTTTTATTTTTCGGCAATGAACTCATACTCCGCAGACTGACAGCCAAAGTGGAAAGATTATGAAGCATCGCGGATGTGGCGGGGGAGATTATGCCGGCCATACCCAAAGCGATCAGGGTGCCATTAAAACCAATAACAAAACGATAGTTGGAGTGAATGCGTGTCATGAGTTCCAAGGAAATTCGACGCAACTCCACCAATTCCCAGAGACTGTCGGCGGCGATGGTAATATCCGCGATTTCCCGGGCTATGGCTGCACCATCGCTAATAGCGATGCCGGCATCTGCTTCCGATAGAGCAGGGGAATCGTTGATACCGTCTCCAACCATCAATACCGTATGGCCAGATTTCCGGAGATGTGCGATAAAATCGGCTTTGTCAGCAGGGAGCACCTCGGAGCGGAATTCATCCACTCCAACCTGAGCAGCAATCGTAGAAGCCGCTCGATGGCTGTCTCCTGTAAGCATAATAAGATTAGTAATGCCCAGTGTGCGGAGCGCAGCAAGAACGCTTTTGGCTTCTTCCCGCAAGGGATCAGAAATACAGATTACTGCAGCTAACTGCCCGCCGATCGACAGGTATAGATGGGAATACTCCGGAGGAAGATTTTCGAAACGTTCGGCCTCTCCAGCTGGAATCACACAATGTTCATCTTCAAATATAAAATGGGCACTACCGATGAGGACACGTTCACCATTTACAGTACTGGCAATCCCATGTGCTACTAGATACTCCACCTTGGAATGATATTCTTCATGAATCAAGCCGCGGATCTTTGCCTCTTCCACAACGGCATTGGCCATAGAATGGGGAAAATGCTCCTCCAGACAAGCGGCCAGGCGCAGCATCTCGGTCTCTGTTTTCCCGCCAAAGGGTATCACCTGAACGACTTTTGGACATGCGTGGGTCAAGGTGCCCGTCTTATCAAAAACGATTGTGTCCGCAGCAGCCACTGCTTCCAGAAATTTCCCGCCTTTTATGGTGATATGGGATTTTCCAGCTTCGCGCATGGCGGAAATTACCGCCAGCGGCATGGCTAATTTTAAAGCACAGGAAAAATCCACCATCAGCACGGATAGCGCCCGAGTAATATTCCGACTGAGAATAAAATTAAGAATACTGCCGGCAAATGTATAGGGAACGAGTTTGTCGGCAAGGTTGGCTGCTTTGCTTTCAACAGAGGATTTTAGTTGCTCCGACTGTTCAATCATGTGGACGATCTGGTCGTAACGGCTTTGTCCGGAGGATTGTTTTACTTCCAGAACGCACTCGCCTTCTTCCAGTACAGTTCCTGCATAGACCATGCTTCCAGGATGTTTTGGTACAGGGATTGATTCGCCGGTGAGGGAGGACTGGTTGACCGTGCATTCACCTTCCAGTATCGATCCGTCTGCTGGAATGATTCCCCCTGCACGAACAATCACAGCATCTCCCGGCTGAACTTGAGAGATCGGAACCAGAATTTCACCCTGTGGAGTTCGTACCCACACTCGATCAACATTCAGAGACATACACCGTGCAAGGTCTTCCACCGATTTTTTTCGGGTCCACTCCTCCAGCAGTTCGCCTATTTCCAGAAGAAACATGACCATTCCTGCTGTCCCGAAGTCCCTGCGGCACACGGAAATGGAGATGGAAAAAGCATCCAGAAGATCGACCTTTATTGTTCGATGGAGGATGCAGAGTAGTCCGCGCTTTACAAAAGGGATCATATGCCACAAGACCCGGACAATTCGTACAGGCGGCGGGAGAAACAAGGCGGATGCGGCTTTGCACAAGACTTTGCTCACCAGCTTTTCTTCAAACTCCCGATTTAATGCCCGGGTACTGTGTGCAGAAAGTGTGGGTGACAACTTGGCGTCCGACCAGGAAAAACGGCGGAGTTCGTCCAGGACGGTTTGCCGGGAGCCACTGTAATAAAGAATTACACAGCAGGTACGTTCATGGACAGAGACTTGCCGGGTCCATGGCTTTGCCTGAAGCCAGGCCTCCAGAAGATCCGCCTGTGCGAGTGTCATCCGTTTTTGCCTCAGTTTTAGCCGGATACGGCCACGGCTTTCATGCAATATGGTTGCGTTCATTCGGTTCTCCTTTACAAAAAAGGGGAGCCGCCCATGCAGCTCCCTCTCAGGATATATCAGGTTTCGTCGCTTTCAAGGCTGGCGGCAGTAGTCTCTTCTGCTTCCAAGGCTGCTCTGGCCTCGTTCATATCTTTGGCCGAGGCCAGAATATCTGCGGCATTTTCCTGAACGGTAGTAACGGTTTCCATCACGGAATCCTTCATTCGGAGCCCGGCAGCTGTCACATGTACATACGCCTTTTTGGCGTCCTTGCTGGACAACAGCTTCACGCCAAAAGATCCGAAAAGGGCCCCGCCTACAAAACAAGCCAACTTTGTGTAAATGTTCATCGCAATATACGTCCTCCTTTATTTGCGTTTGTAACCTGTAATCATAACCATGATCATACAGAGGAGCGCACCCCAAGCCCAAAATCGATGCTGTTTCACTGCAATGCCTCCCATCTCAAGTTTCAGGCTGTATTTTAATCATTATACAGACAGATGTTGCAATTGTCTTTATTAAAAAAGACTCGGATCGCCGGAATCGGACATTTTTTTGAACTGGCCCGGTGTCATACCGCAGTATCTTTTGAATACAACGCTGAACTGACTGGCGCTGTCGTATCCTACAGCTTGCGCGACTGTAAGGATGGGCAAATTTGACTGACGCAAAAGTTCGCACGCACGATGAATCCGCTGCTGTGTCAGCCAGCGGTGGAGAGGCTGCCCATACATACGGCGAAATCCAGTTTTCAAAGAAGTGGGGGAGAGGGAGAAACGGTGACATAGAGAAGGAATAGTATGTTTTTCTTCCAAATGGCTTTCCAGATAAGCTCTTACTTGAGAAATTGAGAGGGATGGATAGGCGTTGGATGATGTTTCAGAAAGAACTCCGGCAGTGGAAGTGTTGGCACAAAATAAATACAGTAACTCTACCGTTTTAAACACACAGTATCCCTCACGATGATCCGGTGGCAAACGTCTCAGATCCTCAAATAACGCTTTAGCCCAGGGAATATCTGTGAGAATGGTATAACCATTTTGGTTTGTTATTTTTTGGCGTATTGCATGGATGTCCAGTTTCAGCCCCAAGATCTGGCAGATGGAGGACAGACTGGATTGAGCAGCACTGGGGTTCACGGCTATTAGAACGCCTTGCAGATCCGGACTAATCTGAATAGAGCACAGTTTGGATTCATCAGAAAGAAGGAATATTCCCTGTGCTTGAAGTATAACGGGACAGGTGCTTGTGGATTCGACAATCAGTTGCCCGCCTGAGCAAAAGAACGCTTCAAAATGATGTGTGTTGGATAAAACCGAGAGCTTCAAGCGCTTGTCTTGGGAACAACCTTGTAGATGAAACTGGCAAATTTTTACGCCGGGCAGACTGGAATTCCATGAAATATGTTTTTGATTGGATAAGTACTCGTACAACATATCTGCTCTCCCATAGGATAAATAGGACAGAACAAACAAGATGTGTTTTAAAAACTGTTCTAACGAGAATCAATACAACATAAAGCGAACCGGCGGAAAATGGGGGGAATTCAACCGGTTCGCTTTTTGAAGAGTGCTTGAAATAGGGGAGGAAAACACTCTTACCAGTGTATTTGGGATGTTTATGTCAGAGATGCGCCCAATGCGCGGCAGGCCGACAGGATATCGTCATCCGGAGATTCGTTGCAAATTACGCTATCGCAAATGAGATTGGCTCCGTCATCCTGACAGCGGCTCTCCCAGCTGCGCATCCATTCACCATCGCCCCAACCGTAAGAGCCGAACAAGGCGATGTTCTTTCCGCTCAGTCTTCCTTCGCAGGCACTGAACATGGGCTCGAACTCGCACTCTTCCAGCTGCTCTGCTCCCATAGCGGGGCAGCCAAATGCGATAGCATTATATTCGTTTACCTGTTCTGGAGAAAATGCGGCGGCCGTAACTAGGGATACTTCTGCACCCTTCTCTTTGGCACCCTCAGCAACGGCCGAAGCCATAGCTTCGGTATTGCCAGTGCTGCTCCAGTAAACAACTGCAACTTTACGCATAGAACATAACAACCTTTCTTTTTTTGTTTTTAGAGTTTGAACCATCAAGCTGTGATGAATCCTCGACGGTTTTCCCTCGCTACTACGGCTAATCACAGCGCAGAAAAGCATCTGCCGATTGCTATCTAATCGCATCGGTTAGTTACGCATAACTAACCGATGCGATTATTATATAGTTGGAATTAGAAATTGTCAAGAGGAAAACATCTGAGGAGCTTGTTTCTTTAAGGCATCTCTAACACAGCAGGAGAGATGGAGAGCTATGGATGTTTACTATGTTGTCTTGGAGGGCTGTTATTCAGGGTGAAAATGAATTGAAAAAGACTTGACCGGTTAACTAGTACTAACTATAATCGTATATAGAGTACCACAATTTTTAAGGAGGGAGTATGGAAAAATACAAAATTGAGAAGAATTCTGTTCAGGAAACGCTCATTATCCCGCTGTATGGCCGACGGCTCTGCTCGCAACGATTTCCCGAACTTTATCAGGATACAACGGCGGCAATGCTGATAGAGGAAGTAGAGTATGACTTTTCACGGTTGGAACGGCACTCAAACAGCCTGATGCATACCTTCGGTGCTCTGGAGGTTGCTATGCGCCAGAATGACCTCGCCTGGGAGGTGCGAAACTATCTTAAAGTCCATCCCAAAGCTGCAGTCATCAATCTGGGATGCGGTTTGGACAATACCGGGCGAATCTGTGACAATGGCCATTGCAGCATCTGGAACATCGATCTGCCGGAAGTCATTGAGATTCGGGATCGCCTGCTTCCTGCCGGAGAAAGAGAAAAAAACCTGGCCTTTGATTTGAAAAATCCGAGCTGGATGGAAGCCGTCTGCACCGACCCTGCGGAGGGGGCAGTACTATTTGCCTCCGGAGTTTTTTACTATTTTACAACAGAAGCAGTTAAATCTTTGACCATAGATATCGCAAAACGATTCCCTGGAGGGCGACTTGTTTTTGATGCAGCCGGACAGGCAGCAGTTCGACTGATGCTGAAAACTTGGGTGAAGCAGGCGGGTATTCGAGATGTGGGCGCCTATTTTTCCGTAAAGAACGCCAAACAGGAGTTGGAACCTTGGTCGCAGCTTTTTTTGGTTTCCAGTCGGGGCTATATGCTGGGCTATCAATCGCTTCATGCTCCAGCGGTTCGGCCTATCCACCGACTGCTGGCAAAGATGGCCGATGAACTCATGCACCTACAGATCGTCCGGATAGACTTTGCAGAATACATTTACGATTAGATTGGAGTAGGTTATGCTGATTGAACTATGGCAAGGACTGCTGATTCCTTTTGCGGGGACGACATTGGGTGCGTTCTGCGCTTTTTTATAAAAGATAATTTAAAGTGGGCTGGTATAGCGTGTACTTATCGGCTTTGCGAGGTGATAGCAGAGGCTTCCATCTGGAGTCTGCTGCCTGCAATGGAACAAACATCTGACATGGAAAGATGGTCTTTTGTACCTGCAGTTGTTGAGTTCTGGCTCGGCATGGTATTCCTGCTGGGGTTAGAACGGTTAATACCGCATCTGCATCGCGGAGGATTAGTGGTTGAGAAAATCAAAAGCTGTCTGGGAAATTAACACCAACTGTGGCGCTGGGAGCTTAAATGAACATCGGCAAAGGGGGAGAAAATGGATTTAAAATACTTGCCACAGATAGGGGGTAAGCAAACGTTTTTACTATTCTAAATGAAATCAAACTATTTCGGATCTCTGTTCGTCCGGATCTGAAAGGAGTATTTTTATGACACTTGCAGAATTTCGCCAGGTTTATCCTGAGGATGCTTTTATAGTCAGTAGTGGAAAAACATTTCTCTATCGTTACTATAAAAATCCTGAAGCCAGAGCAACTCTGGTGCTGCTTACTGGCGGTATTGGCTTATCGGATCTGTTTTACCGGCACTTTGACCGATTTTCCAGAGACTTTTCGGTTTTGACCTTTGATTATCAAATTCCCTTTGCGGACAATGGCGAGTTTGCTGATGCTGTAGTGGAACTGCTACACAGTCTGAGGGAAAAAGTTTGGTTGGTGGGACAGTCCTTGGGCGGCGTTGTAGCTCAAATTATTGCTCAGCGTCACCCGGATGTAGTAGAGGGTTTGGTTCTCTCGAATACCTGTTCACTATCCGGCAGCATGAGCGAGGCCGGATATCGGGACCTGATGAGAATACTTGAGGGCCAACAGAAGTTCAGAAAGTGGCTGTCTATCCTGCCTTTTTCCGTCATTAAACAGATTATGAAGTGGATGGTGCTGAAAAACACAACGGAAGACTTTACGCCAGAGGAAAAGGCAGGAATAAAGGAAATGTGCGATTCCATGCTGGAGCTGCTCACTAAACCTTATGAGGCACATATGATCGACTTTCTGATAGACGCGAAGCACTACCTTGATTTGACCCGGGATGATTTCGCTACATGGGAAGGTAGGGTGCTGTTGATTCTGTCAAGAGACGATACAACATTCACCCCTGCCTGTAAGTATGACCTAATTAACCTGATGCCCAACCCCACAGTAGTTGAAAGGCTGACCGGTGGACATTTGGCTCTGATGGTGCGGTTAGAGGACTATATAGACTTGGTGACCGAATTTATCAAAGCTCGCTCTGATTAACACCCCAACGAAAGATTCAAACCGGAAGTTTTTAATTCTGTCCATGGAATTTTCTTGTGCTGCATTATATATGCTGTCAGGAAGAATCCCTAAAAAGAAGGAGGAGTCGCTATGCCCAAATTAGGTGTTGTGGAAGATACGCTATTTATCCCCATGTTGGGCAGGCTCTACGCCAGTGAACATTGCCCGCAAATCTTATATGATAAAAAGGCTCTTGAGCTGAAGGAAAAGCTACCGTCCAATGTGCTGCAACAGGAGCGTCAGAGCCAGTATACCTTGCTCGCCTCTGCTGTTCGATCTGCCAATATGGATCGGTTCATCCAGGCGTTTCTGGCGCGCAAACCAAATGGTGTGATTGTCCAAATTGGATGCGGTTTGGAAACAACCTATAATCGTTGCGATAATGGACGAACACTCTGGTATGCTGTGGATCTGCCACAAGTGATGGAATATCGTCGAAAACTGCTGCCAAAGGCAGAAAGAGAAGTCCATCTTGTTGGTGATGCCTTTGCTGAGAATTGGATCAGGAGAGTCCGAGCCGATGTGCCAGATGCCCCCCTCTTGATCATTGCGGGCGGTCTATTTCACTATTTCCAAGATACTAAAGTCCTGGGAATGTTCCGAATGCTCTGCCAGTTTGGAGATATAGAGATTGTTTTTGACACGGTGAGCAAAAGCGGCATGACCATGATGAGGAAGAAGTATATGAAGCAGATGGGGCATGCGGATGCTGAGATGTTCTTCTATGTGAATTCAGCGGTGGAGCTGGCTGAAAAAATCGGCGGCGGGGTCAAGCTTCTTGCTGAGGAAGCCTACTATCGCCATGCCCCCAGAAACGGCCTACAATTTTCCACAAGGATCAGTATGTTGGTTTCAGACCGTTTGCGGATGGTAAAAATGATCCATCTGAAGTTGTAAGAATAAAAAGGGCAGGGGGATCCATAGGCAACTACAAAAATTTCTCTTGACGACAGGTTGTGAGTCCTGTATAATCATCACAAGGTTAGTTATAACTAACGAACAAAATAATAAATGGAGGCAAGCCTTATGTCCCTGATTCAGAAAGAAATTGCTGATTTTACCGTTCAGTGCTATCAGAACAACACCTTCCGTGCCGTTAGCAAATCGGATGTTCTGGGCAAGTGGGGCGTATTTTTCTTCTACCCTGCCGACTTTACCTTTGTCTGCCCCACAGAGCTGGAGGATCTGGCCAACCTCTACGAGAAATTCCAGGCGGTGGGCTGCGAGATTTATGCAGTCTCTTGCGACACCCACTTTGTCCACAAAGCTTGGCATGACGCCTCTGAGCGTATTCAGAAGATCCGGTATCCCATGCTGGCTGATCCTACCCATTGCCTATCCAAGGATTTTGAGGTCTACATCGAAGCCGATGGTTTGGCGGAGCGTGGCAGCTTTATCGTGAACCCGGAGGGGAAGATTGTAGCCTACGAGGTCAACGCCGGCAACGTGGGCCGTAATGCCGACGAGCTGCTGCGGAAGGTTCAGGCCTGCCAGTTTGTGGCGGAGCATGGGGACGAGGTTTGCCCCGCCAAGTGGCAGCCCGGCGCCGAGACCCTGAAGCCCAGCCTGGATCTGGTGGGGCAGCTGTAAGCTATGGAACAGATGGAACGTCTCTATGATGTGGTGGTCATCGGCGGAGGCCCGGCGGGACTGACTGCCGCCCTCTACCTGGCCCGTGCCCGTTATCGTGTGGTGGTGGTGGAACAGGAACGCTTCGGCGGACAGATCACCATTACCTCGGAGGTGGTCAACTACCCCGGCGTGGAGCGCACCAGCGGTGCTGAACTGACCGAGACCATGCGCAGACAGGCGGAAGGCTTCGGCGCGGAATTCCTGCTGGCAGAGGTCACCGGCCTGGAACTGGAGGGCGATGTGAAAACCGTACGCACCAGCCGTGGGGCGCTGAGTTGCTTCGGCGTGTTGCTGGCCACCGGCGCCCATCCCCGCATGGTGGGATTCCGGGGTGAGGAGCAGTTCCGGGGCCGGGGCGTGGCCTACTGCGCCACCTGCGACGGAGAGTTTTTCAGCGGAAAAGATGTCTTTGTGGTGGGCGGCGGCTTTGCCGCAGCGGAGGAGAGCGTGTTTCTCACTAAGTACGCCCGGCATGTGACCATCCTCATCCGGGGAGATGACTTCAGCTGCGCCCAGGCCACGGCGGACGCTGCCCGGAACCATGAGAAGATCACCATTCTCACCAATACAGTGGTGGAAGAGGTTTCCGGAGATACTGCGCTGCGCAGCATCCGGATGCGCAACACCAAGACCGGGCAGGAGACGGAGCATCAGGCGGCGGACGGGGAAACCTTCGGTGTGTTCGTGTTTGCTGGGTATGAGCCGGCCACCGAACTGGTCCGTGGTCTGGCTGAACTGGACGGACAGGGATATATCCTTACCGACCGCAGCCAGAAGACCACATTGGATGGTCTGTATGCCGCTGGTGATGTGTGTGTCAAGCCTCTGCGCCAGGTGGTTACTGCTGTGGGCGACGGCGCTCTGGCTGCCACCGAGTTGGAGCGGCTGTGCGCTGCCATGCAGCAGAAAACCGGTTTGCGGCCCCAGGCTCCCAAGAGCCGGACACCGGAACCGGAGGCCCAGGCACAGACGAAAGACGGTCTGTTTACTGGGGAGATGCTCTCCCAGCTCCACACGGTATTCGATCGGATGGTTTCCTCCCTGATTCTGCGGCTCTGCTTGGACGAAACACCTGTCTCCGCCGAGCTGGAGCACTATATGCAGGAGCTGGCTGCCCAGAGCGACAAGCTGTCGGTGGAGCAGGGCGATCCGTCCAAGGTCGAGCATCTTCCCTGTGTCCAGATCTGCCGCTCCGACGGCAGCTGGACAGGCTTGGCCTTTCATGGCGTGCCCGGCGGCCATGAGTTTACTTCCTTTGTCCTGGGGCTCTACAATGCGGCTGGACCGGGCCAGGCTCTGGATGAGGAGACTGAGGCGGCCATCCGGGCCATCCGGAAACCGGTGGAACTTCAGGTGCTGGTGTCCCTCTCCTGTACCATGTGCCCGGAGCTGGTGACGGCGGCGCAGCGTTTGGCTGCGGCTCATCCTGATATTTCCGCTCAAGTATATGATTTGAATCACTTTCCCGATTTGAGGGAGCGATATCAGGTGATGAGCGTGCCCTGCCTGGTGGTTAACAGTGGGGAGAAGATCTCCTTCGGAAAGAAGAATATCCGGCAGCTGCTGGAGCTGCTGATGCCATAGGCATAAAACGCGTCGCACGATTTGTGCGACGCGTTTTTGTAATCGATTTAGAAATCAGAAGAATGATTTAGTAGTATTCAAAATTAAAGCAAATTTTTACAAGAACGAGACTGCCCTGAGCAATCGGATGCCGTCCAAAGAGCAAAAAGTATTTTGAATAGTATCCGGTAATTCGCCCAGGCATCTGACTTGAAGTTGTGCAAAAAGCCTTTGCCTCAGACCAAAGATTGTTAATCGGATTGAAGTTAGGATAATAACATAGAAGGCCGCACCCCAAAGCAGGAGCTCATTCCATCCAGTGAATCCAATCGGCGGCAAACAGGTTCTCTTTTAGGCACACAAAGTAGAAGGCTCCGCTCATAGGCGTTTCCGCCAGATCAAACCGGGCCAGCACCCCGGAATCCAATTCTTTGGATACTGCTGCCTCGTATAGAAACGAGATCCCCAGACCATCCGCAACCAGAGATTTGATGGTAGAAAAATCGCTGATGGTTGTTGTTTTGGAAAAGCGATTCAGGGTGCGGTTGTGGCGGCGCAAGGCGTCTTCAAAAATGGTTCGAGTGCCCGAGCCGGGCTCTCGGATTAGAATGCGCTCTGCATCCAGTTCCTCTACAGCCACCGTTCTGCCTGCAAAATGATGATCTGGCGAACATACTCCGAAAAAGGGTTCCTTTCGGTACAAAGTCGCATCGTACCGGCTGCGATCGAAAAAACCTTCCAACAGCACGAAATCCAGCCGGCCGGACTCCAAAGACCGCAGCAGCGTCTGGGTATTGTCTACCGTTAGAGAGAAATTGGCCTCGGGATGTTCCTGCAAAAAGCGTTTCACCTGCGGCGCAATCACGAACTCTCCAATGGTTTTGGAGGCTCCCACCCGCAGAGAGACCGGAGAAGGGGATTTCATGGCTTCTTCTGCCTTGCGGCTGTTGTAGGCCAGGGAACGGGTATACTCAAGCAGCTTCAGACCCGCCTCTGTCAGCCGCAGGATTTTGCCCTCATAGATAAAGAGCCGGCAGCCATAGTGGTCTTCCAGGTAGTGAATGTGGTGGGTTACTGCGGGCTGAGTGAGGCAAAGCCGTTCCGCAGCCCGGGTATAATTCATGGTCTCACACAAGACAAGAAAGGTATTCCATCGAGGATCCAGCATAACATATCACCTATTACGTGGATTTATAACTGTATAACAATTCTGCATTTTATTTTATCAATGATTGGCGCTATAATCAAGGTGTAAACATCAATGATCTGAGCGCACCGCAGCATGTTCTCCGGGAGAATGTTCGGCGAATGGCCGGATTTGTACCCACGGTGGAGCCCGCGGAAACAGATCATAGAATGGTTTCGTGCTGTTGGTTTGTTCTTAACGGTAACATGGAAAGGAAGCATATGACTATGTACGATATCATCATCATCGGAGCAGGCCCTGCGGGTATCAGCGCAGGCATTTACGCAGTTAGTCGTGGAAAGCGTACATTGATTCTGGAAAAAGCCCAGGTGGGCGGCATCATTGGCAAAGTTTCCACTGTTACGCACTATACTGCCATTGAGAAGCAGGAAACTGGAGCTACATTTGCGGCACGGATGAAAGAGCAGGCGCTCCAGGCCGGGGTGGAGATCGTTCAGGCCGAGGCTGTGCATGTGGCGCTGACGGGAGAGGTTAAGTCTGTGACCACGGACAGGGGCATTTATGAGGCCAAGCGCATTATTTTGGCAAACGGCGGCACGCCGCGGAAACTGGGTATTCCCGGCGAGAAGGAGCTTGCCGGCAAGGGCATGGGCATGAATGCTGCCAGAGATGGCGCCGCCTATGCCGGAAAAAATGTGTATGTGGTGGGTGGAGC
>NZ_NFLL01000043.1 GCF_002160895.1 Faecalibacterium sp. An122 | reverse complement strand
TAACGATGAATCGTCATGCTATCACTTCCTTGCACTGCCTATGATAGAATCCTTTTATGTCTTTTTCTTGTCTTTTTAACACTTTTTTGGGCGTTTTTGAGTTTTCAGATACACCCTAAAGACATTGCCGCCATGGAGCAGAGCTTGAAACGGTTGGAAGAACAGGAACAGAAATATTCTGCCGAGTTGGATGCTGCCCTGACTGAATATACCGGGCTTCGGGAGCAGGCACAGAGCGTTGATCCGGTGCAGCTCTACGAAACAAAACAGACAATCCGCCCCGTCAAAGAACAGGAAGCGGAGAACCGGGCACAGCAGGTCTACGGTGAGAAGTATAGCCCGCTTCTTATGTTTGACAGCAAAAAGACAGTTTCCCGTATGCTGCATGAGGATATAGAGCGGCAGGCAGTACGGAGAATGGTGCGCCAGACGCAGAAGGAGCAGCATCTCAACAAGAGGAAAAATAAAGGACCGGAACGATAATCAAAAGAGTGCCGCAGAACCATTCATTAGCGATGGTCTGCGGCACTCTTTTATCAACTGTTTTGCGCCTTGTAGTTCTCGCCCCAATTCCACAAAGCGTCCAAGATCGGCTTCAAACTGTACCCCAAATCCGTCAGCGTATATTCCACCCTCGGAGGAACCTCCGCATAGACGGTACGGGTAAGAAGGCCGTTTTCCTCCATCTCTCGCAGCTGAGCGGTCAAAACTTTTTGAGATACATGGCCGATGGATTTTTTCAATTCACCGAAGCGTTTCGTGCCAGGGAGCAAGTCCCGCAAGATCAAAACTTTCCATTTGTCGCTAATCAATGTCAGCGTGGTTTCCACCGGACACGCTGGCAATTCTTTTGTAGCAGTTCCCATACAGATGCCTCCTGTTCCATTGGTTTCTATTTTACTCTTATGTCTATATATTACTCTTGGTTTCTAAAGCGCGTCAAGAATTTTTTATAAAATATTTTGTGAATTGGAAAGGCTAAAAAACCCTGAATTTATCAAAAAGTCACCTTTTGGTAACCGCCTAATTGTTACCGCAAGGTGACCATAGCACAATATTGTGCGTACTTTTCAACCTGCTTCTCCTGCGCTATGATGAATTTGCAAGGACGGGGAACACCCCGATCCCAAGAAGAATCAGGAGGTATTCCCCATGAGCATCTTTGAAAAGCTGTTCCATACGAACAAGGAAAACAGGAGCGACAAGGAGGACAAAAACATAAAAATCGCTGTTATCTGTGCCAATGGCAAAGCCGGTAAACTGATCGTGAAGGAGGCTCTGGACCGCAAGCTGGATGTGACTGCTGTGGTTCGCGGCGAGAACAAGGCGGAGGCCAGCCAGGTCATCACCAAAGACCTGTTTGATCTGACCGCCGCCGACCTGAAGGGCTTTGATGTGGTCATCGACGCCTTCGGTGCCTGGACCAAGGACACGTTGCCTCTGCACAGCACTTCCCTCAAGCACCTGTGTGACATCCTCAGCGGTACGGACACCCGCCTGCTGGTGGTGGGCGGCGCCGGAAGCCTGTATGTCAATGCCGAGCATACCGCTCAGGTCATGGATGGCCCGGATTTCCCGGATGTGTTCAAGCCCCTGGCTTCCAACATGGGCAAGGCGCTGACCGAGCTGCGGCAGCGCAAGGATGTCCGGTGGACCTACATCAGCCCTGCCGGGGATTTCCAGGCAGAGGGTGAGCGGACCGGAAACTACCTGCTGGGCGGTGAGGAACTCACCTTGAACAGCCGTGGCGAGAGCATCATCAGCTACGCCGACTACGCCATCGCTATGGTGGACGAGGCTGTGAAGGGCCACCACGATCAGCAGCGCATCTCCGTGGTTCGGGCCTAAACCTCGGCACACCGTAAAACACAACTATACCCCAAAGGAGATTATCGCAATGAAAAAGTTTATTTCCAGCGCCCTTGCGCTGACACTGATTGCTTCCGTTCTGGCCGGATGTTCCAGCAACACTGCTTCCACCTCTGACCCCGGTTCTGCTCCCGAAAGCAGCACGCCCAGCAGCCAGGTGGAAAGCAACACCCAGGAGGAACAGACCAACACCGAAAAGGCCCTGGCCCTGATCGGCACCTTCGCTTCCGGCGATACGGAGACTGCCCGTGAGCTGCTGGACGAGAACTACATCCAGCACAATCTGGCCTATGGCACGGGGGAGGATGCCTTTATCAGCTCCGTGGAATACCTGGCGTCTGCCGATGTAAAGACCACCGTGGAAAACATCCGTTCCTTTGAGGACGGGGACTATGTGTTCCTCCAGACCGTCTATAACTTCGCCGGTGCTGGCGAGCAGGTGGCCTTTGACATCTTTCGCTTTGATGAAGATGGCGAGATTGCCGAGCATTGGGACAACCTGGCCGCCCTTGCTGCGGAGCCGAACCCCTCCGGCCACACCCAGATCGACGGTACAATGGAAGTGACCGATCTGGACAAGACTGAGGAAAACCGGGAACTGGTGAAGAACTTCCTCTACGATGTGATGCAGGGCAACAATCCCGACAAGACCGCCGATTACTTTGACGGTGACACCTACATCCAGCACAACACCGCGATTGCGGATGGCGTTTCCGGCCTGAATGCCGCACTTACTGCTCTGGCCGAGCAGGGCATCCAGATGATCTATGATGAAACCCATCTGATTCTGGCGCAGGGCAACTTTGTCCTGGCGGTCAGCGAGGGAACCTACGGCGGCGCTCCCACCAGCTACTACGACCTGTGGCGTGTGGAGGACGGCAAGATTGCCGAGCATTGGGATGTCATGGAGACCATTGCCGATCAGTCCACCTGGCAGAACGACAACGGTAAGTTCTGATTGAGCATTGTTACCAGCAGGTAACTATACCACAATATTGTGCGTACTTCACGCAGCTAAAGAACGCTGTTACAATTAAATCAGAAACAGAAAGCAAACACTTTCTCAACAACAGTTTGGAGGTTATCTATTATGAACGAAGTCGTGAAATTCCTGAATGAAAACCCTGTGCAGTACCTCGCCACCGTGGGCCGGGACGGGAAAGCCAAGTGCCGCCCCTTCATGTTCGCCGGTGAGAAAGACGGCAAGCTGTGGTTCTGCACCAACAACCAGAAGGATGTCTATCAGGATATGCAGGCCAACCCCTATGTGGAGGTTTCCGTGTCCAGCCCTGCGTATGCCTGGATTCGTCTGAACGGCAAGGCGGTCTTTGAGAACAATATGCCGGTCAAGGAGATGTGCATCCAGAACCCCATCGTCAAGGGCCAGTACCAGACCGCCGACAACCCGATCTTTGAGGTGTTCTATCTGGCCGACGCCCATGCCGTGATTGCCGACTTCTCCGGCAATCCTCCCCAGGTGTACGACCTGTAATCCTGAAAAATCCATACCGATCTTCGGGGCGGGGTGAAAGTCCCCACCGGCGGTAGAGTCCGCGAGCTGAATAGCATGAGCCGGTGTGATTCCGGCACCGACAGTTACAGTCTGGATGATAGAAGATAGGCCAAGGCCGCCCTGCAATCATGTGGGGCGGCCTTAATCTAAAGCCCATCTCATAAGGAGAGTTATGAACAATCAGTCTATTCCCGTAGCTGCTGTTACAAGCAGGCGAGCCGCCTCCCTGCGCAGCACCCGTACCATGACAATGATTTCGCTGCTGGCGGCAGTATCCTTTGTTTTATCTTTTTTTGAGTTCCCTGTACCGCTTTCTCCTTCGTTTGCCAGGATGGACCTGTCAGACTTTCCGGCGCTGGTCGGCGCAATGACGATGGGGCCTTGGGCTGGTGTGTTGGTGGAGCTGGTAAAGAACCTGCTGGGATTGCTCAGCTCCAGTACCGGCGGTGTAGGCGAGCTGGCCAATTTCCTGCTGGTCGGCGCTATGGTCTATCTTGCAGGCATGATCTATTATGAAAATCATCGTCCGGCTTGGCTGGCCTGTCTGACGGGGGCCATCGGCATGGCAATCATGGCGGCTGTGACAAACTATTTTATTCTGCTGCCGCTGTTTGAAACCTTTATGCCGCTGGATGCGCTGATTGCATCTTTCGCTGAATTTATCCCCTTCATTCATACCAAGCTGGATGTAGTCTTATGGAATGCGATTCCGTTCAATCTGCTCAAAGGGCTTGGGATCGCTTTGGTGACATTGGTGGTATATCCGAAACTGACGCCGGTTCTCCGGGGGACAAACAAGGGGAGGTAAGCTATGACAACGCAAGAGATTTTGAACATTCTCCAGTCAGACATCCATTCTGTGGTGTTTGCCACTTTGGACGAACACGGCCTGCCTCAGACCTGTGTGATCGACCTGATGTTGGCGGATGATGACGGCCTTTATTTCCTGACCGCAAAGGGAAAATCTTTTTACCATCGCCTGATGAGAAAGCCCTTTGTCTCTCTTTCGGGAATGAAAGGCGGTGATACCCTGTCCACCACGGCAATCTCCGTGAGAGGGGCGGTACGGAATATCGGAGAAAAGCGGCTGGCAGAAATCTTTGAAAAGAACCCCTATATGGCAAAAATCTATCCCACCGAAAAAAGCCGGGAGGCTCTGGAAGTGTTTCAGCTCTACAAAGGCCAGGGAGAATATTTCGACCTTGCCCAGCTTCCGCCCTATCGACAGAGCTTTTCTTTTGGTGGTGAGCGTATTCAGGAAAGCGGCTATCGCATTATTCCTGAAAAATGTATCGGCTGCCAGGGCTGCCGAAGCGTCTGCCCGGTGAATTGTATCAGCAATACGATCCCACGAAGCATTGACACCGCCCACTGCTTGCATTGTGGAAACTGCCTTTCCATCTGTCCGGCAGGTGCTGTGGAACGGATCGGGGCAGCAAGCTAAGCCAAAAAATAACAGCATTTCTGAGGGAGGACCCTTTATGAACCGTATCCAACAAATTCAATATTTAATTCAGGTGCTTCTCAAAGAGATGCCTGCCTACCAGGAACAAGCGAGGGCCTTCCCCCAGGATGAACTGTCCCAGCGGAGATTGCTCCGCAGTCTGATGAATGTGCGCCCGCCGATGCCTCTGGACCCGTCGTTCCTTGCGGTGCAGGACGCTTTGCTCTCGGCGGAACGAGAGGAAAAGGGCGTGGTGGAGGCCGACGCGCTCCAGGATCGTCCCGGTCATCCCGGTATCGCTGTTTGGCAGGGGGACATCACCAGGCTGAAAGCCGACGCCATCGTGGACGCAGACAATGACCGGCTGCTGGGCTGTTTCGTTCCCTGCCACGGCTGCATCGACAACGCCATCCACTCGGCGGCAGGGCTTCAGCTCCGGGACGAGTGCAGTCGACTCATGGAGCAGCAGGGCCACCCGGAACCCCCCGGGCAGGCAAAGCTGACCGGGGGCTACAATCTGCCCGCTCGGTATGTGCTGCATACGGTAGGTCCCATTATCCACGGGCGCGTTACCCCGCAGGACCGGGAGCTGCTGGCCTCCTGCTACCGCTCCTGTTTGAAACTTGCCTCGGAACATAAGCTGCAAAGTGTGGCATTTTGCTGTATCTCTACCGGCGAGTTTCACTTTCCCAATCAAGAAGCCGCCCGGATCGCTGTTCAGACGGTCAAAGAGTTCCTGCAAGCACCAACGACGGTGAGAAAGGTGATTTTCAATGTTTTCAAGGATATTGACGCAAAAATCTATGATGACCTACTCTGAGCAGATCGAGCAGGTAAGGCAGGCGCTGCACGAGGCGGATGCCGTTGTGATCGGGGCAGGCTCCGGCCTGTCAACCTCTGCGGGACTGACCTATTCCGGCCCCCGGTTCCAGGAACATTTCGGAGACTTTATTCAGAAATACAAAATCCAGGATATGTACTCCGGGGGTTTTTACCCGTTTGAAACTCTGGAAGAACATTGGGCATGGTGGAGCCGCCATATTATGATAAACCGATACGAGAAAGCCCCTAAGCCCGTTTATGATGAACTGCTGAAGCTGGTCCATGATAAAGATTACTTTGTCCTTACCACCAATGTGGACCATCAATTCCAGCTGGCCGGCTTTGATAAGGAGCGGCTGTTCTATACCCAGGGAGACTACGGCCTGTGGCAATGCTCGGAGCCATGCTGTCAAAAGACTTGGGACAACGAGGAAACTGTCCGGCGCATGGTGGCAGAGCAGCGGGATATGCGTGTCCCCACAGAACTTGTCCCGCATTGCCCGGTTTGCGGCAGGCCCATGACCATGAATCTGCGGTGCGACAACACCTTCGTCCAGGACGAGGGCTGGTATGCCGCTTATTCCCGCTACGAGGATTTCCTTCGTCGGCATGGAAACGCAAAGGTGGTCTATCTGGAATTAGGTGTGGGCGGCAATACGCCGGTCATCATCAAGTACCCGTTCTGGAAGATGACCTATCAGAACGCCAACGCATTTTATATCTGCATCAATCTGTCTGAATCCTGCTGCCCCAAGGAAATTCAAGCGAGGGCTGTCTGCATCAATAGGGATGTTGGTGCCACATTGCATGAGCTGTGTCTGTAAACGGAAAGTGCCGATACAGCCCGGATAGCGAAGTATTTAGAAATTTTCTCAAGATAATAAATCGAAAGCAATATTTCCCTCATGTGTGAAAACCGAAGGGAAATATTGCTTTTTTAATTGTAATAAAGGATGTCATAAAAGTACGGAGTATCTATTTCGTTTGTATATGGAGAAATCCCCCTTGACAAATCTCTTTCCAAAATCAAATTATCATAATATTCTTTTCCTTGCTGTACAGTATATCATAGATTGCCAAGCTTCTATGCCAAAGCCAAGCTAAAATCAAACCATTTCAATACCAATTTCAGTTATCCATTCTTCTTACATCCAGTTCTGTCTCCAAATCATTGGCCAACACCTGATAAAGTTCTTCTGGCTTCTGGCAGAGAACCGCACTAAAATTAATAGGCTCACCTTCGTTGAATAGTCTTACATATCCCCAGCGGCAAGGAACCACTTCCAAATAAGAGGACTCTTCTAAAAAAACTCAAAAACGTTTTAAAACATCATTAAATGTTTGCATAGGCCAATCTCCTTATAATGATTTTTCTCTATTGTAAAGTGTTCCATATTCATATTGCAAGGATATGACGTCTTTTTTCATTTTATTCATTTGTCAAAATACAGCTGTCAAAATACAACAAAAGCCATCCCAACGAATCTAGGGCCTAAATTCGTTGAGATGGCTTTCCTTATTATGGATTTCTTATAGAATGTGTATTATCTTCAGGTCTCGGCATGAACTGGTAACCACGATTTGAAACGGTTCTAATGTATTGCGGATGATCTTTGTCATCCTCAATTTTCTGTCGAATTCGTCCAATTGTACTGGATACAGCTCGCAGATGGCTGTCGCTGTCCTTGTGCCAAACTGCTTCAAAAATTTGCTCTTTTGTAAACAGTTTGCCAGGATGCCGTGCCAAAAGGCTTAAAACACCCTATTCATAACGGCTCATATAAATTTCTGATCCATTTTTGAACACAAGGTGACTAGCTAAATGAATTTCTAAACCTGGAAAATACAATATCTTCTGGTCTACATAAGATTTTTCAGACCATTCAAAAATAGTTTGTTCGTGTAATTTTCCGTTATCCTTTGTAAATCGGACCACGATCTCTATTTTTTCCATATGAATTCAAAAAATGTTATTTTTTAAGTTTTGACGGCAGCCGATTTATGCCTGCTTTAGATTCCATTGAGCGCTCTCGCTCTGAAGCTCTACCATCCGCCGGTAAAGACCGCCTTGCGCCATCAACTCCTGCGGGGTACCCTGCTGGGCCACCCGCCCTTCTTTTAGCACCACAATGTGATCCGCGCCGGCCACTGTGCGCATCCGGTGAGCGATGACTAACACTGTTTTGCCCGCCAAAAGCCGGGAGAGGGCGTCTTGTACTTTAGTTTCATTTTCCACATCTAGAGAGGCAGTGGCCTCGTCCAGCAACACAATAGGAGCATTTTTCAGTAGTGCGCGGGCAATTGAGATCCGCTGGCGCTCGCCGCCCGAAAGTTTAGTTCCATTTTCGCCGATGGATGTATGGTACCCTTGCGGCAGCTTTTTGATAAACTCCTCGCAGTTGGCAGCTTTAGCCGCTGCCATCACCTCTGCATCCGAAGCTCCTCGTTTACCCAGTCGGATATTTTCCATCACTGTATCGTCAAACAACACTACATCCTGAAAGACCATGGAATAATCGGTTAATAATGCCTCCGGGTCCACCGTAGAAATATCTATCTCCCCCACTTTGATCGTCCCTCTGGTAACATCCCACAACCGTGCTGCAAGCCGGGCACAGGTGCTTTTGCCAGAGCCGGAAGGCCCTACTAGCGCAGTGATCTCGCCCTCCTTTGCGGTAAAGGTGATATCACTCAGGACAACCTTTTCATCATAAGCAAAGCCCACATGGTCGAACACAATATCATGCCCTTTGGGACAGAACTTCTCTGTTCCTTCTGCAATCGGGGTATCAAATAGTCTATTCATCCGATCTGCCGAAACCTGAGAAACAAACAGCTCGGCGATTAGTGCCAGACTCTGGTCAAAAGGCGCATAGATTCGGGTGATGACCATCAGGAACAAAAATAGCAGCATAAAGTCTATCTGCCCAGCCAGAATCAATTGGGCCCCCACGAGGATTGTGGTCGCTACTCCCAGCCGCATAATAACACTAGCCCCATTGACGAACAAACCAGTGACCAGCTCGCCGTGAATCATGACCCGCTCATGGTCGTTGATCTTTTGATACAATCCGACAAGATACTGCTCTTCCTGATTGGCAGCCCGAATTTCTCGAACATTTTCCAGGGCTTCCTGCATCCCGTCCGAGACCCGAACAGCGGCCTCCTTGGTCTGCCCGGCCTGGTGCTCTGCCATCTTTCTGCTCCCAAACAGGAGGCCAAAAGCCACTGGTACTCCCCAAAGACAAGCAATGGCCAACCGCCAGTCGTACCAGAACAGGCAGGCCGTGATCACAGCCGTAGAGATATAGGAACCATACAGGTAGCCCAACACATGGCTCCAAACATGTTCCATACGGTTGACGTCTCCCATTAGAGTTTCTGTTAAGTCAGCCAGATCATGTTTTCCAAAAAAACCAAGGGGCAGTTTTCGCAATTGTTCCGCCAAACGCAGGCGAGAGGCCTTCACTTCGCCGTACACAAGGCCGTAGGTGGTTTTGTATTGCTGGAGATGGGTCAAAAACGACAGAAGAGCAAACACTGCAAGACCCGCCAGCACCTGGAGAGCACCGGGCAGAGGAGTACCTTCAGTCAGAGTCGCCATTAGTCTGGACATCACAAAATGCAGGATACCGACGCCACCCATCACCACCAGATTGACAATCACCGTCCAGAAGACGCCCTTTTTGACGTTCTCTACCCCCTGGTCGGTCAGGGCGTACTTCCGCTGAAACTTTGTTCCAAACATTACCTTTCCTCCTTGCCACTCTCCATTTTCCATCGGATTGCCTGGTTGTAATCCGTCCACATTTGGGTGTACAACCCACCCGCCACGATCAATTCTTTGTGAGTGCCCTGCTCTATCAGCTGACCGTTGTCCAATACCAAGATTTTGTCCGCTCCCACTACCGTAGAGAGTCGGTGGGCGATCATGATGACAGTGCGGCCTTTCGTCAGCCGGGCAAAGGCTTTCTGGATCAAAGCCTCATTTTCCGGATCAGCAAAAGCAGTAGCCTCATCCAGTACCACAATGGGAGCATCCTTCAAAATAGCCCGGGCAAGGGCGACTCGCTGTGCTTCGCCGCCAGAGAGATAGGTTCCCTCTGTGCCGATCACGGTGTCCAGTCCCTGGGGCAGCTTTTCCAAAATGTCGCTGCATTGCGCGGCTTCCAAGGCAGCAAGAACCTGCTCTCGGCTGGCATTGGGGCGGGCTGCACGGACATTTTCTAAAATACTGGCCTTGAACAGTCGGTTATTCTGAAATACAAAAGCAACCTGATCCATCAACACATGCGGATCGATCTGGCGCACATCCACCCCGCCGACTTCCACAGTACCTTCGTCCACATCCCAAAACCGGGGGATCAGGCTGGCCGCTGTGGTCTTGCCGCCGCCCGAAGGGCCCACTAGAGCCACCGTCTCCCCCGGTTCGGCGGTAAAGGAAAGATGGGACAAGGCAGGGGTCTGCGCCCCGTCATAGGTAAAGCTCACGTCCCGAAACACTACTCGGTTGTCTTTGGGAGTCTGAGGTTTATCCGGCGCTGGCAAGGTAGGAGCGTCCATTACCGGCTGGATGCGGCCCAGGGCGGTATCAGCCAGCATCATGCCGGACGCAGCAAACATAATCCGGGCCAACGCCGTGGAAAGGATGGCTGAAAATACGGCATAGAAAGCAAAATTTGTTACAAGGCCCTCAAAATCACCAGTTGCCAGAGCCCCGGGCGCTAGAAATAGCACCACCGGCACTAAAAACAGAAAGGCCCCCTCAGTAACGGTTAGATTGATAGATTGCGGCACACGGCAGATATCACCCTGATAATACTCCGCCTTGGTGCTGTAATCCTCAATGGCCTGCTGAAACGCTTTGAAGGAGTACACGGTCTGCTGAAAGATCTTGACCACTGGGATTCCCCGGACATACTCTGTGCCGGCTTTAGCCATCCGGTCTTGGGCCGCCTGGTATTCCGCCATCAGTCCAGCGTTTTTGCCCCCCATCATGCTAAACATAGCTAGGATTGAGATCACCGCCGCCAGCAAACAAGCCACACCCATGCGCCAATCAAAAACCAACATCAGCGCCAGCATGGAAAGAAACAGAGTGAACGTACCCACGATATCCGCCAAATTGTGAGCCAGTAGGGTTTCTGTATCGGCAGCAGCGGCATCCAGTCGGCTGCGGATCAAACCAGACGCATTTGTGTCAAAATAACCTAACGGTGCCCTCATAACATGAGCCATACCCTGCTTGCGGATGTTGGCCGCCGTGCGAAATGCTGCTAAATGCGTACACATTAGGCCCAAAAAGTAGATCAGGATACCACCCACAGCGAAAGCAAAGGCTATCCAGCCGTAGCGTATGATGCTCTGAGCCTGTGTCCAGTCCGGAGATACTGCGATCAGATCCCTCGCTGCCAGCCAGATACAGATATAAGGTACCATACTACACATCATGGATATCCCCGACAGCCCTAGTCCCAGAAAAGTAAGCCGTCTGTGGCTACCCGCATACCCTAGCAAGGCAGCCAAGGCATTTTGCTTTTTTTGCTTCATAAATATTCCTCCCTTTGGTTAGTTTATGCTAACTTGCAGTATAAAAGAAAGAGGGCAAAGCCCCTATCTTACTAAAAACCGATACAGCAGTTACTGGCCTATTAACTTCAGCCAGCCTGCAGTGTAAAAATCCCGCAGTTGATCCACATAGCACATGGCCCGCTCCTTGGGCATATCGTGGATAACAATCTCAAAGATGCCGTTGAACATCCCGCTAGCAATGATATGGCATAGTTGCTCGTCCAGTGTAGGACATACACGCCCCAAGCGGCGCAGTACCTCAATGTACTGAAGAGTATACTCCACCTCCACTTCCACCATGTTGTGAACAAAGCGCTCATAGCTGGTGCCTTCAGCCTTGCATAGCAACAACTTTACTGGCTCCCTGTGGTCGCAGATGTAGTCCACCATCCAATGGACACACTGACTGGATTCCAGCCCCATATGGTCCGGCTGCTCCTGCTCCGGCAACTCAGCAAAAGAAGTTTGAGCCTTCATAAACCGGCCCATCAGAGCGGCGGCGTGGGGCTCCACAATGGAGGCAAAAAGCGCCTCTTTGCTGGAAAAATAGCCATAGAACGCACCTGTGGTGACACCAGCCTGCTTCACAATCTGACGCAGGGAGGCCCCCAGAAATCCCTTCTCTGCAAACTCCTCCATAGCAACCTGTTGGATCCTCTCCAAGGTGGCAGTAGTTTTTTCTTCCATTTCTGCCCTCCGCATAACATCGTTATATAACACTGTTATCATAAATCACTCCTCTTGATTTGTCAAGAGGAGTAAATGGATTCCTTACTAAAATGGCCGTATTGCCCTAAAATCCCCTCCCGGCATGACAACAACATCTTGGAATAAATACATTTACCACTGGAAATGTCTTACTCAACAGAGCCGGTATGAAACCTACATGGCAATACCTTGCAATTTTGTCTTACAAGGTGTATTCTATAGTTAGAATCACCTAACCGCTTAGCTGATCCTAACGCAGTTTGACCTTGCAGAATTGAGAAAGGATGAGAACCCATGTGGAAGTATACAATAGAGGTCAACGGAATGATGTGCGGAATGTGCGAGTCCCATGTCAACGATGCCGTACGCAAAGCTTGTCCGGTGAAAAAGGTTCGTTCTTCCCGTGCGAAATGTCAGACAGTGGTCATCTCTGAAGCAGAGCTGGACCCGGAGCTCATTGCAGCCGCTATCCGTGGTACGGGATATGATGTCGGCATGATCCAGAAGGAGCCCTTCCAAAAAAGATGGTTGTTCGGTTGATGCTCTGAGTAACAGGCCTCCCCCATTCCCGAATTCCCGGCGCGGAGGTCTTTCCTTATGGCTCTTTTGAGATTTTTGCATATCAGCAAAACGTACCAAGGGTCTTTTTACCAGCAGCTTACTCCGACTGCACTTTTCTAAAATTATAGGCATCGCTTTCGATAGATATTGTGACAACGAGCAGCCTGGCTGCCACTACGCCCCAAGTATTGTACCAATATACAGTCAACCATTTTAGAGGGTCATAGATAATAGATAGCTATCAAGTGTATAGCAAAACTCCCCAGAACCACCATGAAGCGGTTCTGGGGAGTTTTATAATCGTAATCCAGCGACAATTCGCCAGACACAACAATATTTATTATTCCATAGCAGCGTTTATGGCTGCAATGGCTCCATCAGACACAGCGGTAGCCACCTGACGAACCTGTTTGACTCGGATATCACCGGCAGCATAGACACCAGGAATGGCGGTCTCCATCTTGTCGTTGGTGGGGATGTATCCGCCTTCCAAAGCCAGTTCTGTATAGAGTTCAGTATTGGGGAGTATACCGGCATAGACAAAAATGCCGCAGCCAGGATCCTCTATCGTTTCAATACTGCCATCCTGTTCGCTGGCAATCTCCAGCCGCTCCACCTGATCCTGCCCATAAACGGCATGCAGGCGGGATGCCAGGCGCACCGAGATGTTGCCCGCAGCGGCTACCTTTTGACGGAACTCCGCAATGCACCCCAACTGCTCTTCAAAGTGGATCACTGTCACCTGCTTTGCAAAGCCAGCCAGATACAGGGCCTCTTTCACTGCACCATCGGCTCCACCCACCACATACACATTTTTTCCGGCATAGGCGGCGCCATCTCTGGCAGCATTCATGC
>NZ_NFLL01000042.1 GCF_002160895.1 Faecalibacterium sp. An122 | reverse complement strand
CATCTTCAACCGCTGGATCTCATAGGCTTGCTCGGCGATTATATCTCCAGGTTCAGCAACTTTTCTCGGACGTCCTTTTGGTTTGGGAAAAATTCCTGCTTCCAGTTTGGCCTGTTTGCGGTTATATCGGTTGATCCAATTCTTGATTTGTACCTTGCTTAATCCCAATTGATTCGCGATCTCTTGCCGGGTCGCTCCTGCCTCTCGCAAGGCTAGAATTTCTTCCTCTTTCACTTGGATATGTGTGTATTTTTGTCTGGACATACGAACACCCCCTGTATAGGTTTATTTTCCTACACAGGGGGCGTTTTGTCTATTGTCCGTTTTTACTGGTTCAGTCCACCGGTGCAGGAGGCGTTTTTGGGTGCTGTGCAGTTTTCTCAGCGGGCGGCGAGGGCCTGGTAGCCCTCCAGATACCGCAGGCCAAAGGTCCGCAGGGAGGGCGTATCAAAATGGAGGCCGTCTCCCCGGCAGGTGAGGCCCTGGGCCGAAATCACCCGGCAGCCGGGAATCCGGGCCGCCAGGTCGGGCAGACGGCGGTTGAACTCCCGCAGCAGCGGAGCGGGGGTGCCGGTGAAGCCGTGTTCGGGGTAGCCCAGCTCCCCCACCAGGATGGGCAGGTCCCCCAGCTGGGCCCGGAACCCCTCCATGGTGCGGAGGAACTGTTCGGGATAGGCTTCCAGCTGTTCGGGGGCCAGACAGTCGCTCTCCCCCTGGTGCCACAGGATGGCCCCCAGCCGGGAGGTGCGCATGGCCAGCCGGGCCTGGAACACCGCATGGTCAAAGAGGATCTCCCCCGGCTGCCACTGGGCGATGGTGGTGCCCCCGTCGGCGCAGGGGATCAGGCCCACCTTCCGCCCTTCTTTGGGGAAGGCCGCCGCAAAGCTGGCCGCCAGACAGGCCCCGCTGCGGGGGCTGGACCCTTCCAGCACCCCGCGGTCCACGTTCACCGGCTCGCTCATGGCCTGCCAGCGCCCCATCCGCAGCATCAGACAGTCGGGCGCGGTGACGGCGTTCTCCGCCGTCAGGTCTCCCCGGCCCGCTATGTTGGACTGGCCCGCCAGCAGGAAGGAGACAATTTCCCCTTCTGCCCCATGGAGGCCGTCATCAATCCATAATCCCATCAAAACGCCCCTTTTCTCCCTTGGTTTTTCTCTATCATACCAGAAAACCGCCGCTTTTGCCAGAGAAAACCGCCCCGCCGGGTTGCACCGGCAGGGCTTTTGTGCTATGCTGGGCATATCCCCCCAGGGGGGATAGATTGGAGGAATCGTTATGGAACATTCTGCACCCCACCACCACACCGAGACCAAACAGGTTCTGGACCGGCTGTCCCGGGCCATCGGCCACCTGGAATCCATCAAGCGGATGGTGGAAGAGGGCCGGGACTGCAGCGAAGTCCTGATTCAGATTGCCGCGGTACGGTCGGCCGTCAACAATGTGGGCAAGATCATTTTACAGGATCACATCAGCCACTGCGTGACGGATGCGGTCCGCACCGGCGACCAGCAGGTCCTAGAGGACCTGTCCGCCGCCATCGACCAGTTTGTAAAGTGAGGCGATGGGCAATGGACAACACAGCTTCCCAAAACATCCGCTCCATTGTGTGGGCCCTGCTGGCCGCCGCCCTCTACGCCATCAGCACCCCGGTGTCCAAACTGCTGCTCCAGGATGTGGCCCCCACCATGATGGCGGGGCTGCTGTATCTGGGGGCGGGCATCGGCATGTTCGGGCTGGGGATGGTGCGCCGGGGCGTGAAAGCCCTTCCCCATGAAAACCATCTCACCCGCCGGGACCTGCCCTATACCGTGGGGATGGTGCTGCTGGACATCGCCGCTCCCATCTGCCTCATGGTGGGCCTGACCCGCACCACCTCGGCCAACGCCTCCCTGCTGAACAACTTCGAGATTGTGGCCACCGCCCTCATCGCCCTGATGGTCTTTCGGGAGAAGATCAGCCGCCGGCTGTGGCTGGCCATCGGTCTGATCACCCTGTCCAGCATGATTCTGTCCTTTGAGGACGCCGCCAGCCTGGATTTTTCCTTTGGTTCCCTGTTCGTGCTGGCGGCCTGCATCTGCTGGGGCTTTGAGAACAACTGCACCCGGATGATGTCGGCCAGCGACCCGCTGGAAATCGTGGTCATCAAGGGCTTCGGCTCGGGTCTGGGGTCTCTGGTCCTGGCCCTGGCAGTGGGAGAGCCCCTGCCCCCGCTGCAGGTTCTGCCGGTGGTGCTGGTGCTGGGTTTTGTGGCCTATGGCCTCAGCATCTTCTTTTACGTCTACGCCCAGCGCCGTCTGGGCGCCGCCAAGACCAGCGCCTATTATGCGGTGGCCCCCTTCATCGGGGTGCTGCTGTCCCGCCTCATCCTGCAGGAGGCCTTCACCCAGGTCTTCCTGATCGCTCTGGCCATCATGATGGCAGGGGCCTACTTCGCCTCCACCGATGCATAATCCCCCCCGGCCTGTACATATTCTTCCCGGGTCCCTCATACCTTTTAGAAAGGTGAACGGAGGGATCGGTATGAAAGGTGACCCGGAACAGCGGGCCGTTTTGCTGGGAGAATACATTGTGCAGCACAGCGCCACCGTGCGGGCGGCCGCGGCCGCCTTTGGCTTCAGCAAATCCACGGTCCACAAGGACGTGGCGTTCCGCCTGCGGGAGGTCAGCCCCGGCCTTTTTGAACAGGTCAAGGCCATCCTGGCCCGCAACAAGGCCGAGCGCCATCTGCGGGGCGGGGCCGCCACGCGGGAAAAATACAGCCGCCTGCACCACGCCGGGCAGGCCGGACACTGAAAAGCTGCCGCACGGGTTTTGGGCCCATGCGGCAGCTTCTGCTTTCGGATTCCGTTCAGGAGGATTCCCCCATCTTGCGGAACTGCTGCAGCGCGCTCTTTTCCAGCCGGCTCACCTGGGCCTGACTGATACCGATTTCTTTGGCCACCTCCATCTGGGTTTTGCCAAGAAAGTAGCGCAGCTCCATGATTTTGCGTTCCCGGTCGGACAGGCCCTGCACCGTCTGGCGAAACTCCAGCCCGCTGATCCAGCTGTCCTCTCCGTCGGTGTCCCGCACCTGGTCCATCATATACATGGCGTCGCCGCCGTCGCTGTACACCGGTTCCTCCAGGCTCACCGGCTCCACCACCGACTCCAGCGCCGCCGTCACCTCCCGCCGGGACAGGCCCACCGTGTCGCAAATTTCCTTCATGGTGGGCTCCCGGCCCAGCTGTTTTTCCAGCTGTTCCCGGGCCTGCATGGCCCGATAGGCGGTATCCCGCAGGGAGCGGCTCACCCGCAGGGCATTGTTGTCCCGCAGAAACCGCCGGATCTCTCCCACAATCATGGGCACCCCATAGGTCGAAAACCGGACATCCAGCCCGGGGTCGAAATGGTCGATGGCCTTGATGAGGCCGATACACCCCACCTGAAACAAATCGTCCAGGTTTTCGCTCCGCTGGGAAAACTTCTGTACCACGCTCAGCACCAGCCGCAGATTTCCCTCGATCATCCGGCGTCGGGCGGCCTGATCGCCGGCCCGGGCCGCGGTGAGGAGGGTACGTTTTTCCGCCTCGGTCAAAACGGGCAGCTCGGCGGTATTGACGCCGCACAGCTCCACCTTGTTGTACATCCTGTGCCTCCCGGTCTTTGTGTTACCGGAAGTATGGCCGCCCTGCCTGCGGCTCATGCAGGGGGCGGCCTGTCAAATCATTCCACGTTTTTTCACAGGATATGCCATAAAGGGTGGAAAACCGCGCTCACTTACTCCTGTTCGAGCTGGCGGCGCAGGTCCCGGATGATCCGCTTTTCCAGCCGGGAAATATAGCTCTGGCTGATGCCGATGGCGTCGGCGGCCTCCTTCTGGGTCCGCTCCACCCCGTCCACCAGCCCGAACCGCAGCTCCATAATCTGCCGTTCCCGGGCGCTGAGGCGCTCCACCGACCGGCGCAATACCGCCCGCTCGGCATCCTGTTCCAGCCGCTGGCCCACCTGGTTTTCGTCGGTGCCCAGCACGTCGGACAGCAAAAGCTCGTTGCCGTCGCTGTCCACGTTGAGGGGCTCGTCGATGCTGGCCTCCTGGCGGCGGTTGGAGGTTTTGCGCAGGTACATCAGAATCTCGTTGCCGATGCACCGGCTGGCGTAGGTGGCCAGCTTGATGTTCCGCTCCATGGTAAAGGTATTCACCGCCTTGATGAGGCCGATGGTCCCGATGGACACCAGATCCTCCGACGGCACCCCGCTGGACTCAAACTTTTTGGACAGGTACACCACCAGCCGCAGATTGTGGGTGATGAGTTCATCCCGGGCGGCCGGGTCGCCGGCAGCCATCCGACCCAGCAGCTCCTTTTCCTCCTCGGGGGTCAGGGGCGGCGGCAGGCTGGGCCCGCCCGTCAGATAGTGGACCGCGCCCCAGGCTCCCGCCCGGGCCCACAGCCTCTGCCACGCTTTGAGAATCCATTTCAGCATTCCGATGTCCCCCTTAGTTCTCAGGATAATCCCATCCGGCCCGCCAGGTCCGACCCCAGCAGGAGGGTCCAGCCCTCCTCGGCGCCCCCCGGGCAGAAAGCCGCCAGCAGCCCCGTCTGGCTCCAGGTGCGGCCCCCGGCCTGACGGATCAGGGCCGCGGCGGGCAGGGCGGGCAGAAGGGTCCGCCCCGCGATGGTGCCGCAGACCAGATACCGCATCCCCAGGGCCGGGTCGGGCGGCTCCCCCGTCCCGGCAAAGACGGCGTCCAGACAGGCCCGGTGGGCCTCGGGCAGGGCCGTGCGGACGGCATCGTACCGCACCAGCACCACCGGCCGTTCCGCCACCGGGTCGGCCAGGGTGAAACCGCTGTCGTAGAAGGCGGTCACCTTCACCCGGGCGTTTCCCAGTTCCAGCACGGCGGGCACCGCCGCCTGGCCCGGCCGGCCCAGAAAGCTCAGCAGGGCCCGCACCGCCAGGTACACCGCCGCCGTCCCGGCCAGAAGCCGCCCCGGCGTGATGTCCATATAGGCGGTGAGGTTGGCGGTGTGGGCCTGGGGCGCCAGCGCCGCCGCCCCGGTGAGCAGCAGGTTCAAAGCCAGAAACCACCCGCCCAGCCGCAGAAACACCCGCACCCCGGGACAGCCGTAGGCCAGAGCCACCGCCCCCGCGCCGGTCCCTATCTTATAGAGAAGGGCCGGCCCAAACCCCATGGGCGGCGCCAGCAGCACCAGGCAGCTGACCGCCCCCAGGGCCGCCCCCGCCACCAGCCGCGGCCCGCTGCAGCGGACCCCCGCCAGCAGCCCCGCCGCCAGCAGAAAGGCCGCCGCTGCGGCAAAATTGGTCAAGAGCAATTCGTCTATGTACAAAACTTTCACGGTGCATCGCCCCTGACATCCAGCATACCGCTCCCCGGCCGGGAAAAGCGGCGAACCAGAAAAACGGCTCCTTTTCGCCCGGCCGGCCCCCTTCCCGCAGGACAAATCATCTTTTTTCACAAAACCCCTTGCAAAATCCTTTCGGTTGCGCTATAATATCGCTTGCAAACTTTGATATGCCTCTTTAGCTCAGTCGGTTAGAGCACCTGACTGTTAATCAGGGTGTCGCCTGTTCGAGTCAGGCAAGAGGCGCTTCGGGCACAGATCGCAGGATCTGTGCCATTTTTTGTATATTCCGTACAATTTAACGGCCGATTTTTGGCGTAAACAACACTGTTTTTTTCCTTGAATTTAACATTGGCCCCTTGAAGAAGCTGTCGCATTGTGGTAAACTACACATGAGCTTTAAGAGCCGGCAGGCGCCTTAAAGCCGCAGCACCTTGATCAAAGGGTAGGCGCTCCCTTCTTTTGATAGCAGCTGACCTCTGCTTTGTCCTGTTTCTCCGCAGGGCAGGGCAAAGCAGAGGACTGCGTGCTGCTATAGGGGTTTTCTCCTTTTGTTTCATGCCGGGCGGGCCTGAAAAGCCGTGTTTTGACCTACATTCGTACAGGATGGAGCAATTTTCCTCTTGTGAATTCGGGCAGAATATGATAGAATGTGTCCATAGTCCCGTGTGAACAAAATAAAAATACATTGTGAAGAGACCATGGCGTTCGCCGGGCGAATCTCTTGTAAAGGAACCATCTATGCGCTATACTTATGTGCGGCAGCACGACACCACAGACTGCGCGGCTGCCTGCCTCGCAATGGTGTGCCTCCATTACAAAAAGGAAATCACGATCACGCGGCTGCGTGACATGATGGGCACAGACCTGAAGGGCACCAACCTCGTAGGCTTGCAGAAAGCTGCCAACGAACTGGGGTTCACCTCAGCTGCCGTTCGGGTTGATCGCGAGAACTTCTTAAGTGATTTTTCTCTTCCCTGCATTGCGCAGGAGATTACCGACCAGGGTTTGACCCACTTTGTGGTCGTATTCAAAAAGACAACCATCCCTGACGAGGGTGCACGCCGCAAGCATATGCTGGATGTGAACTCCGCCAAGGAGGAAGCCGAAAAGACCGGCAAAAAGTACAAGAACAAAGAGTACGTTGTCGTGGGTGATCCGGCCACCGAGCTGAAAAAGATGACCCTCGACGAGTTCTACAAGAACTTTACCGGCGTTCTTCTGCTGCTCAACCCCACCGCTGATTTCCAGCCGGGCAAGGTTGAACAGGGCAGCATCTTCAAACGGTATGTGAATCTTCTCTGGCCGCAGAAGAAGCTGTTCGCCTACGCGATTCTCAGTTCGGTTCTGTTGACCATCCTGGGTATTGCCTCTTCCCTCTTCAACAAGATCCTGATGGACGAGGTGCTCCCCTACGGGCTGCAAAACCTGCTGCTGACACTGGTTCTGGTGTTCAGCGTCGTCAACATAACCTCTGCACTTGTCACCTTCGTGCGGCAGTGGATTCTGGTCCATCTGTCCATTAAAATTGATATCCCGATGATGCTGGGCTACTTTGGGCACATCTACAAGCTGCCCATGAAGTTCTTCGCCACACGCAAGACCGGTGATATCACCACCCGTTACTCCGACGCAAACACCATCAAATCCATCTTCACCAGCGTTGCGCTGAGTTTGATTATGGATATCTCGATGGCTGTCATCACCGGCGTCATCTTGTTCAAGATGAACGCTACCCTCTTCTCCATCGCTTTGTTCATGACGCTGGTCAGCATCCTGCTGGTGCTGGTGTATAAGCGTCCCTACAAAAAGATCAACGAAGAGACGATGCAGCAGGCGTCCATCCTGAACAGCCAGATGATCGAGGGCCTGCGCGGCATCGAGACCATCAAGTGCAACGCAGGTGAGGACAACGAGCTGGAGCGGCTGGAACGGGAATATATCAAGAGCCTGAAAATCAGCATCCGGTCCAGCAAACTCTCCACCACCCAGACGCTGATTACCACTCTGATCTCCACGGGCTTCAGCATGCTGACCACCTACGTCGGCATCTCGCAGGTCCTGCAGGGAGATATGACCCTGGGTTCGTTTATGGCGTTCAGTACCCTGTCCAGCTATTTTACCAGCCCGGTCAGCAACCTTGTCAATCTTCAGCTCCAGATCCAGGAAGCCTCCATTTCCATGAAGCGTCTGACTGAGATCATGGACTATGAGGCCGAGCAGTCCGACGATCAGGAACACACCGATCTCGAACGGATGGAAGGCGACATCGAATTCCGCGATGTGACTTTCCGCTACGGCAACCGCACCCCCGCACTGGATCACGTGTCCTTCACCATTCCCGCAGGGAAGAAGGTGGCGCTGGTCGGTTCGTCGGGCAGCGGCAAATCCACCATCACCAAGATGCTGCTCAAGTATTATGAGCCGGAATCGGGTGAGATCCGGGTGAATGGCGTGAACCTGGACGAGTATACCAATGACTCGGTCCGCCGCGCTATCTCCTATGTCCCGCAGAACATTGAGCTTTTCAGCAAGACCATTCTTGACAATATCCGCATTTCGCGCCCTGACGCGACGGTGGATGAAGTCAAGGAGGCAGCCAAGAAGGCGGATGCACACGACTTTATCCGCAAACTGCCGCTGCAGTATTACACCTACCTGGAAGAAGCCGGCAACGGCCTGTCGGGCGGTGAGAAGCAGCGCATTGCGTTGGCCCGTGCGTTCCTGAAGAACTCAAACCTCTATATTTTGGACGAATCCACGAGCAACCTCGACTTTGCAACAGAAAATGCCATTTTTGACATGATCTATAACCAGCTGGCCGATCGCTCGATGCTGATTGTCGCCCACCGCCTTTCCACTGTGCGCGGCTGTGACGAGATTATCGTCATGGACGAAGGCCACATTGCAGAGCGCGGCACCCACGATGAGCTGATGGCAAAGCAGGGCAAGTATTACGCTCTGTGGAACCTGCAGCAGGGTATCTTCCGCAAGCGCGAAGAGCCCAAGCCGGTTGTTGAGACAGTCTCCGCCTCGGATGATGAGGATGATGACGACTCGATAACCTATTGATGGTGCAACCAGGTGCGCACCTGGTTACATAAATGGTTTCCGGACGGTTGCGCAACCGACCGGCAATCGACACATTTTTTCGTTTCAATCATTTGAAGGGAGTAATTCATTATGATGATGCCTGCAAACTACTCTGTTATCGCAGAGAACGAAATGACCTACGTTAACGGCGGCGCTCTGATCGACTGCTTCGCCCCCATCATGAACGAGGGCAACTGGAAGACCTTCAACACCAACCTGATCAAGATCGTTGGCAACAGCTTCATGAAGCCCGTCATCAACGCTACTCTGGGCGTTATGTTCGGCGGCAAGTGGCTGGACGGCGCTTCCATGTTCGGCAAGGACGGCGAGATCTCTGGCTACTACACCAGCGATGCTTCTGTCCTGAACAAGATCATGGGCACCCTGGGCGGCCTGGCTGTTATCTACACCCTGGGCACCGGCGACGCTAAGACCGAGCACACCGCTAACGTTCAGTCCTTCACCATCGCCTAAGTTCTAAGTCAGTATTCATTCTAACTTAAGAAAGGTGGTTCATCATGACCTTTCCTGCAAATTACGCAGTAATTGCAGAGGATGAGCTGACTTATGTCACTGGCGGCGGCGTGATCGCTAACGTTCTGCCCGCTGTCATGACCAGCGAAAACTGGAAGACTTTCAGCACTAACGTCATCAAGATTGTTGGCAACAGCTTCATGAAGAGCTTTATCAGCACCGTTCTTGGCACCGCTTTCGGTACCAATTACGTTTTCGGTGGTGTTTCTAACGCCATCGGCGACAAGCTGGCTAACATGACTTTCCTGAATGGCGCTATGCAGGTTGTCGGTGGTCTCGCTACCATCTACACCCTGGGCACTACTTCTGCAGCTGTGGAGCATGTCGAGAATGTTACCACTGCTACTAAGGCCTAAAGTCTAATTCAGCTCTAATCTCGATTGCAAGTGTATTTTAGTCTGACCCCGCCCCACGGGGTTGGGGCAGATCAAAATGCCTCGTTATGGTGTGCCAGGAGGCAAGTCCCTCCTGGCGCACCTTATTTTTTTGCAACCCAATTTTTCCCTGAAACTTGTCTGTTCCATCCCAGTGGATGCGACAGGCAAAAGCGGACTGTGAGCGATTTAAGCAAACCAAGGTCACGGCCGGCTTTTGCCTGCTGCGCCCCGCATGGCCCCTGCCCCGCCCCCTTTGCGGCGGACGGGCGCGGCCTGTGCGGCCAGAGGGACGAAGTGCAGGGGCAATACACTACAATAAAACAGGTGAATCATTATGCATGAAATTCAAGTAAGTGAAAGCAAAACCCTCAAGCTCACCAACGTGCTCAGCCGCCGCATCATGCCCGAGGAGTTTGCCAACATCAATCTGATTGTGACCCAGATGGAGAACTTCGTCCGCAGCCACAACGCCCAGCCCATCGGACCGCTGGTGCAGCACATTATGGTCACCAAGGGCCCCAATCCGGAGCCCCAGATGTATCTGCTGCGCCAGGCCAACCAGATGATTCCCCGCCTGGACCCCCAGTACCACATGGACGCCGTCCTGCGGGTGAAAGATTGCCTGTACGCCCGCTTTATGGGCCCCATGAACCGCAACGACCTGGCCGCCCAGAAGCTGAACATCTATGCTTTTGAGCATGACATCCAGCTCTCGGGCAGCGTGTACAGCATTTTTGTCAATCAGGACGACGATGAAGGCGTTGTCGACGTCTTTATGGAAAAGGAATAACCCTATGACCAACATTCGTGTCACCAATCTGTACGATCTGCAGGACCGCCGGATTATGATGGAGAAGAAGCTGCCCCCCTACGGGTACGCTCTGATCCTGATTGTGGCGGCGCTGATGATCGGCCTTGTGGCCTGGAGTACCGTGACCCCCCGCATCTATATCGCCCAGCTGTCGGGCACCGTCCAGTCGGCCAACAAGACCTATATTATGTCCTCTTATTCAGGCCAGATCACCGAGCTGAATATCTCGGAGGGCAGCTACGTGGAGCAGGGCGACCTGATTGCCCACGTCAAGAGCACCGACCTGGATATCCAGCAGAGTCAGCTGGAAAACCAGATGGCCATCTACCAGACCCAGCTGGCCCAGTACAACAAGCTGATTCAGTCCATCCAGGACAACACCAACTATTTCAGTGAGAGCGACCCGGCCGACCAGACCTACTACTATCAGTACGAGAACTACCAGAGCCAGGTTGCCCAGCACACCTTTGACTCGTCGGCCTACCGCGCCGCCGGCTACACCGAGGCGCAGATCCAGTCCCTGATGGAGCAGAACCAGAGCGAGCTGGAGCAGATCTACTACTCGGCCCTGCAGTCTGCGGCCCAGAACGTCAGCAACGTGCAGGCCAACATCGAGAACCTGCAGTCCCAGCTGGATGCCCTGAGCACCGGCGCCAACGATTACTACATCTACGCGCCCACCTCCGGCGTCATCCATATGGACACTCCCTACAGCGTGGGCATGGTTCTGTCGGCGGGCTCGGTCCTGGCCACCGTCGCCAGCGAGAACTCGGACTATGAGATCGTGGCCTATGCCGGCCTCAGCGACCGTCCCCTGATTGAGGTGGGCGACCCCTGCACCATCGCCATCACCGGCCTGGCCCAGACCGCCTACGGCACCCTGACCGGCACCGTCACCGCCATCGACAGCGACGTGACCTCCTCCAACGGCACCTCCTTCTACAAGGTGACCGTCCGCCCCGACAGCACCTACCTGATCAGCAAGAGCGGCGACCAGGTGGACCTGTCCAACGGTATGAGCGTCACCGCCCGCGTCCAGTACGACGAGGTCACCTACTTCCAGTATGCGCTGGAGGCTCTGGGTGTCCTGGTGCGCTGATCCGGTACGATTCCATGTCATGCATTTCCGGCGAGCGGTGAAGGACCCAAACCGTCCTCCCCCTCGCCGAAAATTCCCCCTGTAGGTGGTTTTGCCCGCCGGCACCGGTCCGCGGGCAGAGCGGGTCTCTCCCGGTTTGGCTGCCTAAATCTGCCCGCAACGAGGTATAACATGAAGTTTTTTGCAAAACGGCTGTCGGCCATTCTGCTGCTGACTGCCCTGACAGTCAGCGCGGCCATGCCTGCCGCCGCAGTAAGTTTGCCCTCCATCAAATGGCCGTTTCAGCGGGTGGAGGTCGAGAGCATTGAGCCCGGCGAATACGACGCCGAGATGGTGGTGGGCACCACCCAGCAGCTGAAACCCACGGTCATGCCCGAGAATGCCACCGACAAGGACGTGGTCTTTGCCTCCGAGGACATCAGCATTGTCCAGGTGGGCCAGGACGGCCTGATCGGCGCTGCATCGGTGGGCACCACCCGCGTTTCGGCCACCGCCGGCGGGGTGACCATCTACTACGACATCAACGTTGTACCCGATCCCTCCACGGTGGTTTCGGATATGGATGCGGCCATTTCCTCCGAGGAGATCGCCCTGGGCGATACCGCCACCATTTCGGTGTCGGTGAGCCCCAGTTCGGCCGCCGCCACCGCCACCGTGACCTTCACCTCCTCCAATGAGGCGGTGGCCAGCGTCAACAACTTCGGCCGTGTCACGGCTGTGGGCAAGGGCAGCGCCACCATCACCGTCACCTGCGGCGATATCGTCCGCACCATCAACGTGAAGGTCTATATCCCCACCGACGGCATCCACCTGAACACCAACTATCTGGTTCTCAAGCCCGGCGAAACCGCCCAGATCACCGGCAGCGTGACCCCTTCCACCGCGCCCCAGGGCCTGACCTTCCGCTCCAGTGACAAGAGCGTGGCCACCGTAACCGGCAGCGGCACCGTCACGGCGGTGGGCACCGGTTCCACCTCCATCATCGTCTCCAACGGGGATTCCTCCAGCATGGTGACGGTCATTGTCAACCGGGGCGGCGCATCCAGCAGCTCCAGCAGTTCGGGCTCCGAAACCGATGAAGGGGGCGTATCCAGCGGCGAAACCGTCTCAGATGATCCCATTATTCAGCAGATCAACGATGCCCAGATTGAGGTTGTGAACCTGAACCAGGCGGATATCCCCCTCATCACCTCCGAGATGCTCAACGCGCTCCGCCGTACCGGCAAGACCATGAACATCACCGGCGAGGGCTATATCCTGACCATCAAGGGCACCGATATCCGGAACACCCAGAACACCATCAACACCGCAGTGGTGTTCACCCCCAGCACCGAGGAGAACGGCCTGGAGTTCACCCTGAACGACGGCAGCGCCATGCCCTGCACCGTCAGCGTGACCATGACCGGTGAAAACGCCAGCTACGGCCGCCTGTACCTGTACAATACCGCCACTGACCAGTGGCAGTACCTGAACAGCTATTCCGACAGCGTGGTCACCACTGACACGGCGGGTCGTTATCTGCTGACCAACGACACATTGACGTTCGTCCACGTAAACATCTACGCAATGATCGCCGCAGGCGTGGCCCTGCTGGCCATTGTGGTGGTGTATATCGTGGTAAAGAAGAGGTATTGGTTCTGGTGATGCAGGCCATCCATATAAGAATCTTACCTTCCCCATAGCAAGCAAAGCCCCGTCTCCTGACCGGAGACGGGGCTTTGTGTTTGGTTTTGATGGAAAGGTGTTGTCACCTTCATTTCGGCCGGCAGGCGGCTCTGAGGCCCTGTTTCTGCCTCTGTCGGGGCTGTTCTTTTGCGGCGGCCTGCCGGTCCGTCCGGGACAGGGCGGGCTCGCTCCCCCATCGGGGGAGCTGTCGCCGCAGGCGACAGAGGGGGGACTCCTCTAAACCATGCGGTACCTCCCAGCCTCCCGGTTTCCGTCGGGCGTCGTGGTACGCCCTTCCCCATCGGGGAAGGTGGCCCGCAGGGCCGGATGGGGGACTCCGCTAGACCGTGCGGTACCTTCCCCGCCCTGCCTTTCCGGCTGCTCCGCCCATGGTACCCAGCCCCCGACCGGGGGCGGCGGCGCAGCCGCGGGGGATACCGCTGAGGGCGGGTG
>NZ_NFLL01000041.1 GCF_002160895.1 Faecalibacterium sp. An122 | reverse complement strand
ATACGACATTTTATGGAACGACCTGCCCAAAGAGGTCCAGGAGCAGCTCATGGACGAGGAGGAATCCCTGTGAGTACACTGATTTGTTCTTTTGATGGCCTGCACGACAACAGAGTCCTGCGCTACTGCGCTGACTTTGAAGCCCACACACTGCACATGGATACCCAGTCCGAGACCGGAGAGAAAGTATCCGTTCGCTTCACCGGCCTGCTGGCCTACTGGTTTGAAAATGTGGTCCAGGACAACATCCTCTTCGGCATGGACGAGATCACCGTGGACGGTTTTTTTGAACAGTACAAAGACCTTCTGGGCGGGGCCATCTCTTACGGCTTTCCCGCCTGCTGCAGCATCGAGGAACTGCGGAAACGCATGGAACGGGAGCACATCCGGGTATTTGTCATCGACTCTTCCCTTGGGCTGTGCGGATTTGTACTGGCTCAGGAGGTGGAACTGCAATGTCCATAACTGCCTATAAAGTGGAAGCCGTCGGTCATGACCGAACCGGCAAGGACTTCGGTTATGTGAATATCATGTACCGATACGGCAACAAGCAGTCCTGTCCCCGGCCAGATCAATGTGAAAAGATGGAGGTCATGTGGGCGGACGAGAGCGTCTATGGGCCGCCTGCTCCTGGCAGCAAGGTGGGCGACTTTATACAGACATGGCTGATGGGCTCCTGGGACTGCGGAGTATTTACCCACCGGGAGATTGCCCAGCGGCTCATGGATACCTTCACCGGTCTGAAGATCAAGGAACTGGCGTGGTTTGAGAACCCCAGAGAAAAGACTCTGAAAAATGGTAAACCGCGTGCGCGCCGGGCCAAGTGGCTGCCGGACCGGGAGGTGGATCTGGTCTACCTCTATTCCGACCGCTATCTTGACGCCAGAAATCCCTCTCCCGCCGAAACCGACTTCTTCACCGTCACAAGGATGGATGCCTGGGGCGTGAGTACCTGGTTCATGTGTACCCCAGAAGCCGCCGAGAAGCTGATCGCCATGGATTACGACAATCTGGCCGTCAAGGAAACCACCATTGTAGGATAGGAGGAATGCGGTATGAAGGTGCTGAGCGTGGTGGGCGACACACCAGGCTGGACCTATATCAGCGAGATTTTCCATGAAATGCTTCCTGCCAGCACCCAGGAGGCTGTCCGCCATCCAGAATTGGCGGCCGAAAAAACGAAAGCGGCACTGGAACCGATCCTGCTGGAGCGGTTCTCCCATCTGGATTTTGATTTCTGCTTTTGTTTCCGGTGTCTCGACCGAGATTCCGGCTGGGTGTCCAAGGCAAGGCTCAGTAAAAACGATGATTCTCACAGCTGGTACACCCTTAACCATGTAGAGCAAGCATCACGCTCTCTGGGGATGGATATTGTGGTCTATACAGAAGATGTAATTCCTATCAAGAACGATAAGGATGCCCAAAAGCGACTGCTGGGCACAGAATTTTGGCCTTTCCTGCAAAAGACTCTGCCCAAATATAAAAAGAAGATCCCCATGACGGATAAAGATTTGGAACTGCTGCTCTCCACCCTGCATGACTGGCTGGCGCGGCAGGGATGGATTACTGAGGAAGGAGCGCAGACATAGATGATGACTTTGGAACAACTGCCTCCCAAGGGCGTAAAGCGAGAACAGGCCATTTTGGAGCTGGGCAAGGATGAAGCAAACGGCGAACTGCTTTTCCAGCTTGTGAATACAGAAAAGGGCAAGTGCAAAACGGCTGCTCAGAAGGCCTTGGCGCATCTGGAGTATGCCCCTGCTGCCCCACTGTGGGCCAAGCTGGTCAAGGGCAAATGGATGGGCAGCAATATCATGTCGGATGCCTGTTCCGACTGTGTATCGGAGCAGATTGCCCCAGTTATTCTAAAGACTCTCTCCCTGCTGCTGGACGAGGGGGACACAAAGCCACTGAATATAGAACAACTGAACTTCTGTTTCCATTTGATGTTGGGGAAAGCCTCGCCTAAAATGCTGGAGGTCTACCGCTTCCTGGCGGAAAACACCCAGCGGATCGCCCAGTTGAAACGCACGCCTGTTTATTCTGATGATGATTGTACCTCCTGGTGGATTACGGACGGGCTTCGCATTTGGGATGCCACACCCAAGGAAAAAGAGAAAATTCCCGCTGTGGTGCTGACCGCCTCCCTGATCCGTAACCCGGATGAGCGACTGCAAGCATTGGCTGATGAACTGAATGAACGCTACGGCGGCAGCTGGCTGATGCCGGTCTTTATGAAGGCGATCATCACCCAGCCCAAGGAGCAGGTGTACGAGACCTATTCGCCCCTTCTGGATACGCCGCAAAAAGGCTATTTGTTCCATGCGCTGGGAATGCTCCATTACCGCTGTTATCCGGAAGGCTGGACCTATGAACGCCTGGGCCCGGATGGAATGATCGCTCTGATTTTCTGGGGGGATTATAGCTATGGAACCTATGACACAAGGTTTATGATTGAACGCTATGTGGATCTGGATGAGCGCTGGCTCTTTGATTTGGCCAAGGACCCAGAGGGCCGCAAACCTACGGTGACATGGCAGACCTACAACCGGGGCGGTGTGCTATATGGAAGCTACGACGAAATGTTCATCAGCCTGCTGCCCCTCAAGGTGGAGAACCCGGAACTGAAGCGCGTTCTGTGGGACTATTTCCGCATCCGTAGCCAGAAAAAGAAGGTGGCCAAAAGCATCACGGTTTACCAAGATGCCGCCGAGCGGTTTGGCGATTAAGCGGGAATGGAGAGACTGCCCGAAGGGGTGATACGGCATGATCGGGACGGATGAAAACCGGGCGGTGCTCTATGTGGAGGTCACCTTCTGGAGCGGCAAGCGAAAGGCGCCTCCAAGTCTTGTTAGTGGGAAATACCGTCCCCACTTCGTGGTCAAGGGGACTGCCGACTATCTGGGCGTCTGTTTCCTGGATGGAAGCGAGTGCGCCTTTGATGAACCGGCATTGGGCAACGCCCAGCCCCTCTACCCGGATACTGTGGACTATGGCCCTCTGGCCGACGGCGCGGAGTTCCTGATCTATGAAGGGGCCAACGCCGTAGGGGAAGGCCGGGTGCTGGGCCGGACTATCCCCCATCCAGTAAAGAAACAGAGGAAGTAAGCGCCCCTGTAATCGAGGGCGAGTTTGAGGAATAAGGAGTAAAGCCATGACATCAATAGACTTTCTGAACAAGGTACATAAAAGCCTGGACTCGCAGGAATATAGCCTTTCTTATTCTCCAGCCAAGTCCAAGAATTATATGTTGTACTGCAACGGCAACTTCATCGGTGGCCTGTTCGATGAGGAGTTGTGCTTCGTCTACGCCGACAGTGTGAGTGAACTCCTGGGGCAGCCGGAACCCGTCTACCGTGGCTACTCCAGTACCGCCCAGCACAGGATGCTGGTGATCCCGGAGGAACACTGGGCAAAGGCGCTGAAACTGCTCTATGCCGAGAAATTTGACTGGAGCCGTTTGGTGTACGACATCACATACACCAGCATTGGCGCGGCTGTGGTGGAGGACTTCTACGACGAGAATGTGGTATTCCTGCGCTTCTGCTTTGAAAAGGAGTTGCTGAAAAAGAACCCTCTGGACCGGCGGAGCCGGATCATTCGGATGGTCTATCTCAATCAGGATCTGACAAAAGCGGGCAAAGTTCTATTCCCCAGACTGCTGCAAAAGTTCCTTGTTTTTACAGACCGTGGCGGGAAAACCAGTTTGGAAACCATGCTGAATCGGTGGTACACCGCGCTGGAGAAGGAATACCACAGTAAAGCAGAGGGATAAGGAGGCACAGAGATGAAACTGAACTGTAAACGCATTGATTTTACATACACGCCTGGCGAGGAGATCTTCACCTTTCCCGAGGAATCGGGACTACCCTTTATCTTCGATGTAGAGGAAGAACTGACCGGCGATCCTGCCGCCATGGATGCGGTGGGAGAAATGCTGGATGAGGCGGAGAAATTGGCGGAGAAGGCCAAAGCCGCCATCAAAGCAGCACTGGCGGACGAGGACAGCCGCTACCATAGCGTTGTGACATTTTTCATGGAGTTCCACCGGGACGATGTAGGCCCGGATATTGCGGCGGAACTTTTTCCGGGAACCGACCCATTCAAGCTGTCCTTTGCCGAGATGGTGGACTTTTTGAAGCTCAAGCGGTTCGGCAGTCTGGTGGATGACGAGATGGATCAGCAAGTTTTCATTATGGACCTGTCCTTCAACCCGGAGATCACCGACGAGCTGATGGTAATCTACTTTGACTTAAACCAGGAGATTTTCTGTATTACTCATGAAAGCTGAGGAGATATCCCATGATCAAAGAACGCATCCCCATTTCCGGCGATCTCAAAAGCAAGGTCAAGCAGCTGATGGAGTACGCCGGATGGCAGGAAGGGCGAAAAGTGGACATCTCCATTGCGGAGAAGTATTACGCCGATCATGGCGTCCCAATGATGAAGACCACCCAGCGGTTCTACCGCAAGTATTTCGGCCTGTGCTGTGAGTGGTACCTGGAGCAGAAAAAACTGAACTGGGCGGCTGACTTCCAATTCGCTCTGTTTCCTTACCTGGTCAACGGGATCAAAAACCATTTGGAAGAAGCCTATTTTCGGGATATGTCCGGCTGTGAACTGGCAGAGGTAGAACAGGCTGCCGGTGAAAAATGCCAGCCTATCGGTCATATCGGCTACTACTACCCGGCGGAGGTTTGGATCTCTGAGTACGGGAAACTGTATGCGAAATATGAGTACCAGGATGAGATTGAGTGCTTTCCAGATGTGTTTGCCCTGATTGAGCGGGACCTGCGGCAGTGTAAATTTGATTCCGCTGCCATGAAAACGGTTGAGGCACTGGATGGAAAACTATGAAACAGGACTTTACTATTTGGCGCAATCAAATATTGCAGAATCCGCGGGACATTTCACCGCTGAAATTCGGAATATCGCAGGATGAGGTCATAGAAATCTTCGGGAATCCTGATGCTGTTTCCACCATGAGAAGCGACGGAAAACCTTTGATCCTCAAATATCATGACATTGAACTGCATTTCGACAGAAAGGCCCCTCATGGGCTCTACTTAGTTTACAGCGACGATGAGATCGAGCTGAGCATAACAGATCATCACGAAGAACTGCTGCAGCCGATCACCAGAACAGAGCCGGTGGACAATGAGTTTTTCCTTCAAGATGGAGCCATTTATTTCTCTGGCCTATATGAAAACGGCTTGTTGAAGGGTGTTTTGCCCAAAGACTTCTGCTGCTGGCATTACTGGGGCAAGTCCTCTGCGGACTGCTTTCTCGGTGGGATTCGCCTGCGTGGAGCAGACCCGGCATCGTTTCGGGTGTTAAACTATGCCTACGCGATGGACAAAACAGCCGTCTACACTACCAGCGGGAGAATCCCAGATGTAGAGCTGACAACCTTCCAGGTGTTGGACAATGGCCAGAACGATTCGGGTGCGCCACAGGGATATGCAAAGGACAGCCGGCAGGTCTACTTCCACAACGGAGACGGCAAGGTGAAGATCATCAAAGGCGCAGAAGTTTCCTCTTTCCGCTCGTTGGGCGATACCTATTTTGCCAGGGATGAGAAACGGATCTATGCTTACGGTAAGCAGCTTCCCAAGGCGGATCTGCCCTCATGGGAATTGCTCAGTCACTGGTATTCCCGCGATGCCAGGCGGGTGTACTACCTCAACCGGGAGATTAAAGGGGCGGATCGGGACAGTTTTACGGTATGCACTCCGCCAGACGCACCACCGCTTTCCGATCATCTGGCCCGTGACAAGGAACATTTTTACCAAAACGATGAGATGATTGAAGAACCGCTGTGGCTGGAAAGGCTGCATGAGTTAAAAACAGAACAGTAGACGGAGGAAAACGGCTATGGATTATTTGAAAGCACTGCGTGATGACCCTGATTTGGCAGAGAAGTTTGATTCCCTTTTTGACTTTTTCCTGCTGGATGAGTTGTCCCCGAGGGATGATGCGGAAGGCCGATACACCTTCTCACTGCCCGGTATGGCCTTTGCCAGAGATGGCTCAGGCGGTGAATACCATTTGCTGGAGGATGGCTCCATCGGCTATAACGGCAGCGAAGGTGAGGCAGGCCGTCTGGCTGAGAACATGGATGCTCTCTTTTCTCTGCTGGTAAACAGTATTTGCTGGCATGACTATTGTAACGCAAAGGAGTATGTGGATTTCAAAACATTGGAGGAATATGGGCAACGGCAGCGCGGCATCATCTTGGAAGATGTTGACGCGGACAGCTGGCGGCGGGTCGCGGATGCTCTTGGTATCCCTACCGGTGAGCCACTGGCTCCGGTTCTGGAGCGGTTCCGCAAAGCAACACAGCGACAGCCTCTGTATCAGTGTATTTTCCATGAGGATGATGGCAGCCTGACCGAATCATACGGCCTGATGTTTGAATGAGAAAGGAACAATCCCTATGAAAGCATTTGATTCCAACTACAAACTGCTGGACGAGATGTATCAGGACGATTACTATCCTGCCTTTCTGGTGGACAAGGTAAAGGACGAGCTTCAGAAGGTCATCGACCTGCTGGAGAGCGGCGAAACCGACACCGAAGTGGTGCAGGAGACGCTGGACGAAGCGGTCTGCGGCATCAATGATCTCCAGGAGGAATTTGACGACAACGACAGCGAGATCGAAACCGTGGCGCGGGAATGCATTGCAGCAAATGTGGCCTACATTCTGGAGTGGTTCAACATCCCCATTGATACCGAGGAGGCCATCCGGGAAAGGGACTGGTGAACCTCATGGCAGAAAAAGAACTGGCCGTCTGTGATGAGTGCGGCAGCCTGTTTTTGAAAGGCTCCTCACAGATGATGGGTCTGTGCCCGGAATGCGCTCATGTTCTCTATGGCTACCCAAATTGTCCCCACCATTTTCAGAATGGCCGGTGTGTGAACTGCTACTGGGACGGCTCTAAGAGCGAGTACATTAAGAAACACGACAAACAGGAGAAAGCCATTATGCCGACTACCGAATGGCTGAACAAATACGAATCCATAAAGGACAAACTGGCCTGCAAAACGGACCTGGACGCCTATTTTACAGAAAAAGTGATTGGGAATATGGGTGTGGATGTGCTGGACATTGGCGCCGTCAATTTCCCAACAGGAACGATTTTCGCCTGCGATCCTCTGGTGGAGCTGGAGGACACGCCGCCCTTTATCCAGACGATCCCCGCCGGGACTTATCCGGTGAAGATCTGCGTGGTGCCCAGTGAGAAATACGGCGACTGCTACGCCTGCGTCAAGGTGGAGGTCAGCCGGGAAAAGCCTGTCCGCTATGAGCTGGGCATGACCGGCCAAGAGGATCTGGTTGAGGAGCCGAGCGAGGACGAGTATTTTGGCTTTGGCGTAGACACTGGTATGGGCTGCGTTGCGGACATCCAGACCCAGGCGGCCTTCAAGACCTACTGGGCCAAGCGTCTGGAAGAAGACCCGGACATCGACCCCTACAACGACCTGTTCTGCGATCTTCTCAAGGAAAACGCCAAAGCCCACCCCAAATATCAGGGGGACTACGGCGACTGGCTCAACTGGACGGTGCCGGACACGGACTGCAATCTGCCCATCTTCGCCTCCGGCTCTGGTGACGGTTACGGTTACTATCCCGTCTACTTCGGCTATGACGCAAAAGGTGAAATCTGCGCCGTGTATGTGCGCTTCATCGACATTGAAGCTAACTGTAAGAAGCAGGTGTAAGGAGGGAAACAGCGATGGAATGGCCAAAACGGGCGCGGACAGTGAGCTGGGAGAGCGGTGTCCTGACCTTAGACGGAGAAAAGCAGTTTGAAGTCCCGGAACTGACCGCAGAGATCATGGATCAGCTGGCCGGTTACGCCCTGGTGGGCTTCCATGTGAAAGGCTATCCGGTGACGGATGAACTGCTCGCCCCCTTTGCCGGACATAAAAGCATGGCCAACGTCGGCGTGGAGGACGGGGTGCTCACCGACGCCTGCTTCCCCATCTTTTCTGCCATGCCCAAGCTGCGCTATCTGCTGCTGGACGGCAACGCCGGAATCAACGGCAGTGGTCTGGCCTCCCTGCGGGAGTGTAAAATAGATCTGTTGACGCTCAACCGCACCGGGCTGGATGATGCCAGTCTGCTCCAGGCGGCCTCCATCCCCAAGCTCTCCCACATCCAGATCGACCATACCGCCGTTACCTATGAGGGCCTGCTGGCCATCGCTGGCAACAACCGCATCGAGCCGGTGGCCCATGTGCAATTCACCAAGGAGCAGATGGAACACTTCTCCCAGCTCCAGCGGGAAAAGGCAAAAAAGCCCGTCCAACTGGACGGGCAGGCGGCGGCGGAATGCCGCAGGGTGCTGTCCGCTTTCTTTGCCGAGATGACGCAGTGGGAGCAGTACATGGAGCATGCCGGTTTTGAAGATGCCGAGGCTGTGCCCCGCCTGCTGGCGATCTGGGATAAGTATGTGAGCGAAAAGCCCCGTCCGGGCTACCGTCCTCTGGGCCTCTCCTACAGCGCCCAGGGCACCTACAACGGGGAAGAATTCCTTGACGCGGAGCAGATCACCAAAAACAAACTCTACATCTACACCAGGGAGAAAAACACCGGCTTTGACCGCCGCTTTCTCATGAAACGGGTGGGCGATAACTGGATGATCGACGGGGTTCAGGAGCGGCTGGACGGCTGGCAGCGCACGGGTTTGTGAGGCATCACATGGCTTGGGAATATGAAACTTTTGGCCCAGACGGTCAATGCAAATTGTTTGGTGTGAACATCTTTGACTACGACTGGCAAACCACCGGCAAGCGAGTAAAAGTCAAAGACCCGATCTATAGCCAAGACCATACCTTCGAGGTCTGGCAGGTAGAGATTGACGGGCAGATCCACCGCTTTGCCGCCGGGGAGTTCTCCAACTGTGTATGGGGATTCTATCTGGAAAAGAACGGATGAGAGGAGCGTGGCGCCATGAAAGCCAACGCCGGAGAGGTCTATACAGTCTATAACCAATATCTGAAACGCTACACCGCCTGCCAGGTGGCCTATATTGCGCCGCCGGACACGGTGAGCAAAGAATCTTGGGCGGTGGTCCTCTCTCTGGATTGGGTGGGCGACGCCCCTCTGACTGCGGAGGAACTGCCCCATCTCCGCCCGCTCTACAAGGACTTCATGTACTGGTCCCGCGACCTCCATCTGCTGCGGGTACCGTTGGAGGTCCCGCCCCAGTATAAGCTGGTGGGCACACTTCCGCCCTTCACCGACCAGTCCTGCCGCTCCTATGGAGGCTGGAGTGACGGCTATGATGTGTACCTCCAGATCCGGTGGCAGGCCATTCCGGAGGAACGGCGGCGGGCCTTCAAGGAGGCCATGGAGAGCGAAGAGAAAACGGAGATCGGCGGTATCCCGGTGAAGGTCAGCAGCCATCGGGTGACGGACCAGTACGAACCATTCGATTCGGCGCTGGAACTAAAGGCGCTGCCTTGCCTCTCCACCCTTATCTGCGAGCGGTGGCACCCGGATCTGCTGGAGTTTTTGCGAGAAAACCCCTTTGTTGATGAAGTGACTTTGCTGAACCACGGTCAGAGGACACTTGATCTGCGAGGCACCAGCATCAGAAAGCTGATGCTGGATATGACCGGGCTGGAGGAACTGTGGCTGTGTGAGGGAACGGAGCTGCTCCTGTTCCAGAACAAGGGGCCGGACGCCTGTGCCATCCATGCCCCCGAAGATGGCAGCGGTTTGACCCTCCAATTTATCGGAGAATACCGCCCGCACACGGAACTGCCGAACCTACGAGGGCTGCATGGCATCGAGCTGAAGGACTTTGATTTGACCGGACTTGCTGCTGTTCATCCCCACCTGAAGGAACTGAGGCTCTGGGGCGCGCCGGGAAACCTGGGGAACTTTTCCGCTGTGGGAGGGTTCCGGGAACTGACGAACCTCTCCACCTTTGACCTGTTCGGCTTCGGCGCAGCTGACATCCCCACCCCGGAGCAGATGCCGGAGCTTCGCTGGTTCTGGATGACCAGCCTGCCGGAGACGGCGGCAAAAGCGGCAAAGCAGCTCTGGAAAAGCAAGCCGGGAATGGACCTGCGGATCACCAAGCCCCGGAAACCGGAGTGGCTGGCGCAAAACCTGGACAATCCCTTTCGAGGCTGGGATGGTGCGGAGCATATTCCTGCCGCTGCTGCGAAAAAGGCAGCCAATCAATACCGCAAGACCCGTTCCCAGCTGATGAAGCTGGCCGCTGCGCCGGGTGAGGACGCCCAGGCCCAGGCGCTTGATGCGGTGACAGCCTACACCCAGACCTTCAACAAGATGGGCTTTATCGAAACCGAGGAACGGGATGAAATTTACATGGCTCTGCGGGGTATCCTGGACGCCCTGCCGGGCGATATGCTCCAGAAAGATTCCCTGATTGAGAAGTTTGATGAGCTTCGAGATTTTTGAGGAGGGCTGAGGATGGAGCAGAAAGTGATTTACAACGGCCAAATTCTTACCCTGACGCGGTTTTGGGCGACGGGAGAGCCTTGCCTGTGGATCACCGACCCGGAGCAGATCGGGATGCCTAAAATGGAATTTGTGGGAGGCCACCCAGATGAATACTGCATTTTCCTGAAAAATCTGACTGAAGCAGAGCTGGCACAGATCACATCCCTGGACGGCGTTCCACTGGATATGAAAGAAGAACGAAACGACATTGAATGAGGTGAACACCATGGAATCGATTAGAAACCCACTTCCCAAGCCGCCAAAATACATAGATGTGGACTATATGACTTTGCCTGACATCGACAGCAACCCGCTGTTCTATGATGAGGACGCACAGGAGATCACGGCCTATTGGACTGACGGGAAAATGGTCTACTGGCGTTTTGCCCCGGTGTCCAAGGATGTAGCGCATTTTGTCTGGTTCAATAATCTCTTTGCCAAGGATAGCAAACACTGTTTTCTCCATGGCCACAAGCTGCGGAATGTGGATCACGCCTCGTTCACGGCACTCAATAACTGCTACGCCAGGGATTGTAAAAGTGTCTGGACGACCGGCGGCCGGTTTGAGCCGGAGGACATCAGCTCTTTCGTTGTCTGTGATGATGGAGTCAAACTGATTAAAATTGAAGAGATCCGGACCATGTCCGATGGGACACAGCGCCCCATCCGGCTGCGGATTCCCTACGGATATGCCAAGGACAGCAAGGCCGTGTACTATGAGAACTTTGCCGGCAAGATCAAGATCCTGAAAAAGGCCGACCCCGCCACCTTCGTCTCCAACAACGACGGCTATTTCGCATGGGACGCCAGGTTCATCTTCTGGGGCGGTTATCTGCTGCCGAAAGCCGACCTGCAATCCTGGCGGATCGTGAATGCACGAAAGGGCCTCTCAAGGGATGATAAGCACTTCTATATCCTGAATAAACTGGTTACAGAAGAAGAATGGAACCAGAAACTGCTCGGATAAGAAAGGACAAACCCTATGGCTCTACAAGATAAGAAAATAATGCCTCCCCCTTGGCTGGCCCACCGGGAGATCGAGCGATACTCCATTGGCTGGCGCATGGGCTATGGTGAGGATTACATAGACCGATTTGGCGATTGGCTGGACACCCTCTCCCCGGAGGAGCGGACGGAATACCGCACTCTCTTTCCCGAGCCGGTGACCTGGAAGGGCTGGTGGGAGGACGAGGACACTGGTGAAGTGCTGGTACACGGCGACTTCCTGGTGGAGGCGTGGCAGCCAGAGGGCAGGCCCAAGTACACCCGCCAGTGGCTCCAGCAGGAGTTTGCCGCCGGACGGAGGCGGGAGCTGTGCCTGTTCTGGGGCCATCAGCCATCCCAGGACGGCCAGCTGACAAAAAGCTGTCTCAGCCAGTGGTGGATGGAGGACTTTTATACGATGGCTGACTCCTACTTCTACACGGAACAGTATATGATGGCGAGCAAAGCCCAGCTGTTTGGCGACGAGGAGATCCGAAAGGAGATCCTGGCGTGTAGCGATCCGAGGCAGATCAAAGCCTTGGGCCGCAGGGTACGGGGCTTTGACCAGAAGGTGTGGGACAAGTTCAAATACGCCATTGTGTTGCTTGGTAACTGGCACAAATTCAGCCAGAACCGGGATCTGCGGGAGTTTCTCCTCTCCACCGGAGACAGCGTGCTGGTGGAGGCCAGCCCCTATGACAATATCTGGGGCATCCGCCTCTCGGCCAGCTCCCCGGAGGCTCAGGACCCGATGAAGTGGCGTGGACAGAACCTGCTGGGCTTTGCCCTGATGGAGGTGCGGGACGAGCTGCGCCGGGTGACACAGAATGAAATGCTTTGCGATTGGAGTACGGTATGGCAACAATGAAACTCTATGAACTGGTGAACCACTACCATGTGGGCACGGAGCTGACCTGTGCCGAGGCGATGTTCATGGCCTGCAACGAGTATTACCACCTAAATTTGTCGGAGGAGACCCGGAAAATGTTCTCCGTCATGGGCCTTGGGATGCAGACGGAGCAGTCCTGCTGCGGCGCCTTCACCGTGGCGGTGGGGATCATCGGTCTGATGACCGCCAAAGAGGGCCAGACCGATGTGAGCAACATGGAAGGCTACCAGATGATCGCCGAATTGACGGACTTCATGCTGAGCTTCTACGGCACGCTCCACTGTGTCGAGCTGCAAAGGCTGGAGATCGTGGGCTACGAAAACCCCTGCCACGCCATTGTGGAGGTGCTGGCCAAAAAGCTGGAGGAACTGTTGGCGAACCGCAGGATCTTTTGCCCGGCAAACGGAGGACAACTGAGCTGCTGATGTGCCGGAAAGCGAGGGATTACATGAAAGATTTTTCCCAATACGGAAACAGACCGGACGACCAGTGGGAGATGCTGCCCTGGATACCCGATCCGCGTCCGCCTTTCAAAATCTGGGTGAAGCCGGAGCAGATCGCGCCATTCTTCCTCATTCCCCACCACCCCTATGCCATCTCCCTTCTGCTGAAAATCAACGATGGATTCCGGACGGAAGAATTCCGTCGGCTGGGACTGACTGGAAGCAGCGGAGACTGGGAGCGGCTGGTCCGGGGCGTGATACGGGAGTTCGAGGAAAACAACAGCGGTGTGGGTCTGTTTCACTTCGACTCTGACGAGGATGTGTTCTGCGTGTATTCCCAATACATCGACGATTTGATGATGCTGGCCAAAATGATCCGAGTAGCCTGTGCCGATGAAAAAGCGATGCGGACTTATCTTGGCAAGATCGAGTACATCAAGCTCTTTTGGGAGGGCGCACCGGAGGGAGAACCACCGGTCATCCTCTATGAAGTGGATACAGACAATGAGCGGCTGGCCCTCCGCTCCATTGACATTTTTGCAGATGGCAGCACCCACAACATCCCTGACCTTTACGACGGCGTGATAGAGATATTGCCCATTCCAACCGCGGAAGAATTCAATGCCCATGTCTGGGGCGAGGAATTCCACGCCTGCATCATAGAGCAGGCGGAATTTGAGGCCATCTGGGAAAGCCGATTTTATAGCGGAGCGTTTTGAAAAGCGAGGAATGACAATGGTTGAAATCAATCGTGTCTGGCTCAATGTGGATACAGACACAAACAAAATCACACTATTCAGCCGCCCCCGTGTATCCATCCGCGTGGATGAGTACATTTGGAGTTTGATCGAAGAAAATATCGTGAAGCCCCATAAGCTCATGCGAAGCGAAAAGCATAGGTATCTGCTGAAAATTTCGTTTGACCGATTTGATCCAGTGCGGCACCAATATTATCCACTTTCCCCGTACAACGGGCCACTTCGGGAAGGCGTCAAGCCGGACAGCGCAAACGGATGGTATCCCCGTGAGGACTTTGCAGACTCTGAGGAACGCACCACCTGGTTCTCTCCCGATAAAATCTGGACAAACTGCGGCAACAAGGTTCTGGATGTCAATATTGATGCCGCCAATGTGAGCGAGAGCATCACCCCCAGAGAATACGCAGACTTGCTGTTCGATGGGATTGGTGCTGCACTGGTGTTTAACTTCAAAAGGCTCAAGCGCGAGGAGTTTGATGAGCTGAAATCCAAGATCAACTGGAGCATGGTAGAAAGTTTCCCATTCCCCGCATCCTTTGAGGAACAACAGTACATTGGGGACGAGGGCAAAATTCATGTGTATTCCTGGGATGGCCGACAGGAAACGAACCTTGTAGGCCCTTATTCTGTGCGGGATTTATATCTGGACCATTTCGGAAAATTGTGAGGTGAGCACATGGCAAAGGGCATCCGTGAACGCCTGCTGGAGCAGGCAATAAAGTTCCATCAATGGCAGGAAGCCACTTATCCCGGCAAAACCGCTGAGGAGATCGGCGGTGAATGGGAAGTCGATTATCCATACTGGAATGACACTTACAGTGCCTTTTGCCATGTGTTGACCCAAATGGATGCAGAAACGGCAGACAGCGTCCTACTGGATGAGATGGTCTATCTGATCGCCAGGGACAACGAAGCGGAGGGGTTTATACAGGAGACCACTTCCCATCCCAAATGGTTCGAGTACCTCTGCCGCAGGGCCGCAGCCTCCAATGAGAGTGAGGCCAAGTGGCAGTTTGCCGCTTATCTGCCAGAATGTCCGTGCAGACAGGAAGTCAAAGACATGATCCTGGACTTCGCAAAGGACCCCAATGAATATGTGAGCCGGCGGGCGCTTTTGGCGATGCCCGCTCTGCGGCCTGACTGTGTGGAACAGTTCGCTCCGCTGTTCTGGGAGCGGAACTGTTATTCCCTCGAATTACAGGAATACCAGCGGATCGCTGTTCTGGTCTCGCTGGACGCCATCCATTCCGGCCTGCTTCCACAATACTTGGAGCAGGCCAAGCAGGATGGCAGGCGCTATCTGCTGGAACACGCAGAAAGGATCGAAGGAGGACTACTGTGAACGAAAATTTATTTCGCACTCAATTCGATCAACTGGAAACCACCGAGAAGCAGGCGCTGATGGAAAGCTTGGCTACTCGTTATGATATGACCTTTCTTGGCCTGCATACCTTTGACCGCTGGGGCCAGAGCAGCACCACCGGCATATTCGAGAAAGATGGCCGGGAGTATGTTTTCGTTCCCGGCGATACCGTCACCCTGGGCTGGGAACGGTTCGCCGTCGGGCTGGATCAGGAGAGCCGAGAGGAACTGGACTATCTGTTCCAGGAATGGGAGATGGAACAGGACCCGGAGGAGATGATCCGGGAAAGCATGGCTCCTGTTCGGCAGGCAGCCATTGGCCCCATGCTGGTGGGCCGGGAGCTGGAGGAACTGTGCTGGGAGCCGGTCACAATGGACGATCCCAGACTGTCCGCCCATCCTGACTGGCTGAAGCAGTTCCGGGAGTTTGCCTGGAGCGACCTTGACAGCCTTACTATGCACCAGTCAGCCCG
>NZ_NFLL01000040.1 GCF_002160895.1 Faecalibacterium sp. An122 | reverse complement strand
CTGACCCGTTTAAACTTTCAAGGCCTCAAACGGCGGCACGGGTGTTTTTCTTAACGGCTTTTGCCCGCCGCTCCGATTGAGACCACATGCCCGCCTCAGCGGGCTGGCGGTTCGGTGAGTCTTTTGGTGCTGTAGGGCGCAGACTTTGAAACCGCTACGCTTTACCCTTTTATCATCTAAACCCACCCTCCACCCATTTAATGTGTCCCCCTGTCGCTGCGCGACATCCCCCTTCGGGGGAATAGACCGCAAAGCTGCTGCCTCCAACAATTCTGAATAAAAACAACCCCCGCCCAGAGGTGGACGAGGGTTGTTGTATTTTTATAGGTTTTCAGCGCGTACCGGGTGGGAAACCAGGCTAAAACGGGCTTTGCATCGCACCGGGGCGCAGCCCCAAACGCCGGGAGCGAGCTGCAAACACAGCGACCGCGTCCAGTGGACGATACAGGGAGCTGTGTTTGGCGCAGCGCTCCGGTTTTTGCAAGCGCCATCTCTGGCGCGCCGCAAAAATCAGCTAAGCGCAAGAGTGGCGTAAAGGCCCCGCGGAGCCTGCGGAGACCCGGAAACTTAATGGTACACAGTGAAAATCTTTTGCTTACTTTTCTTTCAGAAAAGTAAGAGAACGGTTGGAGAGGCTGGCGGCGACGAAGGCTTTGAAGAGGGGATGGGCGCGGTTGGGACGGCTCTTGAACTCGGGATGGAACTGGGCGCCCAGGTGGAATGCCCGGCCCGGGATCTCCACCGTCTCCACCAGATGCCCGTCGGGACTGGTTCCCGAAATCACCAGCCCGGCGGCCTCCATCTCGTCCCGGAACGCGTTGTTGAACTCGTAGCGGTGGCGGTGCCGCTCCCATACCAGGTCCTGGCCGTAGCATTCGGCCATCTTGGTGCCCGGCACCACCTTGCAGGGATATTTGCCCAGCCGCATGGTGCCGCCCTTGGGAATGTTGCCCTGCTGGTCCGCCATCAGGTCAATGACGTTGTGGGCGCCGTCGGGGGTGAATTCGCTGGAATTGGCGTCGGCGTAGCCCAGCACCCCGCGGGCGTACTCGATCACCATGATCTGCATGCCCAGGCAGATGCCGAAATAGGGGACCTGATGCTCCCGCGCATAGCGGGCCGCCGCCACCATCCCCTCAATGCCCCGGCCGCCGAATCCGCCCGGCACAATGATGCCGTCCACGTCCGAAAAGGCCGCGGCACAGTCCTCGTCGGTGACCAGCTCCTCGCTGTCCACCCACTTGATCTCCACATGGCAGTCGTTCTCAAAGCCGGCATGGTACAGGCTCTCCATCACCGACAGATAGGCGTCATGCAGCTTGACGTACTTGCCCACCAGGGCAATGGTACAGGTGCGGGTCCGGGTGGCGATGCGGGCCACCACGTCCTTCCACTCGGTCAGGTCGGCGGGAGGAACATCCAGGCCCAGCTTCTGCACCACCACTTGGTCCAGGCCGTTGGTGTGGAGCATCAGGGGACACTGGTACAGGCTGGGCATGGTCAGGTTCTCGATGACGCATTCGGGTTTGACGTTGCAGAAGGTGCTGATCTTGCGCCGGATGTCGCTGCCCACGCTGCCGTCCGCCCGCAGGATGATGATGTCGGGAGAAATGCCCATCCCCTGCAGCTCCTTCACCGAATGCTGGGCCGGCTTGGACTTGTACTCGTTGGAGCCGGAAATATAGGGCACCAGCACCACATGAATATAACAGCAGTTTTCGTGGCCCTGCTCGATGCCCACCTGGCGGATGGCCTCCAGGAAGGGCTGGCTCTCGATGTCGCCGGTGGTGCCGCCGATCTCGGTGATGACCACGTCGGCCTCGGTGGAGGAGGCCAGATTGTAGATGTAGCTCTTGATCTCGTTGGTGATGTGGGGGATGATCTGGACCGTCTGGCCCAGATAGGCGCCCTGGCGCTCCTTGTTCAGCACGTTCCAATAGACCTTGCCAGTGGTCAGGTTGGAATATTTGTTCAGGTTCTCGTCGATGAACCGCTCATAATGGCCCAGGTCCAGGTCGGTCTCGGTGCCGTCGTCGGTGACGAACACCTCGCCGTGCTGCAGGGGACTCATGGTGCCGGGGTCCACGTTGACGTAGGGGTCCAGCTTCTGGCTGGCCACCTTGAGCCCGCGGCACTTGAGCAGCCGGCCCAGAGAGGCCGCCGTGATGCCCTTGCCCAGGCCCGACACCACGCCGCCGGTGACAAAAATGTATTTGGTCTGTTTCATATCCATTCCTCCGTTCGCTCTTTCTACTTTCCCTTCCGGTATGGACCGGATTGTGCTGTATCATACAGAGGGCGTGCAGAAAATCTGCCCGCCCTCGGATCAACGTTATAGGCTGTCCAGGCCGTCGCCCTCCAGCTGTTCCAGGATATCCTGGGCCACTTCGGCCCGGTCCCGGCGGGAATCCATGGCTTCTTTTTCAATGCGGCGGTGGGCCTGGACTTCGGTGAGGCCCTCCCGCTCGATCAGCAGGCATTTGGCCCGGCTCACCAGCCGCACCTGGGCCAGTTTGGCCTGAATGCGGGCATTTTCGGCCCGCAGCCGCTGCAGGCGATGGTTCCCGGCGGCCGCCATATGGACCGCCTGCAAAAACAATGCCCCCGAAAAGGGCTTGCCCACCACCAGCACCCCCTGGGCGTTCATGGGGCCCAGAAGCTGGTCACAGGCAGCCGCCTTGGCCAGCAGAATCACCCCCGCGTCGGTCTGTTCCACCGCGGCGGCGCACAGTTCATGGCCGAATTCATCCGGCAGCGGCGCATTCACGATGACCAGCTCAAAGTCAGCCTCCAGCATCCGGCGCCGGGCTTCGGTGCCGCTGGGGACGATCACCGGCCGGGTATAGCCCAGCTCGGACAGCCGGGCGGACAGGTATTCGTTGGAGTTGGCCCCCGCGCTGACGATCATGGCACGTCCCATGCTTTCCCCTCCTCTCTGTGGTTGTCCGGGTGTGCGGGCTCAGATGGAGCAGAAGTACCGGGCCCGCTCGAATTCGGCGGGGTCGGCGGCCTCTTTCAGCTCGGCGCAGCGCCGCAGCTGCTCGGAAAAATACCGTCCCGCCAGCCCCTGGGGCAGGTACTGGGCCAGGAACGGGCTGTTCCGGGCGATCTCCACCGCCTCCTCCAGGGTGGCGGGCAGACGCTCCAGGCCCAGGCCGGCGGCCTGGGCGTCGGTCAGCTCGAACAGGTTCTGATTCACCGGGGCGCACAGCTCCATCCGGTTCTGGATGCCGTCCAGGCCCGCCGCCAGCACCAGCCCGATGGCCAGGTAGGGGTTGCAGGCGGGGTCGGGGCTGCGCAGCTCCATCCGGCAGTTGTCCCCCTGGACCGCCGGAATCCGCACCAGCTGGCTGCGGTTCTGCCGGCTCCAGCTGACGTAGCGGGGGGCCTCGTCGCAGCCAAACCGCAGGTAACTGTTGGGCAGGGGATTGGTGAAGGCGGTCAGCTCCCGGCTGTGGGCCAGGATGCCCGCCATAAAGCTGCCGGCGGCGCTGTCGGGGGCGATGTCCCCCTCAAAGAGGTTTTTCCGGTCCCGGTACAGGGAGATGTTGACGTGCAGGCCGCTGCCCGCCTGGTCGGCCAGGGGCTTGGGCATAAAGCTGGCGTGAAGGCCGTTGCGCCCCGCCACCGCCCGGGTGATCTGCTTGAACATCATGACGTTGTCGGCGGTTTTCAGGGGGCTGGCGTGGTGGAAATCGATTTCATTCTGGCCGTTGCCGCTCTCGTGGTGGCTGTGCTGGGGGGCCAGACCCATCTGCTCCATGGTCAGGCAGATGTCACGGCGGAGGTTTTCGGCGGCGTCCAGGGGGTACACGTCAAAATAGCCGCCCCGGTCCATGGGGATGCGGGTGGGCTGGCCCCGGTCGTCGGTCTCAAAGAGATAAAACTCACACTCGGCCCCCACGTTGCACACCAGGCCCAGCCGCCGGAACTGCTGGGCGATCTGCCGCAGGAAGCCCCGGCAGTTCCCCCCAAAGGGGGCGCCGTCGGGCCGCTGGATGTCGCAGAAGAACTGCATCACCCGGCCCTCGGCGGGGCGCCAGGGCAGGATGGTGATGGTGGACAGGTCGGGCCGCAGGACCAGGTCGCTCTCCTCCACGTGCATGAAGCCGGGCACCGAGCTGCCGTCAAAGCAGACCCCGTCCTCCAGGGCCTTGGGCAGGTCGCTGGCCAGGACGGCGATGTTTTTCTGGGTGCCGAAGATGTCGGTGAAGGCGAAGCGGACAAATTTGACGTTGTTGTCCTCGACGAAGTCCAGGACATCCTGCTGTGTGGTATAGTTCATAGCAAACCTCCCGAAAAAGGGGCTGCGGCCCCCAAAAAAGGCCCAAAGGCCTGCCCTCGCCCGGGCAGGGCAGAGTAGCAGGTCTTCAGGCCTGTGTATTTCAGATGCGAAGCGCGCCGGGGATGATGCCCCGGAGACTGGTTTTAGTTCTCCACGTAGTACAGCATCCGGCTGTAGCTGGGCAGGGGCCAGTACTCCTCGCCGCAGATGGTCTCGGCGTCGTCGGCCACCGAGCGCAGCTCGTTCATGGCGGGCAGAACGCTGTCGTGGAAGGCGTTGGCCTTGGTGGTCATGTCGGTGATGGCCTGGGCGGTGCGCTCAGCGGCAGCCAGGCGGTCGATGGCCTCGCTCATGGTGTCGGCATCGCGGGACAGGTGCTCCAGCAGGGTGGTCTCTGCCCGGACGCTGATCTTGTCGCTGACGGCGCGCTTGGCGCTGGCGGTGCGGGCCACCTCGCCCATATAGGCATTGATGGCGGGCAGCAGCTGCTTGCGGGCCATCTCCAGCATGGTCAGAGCCTCGATGTTGATGATCTTGGCGTAATGCTCCATCTCCACCTCGTACCGGCTGAACATCTCGGTGCGGGTCATGACCCCGAACTCCTCCATCAGGTCGATGTTCTTGGGTGCGATCAGGGCCGGCAGGGCGGCGGGGGCATACTTCTTGTTGGGCAGGCCGCGGCGCTCGGCCTCGATCTCCCACTCGGCGGAATAGCCGTCGCCGTTGAAGATGACGCGGCGGTGGTCGCGGATGGTCCGCTTTACCAGGGCGATGACCGCCTCGGTGAAGTTGTCGGCCTTCTCCAGCTCATCGGCGTAGCCCTTCAGCTCCTTGGCCACGGCGGTGTTCAGGATGGTGTCGGCGTCGCTCAGGTTCTGGTGAGAGCCGGGCATACGGAACTCGAACTTGTTGCCGGTGAAGGCGAAGGGGGAGGTGCGGTTGCGGTCGGTGGTGTCCTTGCTGAACTTGGGCAGAACATCCACGCCCAGGTCCATCTTCATGCGGACGGGGCCGGCGTAGGGAGAGTCGGAAGCGATGGCGTCGATGACGGCCTCCAGCTCCTCGCCCACAAAGATGGAGATGATGGCCGGGGGTGCCTCGTTGGCGCCCAGGCGGTGATCGTTGCCGGGGGTGGCCACTGCGGTGCGCAGCAGGTCGGCGTACTCATCCACCGCCTTGATGACGGCGGCCAGGAACACCAGGAACTGCAGGTTCTCCATGGGGGTGTCGCCCGGATCCAGCAGGTTCTCCTTGCTGGTGCTCATGGACCAGTTGTTGTGCTTGCCGCTGCCGTTGACCCCTTCAAAGGGCTTCTCGTGGAGCAGGCAGACCAGGCCGTACTTGGGGGCGATCTTCTGCATCATCTCCATGGTCAGCAGGTTGTGGTCGATGGCCACGTTGGCGGTGTCAAAGATGGGGGCCAGCTCGTGCTGGCAGGGGGCAACCTCATTGTGTTTGGTCTTGGCGGGGACGCCCAGCTCCCACAGGGTCTCGTCCAGCTCCTTCATGAAAGCGGACACCCGGGGACGGATGGTGCCGAAGTAGTGTTCCTCCAGCTCCTGGCCCTTGGCGGCGGGGGCGCCGAACAGGGTGCGGCCGGTGAGGATCAGGTCCTGGCGGGCCTCATAGTCCTCTTTGCGCACCAGGAAGTACTCCTGCTCGGGGCCGATGGTGGTGGACACATAGTCCACATCCTTGCCGAACAGCTTGAGGATGCGGGTGGCCTGGGTGGCCAGAGCCTTCATCGAGCGCAGCAGAGGGGTCTTTTTGTCCAGGGCCTCGCCGGTGTAGCTGACAAAAGCGGTGGGGATGCACAGCACGTCGTCCTTCACAAAGGCATAGCTGGTGGGGTCCCAGGCGGTGTAGCCGCGGGCCTCACAGGTGGCCCGCAGGCCGCCGGAGGGGAAAGAGGAGGCGTCGGGCTCGCCCCGCACCAGCTCTTTGCCGCTGAACTCCATGATGGCGGTGCCGTCGCCCACCGGGCTGACGAAGCCGTCGTGTTTTTCGCTGGTGATGCCGGTCAGGGGCTGGAACCAGTGGGTGTAGTGGGTGGCGCCCAGCTCCATCGCCCAGCGCTTCATGACGCTGGCCACCACGTTGGCTACCTCGATATCCAGAGGAGCGCCCTTGTGCAGGGTGTCCTTCAGGCTCTTATAGGTAGCGCTGGGCAGACGCTCTTTCATCACGTGCTCATTGAAGACCTTGCTGCCGTAGACTTCCATAACATTGGCTGCCATAAATCCTACTCCTTACTCATCAGGTGTGTGTCACCCGCCGGGGCGGGGCCGCAAACACAAAAGGCGCTGCGAGTCGGAGGTGACTCACAGCGCCGATGCTGCTTATGCAAGCATTATACCTACCCGGCGGCCGAAACGCAATAGACAAAACGCACGATTTTCGCTGTGGAATGCCGCGGGATTTTCGGCCAAACGCTCTGAAACGCCGTCGTATCTCCCAAAAAGAACGCAGATAAGTGTGACTTTTACCCCCGCCGGCGGTGCCGCGGCCGGGCGTAGGCGCTGTAAAAGCCGAAGGCTGTGCCGCAGACGCCGCCCACAATGTGCATAAAGTTGGCCACATTGTCCCGGACAAAGAGGATGGAATAAATCTGGTCCCCCAGATAGAGGGCGGCCACCAGAAGCATGGTGACGGGGATGCCGCCGCTGCCGCCCGCCAGGGAGGAGAGCATAATCAGCATAAAGACGATGCCCGACGCCCCCAGCAGGGCCACCCCGGGGAACAGAAGGCACTGCAGGACCCCCGACACAAAGGCGGTGAGGACGATGGCCTTCAGCAGGGGGATGCTGCCGTATTTTTCCTCCATGGGCGGGCCCACCACCAGAAACAGAAGCATATTGTTGAGGAAATGGCTCAGGTCGGCGTGGCCCAGCACATGGCCGAACAGCCGCAGATAGGCCAGCGGATCTTTCCAGCTGGAGCGGTAGACGCAGAACAGGTGGGTGGTGGTCCAGCCGCCGGTGAGGCCGTCCAGGGCAAGGACTCCCAAGGACAGCAGGAAAAAGGTGAGGACCACCGGGGAGTTGTACTGGAAACTGAGGCTGAATTTGGCGCGTTTCGTGGCGGTTCAGCTCCTTTCGACAGAAGGTGAAGCGGTTGAAAACGGACGTTTTCCCCATTGTATCACACCCCGGCGGGACAGTCCAGATTCTTTTGCCCCGCCCCAAAGGAAAAGCCCGCCGCATCCCGAAAAAGGATGCCTGCGGGCTTGTTTTTTACAGTTGGGCTTCGCCCCGGCGCTGGCGGGCCAGCTGGGAACCTTCCTTGCCGGTGAGCTGTTCCACCGTCAGCTCCAGAATGCACACCGCGTCCCGGTACTGGCGCAGTTCGGCTTCCAGGGCCTCCTCCGGCTGGGCGGGGGCGTATTTTCGGCCCAGACGCCGGGCGATGTCCTCCCGGACGGCGGGGTCGGTGACTTCCCGCAGGGTGCCCCGGGCCACCACGCTGCGGTAGTAGGTGGTGTATTCCTCCGGGACCACCTGGTCCTGCCCGATGACACAGAAGGAAGCCCGGGGATTCTGCCGCATCAGGTCCAGCTTATAGCCGGCCCGGGCGCAGTGAAACCAGATTTTCCCCTCCTGATACAGATAGCTCAGGGGAACGGTATAGGGAAAGCCGTCGGCGTCGGCCAGCGCCAGCACCCCGGCGGTGCTGCGGGTCAGGATTTCTTCACAGACGGCCTGGGGCAGGGCCTGCCGGCCCCGGCGCATGACAGGAATCATGATGTGTCCTCCTCAAAATTTTAAATAGGCCGCCCCACGTTAAACACTCTATTTCTTTTCCCTTTTTTCCGCTCCGCTGGGGCCAGAGGGCTGCGCAGCCGAGGCGCTGCCTGCGGCAGAAACAGCCGAGGCGGAGCAGGGGCAGCGGTCTGTCTTTTGCGAGAGCGCGGCGACGCTCGAAGCAAAAGCAGGGCACCGCAACCCGGAGCAGGGAGGGGCGGCTCTCTTGCGCTTAGCCGATTTTTGCGGCGCGCCGCGGAGGGCGCTTGCAAAAAACGGAGCGCTGCGCCAGCTTCGGCCCGGCTGTTTCGTCCACTGGACGCGCCGGGCCAAAGCTGCCCTGGACCCAGATAGAGTGGTCGCTCTGGGCAAAAGCCTAAAAAAACACGACGGCCATGGCCCGTTAAAACTTCGAGCGCTTACAAAAGACGGCCCGGTTTTTTCTTAACGGCTTTTGCCCGCAGCTCCGATTGGTACCACAGGCCCGCTTTGGCGGGCTGGTGGTTCGGTGAGTCTTTAGCTGCTGTGGGGCTCAGACTTTGCGTTTGATTGGTGCGTTATTTCCGGGTCCGCTCCCAGTAGGCCCCCATGCTCTGGCCGGGCTGGCCGGTGACCTCCCGGGCCAGGTAGGCCGCCAGGGCCGGGTCGGCGGGGACCCAGCTGCGGGCCGCCTCCACGGTGGGGTATTCGATTTCGGCGTACCAGAAGGCCCCCGGCTGGCCGGCGTCCACATGGTTCACCTCCAGGGTGAAGCCGTCGGGCAGGCGGTAGCTGCGGCGCACCTTCTCGATCAGGGGCCGGGCGATGATCTTCTCCTCCAGGTCCCGGAACAGGCCGGCGTCGATGGGACGTTCGATCTCCTCCCGGGCCAGGCCGCCCTCCGACTTGAAGCAGAGAATCCAGGCGGTCTCGCCGCCGGTTTTGGCCTCCTCACGGATGCGGACGGTGGGCCGCACGCTGATGTAGCCCTGCCGCATGGTGAATTCCTCGGTCAGGGGCAGGCCCTCCGGCCAGCCGCTGACCATCCATTTGCGCTCAATTTCCATGGGTTTGCACCTCCTGTTCCGGCCGCTGGGCGGCGGGGACTTCCTTGACGTACACACTGGTGGAGGGGAAGGCAAAGTCCAGCCCGTCGGCCCGGACAATGTCCATGACGTCCAGGTTCAGGTCGTTCTGCATCTTGTAAAAGACCAGGGTGTCGGCGGTCCGCAGGTAGGCCGACACCAGCAAATCGATGCTGGATGCGCCAAAGCCGGTCAGCTCCACAATCACCGATTCCTCATAGGTGTGGGGGCTGGCGGCCAGCATGGCCCGCAGGTCCTCCATCAGCTTTTCCAGCTGGGCCCGGGTGGCGCCGTACTCCACCCCCAGGGTGAAGCGGTAAAGGCGCTTCTGGCGCTGGGCGGCGTTGTTGATGGTGGAGGCGCAGACGTTGCTGTTGGTCAGGATGTAGACCGAGTTGTCCAGGGCCCGCACCCGGGTGGAACGGAAACTGATGTCCTCCACCGTGCCCTCCACGCTGCCCACCACGATCCAGTCGCCGATCTGGAAGGGCCGCTCAACCAAAATCATCACGCCGCCGAACAGATTGCTGGCGGTGTCCTGGGCGGCCAGGGAGATGGTCAGGCCTACCAGGCCTGCACTGGTGATGACGCCGGTGACCGGCAGGCCCCATTCCTGCACCGCCATCAGGATGCCCAAAACCGCCACCACCACTTTGTACACCTTCACCAGAACGTTGTGAAGGGTCTTGTTGGTGCGGATTTCCTCCCGGGCGCCCGCCAGCATCAGGTCGGTGAGCTCGGAGGCCCCGTACAGGCCCCAGCTCAGCAGCAGAATGATGGCGAAGCGGTACAGCTTCAGCAGGAAGGCCTCCATGGGCACCGTGCCCCAGGGCAGGGAGGCCACCGCCAGGTACAGACCGGAGGTCAGGGCCAGCCAGGAGGCGGGGGAGGCGAAACTGTCCAGCAGAATCCCTATGGCGCGGGAAGGACAGGGAATCCGGCGCAGCTGGGGGAAGACCCAGCCCCGGAGCCAGCGGCGGGCCACTTCGCCCACCCCCGCCAGCAGCAGGGCGACGACGCACCGGGCCGCAAAGGCGGCGTATCCTTCCAGAGCCAGCAACCCGAAAAAGTTGAAGGTCAGATCTTGTATCTTGAAAATCATGGGAATGGTTCTCCTTCGTGAATTGGTTCGACGGAATGGCCCTATTTTAGCATACTTTCCCTGCACTGACAATGCCGCCCGGGGGGGCAGGGGACAGGGATTCGTATTTTTTCCCTCTTGCATTCTGGCGCGGTTGTGGTATACTGTTGCCAGAAAGTTCGTTTCAGGGCGGGGTGCAATTCCCCACCGGCGGTATAGCCCGCGACCACCTGCTGTTTCAGGTGCTGACCCGGTGAGACTCCGGGGCCGACGGTATAGTCCGGATGAAAGAGACGATAGACAGATTTTTTTGTGTATCTTTGCGCCCTGTTGCATTTGTATTTTGCAGCAGGGCGTTTTCTGTTTGTCTTGAAAAGAGCTTTCCCTACATTTTTGATTGGGGCTCTGCCCCGGGAGGTATCTGTTATGCAAGCAAACACCGAAACCAAGACCCTGCGCACCGGCGGTCAGGACCGCGACCGCATCCGCAAGCTCACCGTCACCGCCATGCTGTCGGCGGTGGCCTTCGTCCTCATGTTCCTGGACTTCCCCCTGCCCATGATTATGCCCTCCTTCGTGCAGATGGACTTCTCCGACCTGCCCGAGCTGCTGGGCTCCTTTGCCCTGGGCCCGGTGTACGGCGTGCTGGTGGCGCTCATCAAGAACCTGATCCACCTGCTGCTGGCCGGCTCCACCAACGGCGTGGGCGAGCTGTGCAACTTCCTGCTGGGCGCATCCTTTGCCTGGGTGGCCGGCTTTGTCTACCAGCGCAACAAGACCCGCCGCGGCGCCGTCCTGGGCGCGGTGCTGGGCGCTGTGGTGATGGGCATCTTCAGCGTGCCCCTCAACTTCTTCCTGACCTACCCCGCCTATGTGGTGCTGTACGGCATGCCCATGGACGTGATCCTGGGAATGTACAAGGCCATCCTGCCCTCGGTGGACAGCCTGCTGGAGTGCCTGGTCATCTTCAATATGCCCTGGACCCTGGCCAAGGGCCTGCTGGACGCCGCCCTGTGCATGCTGATCTACAAGCCCCTGTCTCCCATCCTCCACGGCCGTCACTGAGCGGCTGCGGCGCTGTCTGACACCCATCCGCCCCGTCTGCCCTCCCCCGGCAGGCGGGGATTTTTTTAGACATTTGGGGGGAATTTGGAAAAATATAAAAGTTTTGTTACATTTTTGCGCTACACTACAATGGATGGGCTGCCCATCCGGCACAGTCCGGCCCGCGGGGCCGGGGCGCCGATCGGAAACGAGGGGAAACCGGGGCGGCAAGGCCCCGGACCCTGCCCGGAGGCAGGGAATGCCGTCCCGCGGGGCGGCGGGAAAGGAGCGTGTGAGCGAATTGGCACAAGCAACCAAAAAGGCCCTGGCAGCCGCTTTGAAAGAGCTGCTGGGCCAGAAACCATTCCATAAAATCACCATCAGCGACATCACCGAACAGTGCGGGGTCAACCGGATGACCTTTTACTACCACTTCCACGACATCTACGATCTGGCCCAGTGGGCCTTTCAGGAGGAGGCGGCCGCCCTGCTGGACGGCAGCCTCAGTGCCGAAAACTGGGAGGGCTGGTTTTTGTCCTTCCTGAAGGAACTGCGGCGCAACCGGCCCCAGATGGCCAACATCTGCCGTTCCCTCCGCCGGGAGGAGCTGGAACGCCGGATGTGCGAGCTGGCCGAACAGATTCTGCGGCCCACGCTGGATCAGGAGCTGGGAGACTGCCCCGTCCCCGAGGGGGACTGGAGCTTTGTGGTCCACTTTTATACCTATGCCCTGGTGGCCATGCTGCTGGAATGGATTGCGGACGGGATGAAAACCGAGCCCGAGGTCCTGGCCCGGCGGCTGAACACCATCTGTTCCGGCGGCATCCGCCGGGCGGCCCAGGATTTCCGGGAGGGAGAACCGCCCCTGCCTGAGACAAAATGAACCATCAAGTGTGCCGGTGTGATAAAAAAGTTATCACACCGGCTTTTTTGCTTATAGAGGCCGCCCACGTCCCCGTCTATACTGTGGAATATACCTGAAAAGAGAGCGTACAGTGAAAGAAAGAGGAGGTAACAGGATGAGTACCGGAATTGACACGCTTTCCCATAAAATGCAGCGGACGGCGGCCGCCGCCATCATCGACCTGGCCCTGAACCACGCCGGAAAGGACCGGGAAAAGGCCTATCACCAGATGGTGGACCTGGCCCGGCAGTTCTGGGGGGAGGATTTCACCCAGGAGAGCTATGAAAAGGCCCAGGCCATGTTCAGCGACCCCAACAACAAGTGGGTCCGCTATATCAATCGGGTGCTGGACGAGACCGACCCCCATGTGGCCCGGGTCACCGCCCTGAACCTGGGGTACGAGGCCTTTATCCGCGGCACCCGGATGATCCGCAAAAACCGCGAAATCTACCAGTGCAATATCCCCTGGCTGATTCTGTTTGACCCCACCTCGGCCTGCAATATGCATTGCGCCGGCTGCTGGGCGGGGACCTACGGTAACCGGAACAACCTCTCCTTTGAGGACATGGACAAAATCCTGACCCAGGGCAAGGAGCTGGGGGTTTATCTCTATATGCTGACCGGCGGCGAGCCCCTGGTGCGGAAGGCCGACGTCCTCCGTCTGGCCGAAAAGCACAGCGACGCCGAATTTGCCATCTACACCAACTCCACCCTGATCGACGAGGCCTTCTGCGCCGAGCTGGTGCGGCTGGGGAACATCATCCCCATCCTGTCCATCGAGGGCACCCCCGAGACCAACGACGCCCGCCGGGGCGACGGCCATTACGCCGCCGTCATGAACGCCATGGACCTGCTGAAAGCCCACGGCATCCCCTTCGGCACCTCCATCTGTTACACCCGGGCCAACGTGGAAGCGGTGACCAGCGACGCATTTTTGCAGATGATCGCCGACAAGGGAGCGCGGTTCGGCTTCTACTTCCACTATATGCCGGTGGGCAGCGACGCGGTGCCCGGCCTGATGCCCACGGTGGAGCAGCGCAAGTACATGATTCAGCGAATCCGCTATATCCGTTCGACGGAATGCCCCATCGAGTTCTTCCCCATGGACTTCCAGAACGACGGCCAGTATGTGGGCGGCTGCATTGCCGGCGGGCGGAACTACTTCCATATCAATTCCGCCGGCGACGCCGAGCCCTGCGTCTTTATCCACTATTCCAACGCCAACATTCATGACAGCTCGGTTCTGGAAATTCTCCGGAGCCCCCTGTTCATGGCCTACCGGGATGGCCAGCCCTTCAACAAGAACCACCTGCGGCCCTGTCCCATGCTGGAAAACCCCGCCTGTCTGGAGGAGATGGTCCACAAGACCGGCGCCCACAACACCGACCTCGCCTCCCCTGAGACGGTGGAACACCTGTGCGCCAAGTGCACCGCCTACGCGGACGAATGGCAGCCGGCGGCGGATGAACTGTGGTCCACCCTGGGCAAGCCGGCTTCCGGCTACCAGAACTACAAGGACTGGAAGCCCCAGAACACCTGATTTTTGCCCTTTCCGAAAGCCTTCTGGAACCTCCTGAAAGGAGGGGCGCGAGTCGGCGCGCGCCCCCGAAGCCCCAAAACAGCCCGAGCTGGACGAATACCGTCTGGCCCGGGCTGTTTTACGTTCTGGAATGTGGATTGCAATAAAAACGGATGGTTGTCCGCTGGAACGGAGAAAACCTTTACTTATGGGAAAAATACACTCTGAAACGCCGGATGGTTATTCCTTCGCCGCCAGACAGCCCTGGACCCAGGCCAGCACCGCCGCGCCGGTCTGGTCGGGGGAGAGGGCGGTGGTGTCCAGCCAGTCCACCCGGTCCAGGGCGGAAAACCAGGCCCGCTTGGCGGGCAGCAGGTGGGTCAGGGTGTGGTCAAAGAATCCCCGGTCCCGGGCGGCATCCCCCTCCTTGCGGCGGCGAAGCTGGGGGTCGGCGGCGTCCAGAAAGAGAATCCGGCGGGGCATACACTGCCGGGCGGCCTCCAGTTCCCGGGCCAGAGGGCCCGCCACATCCCAGTCGGGATGGCCGGCGGAGGCGGGGTAGTGGAGGGTGTAAAAGAGGATTTCCTCGGGGCCGTAGTCCAGAAGGGCGTGGGGACAGGCCGCCGCGGCCTGGTACCGGCGGACCGCATGGTCCAGCCACAGCCGCTGGATTTCCAGATAGTCGGGGTAGTTGGTTTTCACCAGGCCGCGGCGGCGCACCTGGGCGATCACCTCGTCGTTGTTCTCAAAAAAGACGGTGACCTCCGGGGCGTGCCGGGCGACGCAGCGGGCGGCGGTGGTTTTGCCCACCGCCATCCCGCCCTGCAGGGCCAGAATCATGACAGACCTCCTTTATAAATAGGTAAGGGCGCAAAAAAGGCGGCAGGCCCGGGGTCCGCCGCCATCTGATACAGGGGAATATTTACTTCCGCTCGGCGAACCACTTGATCTCGTCCTTGCCGGCGAAGGCGGCCCCGGCAAAACCGGCGGTCTCCAGAGCGGCCAGCTGCTTGCCCAGCTTTTTGCCCTGGGCCAGGACGGTGACGCCATAGTCGGCCCGCAGGGTTTCGGCCTGGGCCAGAACGGCGGGGAAGTCGGCGCCGGCGGGGTACAGCAGGGCGATCTTCTGCTTGGCGCCGGGGATCTGGTAGCCCTGCTCCAGCAGGATGCCGCAGACCCGCTCAAAGCCGATGGAGAAGCCCACCGCAGGCACCTGCTGGCCCAGGAACTTGCCCACCATGTTGTCGTAGCGGCCGCCGCCGGCCACTGCGCCCGCAAACTGGGGGCACACCACCTCAAACACCATGCCGGTGTAGTAGCCCTGGCCACGGACCAGGCTGGGGCAGTAGGCCACCTTGTACTTGCCCTCGGCCAGACGGCCGGCGGTTTCCAGGACGTATTTCAGGTCGCTGGCGATGGCGGGGTCGGCGCAGCGGGCGGCCACCGCGTCCAGGGTCACTTCGCCCTGGGCCAGGAAGGCGGCCAGCTGGTCGATGGCGCCGGCGGGCAGGCCCTTTTCGGTCAGCTCGGCCCGGACGCCCTCGGCGCCCACCTTGTCCATCTTGTCAAAGGTGATGCAGACCGAATCCAGGGTCTCGGGGGCAAAGCCCATGCTCTCCAGCATGCCCCGGAGAATCCGGCGGTCGTTGATGTTGACGGTGAAGCCGTCAAAGCCGATCTTCAGCAGGGCCCGGGCGGTGACGTCGATCAGCTCCACCTCGGCGTTGGGGCTCTCGTCTCCCAGAATGTCGATGTCGCACTGGACAAACTCCCGCAGGCGGCCCTTCTGGGGGCGCTCGGCACGGAACACCCGGTCGGTCTGGATCACCTTGAAGGGGCTGGGCAGGACGCTGCGGTTGGCGGCGTAGTAGCGGGACAGGGGCAGGGTCAGGTCGTAGCGCAGGCCCATGTCGGACAGCGCATCGTACTTGCCGGCCTCCAGGGCGGCGGAAAGCTTCTCGCCCCGCTTGAGGACTTTGAAAATCAGGTTCAGGTTTTCGCCGCCGTCGGACTTGTCCAGGTTTTCCATGTCCTCCAGCATGGGGGTGGAAATCCGCTCAAAGCCCGCGGCCCGGTAAACCTCCAGAATCTGGCCCTGGATGTAGTCGCGCAGGGTCTGTTCGGCGGGCAGAAGGTCCCGCATACCTTTCAACGGTTGAATTTTCATGGTGTATTGACTCCCTCTCTGTTTCCGGCCGGAGGCCCCGGCTGCATAAGCGTGTGCAAAACTGTGCCTTTCATTATATAGAATCGGGGCCCGGATTGTCAACCAAAAAGGGCATACTATCCCCAAAAAGAGGGGAGTGTCTGCCTATGTCCAGTTCCAGATTCACCGCCGCCCATCCCTGGGCCATCCTGGCCGCCGGGGCCTGCATCCAGCTGCTCACCGGCCTGCCCGCCGCCTGGGGGGTGTTCCAGCAGCCGGTAATGGAGGAATACGCCCTGGCCGAGGAGGCCGCCGCCCTGGCCTTCAGCGTCCTCATCGCCGCCTATGGGGTGGGGTGCGTGCTGGGAGGCTTTCTGCAGGACCGCCGCGGCCCCCGCTGCGCCGCCCTCTGGGGCACCGCCCTGCTGGAAGGGGGTCTGGCGGGGGCGGCTCTGCTGCCGTCCGCCTGGGGCTGGGCCATGCCCTGGGTGTTCAGCGTCCCCGCCGGGCTGGGCACCGCCTTTCTCTATCCTGCCATCCAGTCCTGCGCTCAGAAGTGGTATCAGGGCCGGAAGGGTTTCGCCACCGGCATCATCGGGGCCGCCGCCGGGCTGTCGGGGGCCTTTCTGACCCTGCTGGTGCGGACGCTGGCCCCACGGTGGGGGATTCGGGGGACCTTCTGGGTGCTGGGCGGGGCAGCCCTGCCGGTATGCCTGGCGGGGGCCGCCCTCCTGACCAACCCGCCCCCCTCTGCCAAACCCCAAACC
>NZ_NFLL01000004.1 GCF_002160895.1 Faecalibacterium sp. An122 | reverse complement strand
GCCCCCAAAGGACCCGTCCCCCTTCCATCGGGTCTGGCGCAGGAGCATGAGAACTCAGGAGGTATTCCATTATGAATTATCTGGAAATTGAACAGGTTGTCGGCCGCGAGATTCTGGACTCCCGCGGCAACCCCACCGTTGAGGCAGAAGTGACCCTGGCCGACGGCACCGTCGGCCGCGGCTGCGCCCCCAGCGGCGCTTCCACCGGTGAATTTGAGGCCCTGGAGCTGCGGGACGGCGATAAGAGCCGTTACCTGGGTAAGGGCGTCACCAAGGCTGTGGAAAACGTCAATACCACCATCGCGGACGCCATTGTGGGCATGGACGCCTCCGACATCTACGCCGTGGACGCCGCCATGCTGGCCGCCGACGGCACCGAGGACAAGTCCAACCTGGGCGCCAACGCCATCCTGGCTGTGTCCATCGCAGTCTGCCGCGCCGCCGCCGCGTCCCTGGGCGTGTCGCTGTACCGCTTCCTGGGCGGCGTCAATGGCAACCGCCTGCCCGTCCCCATGATGAACATTCTGAACGGCGGCGCCCACGCCACCAACACCGTGGACACCCAGGAGTTCATGATTATGCCGGTGGGTGCAACCTCCTTCCGTGAGGCCCTGCGGATGTGCGCCGAGGTGTTCCACGCCCTGCAGTCCATCCTCAAGAGCAAGGGCCTGGCCACTTCGGTGGGCGATGAGGGCGGCTTCGCCCCCAACCTGTCCAGCGACGAGGAGACCATCGAGACCATCCTGGCCGCCGTCGAGAAGGCCGGCTACAAGCCCGGCGAGGACTTCATGATCGCGCTGGACGCCGCTTCTTCCGAGTGGAAGGACCCCGTCAAGGGCAAGGGCCACTACAAGCTGCCCAAGGCCGGCACCGAATACACTTCCAGCGAGCTGATCGCCCACTGGAAGAGCCTGGTGGAAAAGTACCCCATCATCTCCATCGAGGACGGCCTGGATGAAGAGGACTGGGAGGGCTGGCAGGAGCTGACCCGCGAGCTGGGCGGCAAGGTCCAGCTGGTGGGCGACGACCTGTTCGTCACCAACACCAAGCGCCTGGCCAAGGGCATTTCCCTGGGCGCCGGCAACGCCATCCTGATCAAGCTGAACCAGATCGGTTCGGTTTCCGAGACCCTGGAGGCCATCAAGATGGCCCACAAGGCCGGCTATGCCGCCGTCACCTCGCACCGTTCCGGCGAGACCGAGGACACCACCATCGCCGACCTGGCCGTGGCTCTGAACACCTGCCAGATCAAGACCGGCGCACCCAGCCGCACCGAGCGCGTGGCCAAGTACAATCAGCTGCTGCGCATCGAGGAAGAGCTGGGCGCCAGCGCCGTCTATCCCGGCATGGGCGCATTCCAGGTCAAGCGCTGAGCCGTCCTTTTCCCCGCACACCAGGGGCAGTACAGTTTTCGGGCTGTACTGCCCTTTTTGTGTTGCCCGTTGAATCAAAACGCAACACCCCCCGTCTCGACAAGCTTCGCCCCCGGCGGTATACTGAAAGAAAAACCATCAGCGGCCCCGCGCCGCAGAAAGTGTGAACGTCCATGCCCCAGAACCCTCCCCGGCCCATGACCCAGCAGCAGGCCCAGTTTGTCAAGATGACCCAGACCCCCATCCCCCGGCTGGTGGCCGGCCTGGCGGTGCCCACCATCCTCAGCATGCTGATCACCAGCATCTACAACCTGGCCGACACCTTTTTTGTGGGCCAGATTTCCACCAGCGCCTCGGGCGCGGTGGGGGTGGTGTCCAGCCTGATGGCGGTGATCCAGGCGGTGGGGTTCATGCTGGGCCACGGCGCAGGCAGCGTCATCAGCCGCAGCCTGGGCAGCGGCGACGCCCATACGGCCTCCCGGTTTGCCTCCATCAGCTTTTTCACCGCGGTGGGGATGGGCGCGCTGCTGGGGGCCGGGGGCATTGCGGGCCTCACTCCCCTCATGCGGCTGCTGGGCAGTACCGAAACCATCCTGCCCCACGCCCGGGCCTATGCCTTTTATATTTTGCTGGCGGGTCCCTTCATGATGTCCAGCCTGGTGATGAACAACATCCTCCGCTATGAGGGCAAGGCCAATTTCGCCATGATCGGCCTGGTCACCGGCGGCGTGCTGAATATCGCTCTGGACCCGGTGTTCATCTTCGGCCTGGGGATGGGCACCGCCGGGGCGGGTCTGGCCACCGGTTTGAGCCAGCTGGTCAGCTTTGGGATTTTGCTGTCCATGTACCTGCGGGGCAAAACCGTCAGCAAGCTGGCCCTGCGCAACTACACCCGTTCGGCCCGGGACCTGGGCCTCATCCTCACCACCGGCCTGCCCAGCTTTGGCCGCCAGGGCCTGGCCAGCTTTGCCAGCATGATGCTGAATGTAGCGGCCCGCTCCTACGGCGACGCCGCCGTGGCCGCCATGAGCATCGTCAGCCGCATTTTCCAGTTCCTCATGTCGGTGGCCCTGGGCGTGGGCCAGGGATTCCAGCCGGTGGCCTCCTACAACTATGGGGCTCAGAAATACCATCGGGTGCGGGCCGCCTGCGTTTTCACCATTCAGGCCAGCTTCGCCCTGCTCACCGTCATCGCCCTGGCCTGCCTGCTCAACGGCGAGGCCCTGGTCCGCCTGTTCCGGGACGACGACGCCGTCACCGCCATTGCCCTGCCCGCCTTCCGCTGGCAGTGCATCGCCACCCTGCTCCAGCCGGTGCTGGTGTGCAGCAATATGCTGTTCCAGAGCGTGGGCAAGTCGGGCCGGGCCACCTTTTTGTCCTGCTGCCGCCAGGGAATTTTCTTCATTCCGCTGATTCTGGTGCTGCCCCAGGTGTGGGGCCTGGCGGGGGTGCAGTACAGCCAGCCCATCGCTGATCTGTTGAGTTTTATGGTGGCGGTGCCCTTTGTGGTGCAGTTTTTGGCCGAGCTGGACCGGATGGACGCCCGCGTGCGGGCCGGCCAGCCCGCCGAATAACCCCCTTTCTCCCACCAAAAACCTAAAAATCCTGATACAGGCCTCCGGGTTTTGTGCAACACGCCAAAAGCCCGCCGCCGCACTTGTGAGAAATTACGACAGGTGGTATAATTTGTACACAAGTGGGAAAGCCGTGCCCCGGCGTCCTGTGCCGCCCGGCGGAGAAAAACCTCTGTGCGGGCTGGGGCTTTCCTGCGCAGGTCCGTTGACACGGCGGACCGCGCGGCGGCCCCGGGGTGCGTTTAGGTATGATATACACAAACGGAGGGAAAAGATCATGAGAACCGTAGAGCAGACCCTGATTGAGCCGAGCCGGTATTACACCATCGCGGCAGCATCGGGCAACGTGATCGGCTACACCGAAAAGCCCGAAGACGGCGCCGAGCTGCGCCTGGGCAAATACGAGCACAAGCCCGAGCAGGAGTGGCTGTTTGACCGCGTGGGCGAGAACGCCTACCGGATTCACTGCCGCGCCAACGGCAAGGTCATCGACCTGATGATGGCCGGCACCGACAACGGCACCTGGCTGCACCTGTGGGATGACGTGCTGGGCAGCAGCCAGATGTGGACCCTGGTGCCCGAGAACGACGGCACCGTCCGTCTGGTGAGCCCCTGGGCCAGCGGCAAGTGCGTGGACACCGTGGGCATGGGCAGCCCGGCCGGCGCCATCCTGCAGATCTGGCAGGAGAGCCCCGGTGTGGACCAGCTGTGGACCATCCGCGCCGTGAAGGACCGCAAGGCCGCCGAGCCCGCCGCCGAGGAGGTCAAGGCCGAGGCTCCTGTCGCCGAGGTCAAGGCTGAGGAGCCCGCCAAGGCTGAGGAGCCGGTGGCGGAGGCCGCCCCCGCTGTGGAGGCCGCCGCAGAGCCCGCCCCCAAGAAGCGCGCCTGCCGCACCAAGAAGGCCGAGGAGCCCGCCGCACCTGCTGTGGAGGCAAAGGCCGAGGAGAAGGCCGCACCTGCCGTTGAGGTCAAGGCCGAGGAGAAGGCTGCACCTGCCGTTGAGGTCAAGGCCGAGGAGAAGGCCGCTCCCGCCGTCGAGGTCAAGGCCGAGGAGAAGGCTGCTCCCGCTGCTGAGGCAAAGGCTGAGGAGCCCGCTGCTCCCGCCGCTCCCGCTGCCAAGCGCGGCGGCCGCACCAAGTCGGCCAGCGCCTCCAAGCGCCGTTCCCGCAAAAAGTAAACCCTGAAAAAACCTTCTGCGCTGCGCCCTTTGGGGTGCGGCGCTTTTTGCTGCGCAGAACCTTCACCTGAAAAGTCACTCTTTTTCACCATCCGGCCCCGCCTCCCCCGTTGACAAACCCATCCCGCCTGTGTATAATAATTTGCAGTCAAGTTGCAAATTCGCAGCAGGAACGCTTCCGGCGGCCTGCTGCTCGTTTTGGGCGGGGGTGGTTTTCCCCTGCTCCCGCCCCGGAGGTTGAAAAAAGGTATGAAGAAGTTTCACAAGATTGCTGCCGCCCTGCTGGCCGTCTGCCTGGCGGGGGTTTTGCTGGCCGGATGTGCCGGGAGCAGTTCTTCCGGCCCTTCGGCCGCCCCGTCCGGGTCGTCCCAGCCCCAGCAGGACGGGAGCCTGCAGGTGGTCACCACCATTTTCCCCATCTACGACTGGGCCCGCCAGGTGATCGGGGACGTGCCGGGTGTGGAGCTGGTATGGCTCCAGGACACCGGCGTGGATATGCACAGCTATCAGCCCTCGGCGGAGGATATGCTGAAACTGTCCTCCTGTGATGTGTTCCTGTATGTGGGGGGCACCTCGGACAGCTGGGTGGACGGCGCCCTGAAAGAAGCGGTCAACCCCGACATGAAGGTCCTGAGCCTGCTGGAGATTCTGGGGGACAACGCCCGCCTGGAGGAGCTGACCGAAGGGATGCAGGCCGAGGACCATGAGGGCCACGACCACGGCGATGAGGACGAGTACGACGAGCATGTGTGGCTGTCGGTGAAAAACGCCTCTCTCCTGACCCAGTCCATTGCCGACACCCTGGCCCAGCTGGACCCGGACCACGCCGACGCCTACGCCGCCAATGCGGCCGCCTATGAGGCCCAGCTGGCCGACCTGGACGCCCAGTATCAGGCCGCGGTGGACGCTGCATCGGTGAAAACGATGCTGTTCGGGGACCGTTTCCCCTTCCGGTACCTGACCGAGGACTACGGCCTGGAGGTGTACGCCGCCTTCCCGGGCTGCTCGGCCGAGACCGAGGCCAGCTTTGAGACCATCGCCTTCCTGGCCGGCAAGGTGGACGAGCTCCACCTGCCCGCGGTGCTGACCATCGAGAATTCGGACCAGCGTGTGGCCCAGACCATCATCCAGAATACCGCGTCCAGGGACGCCGCCCTGCTGCGTCTGGATTCGATGCAGGGCACCTCGGCGGAGGACGTGGCCGCCGGCACCACCTATCTGTCCATCATGGAGTCCAACCTGGACGTTTTGAAAGCCGCTCTGGCATAAAGGAGACACTATGGCACTGATTACCTGCAAGGATCTGACCCTGGGCTACGAGAACACCCGGGTGGCAGAGCACCTTTCCTTCACGGTGGAGGAAGGGGATTACCTGTGCATCGTGGGCGAGAACGGCTCGGGCAAGTCCACCCTGATGAAAACCCTGCTGGGGCTGCGGCCCCCGCTGGCGGGAACCATCGCCTTCAGCGACGGCCTGCACAAAAACGAAATCGGCTATCTGCCCCAGCAGACTCCCCTTCAGCGGGATTTTCCCGCCTCGGTGCAGGAAGTGGTGTTGTCGGGATGCCTGAGCCGGTGCGGCCTGCGGCCCTTCTTCTCCAGGGAGGAGAAAGCCCTGGCGGCCCGCAATATGGAGCGGCTGGGCATTGAGGGCCTGGCCCGCCGGTGTTATCGGGAATTGTCGGGGGGCCAGCAGCAGCGCGTACTGTTGGCCCGGGCCCTGTGCGCCACCCGCAAGCTGCTTTTGCTGGACGAGCCGGTGGCGGGCCTGGACCCCAAAGTCACCGCCGAGCTGTACGAGCTGATCGCCGAGCTGAACCGGGCCGACGGCATCACCGTCATCATGATTTCCCACGACATTGCGGCGGCGGCCCAGTACGCCAGCCATATCCTTCATATCGGGGAGGGCCAGCGGCTGTTCTTCGGGACGTCGGCGGCCTACCTGACCAGCCCGGTGGGCCAGATGTTCGCCCCGGCTGAGAAAGGCGGTGACAACGCATGAGCGCGTTTCAGACCCTGCAGTATTATTTCACCTTTCCCTTTGTCCGCTACGCGCTGATCGTGGGCGTCCTCATCGCCCTGTGCGCGTCTTTGTTCGGTGTGACTCTGGTGCTCAAGCGGTTTTCCTTCATTGGAGACGGCCTGTCTCATGTGGCTTTCGGCGCCCTGGCTGTGGCGGCCGTGTTCAACCTCACCGACGAGATGCTGCTGGTGCTGCCGGTGACGGTGATTGCCGCCATCCTGCTGCTGCGCAGCGGCCAGAGCGCCAAGCTCCAGGGCGACGCCGCCATTGCGGTGCTGTCGGTGGGCACGCTGGCCATCGGCTACCTGCTGATGAACCTGTTTTCCACCAGCACCAACCTGTCCGGCGACGTGTGCAGCACCCTGTTCGGCTCCACCTCCATCCTGACCCTGACCCAGGCCGAAGTGTGGCTGTGCGTGGTGCTGTCGGTGGTGGTGATTGCCCTGTTTGTGGTGTTCTACAACCGGATTTTTGCCGTCACTTTTGACGAGGCCTTTGCCTCGGCCACCGGCCTGCCCGCCAGCCGCTACAGCCTGCTGATTGCGGTGGTGGTGGCGGTCATCATCGTCCTGGCCATGAATCTGGTGGGATCTTTGCTGATTTCGGCCCTCATCATCTTCCCGGCCCTGTCGGCCATGCGGCTGTTCAAGAGTTTCCGGGCGGTCACCATCTGCGCGGCGGTGGTGTCGGTGGTGTGCGCCGTGGCGGGCATCCTGATTTCGATTCTGGCCGGAACCCCGGTGGGCTCCACCATTGTGGCGGTGGACCTGGGAGTCTTTGCTCTCTTTGCTCTGGCGGGGGCCGTCACGGGCGGGGTGCAGGGATGAAGCAGCGCCTCTGTCGTTTTTGGGCGGCCCTGACGGCCGCCCTTCTGTTGGCGGGATGCGGCGGTTCCGCCTCCTCCCAGGAGCCGGCGGATTCGGTTTCATCGGTCCCGCCCGCTTCCAGCGTCCCGGCCCAGCCCGAGGCCGAGACCCAGGCGGAAGGCTCTGACATCCAGGTGGACGTAGACCTCACCACCCTCAGCAGCACCATGGTGTTTGCGGAGGTGAGCAACCTGCTGTACGATCCCATTCCCTATCTGGGCAAGACGGTGCGGATGCAGGGGGAGTTTTCGGTGGACCACGCCTACACCATGGACGGCGAGCTGGATCTGAGCAAGAACTATTTCTACTGCATCATTGAGGACGCCCTGGCCTGTTGTGCCCAGGGCCTGGAGTTCAGTCTGGCGGACGCCCCCGCCTACCCGGAAGGCTATCCCGAGGAGGGCAGCCAGATCACCGTGGTGGGCACGGTGGAATTTTTCGAAGAAAACGGGTTCCGCCATCTCCGCCTCGGCAACGCCTTACTTTTTTGAAAAAAAGTAAGCAAAAAACTTTTCACTGGGTACCATCAGGTTTGCGAGTCTCCGAAGGCTCCGCGGAGCCTTTTCGCTCTGGCTCGCTCCCGGCGTTTGCGCCTGCGGCGCGGTACGATGCAAAGCACGTTTTCACCTGGTACCTCGGACCGCTGTGGACTTCACCAGGCCCTGCCGGCGGCAAGCACACCGAAGCGCGTCCTGCGGACGATGCAGCGAGGTGTGCTTGGCGCAGCGGTCTGAATTTTCAAGCGCCCTCCGTGGCGCGCCGAAAATCCAGGAAACCGCAAGAGGATAGGTTTCAGCCTCTTTATCAGGCTCCCGGGCTGCGCCCCATCCTTTTTCGAGAAAAAGGATACAAAAAGCTTTTCACCTGGTACCGCTGACTGCTGTAATCTTCACCAGGCCCTGCCGGCGGCAAGCACACCGAAGCGCGTCCTGCGGACGATGCAGCGAGGTGTGCTTGCCGCAGCGGTCTGAATTTTCAAGCGCCCTCCGTGGCGCGCCGAAAATTCAGGAAACCGCAAGAGGATAGGTTTCAGCCTCTTTATAAGGCTCCCGGCCTGCGGCCCTGTGAGTCCAAGATTTTGTGTGGCCTGTTTTTCATCCCCGGCACGCGCTGAAAAAACAATATAACAAATCCCCCGCTTCTCCAAAAGAGGCGGGGGTTATTTGTTGATGTTTAGAATCTTTTAGCCGGGCTGTTTTTCACCCCAGCGCCACATCCAGCGCCATCATCAGGGTGAACCCCAGAGCAAAGGCCAGCGGGCCGATGTCGGAATGTCCGCCCTCGGTCATCTCGGGCACCAGTTCCTCCACCACCACATACAGCATGGCGCCGGCGGCGAAACTCAGCAGCCAGGGCAGAGCCGGGATCACCAGGCTGGCGGCCATCACGGTAAAGAACGCGGCCAGAGGCTCCACCGCCCCCGACAGCACCCCGTCCAGGAAGGCCCGGGGCCGGCTGGCCCCTTCCGCCCGCAGCGGCATGGACACGATGGCGCCCTCGGGGAAATTCTGGATGGCGATGCCCAGCGACAGAGCCAGCGCACCCGCCAGAGAGACTTCTCCCTCTCCGGCCAGCCAGGCGGCATACACCACGCCCACCGCCATCCCTTCCGGGATGTTGTGGAGGGTCACCGCCAGCAGCATCATGGTGATGCGGGGCAGCCGGGCCGGCGGGCCCTCGGGGCTGTCGGCATCCTGATGCAGATGGGGGATCAGATGGTCCAGCGCCAGCAGGAACAGCACCCCCAGCCAGAAACCGCCCGCCGCCGGCACAAAGGACCACACGCCCAGTCCGGCCGATTCGGCTTCTTCCAGCGCCGGGATCAGCAGGCTCCAGATGGACGCCGCCACCATCACGCCGGCCGCAAAGCCAATCAGCATCCGGCGCACCCCCAGCCGCAGCTGGTCCCGCATCAAAAACACGCATCCCGCGCCCAGGGACGTCCCTGCAAAGGGGATCAAAATCCCCAAAATCATCTCTTTCGTCATAGATTCACCCTCGTTTCTCCTGCATTTGGACGGCCGTCCCTCCCCCGCGGCCTTCCCCATTCTATTCCGGGGCGGCGGTGCGGTGTCTGCCGGGACAGCGCGGCTTTGCGGTTTGTTATGGCAAACCAGCGTCTTTTTCAAAAGGGCTGTCCCCCTTTGGGTCGGGCAGCCCCGCAGTTTTTCTGCTCTATGGCCCTATTATAGTGGGTCCCCTCTCCCCTGTCAAGGCGGATGGTGTCCGGGTCACATTCCGGCAGAAATCCGCCGCTCAAGGGGTTCAAAAGGGCGTTTGATGGGGGCCGGGTCGGTTATTTCCGGCCCAGCAGCCGCAGGATCAGCAGCGCCGCTTCCACCCCCGCCAGGGCAATCAGCAGCGCAATCACCAGCATCAAGGCCACAATGCCGGCAGGGTTCCCGGGGGCCAGCACCATGCAGGCCACCCGGGCCAGAACGGCAATCACCAGCAGGCAGACCAGCCACTGGGCCAGCTCCTTCAGCCGCTTCATAATGCCTCCTGTTTGAGGGCGGCAATCAGCCGCTCCATCAGGGCCACCCGGTTAAAGGGGGTCATCAGATAGAACCCGTCGGCGTAGGGCGCCGCCGCACGGGCCATTTCCAGCGAAATTTCCAGCCCCAGGGCCTCGCCCTGGGCCCGGTCCGCCCCCTCGTACCGGCGGATGATGGCCTCATCCACATGGATGCCGTTGATTTCGTTCTCCATGTACAGGGCGTTCCGCTGGCTCACCACCGGCAGAATGCCCGCCAGGATTTTGGCGTCGGGCAGGGCGGCCCGGGCGGCTTTCAGGTTGTCCACCGCCGCCTCCGACAGCACCGGCTGGGTCAAAAAGCCCGCCATGCCGCTGGCCTGCTTTTCCTGGGCCCGGCGCAGTTCCACGTCAAAGTTCCGGGCGTTGAGGTTGAGCGCGCCAAAGACGGTCATCCCCGGCAGGGCCTCCCCCGGGCCCGCCAGAGAGTGAATGTACCGGGCCAGCTTGCGGGAATTGAACTGGTAGACGTTTTTCACCTCGTCCCGCTCGGCGGTGGGGATGGGATCTCCGGTGATGGCCAGCACTTCCCGCACCCCCTCGGCATAAAGCCCCAGCAGCAGGGCCTTGGTGGCGTTCAGGTTCCGGTCCCGGCAGGTCATGTGGGGCAGGGCCACCATGCCCAGTTCCCGCCGCAGCTTGCAGGCGGTGAGGGAGGAATCCACCCGGGCCCGGGCGATGGGGCAGTCCGCCACCGTGACGGCGTCGGCGCCCGCCGCCTGGAGCCGCCGTGCCCCCTCCACATAGCCCGACAGGTCGGCGTCCTTGGGGGAGTCCAGCTCCACCGCAATCACCTTTTCCCCCCGGGCCAGCTTTTGCAGGAAGGGGTCGGCGGGGGTCAGCAAGGGAGTCTCGGCGGGGACGTCCGCCGCCGGGGCCGATGCCGCAATGGGCATGGGGGTGGATTCCAGAGCCTGGCGCAGGGCGGCGATGTGGGCGGGGGTGGTGCCGCAGCATCCCCCCAGAATCACCCCGCCCCGCTGCCGGATGCGGCACAGTTCCCGTGCAAAATAGTCGGGCCGGCCCTGGTACACCACCCGGCTGCGGGTCACCAGCGGATAACCGCCGTTGGGCATGGCCGACACCGGCAGGCCGCAGCCGGTCACCGCCGGCAGCACCGACGCCATGGCGCTGGGCGCCAGCAGGCAGTTGAGGCCCACCGCGTCCACATGGCCGCATCGGGCCATGTGGGCCGCCAGTTCCCGGCAGGAACGGCCCTCCCGGGTGTAGCCGTCGGGCAGGGCCGCAAAGGACACCAGAATGAAGGCCTCGGGCCGCCGTTCCTTGATGAAGGCCGCCGCCTCAGCTACCCCCTCGTCGGTGCTCAGGGTTTCAAACAGGAAGTTTTCCGCCCCCAGGTCCAGAAAGACCTGGGCCGCCGCCCGGTAGGTCTGGGCGGCCGGGGCGGCATCGGTGGCCGGGGCCGGGCCCAGGTCGGCAAATACCGCCGCACCGGTTCCCTCGGCGGCCCGGCAGGCCAGACGCCAGCCGGCGGCCGCCAGTTCCTGCCAGTTGTCCAGGCCGGCGGCGGCCATCCGGGGCAGGCCGAAGGTGTTGGTCTTGATGGCCTCGGCCCCGGCGTCCAGGTATTCCCAGTGGACGGCCAGAATCCCCTCGGGGTCGGCAAGGTTGGCCTGTTCGCATTCCAGACCGGGGCGGCCTTTATAATAGGTCCCCATGCCCCCGTCGAACACCAGGACCCTGTCTCGCAGAATATCGCGCGCGTTTTTCATAGATTTGTCTCACTTTCAGCGGTTTATGGTACCAGTGTAGCGGTCTGGGCCAAATTGTCAAGCACCGCTTGCATAAAAGACGGTTTTCCGTTATACTGGTCTGCACACACAGGAAAGGAAGATGATGCCGGATGCGCCATGTTGGCACACAAACTCTCGAAACCCCGCGGCTGGTTCTGCGCCGCCTTCTGCCGGAGGACGCCCCGGCCATGTACCGCAACTGGGCCAGCAATCCGGCGGTCACCCGTTACCTCCGCTGGGAGCCCCACAAAGACGTCCTGGAGACCTGCGCCCTGCTGACGGCGTGGTCGGTTCTGTACCAGAACTCCGACTATTACCAGTGGGCCATCGTGGAGAAGGACACCGGCGAGGTGATCGGGTCCATCAGCCTGGCGGACGGCCGGGCCGGTGAACCGGAATCCGTCCGGGCCTGGGCGGAGCGGGGCGCCGACCTGGCGGAAGGGATCTGGGAGCCGGGCTACTGCATTGGGCAGCCCTGGTGGAACCACGGCTATACCACCGAAGCGCTGCAGGCAGTGACGGACTACTGGTTCGTCAAGTCGGAAGGCAGCTGGCTGGCCTGCTGCCATGCGCTGGAGAACCCCGCCAGCGGCGCGGTGATGCAGAAAGCGGGCTTTGTCTACGACCACGACGCGGTGTACCACAAATTTGACGGAACCCCGGTGGACTGTCACGTCTACCGTTTGACCCGGGCGGAATGGGCCGCCCACAAGAGAAAGGAACTGTTTTGAGCGAACTGTATGATATTCTGGTAGAGACGCCCCCCACCCCCACCCTGCTGCTGGCGCTGGACCAGGGAGCCTGGGACTGCGAGCGGAGCCTGGGAGAGCTGGCAGCCCTCTGCGAGGCCAACCACATGGAAGCGGTGGGCGAAGTGGTGCAGAAGCGGTCCACCCCCGAGGCGGGCACCGTTCTGGGCAGCGGCAAGCTGGAGGAGGCCCGGATGGCCGCCGAACAGCTGGGCGCCCAGTGCGCCGTCTTTGATGGAGAGCTGACCGGCAGCCAGATCCGCAATATTTCGGCGGCAGTAGGGGTGGAGGTCATCGACCGCACCATGCTGATTCTGGAGATTTTCCGCAGCCGCGCGGTGACCAACGAGGGCAAACTGCAGACCGAGCTGGCCCTGCTGAAGTACCGTCTGCCCCGTCTGCAGGGCATGGGCGAGAGCCTGAGCCGTCAGGGCGGCGGCGGCGGTGGCGGCGGCGGCGCCCGGCGCGGCGCCGGCGAGACCAAGCTGGAACTGGACCGCCGCCACATCCACGCCCGCATTGACACCCTGGCCGAGCGTCTGGCCGAGATGGAAAAGCGCCGGGGCGAGAGCCGCCGGGCCCGGGCCAAGACCGGGATGCCGGTGGTGAGCCTGGTGGGCTACACCAACGTGGGCAAGTCCAGCCTGATGAACGCCCTGTGCGGCCCCAGCGTGGCCGAGGCGGATATGCTGTTCGCCACCCTGGACCCCACCAGCCGCAAGCTGGTGCTGCCCAGCGGCATGGCGGTGCTGCTGGTGGATACGGTTGGTTTTGTGTCCCGGCTGCCCCATAACCTGGTGGAGGCCTTCAAGAGCACCCTGGAAGAGGCGGCCTGGTCGGACGTCATCGTCCAGGTGGCGGACGCCGCCGACCCCCTGCGGGAGGAACAGCTGGCGGTGACCCAGGAGGTTCTGGACAGCCTGGACTGCGACGACATCCCCCGCCTGACCGTCTACAACAAGTGCGACAAGCCGGGGGCCGCCGCCTTTGACCCCGATATCCTCCTCACCAGCGCCAAGACCGGCCTGGGCCTGGACCGCCTGCTGCAGCGGCTGGACCAGCTGCTCAGCGACCGGGTGCGGACCATCCGGGTGCTGCTGCCCTATGACGCTTTGGGCCTGGCCGCCCCCATGCGGGAGCGCGGCAGCGTCCTGACCGAGGAATACCGCCCCGAGGGCCTGTATCTGGAAGGCATCGTCAAGCGGGAGGACCTCCACGTCTTCGAGAACTATCTGGTGTAAGATTTCCCTGCAATCAAAAACAGCTCCCCTGCCCGTCATCCCGGGCGAGGGAGCTGTTTCGTTTTCCACCGTCAGAAAACCCCCGTATAACACAAAAACCCGCCTGGCAGCGGGTTTTTGTGTATAGAGGGGTGGGAAAGTATATAAAGCAGTAAATCTCATTGGAACGGCCCGGCGCGCACCACGGCGCAGCGCGGCCCTGTGATTTGTATTATACCCAAATCCGATTTATTGTCAAATTGTAAATTTTCAAAATGCCTTATCATTTCACTTTACTTTTTCGGTAAAACTTTATATAATTAAACCTGGAATCAGACTGTTTCACATTTTTGCCCAAGTTTGTGATTTTTTACAACTGAAAACTTTATTAAAAGAAAATTTTATCTATTTCACCGGAATTCACCGGGAATAGATCGATGGAGGTAATCGAACCATGGATGATTTGGACCGTAAGATCCTCTCCCTTCTGGCACGCAATGCGCGGATGCCCGTCAAGGAAATCGCGGAGCACGTCTCCCTCACCAGCCCGGCGGTTTCCAGCCGGATTCACAAGCTGGAATCCGACGGGATCATCGGGGGCTATACTGTGGTCCTGAACCGCCCCGCCAACCGTCTGTATGTGGATGCCCTCATCAGCCTGTCGGTGGCGCCGTCGGAGCGGGAAGGTCTGCTCAGCCTGCTGCAGAACAGCAAAGAGGTGCTCCAGTGCTATCACGTCACCGGAGAGTATACCTTCCTCATCAAGGTCAGCTGCGGCAGCATGATGCAGCTGGAACAGCTGATTCTCCAGTTCCAGAAGCTGGGCAGCACCTGCACCCAGATCATTCTGTCCACCCCGGTGGATCACGGCCCGCTGGAATCCCTGCAGCTGTAACCCGCCGGATTTTTCGAGTCGTTTTCAAGGACCTCTTCCGGCCCCGCAAGGGGCGGAGGGGGTCTTTTTTTGCCGGCGGGGGCGGGGTTTGTAAGAAATTGTAAACCCTTTTTGAACGACCGCAATTTTCCCCCGGGGCTGTTCGTATAGCATGTGACAGGACTTCACAGGGGACTTGCGGGGCGCATAAAATGCCCCCGGACGGCCCATCCTGTGGGAAAGCACCGCTCCCCTGTGTTTCAATCAAACCGTTTTAACATGAAAGGAAATAAAGACTTATGAAAAAGATTCTGATTGCCGCTGTTGCCGCTTCCATGGCCCTGTTTGCCTTTGCCGCCTGCGGCGCCAGCTCCTCCTCCTCCACCGCTTCGGAGCCCAAGGATTACAGCCAGATCATCCACGACGCCCGCAGCGACGAGGACAACGAGAATATGCTGATCCTCAATATCGACAAGGACGGCAACTTCTCCGCCACCGACGGCTACAGCGAGGAGGCCACCACCGAGGACCTGCAGGCCCAGGCCGAAAACTTCATCCTGCCCATGCTGGGCCTGTCGGAGGGCGACTATGAGAGCCTGTCGGCCTCGGTGTCCCTGATGAACGTCCGCAGCTATGCGGTGGCCATCGTCAAGCCCGCCGAGGGCAAGACCGACACCGTCAAGCAGGCCCTGGAGGACTACGTCACCAGCCAGCAGAAGTCGATGCAGAACTACCTGGCCGACCAGTACGAGATCGCCAAGGCAGCCACCGTCACCACCGTCCCCTCCGGCGAGGTGGTCCTGGTCTGCTGTGAGGATTCCGACGCCGTCCTGACCTCCATCCAGGACGCTCTGGCCGCCTGAACCTGACCCCTTGACCTCTCCGGGAGTCCCCCTCTCCCTTTTCCGGCCCGCAGCTTTGTGCTGCGGGCTTTTTTGTGTGCCGGCAGGGTTCGCCCTGGTGAAAATGGGCTAAGCGCAAGAGTGGTGTAAAGACTCTGCGGAAGTGCCGAACACCCGGAAAGTGCATGGTACACAGCGAAACCCCCGTCCGGGAAAGTGTACTTTTCCGGACGGGGGTTTTTGTGCTTTTTGTGAAATTTATTATACCAAAAATTGGGCGGAGCATCAATTATACCAAAGTATTAGACCGGATTTAAGAGGCCATCCGGAAAAGTACACCTTTTCGGACGCAAACCAAAGGAGGAACCCATGACCTGTATGAAAAAGCTGACGGCGCTGCTGGTGTCGGCGGCGCTGGCGCTGAGCCTGCTGCTGACCGGCTGCGGCAATGGCAGCAGGGCCCTGTCCCAGGTGATCGCCGACCTGCTCAGCGGCCAGTACAACAACGTCACAGTGGAGGTGGACCCCGAGCTCACCGCCGCCCTGAAAAAGGCGGCCGCCGAGGGCGGTACCGAGGAGGAAATCCTCACCCGGCTGGTGAACAACCTGAACCTGTCCGGCGGCAGCATCACCTTTAACAATCTGGGGGACCGCCAGCAGGGCCAGCACGGCGTGACCCTCACCTTCCAGGCCGGCAGCGACCCCGACGCCGCAGCCCGGTCGGCCTTCACCGAGTGGAACCGAGTCTTTTCCTCCCTGCCCGATGACGGCAGCTACCGCGCCCATGTCTCCATGATCGAGGCCGAGAACGGCTATTACATCGCGGTGGATGTGGAGGTGCTCAAGGCAGGCAGCCACGACAAGGATGAGCCCGACGACAACGACGAGGACGAAGATGATGAGCCTGCTCCGTCAAAAGATCCTTATACCAAGGTAGACGATCAAAACTACACCATCAATACCTCGGAAGGTCTGCAAAAGCTGGTCGAAGATTTGAACTGGCCCGAGGCAAATACCATTCTTTCCGTCAATATCACTCTGGATGAGGATGTCGCCCTCGACGGCACTTGGATTCCTATCGGCAACAGCCAATCAAATGCTTATACCGGCACCTTTGACGGCCAGGGACATAAAATCTCCGGGCTTCGGACTTCGGATACACAATATGCCGGTCTGTTCGGCTATATCCAGGGCGGCACGGTCAAAAGCTTGGATGTAGAGGTGGAAAATGTCACCTCTGGCTACCACGCCGGCGGCATTGCAGCATTTATTATAGGCAGCCAGATCGAGGATTGTACTGTTTCAGGCGGCGAGATCATGGCTGAGCGCAACGACAATCAAGGCACTGCCGGCGGCATTGTGGGCTGTATCCAGAGTGAACCCATCAAAGGCAACAGTCGCATCGTGAATTGTACTGTATCCCAGACTAGCGTTGTGGGTGATACAGCCGGCGGCATTGCGGGCATTCACAATGGTACAGACAACTGCATTGAGGGATGCACCGTTTCCAACAGCAACATCAAGACCAACAGCTCGTATGGCTATGCCGGCGGCATCGCAGGCTCACAGGGCTGGTCCACGATAAAAAACTGCTTTGTAAATAACAACACTATTAAAGCCACTATTGAATGGGGCCGTGTTGGAGGCGTTGTAGGGAACATTATGGATGCCACCATGATTGCCTGTGGCAGCGCTGGCAATACAATTCAGTCTGCTACAACACAAGAAGACGGCCAGCCCGCCGCCGGCGGCGTCGCTGGTTATGTAAACACTGGCAAGATCACCGCCTGCTTCTCTGCAGATGATACGATCAGCGGCCCCCCCGAACGCATCGGCGGCATCGTGGGCTATACCAAGAGCACCATAAAAGAATGCTATTGGAGTGGAACTATAACCAACGGTTGCGGCTCCAGCAGCACGGGCCTCAATGACACCCATAAGGTAGGCGACCTGGATGGTCAGGGTCAGGAAATTACATGGTCCACCGTTGTATCCATTATGAATGAAAACGGCAACGCTTGGACCAATAATGGCCCCTATCCTACTCTGAACTAACCTCCCTTTCCCCCGCTTCTCAAAAAGAGGCGGGGGTTTTGTTGTTGTTTTTTCAGCACGTACCAAATGAGGAAAGTGGGCTAAAACGGGCTTTGCATCGCATCGGGCCGCAGGCCGGGAGCCTTCTAAAGAGGCTGGAACCTTACCGCCGGCAGGGCCTGGTGAAGATTACAGCAGTCAGCGGTACCAGGTGAAAACTTTTTGGTTCCTTTTTCTCGAAAAAGGAACTTGCCTGCTTTTCTTCAGAAAAGCAGGTGTTTTTTATGGGGAAAGTGTGCTATAATGTAGTTTGATTGTGTGACAAGACCCGGCCGCCCCCGCGGCCCCGGAAACAGGAGCGGCCCATGAAAGCAACCATCGTCATCCCCAACATCAACGGCAAAGGCTGGCTGAAAGATTCCATCGAATCCATCTACGCCCAGACCGAGCAGGACTTTGAACTCATTGTGGTGGACAACGGTTCCACCGACGAAAGCCTGGACCAGGCCCGCAGCTATTGCAGCCGGCCCAACTTTACCCTGATCGAAAACGGCCACAACACCGGTTTTTCCCACGCGGTGAACCAGGGCATTGCCCGGGCCCAGAGCGAATATGTGGTGCTGTTCAACAACGACGCCTTCGCCGAGCCCCAGTGGCTGGCCGAGCTGATCCGTGCGGCGGACAGCGACCGCCGGATTTTCGCGGTCCAGAGCCTGATGATCCGCCACTTTGACCGGGAACTGGCCGACGACGCCGGCGACTACGTCACCTGGATGGGCTTTGCCTGCAAGACCGGCGACGGCCGCCGCGCCAGCCGCTACACCAGACAGAAACGGATTTTCTCGGCCTGCGGCGGCGCGGCCCTCTACCGCAAGAGCATCCTGGACGAGATCGGCGGCTTTGACGAGAACTTTTTCGCCTACTTCGAGGACGTGGACCTGAGCTGGCGGGCCAACAATACCGGCTACAAGAACATCCTGTGCCCCGCGGCCCGCTGCTACCACATCTGCGGCGCCAGCACCGGCGCGGTGCGGTACAATGCCTTCAAGAGCCAGCAGAGCGGCCGCAACAGCATCCTTCTCCCCCTCAAAAACGAGCCCGCCCTGATGCTTTTGGTCAACGCCCTGCCCCTGCTGGCGGGCTACCTGCTGAAATATTATAAGTTCCACAAACAGGGCTTTGGGGACGCCTGGGACAAGGGAATGCACGAGGCCTTTGCGATTCTCCGGGAGGGCCGGCTGGGCAAGCGGCCTTTCCGCCTGCGGGACCTGCCCCACTACCTGCTGATGGAACTGTGGATGATCTGGAACATGGTGCCCTATCTGTGGTACCGGCTGGTGGTGGTCCGCTTCGACCTGAAATAATCCCCTTTCCACAAAAAAGACGCTCCGCCATCTTTCGGCAGAGCGTCTTTTTTGTTTCACCGGGCCGGGGCCCGGGGTGTTTCGGTTGTTTGGGGTCAGGCGGCTGCGTCAGTGGAGGCAGCCTCGCTGCCGGCGCTGGAAGCGGCCTCACTGCTGGCGGCGGCTTCGCTGCTGGCGGCCTCGCTGGACGCCGCTTCACTGGATGCGGCCCCGCTGGACGCGGAACTGCTAGAATCGGCGTTGGGGTTGACCCCCGAGCGGATGGCGTCCTGAAGCTGTTCGGGGTCCATCATCACCACCGAGTTGGCCGCCTGGGAGGAGGCTGCCTGTTCGGGCTTGGTGGCGCTCTCGGTCAGGCCGGTGAGGTACCAGCTGCCGCTGGTCCGCTCAAAGATATAGTCCATATATTTGGTGGGGGTGTCGGACTGGGTGCTGATGAGGTCGTCCTGGGTGCTGGTGGGGATATAGCCCACGGTGACGTGGAGCTTGCCGTCCTCCTTGAATATCTTGACCACGTCGGCGCGATAGTAGCCCACGCCGCCGGTGACCGGGATGCTGTAGCACTGGGTGGCCTCGTCAAAGACGATGGTCATGTCGTCCATGTCAAAGCTGCGGTGGGTCAGCTGGAAGGAGGGGCCCACCAGCCGGGCCAGATAGGCGTCCACCTCCACCGCCGGCAGCAGCAGCTGTTCGGTGGTGGGGTCGTGGGCGTAGTTGTCAAAGTTGCCCTGGGTCTCCTGGATGCTGTAGATGCAGCCCCAGACGGCGGCCTCACGCAGGGTCAGGTCGTCGATGTTCTCGATGCCCTCGAAGGGCAGCGGGTCGAACAGCACCAGACCCTCCAGCTTGTCCTCGTATTCTTCCATCTGTTCGGTGTTGTCAAACAGGCCGGCCACCAGCCGGTAGCCCGCCCCCAGCACCGTAAAAATCCCGATGACCAGCAGCACCAGCATCACCAGGCCCAGCGCCTGACGGCGGCGGCGGCGATGGATGCGTGCGTGTTCCTCCGGGGTGACATAGGTTCTCATGTTGTGTCTGTCTCCTGCCTTCCAACAAATCGTTTTCGGCCCGGTGGGGCCGGTTTGTGCAATGACTCTCCGTATAGTATAGCACATTGTGCCTCATGGCGCAAAAGATTGGCTATGGTAATTTTGTGAAATGATGTCGAAGCCGCCTCTTGCCAGGGCCGCCCGGCATGCTATAATAGCCTTATGCCGACTGCATAAAAAAGGAGTGTTACCGTATGATCCGTTTCACCAACGATTACAGCGAGGGCTGCCATCCCTCCATTCTGGAGGCCATGGCCGCCACCAACACCGAGGGGAACCCCGGCTATTCCACCGACCCCCACTCGGCCCACGCCCATGACCTGATCCGCCAGGCCATCGGCCGTCCCGACGCCGACGTCCACCTGCTGGTGGGCGGCACCCAGACCAACGCCACCGCCATTGCGGCCTTCCTGCGTCCCTATGAGGCGGCCATCGCCGCCGCCAGCGGCCACATCTGCGTCCATGAGACCGGCGCCATCGAGGCCACCGGCCACAAGTGCATCGCCTGCCCCGCCGTGGACGGCAAACTGACCCCCGACGCCATCCGGACCGCGGTGGCATCCCATCCCGACGAGCACATGGTCAAGCCCAAGCTGGTCTACATCAGCCAGACCACCGAGATCGGCACCGTTTACAGCCTGGCCGAAGTGGAGGCCCTGCGGGCCGTCTGCGATGAGCTGGGCCTGTGGCTGTACCTGGACGGCGCCCGGCTGGCCAGCGGCCTGGCCGCCGGCGGCCCCTCCCTCACCGACCTGGGCCGGCTGTGCGACGCCTTTTACATCGGCGGCACCAAGAACGGTGCCCTGTTCGGCGAGGCCCTGGTGATCCTGAACCCGGCCCTCAAGCCCGATTTCCGCTACAACATCAAGCAGCGGGGCGGCATGCTGGCCAAGGGCTGGCTGCTGGGCATCCAGTTTGAGCAGCTGTTCCAGGAGGGCCGCTATGTGGCCCTGGCCGACCACGCCAACCAGATGGCCCTGAAGCTCAAGGCCGGCATCGCCGCCCTGGGCTATCCCTTCTTCTGCGACAGCATCACCAACCAGCAGTTCCCCATCTTCCCCGACGCGGTGGTGGAGGCCCTCAAGCCGGATTTTGGCTTTGAGTTCTCCTCCAAGCCCGACGCGGACCACACCTGCATCCGCCTGGTGACCAGCTGGGCCACCCCCGAGGCCAATGTGGACGCCTTCCTGAAGGCTCTGGCCGCCCTGACCGTTTAACTTACTCCCACTTGGCCCAGACTTCGGGCTGGTAGCCCACGGTGGTCTGACGGCCGTTGCGGACAATGGGGGTTTTCAGCAGCTGCTGGTTTTCAAACAGCTTGTCCTCTTTCTGCCAGTCGATCAAAGCGTCCAGCAGGGCCAGTGTCTGCTTGTCCTTGGCGGCGGGATTGACCAGGTTCTGCCAGCCGCCCACCGCCCGGGCCACGTTGTCAAACTCGCCCCGGCTCATCCCCTTCTCTTTCAGATCGATCATCTGAAAGCGGATGCCCCGCTCTTTAAAATACCGCTGGGCCTTTTTGGTGTCAAAGCACTTGGTGGTGCCGAAAATCTGAATGTTCATCCTGTTCCGTCCTTTCCGGTGTGAATACCTGTATTGTAGCATACCGCCGGGCGAAAGTATAGACCGGCCCGGTTTGGGCAGACTGTGAGGGTGAGGGCGGCCCGCCGCCCCCTTTGAAAATTCACCCGAAAAAGGAGCGATACCATGAAAGCCTCTGTTGATCCCAATCTCTGCATCGGCTGCACCCAGTGCGCCGGCCTTTGCCCCGAGGTCTTTTCCATGGACGGCACCCTGGCGGTGGCCATCCCCGGCGAAATCCCCCCGGAGGACGTTCCCCAGGCGGTGAGCGCCGCCGAGTCCTGCCCGGTGGGCGCCATCCAGACCACCAACTGATCCCCGCCCCGTCCGGCTGTCCGGGCGGGGTATTTTTGCGTATCGGGAGCCTGGTCTTGTTCCTGCCGGTCTTTTTGTGGTATACTGAGAGGTAAAGGTGCGACAGACGCACAGCCCGCCTGCACGCGGGCTGCACATACAGGGAGGATTCATGCAATGTCTTTAATGGTCGTTGACGGCAACAGCATCGCCAACCGCGCTTTTTTCGGTATCAAGGTGCTGACCACCAAAGAGGGGCAATATACCAATGCCATCTATGGCTTTATGAACATTTTGCTCTCCCTGACCCAGACCTATCAGCCCGACAAGGTGGCCATCGCCTTTGACCTGCCGGCCCCCACCTTCCGCCACAAGATGTACGACGGCTACAAGGCCACCCGCCACGGGATGCCGGAGGAGCTGGCCTCCCAGATGCCGCTTCTGCGCCAGCTTCTCACCGACCTGGGCTACCGCCTGGTGACGGCCGAGGGCTGGGAGGCCGACGACATTCTGGGCACCCTGGCCGCCGCCTGTGACCAGCGGGGGGAGACCTGCTACCTGGCCACCGGAGACCGGGACAACCTGCAGCTGGTGAGCGACACCACCACCGTCCTGCTGGCCACCACGTCCCGGGGCCACAGCGAGACCCGGGTCATGGACCCCGAGGCGGTGCAGGCCCAGTATGGGGTCAGCCCCCGGCAGCTCATCGACGTCAAGAGCCTGATGGGCGACTCGTCGGACAATATTCCCGGCGTCAAGGGCATCGGCGAAAAAACCGCCCTGGCCCTGATTCAGCAGTTCGGCAGCCTGGCGGGGGTGTACGAACACATCGACGACCCCGCCATCAAGCCCCGCCAGCGGGCCAACCTGCTGGACTACAAGGCTGACGCCGAGCTCAGCTACACCCTGGGCACCATCCGCACCGACGCCCCCATCGACACCGACCCCAACCACTACGCGCCGGGTGAGGGCGACAAGGCTGCGGCGGTGCGCCTGATGCTGGACCTGGAAATCCGGGCCCTGATCCCCCGTCTGGGCCTGGAACACGTTCTCCCCGCCCAGGACGGCCCCGCGGAGGAGGCCGCTCCCCTGCCCGCCGGGCAGGTGTCGGAGCTGCCCGCCCATCCCCAGGGCCTCTATTTGCTGGCGGCCCGGCCGGCGGTCTACGGCAAAAAGGGCAACCGCATTGTGGAGGAGCGTCCCGCCCACTGGTACGCCGTCCAGGACGCCGCCGTCTATCCTCTGACCGACAGCGACCTGCCCCGGCTGCTGGATGACCCCGCCGTCACCGCCGAGGTGTTCGACGCGGCCCCCCTCTATGCCGCCGCCATGGAACAGGGCGGCTGGGGCGCCTCCATCACCTGGGACGGCAAGCTGGCGGCCTACCTGCTGGACGCCTCGGCGGCCAAGTACAGCATCGCCGCCCTGGCCGAGTCCTACAAAATCGCCCCCGCCTTCACCTGTGAGGAATGGCCCGACGCCCCCTATCTGGCGGGGCTGTTCGCCAAGATGAAGGAGGAAATCACCCGGCTAGGAGAGGATTCCCTCTACAACGACATCGAGTTCCCCCTGGCCCAGGTGCTGGCCGACATGACCCGCACCGGCGTCCTGGTGGACCGGGCGGGGATTGAGCAGTTCGGCGTCCAGCTGCGGGAGAAAATCGACAGCACCCTGTCCTATATCCGCAGCCAGGTGGAGGACCCCGACTTCAACCCCAACAGTCCCAAGCAGCTGGGAGACATGCTCTTTGTCAAGATGAACCTGCCCCACGGCCGCAAGACCAGCCGGGGCTGGTCCACCGACAACGCCACCCTTCAGAAGCTGCGGCCCGACTATCCCCTCATCGACGTAATTCTGCAGTACCGCTCCTACCAGAAGCTGTACTCCACCTATGTGGAGGGCCTGCTGAAGGTGATCGGCCCCGACGGCCGGATTCACTCCACCTTCAACCAGACCGAGGCCCGCACCGGCCGCCTGTCGTCGGACAACCCCAATCTGCAGAACATCCCCATCCGCACCGAGCTGGGCAGCCAGCTGCGGAGCTTCTTTGTGGCCAAGCCGGGCTGCGTCTTTGTGGACGCCGACTACAGCCAGATTGAGCTGCGGATTCTGGCCCACATCACCGGGGACGAGCACATGCAGGAGGCCTTCCGCAGCGGTCAGGACATCCACCGCAGCACCGCCGCCAAGATTTACGGCATCCCCCTGGAGGAAGTGACCCCCCGGCTGCGCACCGCCGCCAAGGCCATCAATTTCGGCATCATGTATGGCAAGGGCGCATTCAGCCTGTCGGAGGACCTGGGGGTCTCGGTGAAGGAGGCCGGCACTTTTCTGAAAAACTATCTGGCCAGCTTCCCCAAGGTGGACAGCTATATGGAGCAGACCATCGCCGACGCCAAGGAGAAAGGCTATGTCAGCACCCTGTTTGGACGGCGGCGGGCCCTGCCCGAGCTGTCCAACTCCAACTTTGCGGTCCGCACCAGCGGAGAGCGGATGGCCCGCAACACCCCCATTCAGGGCACCGCGGCGGACGTCATCAAGCTGGCCATGGTGCGGGTCTGGCGGCGTCTGCGGGATGAAAAGCTGGAAAGCCGGCTGATCCTCACCGTCCACGACGAACTGATTGTGGAGGCCCCCGAGGCCGAAGCCGAGCAGGCCGCCCGCATCCTGAAAGAAGAAATGGAGGGCTGCGTCCAGTTTGCAGTGCCGCTGGACACCGACGTCCGCCAGGGCAAATCCTGGCTGGAGGCCCATTAACAGCCCCCAACACATCATACTGCGGAGGAACAAACGCGAACATGGTTATACTGGGAATTGAATCCACCTGTGATGAAACCGCCGCCGCCCTGGTGGAGGACGGCCGCCTGCTGAAAAGCAACGTCATTTCCACCAGCGTCAAGGAACAGGCCCTCTACGGGGGCGTGGTGCCCGAGATTGCCAGCCGCCGGCACTGTGAGTACATCAGCGCCACGGTGGACAAGGCCCTGGCGGACGCCGGCTATACCATCGACCAGGTGGACGCCGTGGCGGTGACCTTTGCCCCGGGCCTGATCGGTGCGGTGCTGGTGGGGGTCAACTTTGCCAAGGGCCTGGCCTATTCGGCGGGCAAGCCGCTGGTCCCGGTGCATCATCTGCGGGGACACATTGCGGCCCTCTACCTGACCCATCCCGAGCTGAAACCGCCGTTCCTGTGCCTGGTGGCCTCGGGCGGACACAGCCACATTGTCCAGGTGGAGGATTACACCCAGTTCCATGTTCTGGGCCGGACGGTGGATGACGCCGCCGGCGAGGCCTTCGACAAGGTGGCCCGGACCCTGGGCCTGCCCTATCCGGGCGGGCCCAGCATCGCCGCCGCGGCCAAGACCGGCGATCCCCACGCCTACCGACTGCCGGTGCCCCATGTGGAGGGCAAGTACAACGTCAGTTTTTCGGGTCTGAAAACCGCCGTCCTCAACGAGGTGAACCAGGCCCGGATGAAGGGTCTGGAGATCAACGTCCCCGACCTGGCGGCCAGTTTCCAGGAGCGGATCGACGGCATTCTGGCGGAAAAGCTACTGTTGGCGGCCGCCGACACCGGCGCACAGCAGGTATGTCTGGCGGGCGGCGTAGCGGCCAACGGACGTCTGCGTCAGCTGGTGAACGACGGAGCCCAGAAGCTGGGCGCCCAGGTCTTTTTGCCCCAGCTGAAATTCTGCGGCGACAACGGAGCCATGATTGCGTCCCAGGGGTATTACGAGTACATAGCGGGCCACACCGCCGGCCTGGACCTCAACGGCCTGCCCACCCTCCCCATCGACTCCCCCTACTTTTTCGAGAAAAAGTAGGCAAAAAGCTTTTCACTGGGTACCATACACTCTGGCCGCTCTTTATAACGTTTGTGGGGGTTGCAGACTTTGCCGCACTCACGTTACGTTTGGCAACGTAGGCGAGGCGCTGCCTGCGGCAGAAACAGCCGAGCCGGAGTTGGGGCAGCCGTCCAAATTTTCAAGCGGACCGCGTCCAGCGCAGAAAATTTGGGCAACGGCAACCCGGACCTGCGGCCGGGTACGATGCAAAGTTTTGCATAGCCTGGTTTCATCTAGGACGGATAACTACCCCATATAAGGCCTTCCCCTTTTAAAGGGCTGCCGGCTGTCAGGTTTCAGCCTCTTTAGTAGGCTCCCGGCCTGCGGCCCGCTTTTTCGTGAAAAAGCTTGGCAAAAAGCTTCACCTGGTACCGCTGACTGCTGTAGTCCTCACAAAGTCCTGCCGGCGATAAACTTACAGCCGCTTTATAAGGCTCCCGGCCTGCGGCCCTGTGAGTCCAAAGTCTTGTACAGCCTGACCTCCCGCCCGGTACGCTCCAAAAACCTATAAGTATATAAGTAAAAATAACCCCTGTCTCGCTCTGAGACAGGGGTTACATTGTATAGTTTTTTCTGCGTGTGCCGGGTTATCAATAGTCAGGCTATGCGGAACTTCGCATCGCACCGGGGCACAGCCCCAAACGTAACGAACGAGCACGAGCGGAACGGCTCCGCGGAACGACCGGAGACCCGCAAACTTCATGGTACACAGTAAAACCCCCGCCCAAAAGATGGGCGGGGGTTATTTTTATGGATGGGGTTTCATGGTGTACCAAGTGAGAAAACCAGGCTACGCGGAGCTTCGCATCGTACCGGGGCACAGCCCCAAACGTAACGAACGAGCACGAGCGGAACTGCCCCGCGGAACCGCCGGAGACCCGCAAACTTCATGGTACACAGCAAAACCCCCGCCCGGAAGATGGGCAGGGGTTGTTTTTATGGATAGGGTTTCATGGTGTACCAAGTGAGAAGACCAGGCTACGCGGAACTTTGCATCGTACCGGGGCACAGCCCCAAACGTAACGAACGAGCACGAGCGGAACGGCTCCGCGGAACGACCGGAGACCCGCAAACTTCATGGTACACAGTGAAAGTCTTTTGCCTACTTTTCTTCAGAAAAGTAGGGGGAGAAGAGGGGGATTTCAGGGATGCGCGTTTTCCGCAGCAGGAAGGCGGTGGGGATCAGGTAGATCAGGACGCTGATCAGCATGCTGGGATCGTAGGTGCTGACCACCTCGCTGACGCCGCCCACGCCGTCGTACAGGCCCGACTGGATCAGGGCGGCCACGTCCTGGAACATATGCAGGAAAACCACCACCCACAGGTTGCCGGTTCGGAAATAGATAGCGCCGTAGAGCATGCCCAGAGCCATGGTGATGCAGCACTGGATCAGGACGCCCAGGGTAGCGCTGCCCAGCAGGTTCACCATGTGTCCCGCGCCGAACAATACGCCGGACAGGACCACCGCCTTCCAGACGCCGGCCCGGTCGGAGCCGAAATGTTCCAGCAGGGTCTGGGCGATGACGCCCCGGAACAGGGCCTCCTCAGCCAGGCCGATGAGGAACATGGTGATCAGAAAGACCACCACCCGCCAGGCCGCCTTGGGTACGGCGCCCTCCGGCGGTCCCACAATCCCCACGTTGAGGCTGAGGCTCAAACTCAGCATCACAAAGGGGAACATGCCCACCAGCAATCCGTCCAGAAATCCGGTTCCCCGGTGGGTCAGGACTCTCATTCGTCCGGTGCGCCACAGCAGCACCAGCGCCACCAGGAATCCAATCAGGTCGTTGACGGCCTGCAGCAGATATTCTTCCGTCATGAAGGGCCGGATCACTCCCTCCGGCGCCAGCAGAGCCATCAGAAAGGCAAAGAGGTTGAGTCCCAGCGCCATACATGCCATGAACAGGATGACGGACAAGAGACAGTACAGATACGGGTGATTGCCCCGCAGTCGTTTCAGCATTCGGTGTTCCTCCCGGATCAATCAGTCGGGGCGCGGCCGGGCCGTCCCCAGCCCCATTGTACCACAAACCATACGGGAAAAACAGACTTCACAGATTTTTCGCCCCTTCGGGGTCGGGCCGGTTTTCCAGCAGATCTTTCAGGGTGGCGCAGAGGATGCGGAAATCGATGGGCTTGGAGATATGGGCGTTCATGCCGGCGGCGGTGGTGGCCGCGATGTCCTCCGCGAAGGCGTTGGCCGTCACCGCCACAATGGGCACTGAGGCGGCGTCGGGTCGGTCGGCGGCCCGGATTTTCCGGGCGGCCTCACAGCCGTCCATCTGGGGCATCTGCATATCCATCAGGATGGCGTCAAAGGCAAAGGGCGCCGACGCCAGGAACAGGTCCACCGCTTCCCGGCCGTTCCACGCCTGGAACACTTCCAGCCCGTTCATGGTCAAAATCTCGCTGGCAATCTCCATGTTCAGGACGTTGTCCTCCGCCACCAGGATCTTTTTCCCCTTGAGGGAGCAGGGTTCCTCCGGCTTTTTCTCGGCGGCGGGGGCGGGAGCCGGCTGGTTCTCCGCCGAGGCGGCGGCCGCCGTCAGGAAGGGCACCGTGATGGTGAAGGTACTCCCCTCCCCCAGCTTGCTGTCCACATAAATCTGGCCGTTCATCTGGGTGACCAGGCTCTTGACGATGGGCATGCCCAGGCCGGTGCCCATCACCTGGCGGGAGAAGAACCGGGTCTCCCGGATATAGGGCTCAAACAGCTGGGGCAAAAACTCCTCCGACATCCCGATGCCGGTATCCCGCACCACAATCTGGTACTGGGGCGTGGGCGGGACGCCCATCTGGCGCACCGTCAGGGAGACGGTGTCCCCCTCCGAGGTGAACTTGAAGGCGTTGGACAGGAGGTTGTTCAGCATCTGGGTCACCCGGGTGCTGTCCCCCATAATCCGCTTGTCCTGCAAATTGCAGCTGACCTGGAAGGTTTTCTTTTCCTGCCGGGCCTGGGGCCGGAAGGAATCGGCGCAGGCCTGGATGCAGGCCTCCAGGTCAAAGGCCTGGTGGTTGAGGGTCATTTTGCCCTGTTCCATCCGGGACATTTCCAGAATATCGTTCACCAGGTCCAGCAGCTGCCGGCCTGAGTAGGAGATCTTGTCGGCGTATTCCCGCACCTTCTGGGGATCTCCGGCGTGCTGGCGCAGCAGGTCCAGAACCCCCAGAATGGCGTTCAGGGGGGTGCGCATGTCGTGGGACATGTTGTTGAAGAAGGACAGCTTGGACTTTTCGTTCCGGCGGGAGATGGCCAGGGTCTCCTCCAGCAGTTTCCGCTCCTGGATTTCCCGGCGCTTTTCCTTGTCCACTTCCCGGAAGCAGAGGACCGCCTCGTCGGGGCCCAGGGCCTCGTCAAAGAGGACCCGGATGTTGATCCACTTCTCTCCGCTGTCGTACCGGCCCAGAAAATCGCCGCCGTAGTCCCGGATATGGCCGGCGTTCAGAGCCCGCAGGCTCTCGGAGGAAAAGCTCTTGCAGAACTCATTGACGGTGTCGGCGTCCATCAGGCCGCTGATGGCGGACACAAATTCCGAATAAGGACCCTCCCCGGCCAGCCGGCCCCTGGTGTAGGGGGAACTCTTGATGATCTCGTAGGTGTCCTCCTCGTAATTGACCCGGAAAATCCCATAGTAGGAGTTGCTCAGGACCCGGATGGTCTCGCTGGATCGCTCCACCATGGAGTCCAGGCGCAGGTTGTGCCAGATGGTCACCGCAAAGCCGATGATCCAGGCCAGCATAATCAGGATATAGATTCCTATGAACTGGGTCAGCTGGCCCAGCATCCGGTCCACCGGCACCGTGAGGATGACTTTCCAGCCGTTTTCGGTGTCGGCGTAGTAGATGCCCCGCCGCACCCCGTCCATTCCCAGCACAAAGGAGTCATAGCGGCCCACCTTTCCGTCCTGGATGGAGGCCAGCATCCGGTCCACATAGACCTGCTGCTGGCTGGCGTCCAGCTCGGTGCGGGTGTAGACGGCGCTGCCGCTGGTGTCGCAGATAAAGACCGAGGTTCCCTCCGCCGGGACCACGCCGCTGGGCTGGATGTTGAGATTTTCCGGGAAGATATCCAGCGCCACCACCGTGTCGCTGTGGAGGCAGGCCCCCACCACCGTGATGATCCCCCGGTGATAGATGGAGTCGGTATACACGTCGGTAAAGACTACTTCGCCCCGGTGCTCCATGGCTTCCTTGTACCAGACCGAGGAGAGATAGTCGTAGGTTTCGTCCCCTTCCCAGGGGTTGGCTGCGTAGATTTTGCCCTTGTACACCACATAGGGGTCCACCTGGTCCTGCCCCAGGATGGTCTGGATTCGGATGCAGTACTGGTTGATGCGGGAGATGATGTCCTCGTCCGAGTCCCCTTCCTCCATCCGGGCGTCCAGCATATAGGTACCGTAGGAGATCAGGGCCTTGTAGGTGCTCAGGTCGCCGTCCACCTCTGCGGCATAGTGCTGGGCGGCGGACGTCTCAATGGTCTGGTGGTTCTGGAGCAGGACTTTCTGCAAAAAGGCAGAAAACACAATCCCCGCTGCAATCAGCACCAGGGTGGCAAAGAGATAATAGCGCAGTTTTTTCCACAGGTTGACCCACTTTTCCCGGTTGATTTTCCGGGGCCGGGCCGGTTTGTATTTTGAATACCACATATTACAGCTGCCCGATGGCGTCGGCCGCCCGGCGGTAGGCCGCCTCAATGGCGGGCATCAGGGCGGCGGCGTCGGCAGGCTTGTCCTCCCGCAACAGGGCCACCTGACGGGTGAACAGGTCGTACAGCTCGGTCATGGACAGATTGCCGCACATCCCCTTCAGGGTGTGGGAGGCCGCCAGGGCCTGCTGCCAGTCTCCGGCCTCCACCGCCTGGCAGAGGCTGCTGTAGGTCGCATCTTCCAGAAAGCGCTTGAGAAACCGTTCCAGCAAAGCGTCGCTGCCCATAAAGCGTTCCAGAGCGTCGGCGGCCTGGATGCCGCCCCGGGCCAGACTATCCAGTTTTGCCTGATCCATGGTTTAATCCTCCTTGCAGGGATGTTGATAGAGTTTGGCCAGTTCTCCTTCCACCTGGAAGAAGCATTCCAGCAGACGGGGGTTGAAGCTGCCGCAGTCGCCGCTGCGGATCATTTCCAGCACCTTTTCCCGGGGGAAAGCGTCCTTGTACACCCGCTTGCAGCTGAGGGCGTCGTAGACGTCCGCCAGGGAGACGATCTGGGCCGCCAGGGAGATCTCGTCCCCTTTCAGCCCGTCGGGATAGCCCCGGCCGTCCCACCGCTCGTGGTGGTGGCGGGCGATGTCCCAGGCGTAGGGATAGGCGCCGTTTTCCCGCAGCTGGGGGATCTGTTCCAGCAGGCGGGCGCCCTGGACGGTATGGCTCTTCATCACCTCGAATTCCTCGGGGGTGAGTTTGCCGGGCTTGTTGAGGATGGCGTCGGGCACCGCAATTTTGCCCACGTCGTGCATGATGGACCCCAGGGCGATCTGTTTGATCTCGATGGGGGACAGGCCATCGCCCAGGGGGGTATGGGTGAGCAGATAGGTGGTGATATCGTGAATCCGGCGGACATGGTCCCCCGACTCCTCGCTGCGGAATTCAATGGCGGCGGCCAGGGCCTCGATCATCCCCTTGTTCAGCTCGATGATCTGTTTGGCCTGGGCCAGCAGGTCGGCCTGCTGCAGCTCCACCACGTTGCTCAGCCGCTCCCGCGCCTGGAACAATTCCACCACCGACTGCACCCGCCGCAGCACCATATAGGGGATGATGGGCTTGCCGATGACATCCATCACGCCCAGGGCATAGGCCTCTTTCATCACCTCGCCGCTGGCCTCGGCAGTGATGAGGAACACCGGGATTTTTTCCAAAAGGCCGTATTCCTTGAGGCAGCGCAGCACCTGGATGCCGTCCATCTCGGGCATCATCACATCCAGCAGGATGGCGCACAGGTCGTCCTGCCGCTCCAGCACACGATCCAGGCCGGCCCGGCCGTTTTCGGCCGTATCGGTGTCATAATAGGGCGCGAACAGGTTCTCCAAGATCGCGCAGTTGATTTCGTCGTCGTCCACAATCAGCAGCAAGCCGCGTTCCGGCCGCACCGCTGCCTGCAGGGCCTGGGTCTGTTCTGTATCCATGGTTTCGTTCCTTCCTATCCTCAGCAACCCGCAATCAATCGTTTCTCCATACATTATTATACCTGCTTTTCCAGCAAATTACAATTCAAAAGACAGGATCGAGCTTTAAAAATTCGTATTCTCGTCCAAACCCGGCCTCCGGGCCCCGCTCCCTCCCCCGCCGGGCAAATTTTGCCCCCTCTGCTCATAGATTGAAAGCAGAAACGGCCCGTTTCGGCCCAATGCAAAGGGAGGTTTTCATCATGCTGCTGAGCCTGCTCCAATTTTTCTCCGCCCGCTTCCTCTACCTCGCCCTTCACCTGGAATCCGGGAGCTTTCCCCGCCCCCTGACCCCCCGGGAGGAGGCCGCCGCCTTTGAGGCGCTGCGGGACGGCGACCCCGCCGCCCGGGAAAAGATCATCCGCCACAATCTGCGCCTGGTGGCCCACATCGCAAAAAAGTACTACGCCCTCCCCGGCGACCAGGACGACCTCATCAGCATCGGCACCATCGGCCTCATCAAGGCGGTCAACACCTTCGACAGCACCCGCCAGGCCCGCTTTTCCACCTATGCCAGCCGCTGCATTGAAAATGCTATCCTCACCAAACAGCGCATTGAAAATCCGCGCGTTTCTCGCCAGCAACCGGCATGAAACGGCGGACTTTTCTCCTGGTCTATCTTAAAAACCACCTCCGAAGTCTCCTGCTTTTTTGCATATTTGGATGAAAGGTCACTCAAATTCCACCCCGTCCCGGGCAGGCAGGCGGCGGTAGAGGGTCAGCCACATGGTGATGAAACAGGCCAGCCCGCCGATGGCGTTGGAGATGGGCTCGGCCCAAAAGACGCCGTCCACCCCCATCCCCAGCTGGGGCAGCAGGATGGTCAGTGGGGCCACAATCACCGCCTTGCGCAGCAGCGAGAAAAAGACCGCCCGCTTGGGACAGCGCAGGGAGGTAAAACAGGCCTGGCCCACAAACTGAAAGGCCATGAAGAAGAAGCCGAAGAAATACTGTTTCAGGGCCACCTGGCCGGCTTCCAGCATAGCGGGATCGCTGGTGAAGATGGACACCAGCAGATGAGGCATGGCGATGACCACCGCCCAGGCCGCCACCGTATAGCCCGCGCCCAGCAGGGCGGTGAAGCGGATTCCCTCCCGCACCCGGCTGTAGCGCTGGGCGCCGAAATTGTAGCTGAGCACCGGCTGGGCGCCGCTGGTGATGCCGTTGACCGGCAGAGACAGGATTTCCCGCACCGAGTTGAGGATGGTCATGACCCCCACATAGAGGTCGCCGCCCCAGACCCGCAGGGTGGCGTTGCAGACCACCTGTACCAGACAGTTGGTGCCCGCCATGATGAATCCCGACATGCCCAGGCCCAGAATATCCCGCACCAGGGGCAGCTGCAGCCGCAGATTTTCCCGCCGGATGCGGCAGATGCTCTGACGCCCGGCGAAAAACAGCAGCACCCACACCACCGAGGCCAGCTGGCTGAGGACGGTGGCAATGGCCGCACCCTGGACCCCCATCCCCAGCCCGAAGATAAACAGCGGGTCCAGCACCAGATTCAAAGCCGCGCCCAGCAGGGTGGTGCCCATGCCCACCCGTGGGTGGCCCTGGGCGTTGATGAAGCCGTTAAGGCCGGTGGCCAGCATGGTGCAGGGGGTGCCCAGCAGGTAAATTTTCAGGTAGGCGTCGGCGTAGACGTAGGAGGCGTCGCTGGCGCCGAACAGATACAGCACCGGCCGCCGGAACAGATAACAGACCGCCATCAGGGCCGCAGCGCTGACCGTCAGCAGCGTCACCACCTGGCCCAGAATCCGCTCGGCCCGCTTGTCATCCTGGGCGCCCCGGGCGATGGCAAACAGCGGCGCGCCGCCGTTGCCGTACAAATAAGTAAAAGCCGAAATCAGGGTGGTCAGCGGAAAGGCCAGCCCGATGCCGGTGAGGGCCATGGACCCCACATCCGGCAGGTGGCCGATGTAAATGCGGTCCACCACATTGTAGAGCAGCTGGACCATCTGGGCCACCGTCAGGGGCACCGCCTGAGCCACAATGCTGCGCCAGACCTTTCCCTGGGTGAAGTCGCTGCTGTTTTTTGCTTCCATCCTCGTTTGTTTCCTCTCTTTCCGCAATCTTTTCTTTCTTATTGTAGCACGCCCGGGGGCCGGGCGCAAATGGGCCGGCCCAGCGCCCGAAGCCTTGTATTTCAGACCTCGCTTTCTTGAAAAGCCCCGCCCACTCTGCTATGCTATAGGAAAATACAACCATTTGACCCCCACCGAAAACCGCCCCCACAGTTTGACCTGTGGAGGCGGTTTTCTTCATAGATTTATGTGTTTTTCAAAAAGCCGTGGTGCAATCAGACGTTGTCGATGCCGGCCATCTGTTTGATGGACTTGATGGCAAAGGTCAGGGTCCGGCCACAGGCAGTGCCGCCCATGACGCAGGGGTAGTTGTTCTGGAAGAAGCTGCCCGACATATCGCCGGTGACGTACAGGCCGGGGATGGGCTCGTTGTTGTCGTCCTTGGCCTGGCAGTTCTCGGTGATGGAGATGCCCTGCAGGCTGCACAGCAGCGAAGCGCCCAGCCAGCAGCCGTAGAAGGGAGCGGTCTTGATGGCGCTCAGACGGCTGGCGGGCTTGCCGAAGTCCTCATCCTTCTGCATGTCGTACAGCTCGTTGTAGCGGGCCACGGTGGCGATGAAGGTATCCTTGTCGGCGCCGGTAAAGCCCATCTTGTCGGCCAGCTCCTCGATGGTGTCGGCCTTCATGATGAGGCCCTGGGCCTCATACTCTTCCAGCTGGCTCTCCATCATGCCGGGGATGTAGCGGGTCAGAGCCGAGCAGCCGATGGTGTGGAAGCGGTCCACATCCTCACGGAAGTTGGCGTCGTGGATCATGGCGTAGACATGGCCGGGCTGCTGGAAGGAGGCGTGGGAAGCGTTGTCGTACTCCTGGCTCTCGTTCATGAAGCGCTCGCCGTGACGGTTGACCTTCAGGAAGGGCTGGCTGCCGGGGTTGTACTGGCCTACGGTGCCGGGGAATGCCTTGCCGCCGAAGGAAGAGGGCGACTCCACATAGCCGGAGTTGACGCCGGGAGCCACCAAGCCGCGGTCAAACAGAACCGGAGCGGCCTCGGCATCCAGGTGTGCGCCGGCCCAGATGGCGGCGCGGATGCCATAGCCCTTGTCGGCGGGGGCGTAGGAGCAGGCGGTGGTGACGCTGGTGCCCAGGGGGTCCAGCTGCTCCATCATGTAGGGGTTGCCGGCGTAGCCGCCGCAGGCCAGCAGAACGCCCTTGGCGGCGTTGATGCGGATGAAGTGGCCGTCGTCGGTGCTCTGGGCGATGACGCCGGTGATGCGGCCGTCGCTGCTCTTTTCCAGCTTGGCCAGGCCGGTATTGAAGTCGATGGAGTAGCCCAGGCTCTCAATGTACTCCTGGAACACCTGATTGCGGGGCTTCTCGGCGCTGCTGTAGTCCACCTGCTGGACCGGGAACATCAGCTTGGTCTGGCTGATCTGAGTGTCGTCGGGCCACTTGGCCTCGTCGCCCAGGGTCAGGTTGCAGGTGTAGTTGTAGGGTGCGCTCTCCAGAATGCCCGACACAAAGTCGTGCATGGCGGCGGACTCATTGATCCAGGTCTTAACCACACGCTGATCGCAGCGGCCGCCCATGGAGCGGGAAATTTCGCTCAGCAGCTCGGCGCGGTCCACCGGCGGGACGCCCTGCTTCTTGGCCTCGCTGCTGTCGATGGTGCCGTACCAGTGGCGGGTCTCCATGACGGCGGAGTTCTGCTCGATGATGCGGAAGTTCAGGCCGTTCTGAGCGGCAAAGGCGGCGGCACACATGCCGCCGTTGCCGGCGCCCACGATGACGATGTCGGTGTCCCAGGTCTCGGTGATGGCGTCCTCGTCGATGTCGGGCTCGGTGCCCAGCCAGTCGTTCTCATCGCCGGTGGGCAGCTGAACCGAGGTCACCACCGTCTCGCCCATGGCCTGGGCAAAGCAGCTCTTAGCGGCCTTCATAACGGCCTCGGAGGTGATGGTGGAGCCCGACACGCCGTCGATCTCAGCCGAACCGGCGGCCAGCAGCTGCTCCTTCAGCTGGTCGGCGGCAGCAGCGCCGTAAGAGGCAGTCTCGCCCGAGGTATCCACCACCACGTCGGTGACGGCGGTCTCGCTGAAGGTCATGGTGACCTTGACGGTGGAGGAAATGCCCTCGGCGGTGCCCTCATAGGTGCCGGGGATGTAAGTGGCGCCGGACGCTGCCGAGCCTGCGCTCGAGGCGGCCGAACTGGCCGAATTGCAGGCGGCCAGGGCGCCGGCGGTAACGCTGCCCATGGCAGCGGCCGCGGCAATCTTCAGAAAACCTTTACGGGAAATCTTTTTCATGGTCTGAACTCCTTTTTCTTCGTTCCTTCTTCAAAAACCTTCCTCATCCGCAGGGATTGCGGTTTTCTTAACAAGTTTAGCGAATCCCGCTCCGATTTACAAATCATAGTTTTTATAGTACACTTTAGGAAAACCTTATGAACCACGGAGGATGCCCCCATGACCGAACGAGCCCTGACCGGTTTTGTCAAGGTGGTGGAGCTGGGCAGCTTCACCGCGGCGGCGGACGCCCTGTTCATCTCCCAGTCCGCCCTGTCCCAGCAGATCCGCACCCTGGAAAACCAGCTGCACTTCACCCTGTTCCAGCACGGCGCCCGCCAGGTAACCCTGACGGCGGCGGGGCGCAGCTTTTACCCCAAAGCCAAACAGATCCTGCGCCTGTACGACACCGCCGTCAAGGAGGGCATAGCCATCCAACAGGAATCCCGCCCACCTCACCGGCATCTGTTTCTGGCCTGTCAGGACTCTGTGCTGGCCACCCTCTGCTTTGAACTGTTCGCCATGACTCCCGAGCTGTGTGTGGAGTTTTCGCCTCTGGTGCAGTTCTGCGCCAACCGTGCCGACGTCTGGCGGGCTTTGGACAGCGGCGAAGCCGACCTGTCCTTTCAACCGGAATACGCCGACATCGCAGCCCGGGGGCTGCGCTTCATCCCCCTTCTCAACCTGCCCGAGCTGTGCTTTCCCTTCAATGTCCCCGACAGTCTGCCCCAGCACGTTCTCTCCCTGGAGGACGCTTTGTCCTGCCGCTGGATTTTCGCCTTTCCCGCCAGCGAGACCCTCTATGAAACCGAACTCATCCACCAGGCCGGCAAACAGGGCGGGGTTGTGATCCAGCCGGGCACCGTCACCAGTTCCGCCTACGGCCTGCCCACCCTGATGCTGGCCTCCTGCATCTACCACCGCCGGCCCAATTTTGACGCGGTGCGGATGCTGCGTTGGGGCGAGGGCAGCCGGTTCGGCATCGTGACCGCCGCCCATCCCGACGAGACCGTCCGCCAGTATATCGACCAAATCAGTCAGGTGGTACAGGCCCACCAGCATCAGCTGTTCGGCCTGCTGAATTGAAAAAATCCTCTCCCCCGCCGGGCTTTCTGGACTTCCAGAAGGTCCGGCGGTTTGTTGCGGGGCATTTGGGCAGGGCTGAGGGCAGCTTGGGTTTCTTCGGTTGCTTTGGCGCGGGAGGGTCTGCTATACTTGCACTGCGGCAGGGCCCTGCTGAGATTCAGGAAAGGAGCTTTTCACCATGAAACTGACCATCCAAGAGGATGGATCGGTCCGCGAGACCGAAATCACCATCCGCTGCGCCTGTCTGGACCAGCGGTTGCAAAAGCTGGTGGGACAAATCCGGCAGTATGGCTTCTGCCTGACCGGCTATCAGGAAAGCCGCCAGTTCCAGCTCCCGCTGGAAACCATCTGCTATCTGGAATCCATCGACGGCAAAACCTTTCTCTATCAGGAGAAGGAAGTCTACGCCTGCCATGAAACCCTGGCCGCCCTGGAACCTCAGCTGATCCGCAGCGGCTTTGCGCGGATCAGCAAAAGCTGCATCCTGAACATCGCCTTTCTGGACTATGTGGAACCTCTGTTCAACCACCGGCTCAAGGCGATGCTGAAAAACGGCGAGTCCCTCATCATCAACCGCAACTACATCGAGCCGCTGCGCCGCCAGCTGAAAGGAGATTCTGTATGAAAAAGGAAATTCTGTCCCGCCTGTCCGCCGCCTGCGTTCTGTTCACCCTGGTTCTTTTGTGCAGCTGCCTGTGGAACATTCTTTCCGGCAACTATGGCTCGTCCTCCTGGCCGGTGGTCCTGATCTTTGTCCTGCTGGTGGGGATCGAGGCGGTGGACTACCTGATCTCCCTGATCCCCTTCCGGACCTGCCGCCAGTATCGTTTTTGCTCGGTCGCCGTGAATTATGTGCTGGTTTTCCTGGCCTGGCTCTGTCTGGGTTGGGTGCCTCAGAACGTATGGAGCATTTTGGCTTTCAGCCTGGGCTATCTCATCTTTTACCGCCTGATCCAGCTCTATTTTGACGCCAAGCGCCAGGCAGAGGCGGCAGATTTCAACCGCCAGCTGGAACTGTGGCGGAAACAGCACCAGGCCCCTGATCCCCAGGATCACCCGGACCTCTGACGGCCCCCCTACACAGAAACATCCGCCCTTCCCCAGCCGACGGGGAACGGCGGATTTTTCGCTGCGGGTTTGGGGCGTCACGCGCCTTTTGCGGTCCATGGCCGCACAGGCAAAATGCTCCCTTCCCGGCCAGCGGCGGCGCCGTCTGCCGGAGAGAGAGCATTCTGTTTCAGGGGGTTCGGCTTTTTTTGCCGGCGTGTCACAGGTACGCCATCTGCAGGCTGCTGGAATCGCACTTCTGGGAAAACTCCACCTTGAAGGTGTGGGTGGTATCGTGCGCGCCCGCATTGGCGCCGTGCTGTTCCGGCGGGGTGAAGGTGAGGGTCAAGGTGCCCGCCTCGCTGCTCATGCTGCCGGTGGCGGTCACTTCGATGGTCTCCCCCGGGTTGACGCCGTAGGCGGTGCAGACCGTTCCGTCCGCGGTGGTCTGGTCGGCCTGGGCCATGTCGTCGCTGCGGGTGATCTGGACCTGAAAGGCCTGGTCCTGGAAGGTCCCGCTGATGCCGGTGGACCCGTCGTAGTACTCGCCAAAGGGATTGCCGTGGAGATGATACAGCCACACCGGCTCAGACGTCCGGTTGGTGACCGAGAACCCCAGCAGCACCAGACAGGACGGCTCCTGCTGCCCGTAGACCGAGCGGGAAACCGAGTCAAGTTTGATCTGCAGATAGGCGTCCTCGGAGGTGGCCTGGAGAATCTTCACGCTGTCCGCAGCGGACATCTGTTTGTCGCCGGCGGCGCGGGCGGGCACAGGGAGCGTCAGCAGCAGCGCAGCGGCGCCGGCCCGGGCGGTGCCCTTCAAAAAAGATCTGCGGGATATCAACATGGTACATCCTCCTCGCTGATCGAAGATTTTGGGTTTGATCCCGGCGCAGATCCCGCCCTCTGCCCCAAAGGACAGGCAGAATCTGCTGGTTTTAGTATAGCACGTCCAGCGGAAGAAAGGCGGATTTTTTGGCTTCTCTTTCCTCCAAACCCACAGATTCAGTACAGTATACAATTTTTCGCTGTGGTATTTGTGGGGTTTTGCCGTGGCAAAATCCACAAAAACAGCCTGTCCTCCGCGTCGGCGGCCGGTTACCTCTGCGCCCCAGGCAGAGCTTTTTCGGCGGCCCGTCCCGCTTTGGGCCGCCGCCTTTTTCCTGTGTCCGGTCGGGCAAAGCCATCCCCGGAACCCTCCCCCGCTTCACAGGCAAAAACCGGAGAAGCCCGGCCCCCACAGGCCCGGCTTTTCCGGTTTTGGTTTGGAGTGATTCAGTTTAAAATCCAGACCCCCAGGTTGAGATACCCGGCAAAGGCCACCCACACCAGATAGGGAATCTGCAGCCGGGCGGCCCATGGTTCCACCCGGGCAAAGACGGTGATCATCCAGAGGATGACGCCCCACAGGGCGGCCAGCCAGATCAGGGCCAGGCCGAACATCTGGAAGCGGAAAAAGAGAATGCTCCAGAAAAAGTTCATGGCCAGCTGCAGCCCAAAAATCCACAGCCCGTGCCGCCGTTCCAGGGTGTCGGCCGTCAGGGCAACCCGGGCCGCACTGATGCCCATGAGGGCATAGAGGATGGTCCAGACCACCGGGAACACCAGCGGCGGCGGCGACAGGGGCGGCTGGGTGATGCTGTCGGTGTAGATTCGGACATCCTCCCGGGTCAGCCAGCCGGCCAGGCCGCCCGCGGCCTCGGCCAGCAGAATCCCGAACAGATAGGTCTTGATTTTGGTGTGATTCATATTGCATCCCTCCATCACAGGGTATGCAAAAACCACAGGGGTATACACAGGGAAATGTTCGGGGCGTTTCAGATACGTTTATTCTTCCCTCCACAGGTTGTAAACCGTCTTGCCCTGTTTGCGGGCTTCGTTGGCAAACCGAGCCGCCCCACCCCACGAATGGGCCACATATGTCACCACATAATCGGCATGGCCCAGCATCCAACGGTTTCTCCAGCAAATGGCATACCGTTTGGGAACCTTTTCCACCCCCTCCGGCAGCATGGTATGAGGGCCTCCGTCCTCTGGTCTGCGCGGCATATAGGCCAGAACGACGGTATACGAAATTTCCGGGTACAGAAGTTTTAGTTCCCGCAGGACACCGGCGGCCATGGCATCAAAGGCGCCATGATTTCCCACGTAAAATGTCGTCACGCCCTGCCGCTCCACCAGTTCCATCAGCAGTGCTTTCAGCTGCGGCCGGATCGACGGGGGACTGTCCCGATGTCCAAAGAAGGTACATCCCTTTTCCTGCATATGCTCTCCTCCAAAATAGTCTATGTATAGCCTATATAGTAGCACGCATAGCCTATTTTGCGCAACCGGATTGTTTATCCTAAAGAAAATGATCCGGGAGGGAAACATCATGGACACGGTTGCTGCCGTCCGAAACCGCATTTTGACTCTCTGCGGAGAGCGTTCCATCACCATCAACAAGCTGGCCACCCTCTGTGCGCTGCCGCCGTCCAGCATCAAAAACATCCTGTACGGCAAGAGCCAAAATCCCAAGCTGTTGACCATCAAAATGATCTGCGACGGCCTGGGCATCACCTTGGGGGAATTCTTTTCCACCCCCGAGTTTGACGCACTGGAGCAGGAAATTCAATAAAACCCACAAAAAACCGCCGCCCGGAGAGGTCTCCCCCTTCGGGCGGCGGTTTGATTTGTTTTGTTACAGGCTGTGGCGGTAGGTGTCCTTCAGCTGCCGGATTTCCTCCAGGCGCTGGAGAGCGTCGGAGCCCATCCGGGCCGACACGGCCAGGGTCAGGGCTTCCGCCACCGCCACCGGGGCGCTCATGGAATGCTGGGCGTTTTCCTCCCCGCGGTAGACCAGAAGCCGGATGCTGGCCTGGGCGTCCTGCATCTCGTGATAGGCCCGGCTGGTGAACAGCAGGGTCTGGTAGCCGGCCTTTTTCTGGTAGTCCAGAAGCACCCTGCCCTCGGCCGACAACTTGGCGAAATTGAACAGCACCACCAAATCCTCCGGGCCCATGGCGGGCAGGCTTTCCAGCAGCTCGGTGCCCGCCGAGGGAATCTGCCGCACATCCACCCCGATCCGCCGCAGACGGTATTCCAGCAGCTGGGCCGGCGCGCGGGAGGCGTTCTTGCCGTAGAGAAAGACCCGCCGGGCCCGGCAGATTGCCTCCACCGCCTGGGCGAACCCCTCCTCGTCCAGCAGCTCCTGGGTCTTTTGGAGGTTGTAGCGCTGCTGTTCCAGCCAGTAGGCCAGCGGGCTGGCCTCCTGGGTCTGCAGGGTATGGGTCAGCTTCTGGGCGGGGCCCCGCTGGACCGTCTGGTCCAGAATCACCCGCTTCAGATGCCGGAAATCCTCGCAGCCCACATGGCGGGCAAACCGGGAGACGGTGGCCTCCGAAATGCCCAGCGCGTCGGACAACTGTCCGATGGTCATGCAGAGAAATTCGTCCCGGTGGGCGGCGATATATTCCAGAATGGACTGCTCGGTGGACGTCAGCCGGTCCGGCATCTGAGGGAAGGAAAATGGCATGGATGGCTCCTTTTACAACAGGGATTGCAGCTCCGAATGAATCTGCCCGTTGGTAGCCAGTATAGCACACCGGGATGCGTCAAGCAACGGGGCGTCCCCGGCAAAATCCGTCACCCGGCCCCCGGCCTCGGCCACAATCAGCATCCCGGCGGCGTAGTCCCAGGGCTTGAGGCCGTGTTCCAGATAGGCGTCCAGCCGTCCGCAGGCCACATAGCACAGTTCGATGGAGGCGGCCCCCACCCGCCGCACGTCGTGGCACCGGTCGTAGATGCGGCGCATCCGGGCAAAGGCGGCGTCGGCCTGGTCCCGGCAGCCGGGGTTGGTGCCCACCGAACAGAGGCTGTCGGCCAGGGCCGCCGCCCCGCTGACATGGATGGGTTCTCCGTTGCAGAAGGCCCCCTTCCCTCTCCGGGCGGTGAACAGTTCATCGGCGTAGGGGTCATAGATGAGGCCCAGCTCCACCCGGCCCTCCACCGCCAGCGCCAGCGAAATGGCGCTGTGACGGAACCCGTGGATCAGGTTGGTGGTGCCGTCTACCGGGTCCAGCACCCAGACCGCGCCGTTCAGGTCCACGGCGGCGTTGTCCTTTTCCTCGGCCATCAGGGCCGCGCCGGGGGTCAGCTGTTCCAGGGCCATCCGGATGTTCTCCTGCACCCGGGTGTCCACGGCGGTGACAAAATCGGTCTTTCCCTTGGCCCGGGTCTGGCCGGCCAGGGTGCGGCTGTAGAGAAGCTGTCTCTGCTGCCGCAGCAGGGCGGCGGCTTCCTGCAGCAGGGCGCTGCTGTCCAGGGTCAGCATGCGCTGCGCCCCTTGGCCATCAGGACGGCGGGAGACTCGCCGCCGTTGCGCAGCAGCACCGACACATAATCCCCGCCCAGGGCGTGGATTTCCTTCAGAGCCCGCTTGAGGACGTTGGCGGTCTTGACCTTGATGTCGGCGTCGGGGTGAATCACAATCTGGTAGCGGCCGGCCTTCATCTCCCGGGCCAGCTCCTCAAAGGTGTCGAACTCCTCCTCGAAGCAGGTGCGGATGCAGCCGTACTGCACTGCCTGATGGGTGTCGCTGCCCGCCACCACCGGCTTGTTCAGCCGCTGGCCCAGGCCGAAGGTCAGATGTTCGGTGCGGTCCTGGTCCACGGCCACGTCCTTGCCGTTCAGGTCCAGAAAATCAAACCGGGCCAGCAGTTCGGGGGACAGCTCGGGGATGTGCCCGCCCTCCCGGAAGGGGTGTCCGGCGCCCACCAGCACCGGGTACTGGTCAAACAGGCGGAACAGTTCCTCTGCCGGCAGGAAGGCATTTTTGCTCTTGTAGGGGGTCAGGCGGCGGTTCAGCTCCCGGATGGCCTCCATGGGGCCGATGGACAGCACATGGCCCCCCTCGGCGATGTCGGTTTCCATGCCGGGGAACACCTTCAGCCCGTCGATGACGTAGGCGTCCCCTTCCTTGTCCCCCCGGTCGGCAATGTAGCCGTAGAGGGTGTCAAACTGCTGGGTGTTGAAATGTTCGGTGAGGCAGATGGCGTCCAGCCCCGCCTCTTTGGCCTCGTTGAGAAGCCAGTCGGTGTATTCGGTGGAGAAGGGCAGGTATTTGGCCAGCTTCCCGTGGGTGTGAAAATCCATATACATAGGTGAAAACCTCCGGCGTCAGATCAAAGTGGAGATCAGGATGGTGACCGCCACCCACAGGAAGGAGACCGACAGGAACAGCAGGTCATTGTTGGTGACCCGCAGGACCGACAGCTTGAGCCGCTTGACCTCTTTGTTGACGGCAGCGTAGCGGTAACCCTTGATCTCCAGCACTTCCACGGTGGTGCGGGAGCGCTTGGCGGTGTTGAGCATCAACGGATAAAAGGCGTACACGATGATCCGCACCTGATAGATCAGGTAGCGGATTTTGCCCCCCAGGGTGTCGTGTTCGGGCGGGTTGCCCCGCAGCCGGTAGGACAGCAGCACGCTCTGGAACTCCTCCATCAGGATGGGCAGCATCCGGTAGGCGTAGGAGATGGAGAAGGACAGCCGTTCGGGGCAGCCGAACCACATCAGGCCCTGGGACAGCTTGTCGGGGTCCATCCCGGAAAAGACGGTGACCGACGCCAGCGAGACGGTGGCCACCTTGAGGGTCAGCACCAGCAGCGGGGCGATGGCGGAGGCGTCGCCGCCGAACAGCCAGGTCACCACCAGCAGGTACCCGGTCTGGGAGAACACACCCAGACCGAACAGGAACAGCACCAGCCCTGCCACATGGGCCAGGGCGGTGGTGATGGTCACCAGCACAAAGCACCCCAGCAGGAAGGGCAGGCTGTTCACAAACCAGGGCACCAGCCCGAAGAACAGATACCAGGCAATCAGAATCCGGGGGTCCATGGCGGCCACCAGGGTATCGTTGTTGCCGTAGGCGTTTTTCAGCACCTGATTGCGGAGAAAGTCCATGGAGAATTTGTCCAGGATGTTTTCCGACAGTTTATCGACCATTTTCACAGCAAGCGGGCCTCCCCTCAAAACAGCGCAGGAAATCATCGATGGTATAGCACAGGGCGTGCGGGTCCAGAGCCTGCCCCATGGTAAAGATCTCGGGCGGGCGGATGCCCACCTGTTCCAGGACGGCCCGGTTGCCGAACACCTCATCCCGGGTGCCGTCGGCCACCACCCGGCCGCCGCACAGCACAATAATCCGTTCGGCCCACTCACAGACCAGCTGCATATCGTGGGTGGCGATGACCACCGTCTCGGTGATCTCTTTCAGGTCCTCCAGGGTCCGCATAATCTCCTTGCGGGTGGCGATGTCCAGGTTGGCGGTGGGCTCGTCCAGCAGGAGAATCCCCGGATTGAGGGCGATGCCGATGGCCAGGCTGGCCCGGCGCATCTGTCCGCCCGACAGCAGGCGGCCGTCCCGGTCCCGCAGGTCGCTCAGCCGGAACCGCTGCAGCAGCTCGTCGGTCCGCCGGGCGGCGTCGGGCACTCCCCGCGCCTCCATGGCGTAGGCGATGTCCTTGGCGATGGAATCCTTGATGAACATGTCCTCGGGGTTCTGATAGACCATCGAGATCTGGCGGGAGAGGGCTTCGGGCTTGACGTCGTGGAGCCGGACGCCGTTCAGCTGGACGGCGCCGGATTCCGGCTTCAGCAGGCCCACCAGCAGTTTCATGAAGGTGGATTTGCCGGCGCCGTTGGAGCCGATCAGGGCCACCTTGTCCCCCTTGTGGATTTCCAGGTCCAGACCCGAAAAGACGCTGTGGGGCGCGCCCTTGACGCTGCGGTAGGACACCGACACCTTTTCAAAGGCGGCCGCCGCAGGCCCGGCCGGGTGCGGGACGGCTGCCGGACGGGGGTCCGGCTCTGCCTTGGGGGCAAAGACCGCCCGGCCCGCCTCCACCGTGGTGGGGAGGAGCACATCCGGGGCCAGGGTGCCGGCCTGCTGCATCCGCCGGGCGGCAATGGTCACCTGGGGCGGGAAGATATTGCAGCTCTGCAGCTCGTCCACCCGCTGCAGAGCGTCGGCGGTGGGCAGCACCCACTGGACCCGGCCGTCCTTCATCAGCATCACATGCTTGCAGAAGTCCGCAATGTACTCGGTGTGGTGCTCGATGACGATGATGGTCTTGTGATAAGTTTCGTTCAGCTCCCGCAGGACGGCGTAGATCCGGTCGGCGTGGCCGGGGTCCAGCTGGGCGATGGGCTCGTCCAGAATCAGCACGTCGGGCTGGAGGGACACCGCCCCCGCCAGGGCCAGCAGATGGGTCTGGCCGCCGGACAGCTGCCAGATGAAATCGTTTTCCCTGCCCCGCAGGCCGCACTGTTCCAGGGCGTCCAGGCCCCGCTGGCGGTAATCGGGCATGGCGTAGTTCTGGCAGGCATAGGACGCATCGTCCAGCACGGTGGGCCGGATGATCTGGTTTTCGAAATCCTGGTACACATAGCCGACCTTGCGGGCCAGGGTGCCCACATCGGTTTCCCGGGTATCCAGCCCGCAGGCAAGGACCCGCCCTTCCATCGCACCGCTGATGAACTGAGGAATCAGACCGTTGAGGGTCTTGCAAAAAGTGGACTTTCCGCAGCCGTTGTTTCCAACGATGGCGAGAAAGTCCCCTTGTTCAATGGTTACGGTGATGTCGTTGAGGGTGGGATGCTCTGCGCCTGGATAGGAATAGGTCAGATGATCTATCTCTATCGCGTGCATGGGTTCAACCTCTTTCTGAGGGGATCTGTTCGGTGCGTTTCCGCATGGCCAGCACCACGGCCACCACAACCACAGCGGCTGCCACCATGGCCACCGCAATGGAGGTGGAGCTCTCGGCCCAGTCGGCCTCCCAGTCGATCAGGCTCATGCCGCTCTTGGCCAGCAGCTGGGTGACGGCTGCCACCACAAAGGCCGCAGCGCAGCCCAGGATGGCTTTTGCGCCCAGGGGTTCCAGGGCGGTCTGGGTGGTGCGGGGCTCCATGCCCAGCAGGGGCTCGATCTTGCCGTGGAGCTTGGGCACCAGGTAGAGGGTGGGCAGCAGGCAGAACAGGATGCCGGAGAACAGCAGGTCGTTCAGGAAGGCGAAGCCCTCGGTGGCAAAGACGCTCTCGGGCAGGCCGGCCACCGCCTCAAAGTCATCCACAGCCAGCTGAACTTTCAGGATGTCCACCACCATGCCCAGGAACAGCTGGATGGCGGTGCCGCCGATGGCCGCCGCACCCACCATGGTGCGGTTGGCGGGGTCGCGGACCAGACGGCCGGCGACGTAGACGCCGATGGTGACGGTGATGAATTTTTCCACTTCGCCCAGACCGCCGAACTGGCCCAGCATGATCTCGCTGAACACCAGCTCACCGGTGGCGGCGCCCAGGGCCGCCGACATGGGGTCAAAGAGCATGGCCAGCGTCAGGGGGATGAACAGGAAGTACTCCACCGAGAACTCCACAATGCCCACCTGAAACTTGGGGATCAGCTCCGAGAACAGGGTAGCCAGGCCGTAAAGGGCCATGGACAGCACAAAAATCATCAGCTTCTGCGACTGGTTGGCCGCTTGCTTATGGATGGACGTCATACATGATACCTCCCAATGATATCCATGAATTTGTTAGCTTCTTGGAACAATTCACAGTCTACCAGAGGAATGTAAATCCTGCGACCAAGGCCCTGTAAAATGTTTGTAATTATTTCAGTTTCTTGTTTTTATGAAAATATATTTTCTTTTTGAAACCCGCATGACGTCCCGACGTGCAAAAACCGCCCGGAGAGGTTTCCCTCCGGGCGGCGGTGGTTTTCCTGTTCAGTTCTTCGGTCAGGACTCAATGTCGTAGGGCCAGGTAGTGATCCCGCCGAAGTCATAAATGCCGGTATACCCCAGATCGGCCAGGGCCTTGGCGGCCTTTTTGCTGCGGTTGCCGCTGCGGCAGTAGACCAGCACCACCGTGTCCTTTTCAGGGATGACGGCGGCGGCGCTCTCCTCGTCGATGGTGCCCACCGGCAGCAGGACGGCCCCGGGAATGTGGCCGCCGTCGTATTCGCTCTGCTCCCGCACATCCAGGATTAGAACCTCCTGGGTGTCCATCATCTCTTTGGCTTCTTCCTGGCTGATCTTCTTGTAGGCGTCGGAGGATGCGGCACCGCAGGCGGTGAGCATCATCAGCACCGAACACAACATCGGCAGAATGCGCTTTTTCATCGAAACACCTCCTTGTATAGACCCTCTGCAAAGGCCCGGTGGCCCTGCTCGGTGAAATGGACGCCGTCGTAGGCCAGGCCCACGCCCCAGAGCCCTGCATCGGCGAACCGGATTCCCAGCCGCGCCGCCAGCTCCCGGCAGAGCCGGGCAAACGCTTTGGAAGCGTCCATCAAATGCTCGTCCTGAACCCATTCCCCAAAGGTCACCGGCGGCGGGGCAATCAACAGAATCTTTTCCCGCTCCAGGTCCAGCCCGGTGAGAAACCGTTCCAGCCGGCCGGCGGCCTCCGCCGGGGTGCAGCCCTGCAGCAGGTCATTGGTGCCCAACATCACCACCAGCAGGCCGGTGTCCGCCGGAAAGGAAACGGGCTGCCGGGGAATCTCCCGGCCGTTCTGGCCCCGGTTGGAGATGTTCCAGCCGGTTTTCCCGGCCAGAATGTCCACCCACCGGTTTTGGGGGTCGTACCGGTCCCCCAGCCAGGAGCGGGGGTCGTAGCCATAGGTATTGGAATCCCCAAAACAGATGACGTTCATACGGCGTTCCTCCGGTCTGTTTCCTTTGCATTCCCCGCCCGCCGCAGCGTGCGCGTGTGGGTTGGATGGTCTTATTATAACATGCCCCGTTTCCCCTCACAACGCCTCTTTGGCTCCACTGTGACTGACGCACATTCGTCCCCCTTCTTTTCTTTTTCCCGCATCTGTGCTAGAATGAAAAAAGACGTTGGAAGGAGCGCTGTGTATGGGTGAATTGCTGATGGATCTGGCCTCGTTTTTCCTGAGTGACGTGCTGTTCCGCCTGCGGGAAAAGAACCGGGCTCTCTATGTTCTGATTATGGGCGGCTTCATTGCCGTTTTTGCCGGCGTGGCCGTTCTCTTTTACAGCCAGGGCGCCCCGGTCAAGGGCACGGTCATGGCCCTGTTCGCCCTGCTGATGCTGGTGCTGCTGGTCTACACCCTGCGCAAGGACCCCCAGCCCGCCCGCCGGACCTGGAACTCCTGGTACGACAAAAAGCGCTCCCGTTGACCCGTTTATTCCAAACAAAACAGCCGCCCGGCCTCTCCCCGTTGCGGGATGGGTTCCGGGCGGCTGTTTCTCTTCAGGGGCGAGGGGGCGGGGTTTTCCCGGGCTGTCCGGAGGGACAGGCGCTCTGGACCGTGTCCATCACCGCCTGCAGCAGTTCCAGCTTCTGCCGGGCCGGACAGTCCAGACGCCGGACGGCGTCGGCCACAAATTCGGCGTGGACTTCCGCCGCCCGCCGGGCCAGTTCCTGCCGGCCCGCCCCGGTGCCGGGGCCATATACCACCACCCGAATGGGTGCGCTCCGTCTCATCCCCACCGCCTCCCGCCTGTTCGCCTGGTTCTATCCTATTGTGCACGGCCTGTCTGGTATGACTGGGAAGCAGATTGTTTGCAGACACTATCTGTGCTATAGTAAAATCAACTGTTTTTCACAGAGCATTCAATATCGCCAAAGGAGGCGCTCATGGTACATATTCTGTTGGATATTCTGGATTTCTCCTCCGATTTCCTCTCAGCGGAGCTTCGCCGCTATATTCGCCCGAAAAACAAGGTGGTTATCCTTGCCTTTTCCTACCGCGACAGCGCCGTCCATTGCCTGAAAGACTGGAATACTTTATACGGAAAAGATGGCGGCATGTATTACGATGCTATGGTCACCCCCTTCCTGCATTACGGCATTCCCGAATCCAACATCCGGATCATCAACTACTATACCGACACTCCATCCCAAGTCGCAGAACTCCTTCGCCAAGCTGACATCGTCTATTTCCCGGGCGGGCTGCCCGACCGTATGCTGGAACGGATTGACGCCTTTGATTTGAGAAACACTCTGCTCTCTTTTCAGGGGATTATGATGGGCTACAGCGCTGGCGCAGTTCTTCAGCTGCAGGAATACCATCTGTCGCCGGATTCAGACTATCCGGAATTTTCCTACTATAGCGGACTCCCAATTCTCAAAGATTTTTATCTGGAAGTCCACTATGAAGGAACCGATGTGCAAAATCAGGCCATTCAGCGGGTCCTGAATGAACGCAGGAAAATCGTTTACGCCACCGTCACAGACCGTTCTGCCATCCTAATCGACGGTTCCGAAACCAAACTTCTGGGGGATGTCCGAGTATTCACCCCCTTATCCCAATAACCAAAACTTCTTTTACCGGCTTGCCCCGTCCTCTCCTTCATGGGATGTCCCTCCCCCGCATATAACATCCAGTGAAAGGAGTTCCGCCATGCAGAAACAGCCAAATCCCAACGTCATCGCCATCTATTCCCGGAAATCCCGCTTCACCGGCAAGGGGGAAAGCGTCGGGAACCAGGTGGAGCTTTGCCGGGCCTATATCCGCACTGCCTTCGGGGACCTCTGCGCCGACGGGGCGGTGGTCTTTGAGGACGAGGGCTTCTCGGGCGGCAACCTGAACCGCCCCGGCTTCCAGAAAATGATGCGGGCCGCCCGGCAGAGGCAGTTCCGGGCGGTGGTGGTCTACCGGCTGGACCGGATCAGCCGCAGCATCAGCGACTTTTCCGCCCTCATCCAGGAGCTGGGCCGGCTGCAGATCGACTTTGTCTCCATCCGGGAGAGCTTCGACACCTCCAGCCCCATGGGCCGGGCCATGATGTACATTGCGTCGGTGTTCAGCCAGCTGGAACGGGAGACCATCGCCGAGCGCATCCGGGACAATATGCAGGAGCTGGCCAAAACCGGCCGCTGGCTGGGAGGCACCACCCCCACCGGCTACACTTCCGAGGCGGTCCAAACGGTGACGGTGGACGGCAAGACCAAGCGGGCCTGCAAACTGAAATTGATCCCTCAGGAGGCGGACATCGTCCGCACCATCTATCAGCTGTACAGCGAGACCGATTCCCTCACCATGACCGAGGCGGAACTGCTGCGCCGGCAGATCCACACCAAAACCGGGCGAAACTTCACCCGGTTTTCCATCAAGGGGATTTTGCAGAACCCCGTATATCTCCTGGCCGACCCGGACGCCTACCGGTATTTTGTGGACAAGCAGGCCGGCCTGTGTTCCCCCGCCGGGGATTTTGACGGGGAACGGGGCATCCTGGCCTACAACCGCACCGACCAGGAAAAGGGCCGGGCCACCCTCTACCTGCCCCCCAGCGAATGGATTGTGTCGGTGGGGCAGCATCCGGGCCTGATCCCCGGCCGGGTCTGGGTGCGGGTGCAGGAATCTCTGGAACGGAACAAGGCCAAGAGCTACCGCAAGCCCCGCAGCAATGAGGCGCTGCTCACCGGCCTGCTCTGGTGCCGGTGCGGCAGCCGCATGTACCCCAAACTGTCCCGACCGGCCGCCGACGGCAAACCGGTCTACGCCTATGTGTGCAAACAAAAAGAGCACAGCAAGCGGAGCCTGTGCAGCTGTCCCAACGCCAGCGGCGGCCGGCTGGACGCCGCCGTGGTGGAGCAGGTCAAACAGCTGGCGGGCGACCGGGACGTATTTTTGACCCTGCTGGAAAAGAGCAAGCGCTCATACACCGGCAGCCGGGAGGAATCCCCGCCCATGCTGGAGGACCTGCGCCAGCAGCAGGTCCTCACCCGGCGCAAAATCACCGCCCTGCTGGACGCTCTGGCCGATTTCGGCGGCAGCGCCGCCTCGGTCCACCTGAAAGAGCGTCTGGAGGAGCTCCACGCCCAGGACGCCGCGCTGCAGTCCCGGATTCAGGAGCTGGAAAGCGCTCCCCCGCAAAACACCCTCAGCCCGGCCGAACTGGACCTGCTGCGTCAGCTGCTGGCGGTTTTCCGGGACAGCCTGGACCGGATGTCGGTGGAACAAAAGCGGGCCGCCCTCCGCACCCTGGTGCAAAAGGTGGTCTGGGACGGGACGTGGGCCCATGTGGTGTTTTTTGGCGCGGAGGACGAGACCCCGGACGGGCTGACCCCCGGCCCTGGCGCGGAGGCAAATTCCGTCGAACCCGGGGGTCCCGAGTCGATGAACCCCCGCGAATCCTCCGGCCATCCGGGACATTGGGTGGAATCCGGCGCTTTGGGGGCCGATTCGCCCGATTCGGCTCTCTGGGGAGAGGATAGCAAATGAAATCCGGATGCAGTTCCGGCGCGAAAAAAAGGTCGGGCCGACGTTCTCTCTGCAGGAATCCCTCGACACCGGCAAAGACGACTCGGCCCTGACCCTCTCCGACCTGCTGCAGGACACCGCCTGCATGGAAGAAACCTGTGAAAAGAAAGACGACGCATCCCGCCTGCGGGGCCTCATCGAGGCGCTGCCCGCCCGGGAGCGCCAGCTGGTGCTGCTGCGCTACGGCCTGGGCGGCCAGCCGCCCCTGACCCAGTCCGAGACCGCCCAGCTGCTGGGCATCAGCCGGAGCTATGTCTCCCGCCTGGAAACCCACGCCCTGGAAGAAATCCGGGCGCAGTGGGAGCGGTAAAAGGCGCGGCCGGCCTTTTCCCCGCTCCACAAAAAAGACGGGCTGAGAAACAAAGTTCTCAGCCCGCTTTTTGCGTCATTTGTTTGCGGGAGGCGCGTTCGCCTCCCGGCAGCATTCCACCCTACGGCGGATCCGGGTTGAAAAAGCCGGGAGGTGCAGCGGTGTTCCCCGCCGGGACCCCTGCGGGGCCAAACCGCGGCCTGTTTTTCACAAAGACAGGCGTTCTGGTGGATTTCCGGTCAGCCCAGATACTTGTAGATGGTGTACCGGCCCCGGTTTTGGGTCTTGCTGCCGTACTGGATGGCCTGCTGGGGGCACTCATGGAGGCACCGCAGGCACTGGCAGCAATTCCCGGTCCAGACCGGGGGCCGGCCGTCGGTGACGGTGATGGCGTGTGCCGGGCAGTTCCAGGCGCACAGGCCGCAGCCGTTGCACCGGTCATCGGCGTGGAAGGGCTTGGTGTCCCGGGCGAACCGGTTGAATCCGGCGTTCACCACCCCCGACTTAATCCAGGCCATGGGCCCCTCTTTGACACGATAGACCTTCTGACCGGCCAAAATCTCCTTGGCCATCCGCTCCATCTGCCAGGAGGCGTCCGCCAGTTTCCGCCGGACGGCGCCGTCGCTCTCCACGTCCTCGGCCAGAATATAGTTGTTGGGCATCACCAGGCTGTAGCTGCTGTCCAGCGGGTAGACCGCCGCCAGCTTTTTCAGGGCCAGGCCGGCCTCCGAGCCGCAGGTCCCCACGCCAAAGGTGAAGGCCCCCGTCCGGGGCAGGTTTTGGGCAAACTCCATCACCATCTGGGGCGGGCCCCAGGCATACACCGGGAACACCAGGCCGATCCGGCTCTCCCCCTGCAGGTCGGGCAGATTGTCCATCCGGGCCAGGTCACAGACCGTGTCCCCGGTATAGGACGCCAGCTGCTGCGCAGCCCACCGGGAATTTCCGGTGCCGGAAAAATAAAAAATCATCCTTGCTGTCCTCCTTTTGCCGCCTCCGCCGGGCGGATCTCCTCCCCTTCTGCCGGGCCGGGGGCCGGCAGGGTGAAGGTAAAGCAGAACCACCGATCCCTGCAGCTGATGGTATACTCGCCGCCCCAGCGGTCCAGCACGCTGCAGACGTTCACCAGGCCCATGCCATGGCCGGGCCCGGTCTTGGTGGTGGGCGGCAGGGTGCCGCCGGGCCAATCCAGATCCTGTTCCACCCGGTTGCGCACCGACACAATATATTCCTCTCCGGTGCGGCGGATGCGGAGGGTGATCTGGGGCGGGTCGGCCCGCACCGCCGCCTCGATGGCATTGTCCAGCAGGTTGCACATCACCGTCACCAGGTCGGCGTTCCGCAGCGGAAAGCTGCGCAGATCGCACAGGTCAAAGTGGAGCATCACCCCTTTTTCGGCGGCCTGATGGTATTCCTTGCTCAGGAGGGCGTCCATCAGGGGGTTGTGGGTGTCGACCACCGCGGTCCCCGCCGAAATCTTCTGGGAGACGCTGGCCAGGTAGGCCCGGGCCCCCTCCATGTCCTGCTGTTCCAGATAAAAGTGGATCGCATCCAGGTGGTTGGTGAACTCATGGGTCAGCCGCCGCTGGGTCTGGTAGGATTCCATCAGGGCGTCGGCCCGCTCCTGTTCCATTTCCATCCGGCTCTGGGCCCGGCTGGCCCGCAGGGTCTGGCCGCTGAACATGGTCAGCAGCACAAAATACACCGCCACCGACAGCAGCAGCCCCACGCAGAGCAGCAGCATAAAGCTGTATTGATCCGAAACCTGGTCAAAGGCCGCCAGCAGCACATTCATGGCGGCGGCCACGCAGAGATAAATGTCGGCCACCAGCCGCTGGCGGGGCTCAACGTATACCACAAACTTTTTCATCCCGCGGACGGCAAGCCAGACCAGCAGGTTCAGCACCACGTCATAGGCCAGGATGGAAAAGGGCATGGGCCACACGTCCGCCAGCCGGACGCCCCAGAATGTGGCCGCCAGCGAGGTCATGACGTTTTCATAGCCCAGCACCGTCACCCCGCAGACCACCACCGAAAAGAACTTTTCCAGCAGTTTCCCGCCGAACAGCAGGGACGCGGCCGCAAACCGCAGCCCGTTGAAGGTCAGCGACCAGGGGGAGTATGGGACATAATCCCCCCACAGAACCTGGGAGATCATCCACAGACCCATGGCCAGAGCGGCGGCCCGCCGGCAGGACAATCTGCCGCGGCCCAGCATGGCCGCCTCAATCTGGAGCACCGCCAGGAATTCCCCCGCGCAGGGCAGATACATCAGCCATTGTTTATCCATTGCCAAATCGCCCTTTCCACTCCAGATAGGTGCCCCGGATCGCGCCGTATCCGGCCCGGCTGACGCTCAGCTCCACCTGATTTTCCATCTGGACTTTATAGCCCAGAATCTTGTGAATATACCGCATATTCACCACGGCGCTCCGGCCCACCCGCAGGAATCCGCTGCGGTACAGTTCCTCCGGCAGCTCGGACAGTTTTCCGTAATAAATGCACAGCGGTTTATGGGGCGTCTCTCCAAAGACCATCACCCGGCGGCCTTCGCTTTCCAGGGAATAAATCCGGTCATAGGGAATCCGCACCACTTCCCGGTTGACCTCCACCACCAGGGCCTTCTGGCTGATAAACAATTCGGTATAAACTTCCTCCAGGCAGACCGGCAGGGTCTGGCGCAGCGACTCCTTCAAAAGATACCGGAAGGCGCTGACGGTATATCCCTGGGTGGCAAATTCCAGATAGGCCGAGATATACACCAGCATGATGTCGTGATTTTTCTGTTTGAGGGTACGGCCCAGCTGGATGCCGCTGGCGGTGATCAAATCCACATCCAGGAACGCCAGCTGATATTGTTCCAGATCCGGCAGGGCCTCTGCCTCCTCCGCACGGGTGCAGACCCGGGTCTGGACTTCCACCCCTTTTGTTCCAAAAAAAGAGGTCACCGCTTTTTGAATCCGCTCCCCAAAGGCGGGTTCATCGTCGCATATCAATATATTCATCATTCCTCCGCCAATCCCCTGTTTTTTGCAGTCACTTCCGGCCTGATCCGGCGCCGGCATCACGGTATTTTTTCAATAAAAATACACAATTCCGCCGCGCTTGTCAAGCGCCGGGCCGGGCCCCTTTTTCGCCGCCTTTTGGCTTTTGTTCCGACGAATGAGACCCAGGCACTGGCATCCGGCGGCAAACCGTGCTACAATAGCAGGGAACCACATCTTCCCGCCGGCCGTCGGGAGGCGCCGGCTTTTCACAACAGAAAGGAAACGACTATGAGAATTGCAGTTACCTATCAGGATGGTTTTGTTTTCCCCCATTTCGGCCACACCGCCCAGTTCAAGGTCTACGATGTGGAAAACGGCCAGGTGGTGCGCAGTCAGGTGGTCAGCACCAACGGCCAGGGCCACGGCGCTCTGGCGGGTCTGCTGAGCCAGCTGCAGACTGACACCCTGATCTGCGGCGGCATCGGCGGCGGCGCACAGGCCGCCCTGGCCTCGGCCGGCATCCGCCTGTACGGCGGCGTGTCGGGCCAGGCGGACGCTGCGGTCCAGGCTCTGCTGGACGGCACCCTCAGCTACAATCCCGACGTCCACTGCGACCATCACGGCCATGAGCAGGGCCACAGCTGCGGCGAGCACGCCTGCGGCAGCGAGGAAAAGCACGGCTGCGCCGGCAACGGCGGCTGCCACGCCGAGTAATTCCTCTTTCCCTCCACAGAAAAACCCCGGCCTGGAACGCCCAGGCCGGGGTTTTTGCTTTAGTTACTGGAACCAGAAGCCCTTGTAATCGTATTTGAAGGTGCGGTAGCCCTGCATGGTGCAGTCGTAGCTGTACTGGCGGATCAGGACGCCGTCGGCGTCGTACTCGCCGAACACCATGGCCACGCCGCTGTTGACGGTCCAGTGGCCGGTATCCGTATTCAGGGTGGAGTTGGACACGATGCTGGAATAGGGCACCGGGAAGGACTCCACCAGTTCCACCGTACCGGCGTTGGTGTCGATGCGGTAGACGTAGGTATAGCTGTTGTCCCCGTCGCCGCCGTAGAGCTCGGTGTTCACCCCTTTGTCCAGGTCGGGGGTGTAGTCGTCCCGGGAGGACAGGGCCCAATAGTTGTTGTTGTACATCCGCAGGTAGCAGATGCCCGGCTCCTCGCCCTCGGCATATTCCACGCTGTGCTGGCCGTACTGCCAGGTGAAGTCATTCGCCGGCTCCAGGCAGTACTGGGCGTATTCGGTGCCCTCCCAGAAATCGGGGTCGCCGCACATCCAGTCGATGGCGGGGGTGGTGTGGACATCCTTTACGCAGATGACGGTGGACGTCTCCCGGGAGGAGACCACCAGGCTGTCGCTGTCGGGCAGGTACTGGATGGTGTTCAGGTGAATCCAGTCCTGCTCTCCCACCTGCCAGAAGAAGGGGTCGGTGCCCTTGATGGGCCGGGTCTCCTCGTGGTAGGAGCCCATCAGGTCCTTGAAGTCCAGCAGTTCGGTGACCTCGCCGGTGTCCAGGTTGATCTCCAGGACGATGTCCTCCACGTCCACCGCGTCGGTCTTTTCGGCCAGGGCCACCACCGTGTGGTCCTGCCCGTAGTTGATGTCGTGGTGAAGCTCATAGTCCCCCAGGGGATACACCTGGGTTACCTCGCCCAGACCGTTGATCCGGGCCAGCTTGTTGGCCGAAACACAGGTGACGATCTCATCCCCATAGGTGAGGATGCGGTCCATTCCGAAGCCTTCCAGCTCCATCTCATAGCGCATGACGCCGCTGTTGTCGTACAGGAAGCCATAGCCCAGATAGCCGTTGGTGCGCATCATGGTGAACAGGCCCTCGTCCTGGGCGGCGGTGCTGGTGCCGTCGGTGACCTTCAGCAGGGTGTCGTAGCCGGAATAGGGTTCGGGCATCTCGATGGTAAACCGCACCCGCTGGCGGACGTTCCCCCACTTGCCCCGGATGGTCATGGTGACCTCGTTGGTCTCTCCGGGCACCAGGCCGATCATCTGGAATTTATGGACGGTGGAATATTCCTCCCCCGAGCTGTCGGCGGCGGTGGCGGTGAAATCGGGGATTCGCTCGTCGTCCACATGGATGGTGTATTCCACCCGGGTGGGAAGGTCGGTCTCAAAATACAGATACAGCCCGTTGGAACCGGTGCCGAAGGGGTTCAAAAAGGCCATGGGGGTTTCGGCGGTCCAGGTGTGGCCGTTGACCGACATCTGCTGTCCCCGGTCCACCATCCGGCGGATGCGCTGCTGGACGTCGGTGTCGTAGTATGTAAAGCCTTCCTCTTCCACCTCCACCGGCACCAGCTGCATCACGGTGATGCTGGACTCCACGGGGGCGGTGCGGATTTCGATTTGTTCGGCCTCGTCCACGCCCACCAGATCGCCCACGTCCACGGCCCAGCCGTCCCGGACTTCGCCCTCCTGGTCGGTGAACCACTTGCCCACCGCCGGTACCACCACCGGCACCAGGGCGGCAATCAGCAAAATCACCGCCGCCAGAATCAGCAGCGGGATCCATATACGTCGTTTATGTTTTGGCTCTGTTTTCATCTGCGTACAATCCTTTCTGCATGCGGTCTCATGTCAGGATCTTGATTTGTGAAACAGGTCCCTCGGACTGATTCGGCGCGCCCGGCAGACCAGACCTAGTATAGCACTCCATTTTTTCCGCGGTATGGCAAAATCATGGCCAATTTGTTGCCAGAGCCACAAATTGGGTAAGCGTTTTGTAAAAAATGACTCCGCCCCTCCCTGTTCCGGCAAAAAATCCGTTTTTTCGGGCCCCGGGTTTCCGCCATTCCCGGCCCGGGCGGGGTAATTCGCAGAGAAAAAACGGTTTGGATTTTGGGGCGATGTATTTTATTTTTTGCGTTTGGTCCGGCCTGGATTTTATCCCCGGTTTGACCCTGTCCGGCGGCGGGTTCCGGGTCGGTTTTGGGCGCAGAGCGCCTGTTTTGCCGCGCCAAAAAGCGAGTCGTTTCTTTATATTTCGCATAAGATAACGGCCCCTGGGTTTACGCAATAAAATTTTTGTGAAAATCTATTTTTCGACACAAAAATATTGCACCGGAATATGGTTCATGTTATACTCAGAAATATCAAAAGAATTTATATTGTTGGGAGGAAATGTATTATGCCCAGACCCAAGGGAAGCAAAAACAAGGTGAAAGCGATCAAAGGCCACAGTGCAGCGGATTACGCAGCAGCTCTCGCAGAAAAAAATGCAGAGATGGAGCAGCTGAACGGTGAGATTGCCGACATCAACGGCCAGATCACCGAGCTGAAAGCCCAGCTCAAGAGCAAGAAATCCGCCGTAAAATCCCTCGAGAAGGTGGTCGCCAAGCTGGAGGCCAAGCAGGCCGCCGAGGAGGCAAAAGCCACCCAGGAAGCCCGGAAGGCCGAGATTGACACAGCCGTCCAGAAGCTCATCACCAACGGCATCAGCGTCGAGGAAATCCTGGAGAAGCTGCAGTAACCCTGCGTCTCCCGGGAGGACGCGCTTCCCCACGCCGCCGCACCGGCCCCGGGCCGTCTGCAGCGGTATTTTTATGCCCAAAAACGGACAAAAAAGAACCCCCCGCCTTTTGCAGGAAAAAGGCGGGGGCTTTATCTAGCATGCAGCCTGCGCGGAAAGAAAGGGACACGCAGGCCATGCGGGGGAAGGTTGATTCAGATTACTTCAGCTCGTTCCACTGGCTCTTGATAAACAGGCCGGTGATGCCGGGCACCAGGGCCGAGCCGATGAAGGACATCAGGATGCTGACGGCGCCCAGATCGGCGAAGTTCTGGACCGAGCCCACCACAAACGAGCCCACGGCGCAGACGCACATGATCAGGAAGCCCAGCTTCTGATGGCGGAACAGCAGCAGGCACAGGCCTGCGATGGAAACGACGGCGATGGCCACCGACAGCCAGCGGCCCTCCGACAGGTTGAGGCAGGTGGTGCAGACGCAGAGGACCAGGGCGATCCAGAGCCAGATTTTCGATGCTTTCTTCATTTTCAGAGTTTCCTATCCATGAAAGAGGTATCAACGGCGGTTATGACGGGTCAAGGGCGCGGAAAGCGCCCCATGGGCCGCCGGAGAACGGTCCGTTTTATTCTCCGGCCTGCCCGGCAGAGTTGGTGCACTCTGCGGCGGGGTGGGGTGCGGGTTCCGGGCGGCGGGCTACCTTGCGCATCAGGGCGAACAGGGTCTGGCGCTCCTCGTCGGTCAGGGCCTCCAGGCGCTGGGCGTCCCAGTCGAAAAAGACCTGATGGCTGACTTCAAACGCCTCCTGTCCCTTCTCAGTCAGATGCAGGTGATAGCGCCGGCCAACCTTTTCTTTGGTGAGGAAGCCGCTCTCCACCAGTTTGGTGATGCAGCGCTGCGAATGGCCCCAGTCCAGATGCAGCGTCTGGGTCAAGTCCGAGGGCGTAGCACCCGGGTGCTTTCCCACGTAAATCAGGAAAAACAACAGTCCAAAATGCAGCCCGAGCTTTTCCAGCTTTTCACTGGTGTAGGCCGTAAAATCCCGGTACAGCACGGAGGAAAAATAGGCAAGTGTGTTGAACATGGGTCCGCTCCTTTCCCATACTTGACGAGATCAAGTATACTGGATTCATTTGACTTTGTCAAGTGAAAATCCCAAAAAATCAAAATTTTTCTTTTACTGATATTCCAATCCCATTTTGGACGCATCTTCGCACCAAAGCCCCCGGGGCCGTCAGGCCCCAGGGGCATACTGTGTGCGCTTTATACTTTCAGGATAGGTTTTCAGGGGGTTGGGGCTGCCCTCCCCTTTTCGGTGCCGGCCCCTGCGGGCAGGCGCCGCCGGACCGGGTCAGGCGCCTCTCGGCCCCCCTGTGCACGCCGTTTTGCGTTTTGTTCAGAGACTCTTTGTATCATTTTTTGCTTCTATACGATTTGAAATTCTTTTAAAGGATCAGCGGTTCTTTTTTCTCCAATCGGGGTCGGTCTCGGTGCTGGAAGCGGTGGCCTTGTCCAGCTGGTACACCACCTCGCTGTAATAGCGGGCGGGAACCTCCCCCAGGGCGAAGATGTTTTCCGGTTTGGGGGTGTCATAGCAGTAGCTGCCCCGCTGGACGGTGCCCTGACGGTAGAAGGTCGCCTCGTAGACGGTGACCGTCTCGTTTTCGTCTCCCACAAAGCAGCCCGAGAATTCCAGCTCCACCCCCATGCCCAGGCCGGGGTCCTCCCGGTAGAAGGTGTAGTAGCCGCCGGCGTCCTGGACGCTGCCGCGGTACCAGCCCAGGCCCAGCAGCTTGCCCGACAGGGACAGGCCGTTGAGCTTCTTGCCGCCGAAGCGGTCCAGGGTCCGGGCCTGTTCCTGGCCGGGTTCCAGCTGGAACACCGGGCGGTCCAGCTGGGGAATGCTCTGGGTGATCTCGTAGTCTTCCAGTTGCTGTTTCCAGGCGTCCAGGGTCTCCTGGTCCATCTCCACCGGGTGGGCCAGACCGATCCGGGCGTCGTCGGGCAGGGTGTATTCTTCCTCGTCCACCGTGTTGAAGGAGCCGTCCTCCATATAGCGGAAGGTCTCCTGCAGCGTTCCATCCTGGTACACGCCCCAGATGAGACTCATGGCAAACTGGTGCATAATGGGGTTGCCCACAAAGAGGGCCTTCCATGCGTCGCTGCTCCAGCAGCGCAGCACCGACAGCGCCGCCTCCAGACGGGCCTTCTGGGCCGTCACGGTGGTGCGGATCTGCTTTTTCATGGTCTTGAATTCGTTGTAGGCGGCCTCGGCCTTTTCGGGGTCGTCGGTCTTGCCGGGGGCGGGCAGGTTTTTCACCGTCTTGCCGGCGTCGTTGGTGATTTCCAGCTCCAGGGTGGGGGTCAGCCGCACCGTAAAGCTCCGGGGACCGTAGTCAAAGACCCGCTTGCCGTCGGCCCCAAAGCCCAGGTCGGGGACAATCCGGTCGGCCAGCTCCTCGGCGGTGATGCCCAGTTCCCGGGCGGCGTTGTCCAGGGCGGCGGCCGCCGCGGCCTTCACCTGGCGGAACTTGAATTTGCGGGAGATGGAGTCCACCACCAGCAGGGCGGCGGGGTCGCTGCTGAGGGCCAGGGCGGTGACGGCGTCGCAGGCGATGGCGCCGCGGGACTGCTGGGGCCACTCGTTGATGGCGTGGCTCAGCCGCGGGGTCATGGCGGCCCCGCCAAAGGCCGCCGCAAAGGCCAGCACCCACTTGGTCTTGCTCTGGGCTCCGGCGGCCAGCCAAATCTCATAGACTTCCCCCGCCAGGGCGGCCAGATCCGCCGGGTCGATGCCCTCGGCCAGCAGGGCGGCGGTTTCGCTGCGGCCAATCCGGCCCAGCTCACTGTAAGCCACCAGCAGCGCCGCCTGCCGGTCCTCGTTCACCGGGGTGCGGGCCTCGTCCTGCAGGTGCAGTTCGGGCAGAGGGTGATCCAGCACCCACTGGACTTTCCGCTTTTTGCCGCCCTTCAAAATCTGGGCGGCCTTCTCGTCGATGGTCAGGGCAGCGGCCTGCTCTGCAGGGGCCGAGGCCCGGCCCAGGGCGCCGCGGATGGCGTCGGCCACCTTGGCGCTCTTTTCCTTTTCCAGGGCTTCCTCCAGGGCGGGGCGGATGGCCTCCCCCATCTTGGCGGCGGCCCGCACTGCGATCAGCCGCTCGGCGGCCTTTTTGCTCCGCAGCAGGCCGGTCACCTCCTCGGTCCAGTCGGGATGGCTGGTGAGCAGGTCCACCATCAGCTCCTGAATCTGTTTGGAGGAATCGCCCGCACCGGCCAGCAGCCCCTCTTTGGCCCGGGAGCCGCACTCGGGGGAAGCCGTCAGGTCGTCCAGCGCCGAGAGGGCCACATACCGCCCAAAGACGCCGCTGTTGAGGGCGGCGGCGCACAGGTCCTCCAGATAGACCGGCTTGCTGAAGTTTTTGTAAAGGGTGTTGCGGGTTGTGGTCTTGCGGCGCTCGTCGTAGCAGCCATCGCAGAAGTACCCAAAGATCCGCAGGATCTCCCCCAGAGGCAGTTCCTGCTCCTGCAGGGCGGCCGCCAGACGGGCCACGTCCTGGTCGCTGTGAAGCAGATGGTTCATCCCCGACCCCTCAAACACCAGGCCAAAGACCGTGGCGCACCGGCAGGCAAATTCATCCCAGCCGGCGGCCTTGACGTACCGTTCCACCAGCTGGGCCGCCTGGGACGGATAAACATAGGGCTGCACCGTGACGCCGGCCAGCCGGACGGCGCTGTCCTTCAGGCTGCCGGTGCCTTCCAGGTATTGGGTCATGGCGCTGGCGCCGTTCTGGATGTACTTGGACAGCAGGGTGTTGATCTTGTTCCGCTGGTCCCGGTCCACGTCGCCGGCTCCCGGCATCATATCGGTGAGCCGGACATACTGCTGGGCGTCGGCCAAATCCAGCGCCTGCTTGAGTCCATTGCGGCACTGGCGGGCCACCACTTTATAAAAGCTGTTGCGGCCGTCCCAGGTGGGCAGCATGGTCAGGAAGATCAGCATGGTGACATCGCCGCCGGGCAGGTCCTCCAGCAGATGGTTCAGGCGGTCCTTCTGGTCCAGCATCACATGCTGGGACACTCCCCGCAGGATGTTCTGGAGCACCGCCGCAGGGTTGAGGCCCAGATACATCCGCAGCGCACACCGCAGCCGGGGGTCCTGTTCCGCCCCCAGGAAGGAGGCGGTGCCCAGCAGGCCGGCCAGGTAAGTTTCGGCCCCGCGGGCGGCCAGGGCGGCGCTGGGATTGGCGGCATTGGCCCACCCCGCCGACAGGGCCGGCTTGGGGGCGTTCAGGTCGCCTTTTTCCAGGTATTCCGCCAGGGCCTGGCGGTCCTTGTCGGGCAGTTTGGGCAGGGCGGCGGCCATGGTTTCCAGGTTGTTGCGGTGGATCAGCTGGATTTGCCGGGCCACCAGGGGCTGTTTTGCGCCCACCAGCTTCTGGAACAGGCTCAGCTTGCTCCCCTGCTGCACCGCCACCAGAATACCCGCCAGCATCACCTTGTAATTGTCCCGGTGGCCGCCGGCCAGGGCCTGGGCCTGTTCCAGGATTTCGGGCTCGCTGGCCGCCAGGGCATAAAACCACTCCAAATCCCGGTACCCCGGCTCATACCAGACCACCCGTTCCGCCTCCAGCGCCACCGCCGCCGGCTTGCCCAGCAGCTCGGTCCGGAGTTTCTGTTCCTCCCGGCCGGTCTTGGAATCGCTGCTGCGCTCCAGCAAAAACACCGCGGTGCTCTTGCCCATGGCCCAGTACAGCTTGATCAGCCGGGCCAGGGGGTCGGGGTTGTCCCAGCTGCGCAGGTCGTTGGCGTAGTCCACCGCCTCTCCCCGCACCTCCCAGCTGACCTCGTGGAAGTCCTCTTCCTCGGCCCGCTGCAGCAGGCTGTCGTCCCGCTGTTCCGCCGTCAGGTATTCCTCGGCCAGGGCCCGGTTGGCGGGGGTGAGCTGCAGTTTGGACAGCAGCCGGTCCAGTTTGGCCTTTTTCTGTGCTTGCAAGGTGTTCATAGGTTCCCTCCTGGTTTCTGGGTGTCCTGCGAATCCTGTCCCCGGGCCTGCCAGCGCCGGACGATGGCGTCCTCCTGTGCCTTTTCCCGGCACAGTTCCAGATAGCGGGCCAGCCGGCAAATGCAGGCCGCCGGGGTCAAATTGTCTTTTTCCAGAGCGTGGGGGCGGGCCTCCAGAGCAGTTTCCAGCTCCCGGGCCAGCGCCGCCCCGGTGTGCAGTCCGGCATCCTCACACCGGACCGCCAGCGTCCGCAGCCGGGCGCAGGCGGCGGGGCCGCCGGTATCCAGCCCCGACTGCAAAAGGTCGGTCACAGCCCGTTCCAGCTCATCCAGCAGTTGGGTCATAGGCACTCCTCCCACTCGGCGAAATATTCAATGGGGTAGAGCTTGAGCCGGTCTTCCTCCCGGTAGATCAGCCCAAAGAACACCGGCCGGAAATCCGGTTTCCGACGGAGCCGGCGGGCCAGCTGTTCCAGCGCCTCCACCACCTTTTCCTCCTCTTTTTTGTAGTGCACCTCCAGAAAGAGGTCCCGTCCTGCCCCGTCCACCAGCCGGATGGAAAACACCTGGCGGACCTGGTCGTAGTCCTGAGGCAGGCACCGGGCCGGACGGACCACCGCCAGCCGTTCCACCTCGGGGTCATGGGGACCGCTGCGCTCCCGCAGCAGCCATTCAAAGTCGGTGCAGACCGCCTTGGCCGGGATGACCTGAGCGGGGTCCTGGCGGCCCAGCAGGACGGCCCGGCACTGTTCGGTGGCCGAGAGGGCCCGGTCCCGGGAGGCCTTCGCCCCCGACAGGTTCAGGCCGCAGTTCCAGGCCTGACCCAACGTGCAGGGCAGCCCCCATGGAACGGCGGCGGTGCGGCGTCGCGCCTTGCCCTCATAAAAGGTGGGCCGGACGTCGGCGTAGGTGTAAAACCGCTGTTCCTCCCGCTCCCAGAAATAATAGATGGTGCCGGCGTAGCCGCTGCGGCCATCGAAATCCCGCTGGCCCAGCAGATACAGTTCCAGGTCCCCCACCGCCTCGTAGTCGTCCCGGAAGCGGCCCGCCCGGTCCAGGGCGGCTTTGGGGTCGGCGGTTTCCAGGGCCGCCGCCAGCCGGAACGCCCGGCTCAGCCGCGTCAGGAGGGCGGTGTCCCGGTAGGAGGCCGACCGGGCAAAGTAGGCCTGATATTCCCCGTGAACGCCCCGCAGGGCCCGTTCCAGGGCCGGGAGCCGGGCGGTATGGCAGAGAGCCGCCATCCGCTCCACCGTCTCGCAGACGCCGGCAGGCATCCGGCTCAGGCCGGTGGCCATCTGGGCGGCCAGGGTCTGCTGCACCGCCTGGCAGACGCCCTGGACCGCTTCCAGGTCCAGTTCCTCCTCCGGGGGTCGGGCGGCTTCCAGGGCCGCCGGGTCCAGAATGTTCCGGCTCATCTGCCAGTAGAGCAGGGCTTCGGCCTTGTGGATGCAAAAGGTCTTGCTGTGACAGGTGCAGGTGCTGTGTTCCAGAGGGTCCAGCAGCCGCACAGCGGCGGGAATCCAGGGCATTTCCACCGTCACCACAGAGGTTTCCTCTATGGAGGGGCCTGTCCCGCTGCGCTGGCGGAACAGAGCGGCCGCCAGACGCTTGGGGCCCAGCTGCTTTGCCAGCTTGTCCGCCGGATAGGCCCGCAGGGTCTCAAAGGTGGGTTTCGCGGGCTCGGCCGCAGGGCCTGGGGCGGTTTCCTCCCCTTGGGCCTGCTGCAGCCAGAGAATGGCGGTGATCCGGTGGCGGCAGATGCCGCTGCTGGGGCAGGAGCACCGGCTCTCCCCCAGCGGGGCGCAGATCTGGCAGGTGACGTCCCCCATCTGGACCTGGACCCCCTCCTCGGTTACGGCGACTGAGGGTTCCGCCAGGGCGGCCAGGTCTTTTTTGGCCCGGTTGACGGTGCCCTTGTTGCACAGGCCGATCAGGTAATTGTCATCCGCAGCCGCCAGGGCGGCGGCCAGCGGGCCCGGTAACTTCACGACAGATCCCCCCCTCATTCCCGCATCACATCGGCCATAAAATCCGCCAGCCGCGCCGGCGTCATAGCCCCTACATAAGCCCCCATCCCGGCCAGCGCCTGGGCGGTGGACCGGTCATAGGCGGGGGCGGCATTTTCGTCCAGAGCGGTCAGGGCCACCAGTTTGGCCCCGCTCTCCAGGATATCCCGGCAGACGCCGTAGAGATTCTGCCGGCTGTTGCCCTCGCACAGGTCGCTGACCAGCACCACCATGGTCCGGTGGGGCATGGAGATCAGGGATTCACAGTACCGCAGCGCCCCGGCAATGTCGGTGCCGCCCCCCAGCTGTACGCTCATGAGGGTTTCCACCGGGTCCTCCACATAGCCGCTCAGGTCCACCACCTGGGTATCAAAGATCACCAGCCGGGTGTCCAGCATGGGCAGGGCGGCAAAAATCCCCGCCATGACGGCGCTGTGGATGATGCTGGGCATCATGGAGCCGCTCTCGTCCACCGCCAGAATCACCCGCCAGGGGTTATAGCGCTTGACCCGGCCGTTGAAATAGACCTGTTCCAGCATGAGGCGGTGGTTTTCGGTGTCATAGTGGGCCAGGTTTTTCCGGATGGTGCGCTGAATGTCCAGGTTCCGCAAAGACCGGACCGAGCTGCGGCTGGTGCGGTCCAGCTTGCCCAGGGCCGAGCGCTGGATTTCGCTGCGCATCTTCTCGGTCATCTGCTCCACCACCCGCCGGACGATCCGCCGGGCGGTGTCCAGCACCGGGCCCCGCATCATATGTTTCAGGCTCAGAACCGTCTCCAGCAAAGCCTGGTTGGGCTCCATCTTTTCCAGCACTTCCCGGTCGGCCAGCAGCTCGGTGAGCTGATACCGGTCCAGGGCGTGGCGCTGCAAAATTTCCGCCGTCTCCTGGGGGAACAGCTGGCGCACCTCACTGAGCCACCTGGCCACCGTCAGCTGACTGGACCCATGGCCGCCCTGAGGGTCCCGGTCCCTGACGTCCTCTCCGGCCTCCCGGCCATAGAGGAAGTCCAGCGCGTCGTCCATCCGGGCCAGCCGGGCGGTGTCCAGCTCCAGCTGCTGGCCGGCGTTTTTGCCCAGGATCAGCCGCCAGCGGTTGAGGGCGGCGCCGTCGGTCATCATGGGTCATCCTCTCCTTCCGGCCCGTCCAGACGGGCAGCCGCCCAGGCGTCCAGCGCCTCGGCCCGGGCATAGTCGGCGGGGTCCACCGCGCCGCGGCGCAGGTCGGACCCTCTGGCCCCGTGGAGCTCCGCTGCCCGCCGGGCGATGCGGTCGGTCTCCATGGGCACAAAATAACTGAACGCCAGCCGCAGCTCGGGCAGCAGGGCGATGAAATCTTCCTCTTCCAGTCCCACAAGCAGGGCGTCGATCTGCCGCAGAAAGCCGTCGTCCACCAGCAGCAAGTCCCGGGCGGTGGAGAACAATCCCTGCAAAAAGGCCGCCGACTGCAGCATCATGGCCCGGGTGCCCTGCAGGTAGCCCCGCACCACCCCGTCGATGGTCTGTTTCCAGGCGGGCCGGGCGCCGTAGAGCAGGCCCAGCGCCGCTCCATGGAGGGCGGGATGGATGGGGTTCTGGCCCACCAGCCGCTCAAAGGCTTCCAGCAGGGCGGGGCGCTGGTCGGCAAAGGCCTCCCGCCCCGTCACCTGATACAGCAAAATGCAGGCCTGCTGCACCTTCTGGACGTTGTGGTCGTCCACCGTGTTCATCTGGGGCAGCATCTGCAGCACCCGGGCAAAGCACCGGCGCAGCAGGGCCGGATAATCGTAGCCGCCCCGCTCGCCATACTGGTCCTGCCATTCCTCCAAGGTGGTGAGGGAGGCGCAGGCGGCGCACAGAGAGGCAAAATCGCCGTCGGCGATGAGCAGTTCATCCATCCGGCCGGCCAGCTGGTCGGCCAGGTCCCCAATCCCCATCAAAAAGCCCTGGACCAGCAGGTCCGCGCCCTGTTCGGCCCGGGCGGCGGCAGCCATCCGGCCCCGCAGCTCGGTGGAGCAGGCCTCCCGCATGGTGGCGCCCGACACGGCGTGTTCAATGAGGGCCGCATCCACGGCGGCGGTCCAGCGGTATTCCCACACTTCCCGGATCAGGTTGCGGTCCCGGCGGCGGAGAAGGTCGGGGCCTTTCTTCCGCTGGGCAAAGCCGCAGTCCAAAAAGACGGTCTGATGGAAAAACCGGCTGATGGCCCGGTGGCGTTCCTCCGAAAAGATGGCCAGGGTGATTTCCTGCTGGGCCGCGCCTTCCAGCCGGAGGCGAAAGCTCCTGCACTGGCTGTCGAAGTCCCGGGCCAGGGGCGGCACCAGGGCGCCGCTGCACAGCCGGCCCACGGCCTGGCCGGTGGTCAGCTGCCGCAGCACCCGGAGAGGTTCCACCCCGGACAGGCTGGCCTCGCCCTTCACGAAATTGCTCAGGACCGCGTCCTGAAGCTCGTACAGGCCGGGGGCGGGCTTGTCCCGCAGCTGGGCCAGCATCTGGGCCTGCTGAAAGGCGCAGGTCTCATCAAAGGCGGAGATGAGGGTCCCGTCCTTCCGCAGCCGCCGGCCGGTCCGCACCAGATAATCCAGCACCGTGTCGGTCCAGGCCTGCCGGGGCCGGTCGCCGTGGAGGGCCGTCCACACGCTGGCGTAAAAGCCGGGGGACGGCATGCCGCTGGCGTAACCCGCCAGGGCGTCGGCGGCCGGCATGGTATAGCGCATGGGGTAGACGGCGTGGGCCGATGCCGGCAGAGCGGGCCTGGACGGCTCCTGACCGGGGTGCAGCAGGCCCCAGATATGGAACCCGCCCGCCACCACCAGAACCCGGTCATACCGGGCGGCGGCCTCCTGAATCCGGCGGGCCATGTGGGCCTCCCGGGCCAGACAGCCGTCCTCCTCCAGTTCCACCGAAGGGGTGTTCTGGCGGGAGAGGAAACAGTAGGTGTTCATCTGGCGGACAAAGGCCTCGTCGCTCAGGTCCAGCCCCGCCGTCTCGAAATATTTCTCCCAGAACTCCTCAAAGCTGCGCAGGCCGGCCTTTTCGCACAGCCGCTCCTGAAAGCGGTTGTGGGCCAGATACTGGTCGCTGGCGTAGCTCTGTTTTTCCTCCCGGGTCCGCAGGCCCCGGGCCGCCTGGGTGGCCAGCAGGATCTCGGCATAGGGCAGGTCGATGAAGGCCGCCGGGATGCCCCGGGCTGCGGCGGCCCGCAGGGCTGCCAGCTCGGGGGAATGATCCAGAAAGGGGTAATAACACCGGCAGCTCTCCGGCTCCCCCTCCTCTTTGGACAGCAACCCGGCATCGTCCCGGTAGGCGTAATAGAGGGCCACCGGGGCGGCGGTGTCGGGGTCGGTGAGGACCGGGATCAGGTCGTTGGCGTTTTCGGGGCCCTCCACCAGGATGCAGGCGGGGTTGTACCGGGCGATCACCTGTTCCAGATGCCAGGCGCAGACCGGGCTGTGGTGGCGCACCGGATAGTACACCACCGCATCCTCCAGGGAAAACGGGATTACTTCAGTTTGCCTCTCGCCTGATAATAGCGCGTCCATGCTCCGCCCTCCCGTCGTGCTTTGTCCCGGACCACCGTGGAGAAGTAGTCCGCGATCTTGTCCATATCCTCCCGGGACTCCTTGGCGACGGCGCCCACCAGGTTTTCCACCAGGCAGCTCTCGTCCATATGGCCGTCCCCGTAGTACCAGGCGGTCATCATGGTCTGGTAGTAGACCGAGATGGCCTCGGCGGTGCTCATGACGGCGGCGGGCTTTTCGATCCGCTGCCCCTCTGCCGAGATGCCCTCCCGCAGTTCGTGGTAGGTGGTGGCCAGCAGTTCGGCGGCCTCCTCGTCCAGGGGCTGATGGATGCCGGCGGCCTCGGCCAGGGCTCCCACCTCGTTGAGGATGATCTGTTTTTCCAGGGCCACATCCCGCACCGGCTGGACGGTCTCAAAGTTGAACCGGCGCTTGAGGGCGCTGGACATCTCGTTGACGCCCTTGTCCCGGGTGTTGGCGGTGCCGATGACGTTGAAGCCGGGCCGGGCAAACAGCAGCCCCTCATCCCCCAGCTCGGGGATGTTCAGCACCTTGTCGCTCAAAACGCTGATCAGGCTGTCCTGCACCTCGGCGGGGGTGCGGGTGATCTCCTCAAACCGGGTGAGAATCCCCTTTTCCATCCCCACATAGAGGGGCGCGGGCACCAGCGCTTCCCGGCTGGGGCCGTTGGCCAGCAGCAGGGCGTAGTTCCAGCTGTATTTGATCATGTCCTCGGTGGTGCCGGCGGTGCCCTGGACGGTGTTGGTGCTGCATCCGCTGATGGCCGCCGACAGCAGCTCGGACAGCATGGTCTTGGCGGTGCCGGGCTCTCCCACCAGCATCAGGCCCCGGTTGCCCGCCAGGGTGATGATGCACCGCTCCACCAGGGCGTCATTGCCCAGGTATTTTTTCCGGATGGTGAAAGTCTGGCCGCCGCAGCGGACCGGGCTGCGGGAGCCCAGGATAAACAGCCGCACCGCCTTGGGCGACAGGCGCCAGTTGGCGGGCTTGCGGTTGCCCTGATCCCAGATCTGCAGTGCTTCCAGTTCGTCCCGGTAGCGCTGTTCCGCCTGGGGACGGAGGACCGATTGTTCCATCTTGATCACCTCATTGGAAAGATCCGGCCCGCGGCCGGTCAAAGTCGTTTGATTGTAGTTTACCTGCCCGCAGGAAAACTGGCAAGCCCCTTTGTCCGGCCCCTTTTCCCCGCCGGGAAGCCGCCGGGCGGGGCCTTCTCTCTGTGTTTGGATTTTATCAAACTCATCATCCTATTAAGAGGATTTTTACGTCGCAAAATCCGCTTTTTCGCACAAAAAATTGCCTGCAATTTTTACAGACCTGCTTTCACTTCCCCACGAAACCAAAAACACCCCGCTCCCCCGCAGATTGCGGAGAAATGGGGTGCTGGGGTCAGGGGTTTACTGGCCCATTATGCCTTGGCGGGCTCCACCGGCAGGACGCCGGCGCAAAGGGTTTCGCCCGCCCGGACAGGCAAAAACAAAATCGCCCTCTCCCGACCGGGAAAGAGCGGTTTTCTGCATGGAGCTGCTATCCAGATTTGAACTGGAGACCTCATCCTTACCAAGGATGCGCTCTACCAACTGAGCTATAGCAGCGCAACTGCGGGTTGTATTATAGCATACTCCGCGCAGCTTTGCAAGGGCTAATTTCAGAATTTTTTTAATTTTTCCCGTTTTTCTTTTTCCTGGAGCAGGGGCGGGGCGCCGTCGGGGGCCACTTCCAGGGACAGCTGGGCCCGCTTGTCCCGCCGGTAATGGGTGGGGGTCTGGCCGGTGGCGCTCTTGAACATCTTGGTGAAGTAGTTCACATCCAGGATTCCCACCTCCTCGGCCACCACCGCGATCCGGGCGTTGGTGGTCAGCAGGAGCTTGGCCGCCCGCTCCATCCGGCGGCGGCTGATGTAGTCGGTGAGGGTCTGGCCGGTCTCCTGTTTAAAGACGCTGGACAGATAGCTGGGGCTGATGTAGCACTGGGCCGCCAGGCTCTTGAGGGACAGGTCCGAGTCCATATGGAGGTTGACCTGGTTGATGACCTTTTGAATCAGGGGGCTGTACTGGCGCAGGGAGTACTTCTGGACATAGAGGCAGTACTCCTTGACCATCCGGACCCGCAGCCGCTCCCCCTCCTCCAGACTGGTCAGGGCCTCGATCTCGATGGCAAAGCGGGCCGAAATCTGGTCGATGTAATAGGGGTGGACGCTGGCCTGCTCGATGGACTTGCGCAGCAGGCTGTTGAGGATGATGGAAAAGTTTTTGAAGTCCCGCAGCAGGCTGTGAAGCCGCGGCGTCACCTGGAACCGCCGAAAACTCTCATAGGCTCCCAGTGCCGAGGAGGAATCCCCCTTCACCACCGCCTGCAGCATCCGGTTTTCGGCGGCGTAGCGCTCGGCCACCAGCTCGGCGGGCAGTTCCTCGGTGAAAGACGTGTCGCTGAAGCTCTCCAGGCCGGGGCGGAAGTTCAGAGGCATAAACTCCCGCCACTCCTCGGTTTTCAGCTCTCCCTCGGGATAGATCAGGGAGATCACCCCGAATAGGGTGGACTTGATGGCGTTGTCGTCAATCTGCCGGACCCGGTTGTGGTATTCCTGGATGACGTCCTGGGCCTTTTCGTCCAGATAGTTCTTGCACCAGGCGATGGATTCCTTGGACCGGGGCCCCTCCGCCCAGGGGCCGATGCAGTAGAGGGTGTCTTTTTCGTCCGGGGAGAGAAACAGCGCAAACCGCAGCTCAAACACCCCACGGGCAAACACCAGGGTCCGGGCCGGGATCTGGTGGAGCAGCATATCCCCAAAGGCCTTCCAGTCAAACGCCGCATCCAGCGCCCGGCGCAGCCCATAGTCAAAGTTTTCGATCCCTTCAAAGGGCGGCGTCATTTTGGTCAGGCCCAGATTCTGGGCGCTGGTCAGTTTCTCCAGCACGCGGCTGATCTCCACTTTCAAGCAAATCACCTCTTGTTCCCGTTTCGCTCTTTTCCGTTCTTTTCCGCCCATCCCATGGCGCATGTTCCTACAACCGTATTTTAATTATCATATTATATCACAAAATTTTAGTATAGAAAAGAGAGCCCGGTCCCCCTTCCGGGTCCGCCGGGCCTGTGATTTTCCTCTGATATTCACGATTTCTTTGCCAAAACACCGTCAAAATCGGGCACAATGAAAAAATTCTACGGATTCGCCCAAAAATAATCCTTCCCTTTTTCTGTGTATTTATGCGATAATAAAAATACTATGGGACTCGACACCCACGGTCCGCCTGCCGGTTTCACCCGCCGGTCCACCTGCGTCTTTTCTGTTTCTGTAAGGAGGAACGCTTCATGGCAAAAAAAGCATCCGACAACCTTAAATATTACCACAATCCCAACGGCCCCACCATCGGCACGGTGTCCCGCCGCGTCATCGAGAAGGACGGCCTGACCTTTAAGGATATCGACGGCACCGGCGAGGTAACCGCCGTCAACGACTGGCGCCTGTCCCCCGCCGAGCGGGCCGCCGCCTACGTCAAGACCCTGACCGTTCAGGAGAAGATCGCCCAGCTGTTCATTTCGGACTGGCGGATGGGCGCCGAGTGCCCCGCCCCCAGCGCCGACCACAAGGTGATTCCCGATGAGTCGGGCGTCCTGGACGACGCCGAGTTCAACGGCAAGACCATTTTCGGCGAGCAGCACCTGCCCGGCACCACCACCCTGATCAAGGACTGGTTCAACCGCCATCTGATCCTCCGCGCCAACCCCACCCCCTCCTACATGGCCGACTGGCTCAACCAGCTCCACGCCGTGGCCGAGGAGTGCGACCACTTTGTGCCGGTGCAGGTGGTGTCCAACTCCCGCAATGAGAACGGCGAGGTGGTCTTTGGCATGAACGACGCCTCCGGCGTCTTTGCCACCTGGCCCGGCACCATGGGCATTGCCGCCGCCATCCGGGGCGAGGACGGCGACCTGGCCATCATCGACAAGTTTGCGGACTGCATCCGCCGTGAGTGGTCGGCCTGCGGCCTGCGCAAGGGCTATATGTACATGGCCGACTGCGTCAGCGATCCCCGCTGGCAGCGCACCTTCGGCACCTTCGGCGAGGACCCCGTCCTGATCGAGAAGATCTTTGAGCGGCTGATCCCCGGCATCCAGGGCAGCCCCGACGGCGTCACCAAAGACGGCGTCTCCATGACCGTCAAGCACTTCCCCGGCGGCGGCGCCCGCGAGAACGGCTTTGACCCCCACTACGCCGCCGGCCAGTGGAACGTCTACGCCACCGAGGGCTCTCTGCAGAAATACCACATCCCCACCTTCCGCCCCGCCGTCAAGTACCACGCCGCCTCCATCATGCCCTATTACTCCAAGCCGGCTGCCGCCAAGAGCGGCCCCCAGACCGACTGCGAGGGCAATCCCCTGCGGATGGACCCCTACGGCTTCGCCTACAACAAGGTATTCATCGACGGCATCCTGCGGGGCCAGATGGGCTTTGAGGGCTACATCAACTCGGATACCGGCATCACCCACAACATGAAGTGGGGCGTCGAGGCGCTGGACGTGCCCGAGCGGATCGGCTTTGCCGTCACCCAGTCGGGCGTGGACCTGATCAGCGGCCTGTTTGACAACGCCGACGGCCGCGAAGCCTATGAGCGCGCCACCAACGGCTACTACGACACCCACCCGGTTCCCGAGGGATTCAAGAAAGAGGATCTGGTGCTGACCGACGCCAGCCTGGACCGCGCCGTCACCCGCACCCTCACCGAGCTGTTCCAGCAGGGCATGTTCGAGAACCCCTACGCCGACCCCAAGACCGCCGCCGAGGTGGTGGCCAACGAGGCCGACTGGAACGAAGCTTCCCTGGTCCATCGTGAGAGCGTGGTCCTGCTGAAGAACCAGGACCGCACCCTGCCCCTCACCAGCGACAAGCTGTCGGGCAGCAAGATTTACGCCGAGGCCTTTGCCAAGACCGCCGAGGGCGGCGCCGCCGCCACCAAGGCCCTGCGGGAAATGCTGGCCAACTACCACCTGACCGACGACCCCGCCCAGGCCGACTACGCCATCCTGATGGTGAGCCCCTCCTCGGGCGCCTACTTCAACGCCACCCCGGGCTATCTGGAGCTGGACATCTGCGAGGACAAGGAAGTCTGCAACGTGGGCGCCGACGGCAAGCCCCTGGCCGAGACCCATCTGGAGACCACCCTGTCCGGCGCCAAGCGGATTCCCGAGATTGCGGCGGCGGTCCGTGCCCACGGCGGCAAGGTCATCGCCAACATCAACTTCCCCCTGGCCTGGATGGTGGGCAACGTGGAGCCCTACGCCGACGCCCTGACCGCCGGCTTCGACACCTACCCCTCCGCCACCATGGACGTGATCTTCGGCCGGTTTGCACCGGTGGGCCGCCTGCCCATCACCCTGCCCCGGGGCGATGAGGTCCTGGCCGTGAATGCCGACGGCATCTGCGCCAGCCCCAACGACGTGCCCGGCTACGACAAGGACCAGTACATGGCCGACGCCCTCAAGGACGAGAACGGCAAGGCCTACGCCTACCGCGACGCCGCCGGCAACTACTACGAGCTGAACTTCGGCCTGCGCTACTAAGGGCCGTCCACAGGAGGAACACAGGATGCAGAAAAACGTATTGGATACCGACCTCACCGGCAAAGTCGCCGTGGTCACCGGCGCGGGTGGTGTGCTCTGCTCGGACATGGCCAAGGTTCTGGCCCGGGCCGGGGCCAAGGTGGCCCTGCTGAACCGCACCGCCTCCAAGGCCCAGGTCTACGCCGATGAAATCGCCGCCGAGGGCGGCGTGGCCAAGGCCTACCCCTGCAACGTGGTGGACGCAGCCAGCTGCCAGGCCGCCGCGGCCCAGGTGCTGGCCGACTTCGGCCCCTGCGACATCCTGGTCAACGGCGCCGGCGGCAACAACCCCAAGGCCACCACCGACAAGGAATACTATGAGGACGGCGACATCACCGCCGAGAACGTCCGCAGCTTCTTTGACCTGTCCCCCGAGGCGGTGACCGGGGTCTTTGACCTGAACTTCCTGGGCACCATCCTGCCCACCCAGGCCTTTGTGCCCCAGATGCTGGGCCGCTCCGGCTGCTGCATCCTGAACATCTCCAGCATGAACGCCCACATCCCCCTGACCAAAATCCCCGCCTACTCGGGGGCCAAGGCGGCGGTGAGCAACCTGACCGAGTGGCTGGCGGTGCATTTCAGCCGCCAGGGCATCCGGGTAAACGCCATCGCCCCCGGCTTCTTCGCCGCCGGGCAGAACAAGCAGCTCCTCTACAACGAGGACGGCACCCCCACCGCCCGCACCGGCAAGATTCTTGCCGCCACCCCCATGGGCCGCTTCGGCGACAGCGCCGAGCTGGAGGGCGCGCTGCTGTTCCTGGTGAACGACAAGGCCGCCAGCTTCATCACCGGCGTCACCCTGCCGGTGGACGGCGGATTCTCGGCCTACTCCGGCGTATAAAACCCTGCGGGACCCTATTTTTCATCCCCCGCGCCTGGCTTGCCCCGGGCGCGGGGACTTTTTTGCGCCGGTTTTTAAGCATTTTATAAACATTGTCTAAATCCCTCCGTCATGGCACAAAAATTATACGGAACTTTCCCAAAATATTCCTACCGTCTTTTTCCACGGGATGATATACTAAAACCAGTTCAAAGGAATGCACGGCGCCGGCCCGGTCCGCCGCTGTGCCCGACTGTTTCTTGATTTGAAAGGAGCCATGACCCATGCGCACAACCACACTCCTCACCTCTGCCCGCTTCTCCAAGGGCGGCGAGCCCTTTGCCACGGTCGCACTTCCCCACACCTGGAATGCGAAGGACGGCCAGGACGGCGGCAACGACTACTGGCGCGGCGTCGGCACCTATGAGATTGCAATTCCCGACCCCACCGACGGCAAACGTCAGTTCATCGAGTTCAAGGGCGCCAACCATGTGGCCACCGTCTACTGCAACGGCCGCCTGATGGGCGAGCACAAGGGCGGTTTCTCCACCTTCCGCTTTGACCTGACCCCCGCCATGAAGCCCACCGGCAACGTGGTGCGTGTGGACGTGTCCAACGCTGTGTCGGACATCTACCCCCAGACCGCAGACTTCACCTTCTTCGGCGGCCTGTACCGCGAGGTCAGCTTTATTGAGACTTCCCCCGCCCACTTCGACCTGATGAAGGGCGGCACCAGCGCTGTGTTCGTCACCCCCATGGTCTCGGGCACCACCCGTCTGGACCTGTTCCCGGTGGAGGCTGAGGGCTGCACCGTCAGCGTGGACCTGAAGGACGCCGACGGCGCCGTGGTGGCCTCCGGCTCGGCCCCCGCCGAGCCCCACCTGGTCATGACCCTGGCGGTCAAGGCCCCCCACCTGTGGAACGGCATGGCCGATCCCTACTGCTACACCGCCGAGGCATCCATCACCCGCGGCGAGGAAGTGCTGGACACCGTGGCCGTGGACTACGGCTACCGCTCCTTCCACGTGGACCCCAACACCGGCTTCTGGCTCAACGGCAAGAACGTGCCCCTGCACGGCGTCGCCCGCCATCAGGACCGTCTGGACAAGGGCTGGGCCATCAGCCGCGCCGACCACGAGGAGGACATCGCCCTGATTAAGGAAGTGGGCGCCAACACCGTCCGTCTGGCCCACTATCAGCACGACCAGTACTTCTACGACCTGTGCGACCACACCGGTTTCGTGGTCTGGGCCGAGATCCCCTTCATCAGCCGCTTCATCCCCGGCAAGGAGGCCCATGACAACACCATCAGCCAGATGACCGAGCTCATCAGCCAGAACTACAACCATCCCTCCATCTTCTTCTGGGGCATTTCCAACGAAATCCTCATCGGCAAGGACCGCGAGGACCTGCGCCGGAACCTGCGTGAGCTGAATGCCCTGGCCAAGCGGATGGACCCCAGCCGCATGACCACCATGGCCCAGGTTTCCATGACCCCCATGGAGAGCGAGCACAACACCATCACCGACGTGGTCAGCTACAACCACTATTTCGGCTGGTACTTCGGCGAGGCCTCCGACAACGGCCCCTGGCTGGACAAGTTCCACGCCCTGTACCCCGACCGCTGCCTGGGCGTGTCCGAGTACGGCTCGGAGGCCATCACCAAGTGGCACTCCGCCTACCCTGAGAACCACGACTACACCGAGGAGTACGCCTGCGAGTATCACCACGAGATGCTCAAGACCTTCGCCACCCGTCCCTACCTGTGGGCCACCCACCTGTGGAATATGTTCGACTTCGCCGCCGACGGCCGCGACGAGGGCGGCATCCAGGGCCGCAACAACAAGGGCCTGGTGACCTACGACCGCAAGCTCAAGAAGGACGCCTTCTATATCTACCAGGCCTACTGGACCACCGAGCCCATGATGCACGTCTGCGGCGAGCGGTTTGTGGACCGCGCCCCCGGCGAGCGGAACGTCACCGTCTACACCAACTGCCCCACCGTCACCCTGGTGGTGAACGGCGTGGAGGTTGCCACCCTGCCCGCTGAGGATCACGCCGCCGTGTTCAAGGATGTGGCCCTGAACGACGGCCCCAACATCGTCACCGCCAAGTGCGGCGACGTCACCGCCAACACCATCACCCTGAAGGCCGTGGCCGAGCACAACTACGCCTACGACCTGCCCGAGGGCAACGACGCCGCCAACTGGTTTGACGACCCCGCCGCCCGCGCTGCCCGCAAGCCTCTGGATTACCCCGAGGGCTTCTACTCCATCAAGGACCGGGTGGTGGATCTGCTGGCCAACAGCGAGACCGCTGCCGTCATCCATGACGCCATGCAGGTCTTTGCCAAGAGCAGCATGATGAGCATGATGGGCAGCGACAAGGAGGACGATCAGGGCGGCTTCATGGGCACCATGCGCCTGAGCGACATGATGAAGATGGCCAGCAAGTCCTTCTCCTCCGACGTCAAGCGCCAGATCAACGAGGCTCTGACCAAGATCAAGAAGAACTGATTTCCTTCCCTACCTCAATTTTCCTCTCCATTTCATTTTTCCTTTCTTTTCCAATCCTTACGGGAGCGGGCGTACTCTGGCGGGTACGCCCGCTTTCCATTTCCGCCGCAAAACAAAAAGCAATAGCCGAACGCAACCTCTCTGCGCGCCGGCTATTGCTTTTCTTTTGTTTCGGGCCGCCCGCGGCCTTCCTTTCACGCCGCGGGACAGCGGCTCAGCGGTTCTGTTTCGGCTTCATGCCCCAGAATACCGCGTTCATCCCAATCACAATCAGCAGCACCGCCGCCATGGCCACCCAAAACCCCATATTGATCCCCAGCATGGATGTGGTGCCAAAGAGATCCATCCAAATCGTCGTCCATTTCATAGCGAACACCTCCCGGTTTTAAAGCAGTTCCCCACAGTGCCGGACATAGGCCTTTTTGAGGCTGGTTGCCAGGACCATATACAGCAGAATGCAGGGGATGAGATAGGCAAAGTATGCAGCCGGCAGCGCGACAAATCCCAGCGCGGCGCCAAAGGGGGTAAAGGGAATGATGGTCAGCACCGTAATGCCGGTGAGGGTGAGCAGCGTGAGGGGTGCAGATGCCCGTCTCTGGATAAAGGGGAGCTTGGGGGTGCGGATCATGTGGATGACCAGCGTCTGGCTCCACATGGACTCCACAAACCAGCCGGCCTGGAACATGCCGATGTACTTGGCCTGCATCATGGCCAGTTCCATCCCGCTGAAATGGGCCGGCAGGTCATTGAACAGCACCCCGCCCGAGATGAACAGCGGGCAGAACACGAAGTACATGAACAGATAGGTGGTAAAGTCAAAGATGGAGCTGGTGGGTCCAATCCAGAGCATGAAGTTCCCCACGCTGGAGGCGTCCCACTTCCGGGGTTTGGCGATGAACTCCTCGTCCACGTTGTCCCAGGGAATGGCGGTGCAGGACAGGTCATAGATCAGGTTCAGCAGGATCAGATGCAGGCTCATCATGGGCAGGAAGGGCAGCAGGGCCGATGCGGCCAGCACCGAAAACATATTGCCGAAGTTGGACGAGGCGGTCATTTTGATGTACTTGATCATGTTGGCGTAGGTCTTGCGGCCCTCCTGGATGCCTTCCTCCAGCACGTTCAGGTCTTTTTTCAGCAGCACCACGTCGGCGGCTTCCTTGACCGCCTCGGCGGCGGTATCCACCGAGATCCCCACATCCGACTCCACCACCGCCGGCAGGTCGTTCATGCCGTCCCCCAGAAAGCCCACCGTGTGCCCGTTGGCCCGGAGGGTCTGCACCACCTGGACCTTCTGTTTGGGGGACAGCTCGGAAAACACCGCGGTGCGCTCGATGGCCACCGGCCTTTCGTTGTCGGTGAGCTGTTCCAGCTCTTCCCCCGTCAGGTTGCGGGCCGTGTCGATTCCCAGCCGGCGGCAGATGGAAACCGCCACATCCCGGTTGTCCCCCGTCAGCACCCGCACATCCACCTGCAGTTTCTGCAGCCGGCCGATGGCCGCGGCGGCGCTCTGCTTGGGCGCATCAAAAAACGCCAGATATCCCAGCAGAATCAGCCCGTTTTCGTCCTCTCTCGACAGCCGGTCCCGCTGCATCGGCTTATACGCCACCGCCAGGACCTTCATGCCGTCCTCCAGCATGTCGTCCACAATGGCGTGGACGCTGGCGCTGCCCTCGCCTCCCATGCTGCGGCGCTCTCCCTTGTACTCAATCCAGCTGCAGCGGCGGCATACCTCGCGGATGCTGCCCTTCACCAGCAGCAGCTTTTCCTCCCCGCGCCCCACCAGCACGCTGGCAAACCTTCGCTCGTGGTCGAAAGGAAGCTCGTCCAGCTTTTGGTACTGCCCTTCCAGCTCCTGATAATGGATCCGGTGCCCCGGCATTTTCCGGCACCGGACCACGGCCTCGTCCAGATGGTTTTTCACCCCGGTGTGATAAAGGCTGTTCAGATACCCAAAGTCCAGCACCGCCTGGCTCTCGTTGCCCAGGATGTCCATGTAATATTCCAGGGCGATCTGGTCCCCGGTCAATGTTCCGGTCTTGTCCACGCACAGGATATCCATGCTGCCGAAGCCCTGCATGGCGTTGATGTTTTTGACCACCGTCTGCTTTTTGCCCATGGCGGCGCTGCCTTTGGCCAGGCAGGCGTTGATGACCATGGGCAGCATTTCCGGGGTCAGGCCCACCGCCACCGACAGGGCAAACAGAAACGCCGAAATCCAGTCCCCTTTGGTCAGCCCGCAGGCCATGAACACCACCGGGATCAAAACCGCCATAAAGCGGATCAGCACCCACGCGATGGAATTGGCCCCCTGGTCAAAACCGTTTTTCCGGTGGGATTCCGCGGTGGAGAAGCCGCCGTACACGGTATCTTCCCCCACCGCCAGCACAATGCCCTCCCCGGTGCCGCCGGTGACCGACGATCCCATGAAAACCAGGTTGCTGCAGTCGGCATAGGACCGGGCCTGTCCCCGGGGCAGAACGCCGGCGCTTTTTTCCACAATGGCGCTCTCCCCCGTCAGGACCGACTGGGACACAAACAGATCTTTGGCCGCGGTCAGCCGGATATCCGCCGGGACCCGGTCCCCGGCCAGCAGGCGCACCTGATCCCCCACCACCAGTTCCGTTGAGGAGAGCTTGACCCATTGGCCGTCCCGGAGCACCAGCACGGTGGAGGAAACCATCTGGGTCAGATGGTCGGCGATGCGTTTGGCCCGGAGTTCCTGTACAAAGCGGACCACGCCGCTGGTCAGCAGCATCCCCAAAATAATCACCGGCGTGGTGACGTTGCGGCTGAAATTGGACACCAGCACCACGTCGGTCAAAAAGGAGATCACCGCCAGCACAAACAGAATCACCGTGAAGGGATTCACAAAAGCCCGCCGCAGCCGGTAGAAAACCGTGTCGGCGGTGCGCCCCGACAAAACATTTTCTCCGTACCGGGCGCGGCTTTTTTCCACCTGTTCCTCACTGTAGCCCTGCTCGGAAATATGAAACGTCCTGTACAGCGCGCCGATGTCCGCCTGTGCGTCATCCAGCACACGCCGATGGACCATGGAAAGCTTTTTCATCTGTCTCACCTCAATCGGTTTGGTTCGGTCCTGTGTACCGTGTATTATAACATAAAATCCGCGCCGATACTTCGGGGGAAATCTTGCTTTTTTCTTACTTTGCCCGCCGCGGGGCCTGTCTGCGGTTTTCTCCCCCGTCCATGGCGGAAACGCAGAAAACCGGCGCGCCGTCTCTCTGCGAAACAACACGCCGGTTTCTTTTGACGCTTCTGCCTGCCTCCCGCCCCCTCTAGGGGGCGCGAAAGGCCCGCCGGGAATTAACGCTCTTCCCTCATGGCGTCAAACATATCCTTGATTTCGTCGATGCTGTACCCCTGGGACCGCATCTGCCGGGCAAAGGTCAGGTAATCCATGCCGCCCGCGGTGCCCGAAGCGGAGGACCCGCCGCTGGAGCCCGAACCGCTCTTGCTGCCCGAGCCGGAACTGCCCGAGCTGCCCGAACCCGAGGCCTTGGAGGCCGCCCGCATGCTGGCGGCGGCCGCTTCCTGCTGGGCCTGGGTGCGCTTGAGCTCCCATTCGCCCTGGGCGATGGCCAGCTTCTGGCTGGTGACGTCGTTGTCAAACTGCTGCTGGGCCAGGGCATCCTGATACTTCTGGGCGGCGGTCTGGTCCTCATAGGACTGCTGGGCCAGACTGTCCTGGCGGAGCTGTTCCTGCATCTGCTGGTTCCATGCCGCGTCGGCCCGGTCGGCCTCGTAGTCCCGGCTGTCGGCGTACATGCTGTAGCCCGCCTGGGCCAGATTGCTGAACAGGGAACCCAGGCCGGTGGTACCGCTGATGGCCAGCTGGGCCACGTTGCCCAGCAGGCCCAGCACGCTCATGACGTTGTTGAAGGTCTGCTGGCGGCGGCTGGCCTCCGCCTCTTCCTCCTGGGTGTAGTAGCCGTACAGGTCGTTCAGGTTGGCCAGGTAGTTGGTGTACTGGGCGTAGTCCTGGGCATAGGCACTCTCGTAGGCGTCCTGTTTCTGTTCCAGCTGGGTGTAGTAGTCGTCCAGCTGACGGTAGTACAGATCCTGGGCGTTCTGCTCCTGGGTGTTCAGGGCGCTGATCTGGTTCATCAGCATATCCCCTTCGCTGGTGTAGCTGTCCAGGGCCAGATTGTACAGGGTGGGAATCACGCTGTTCAGCCCGTTCATCTGCTGCTGATAGGCCTGCTGGGCCGCGCTGGTGGCGTAGCTGGAACCATAGCCGCCGGTCAGGGAGGCGGCCTGGGCGGCCGCGTCGGTGCTGGCGTTGTGGGCGTTCTGGCGGTAGGTCTGGGCGTACTGCCGGTACAGCGGGTCGGAGGCGTAGTTATAGGAGAAACTCTCCTGGGACATGGCCTTGTCCAGCAGACTGTTGATCTGGTCCTGGTACTGGCTCTGGTAGGCGCCGGGCCGGCTGGCCTGCCACTGTTCCAGGGCGCTGGCCGCGTTGTTCACCGCCTCCCCCGGCTTGTACTGGGCCGAGGCCAGCGCCTGCTGCACGTCGCTTTTGCTGTTGAGGCCCTGGGTGCTGTAGGGGTCATTTTTGCGATTGGTTGCCATCTGGCTCCCCCTTTCTCACTGCCCGTTCCCCTGGAGCTGGCTTCGCAGCCCCTCCGAGAGGTTATCGGTGTCGATATTGGTCAAAACATACTGTAACTGTTCCTGCATCTGATAGAGGTAGTTGCGGATCACCCGCGCATCCTCCGGGTTCATGCTGTCGCTCAGCCGGGGCAGGCCCAGCTTGCTCAGCCCTGCAATGCTTGCCATAGGCTAAAAGCTCCTTTCGTTTACAGTCCGCCCCGGGCGGCAGCCATGGTGCGGCTGACGCTGCGCAGGGTCAGCTGTCCGGTGCCGGTCAGCTGAAGGCGGAGGGTGTCGTGGCGGCGGGGAACAAGGGGGATGCACAGCTTTTCCTTTTCATCCCGGGTGCGGGCGGCGGCCAGCTTTTCCCATGGTCCGCCGTCGCAGCTGGCCCATACTTCCAGCCAGGTCCCCGGCTGGGCGTCCAGCCGCAGGGTCAGCCGGGAGAGGTACTTGTCCTCGCTGTCGTCCAGGCCGATGTCCCCCGTCACCATCTGGAAGGGGATGCCGGTTTCCGCCTGGCCCTCCCCTTCGGCGGTCATGACGGCGTCCTCGTCCCGGGCCGGGCCCGCCGCCCAGAGGGCCGCGCCGTCCCAGAGATAGAGCTGCCGCCCGCTGGACATCATGTCCAGGGTGCCGGAGGCCCCGGGGTCCTCCTGATGCCACAGGCCCCGCTCGGTGTCGTACACCAGCAGCCGGCCTCCCTGGTCGGTGCCCAGCCAGAGGTAATACCGCCCGTCCAGCCATCCGCCGGCGGCCTGCCGGACGGCGGCCAGACCCTCCGGGTCCAGCACGCCGGATACCTTCACCGGCAGACTGCCGTCCCAGGCCATCACCCCCTCGGGGGAGAGATAGTACAGGGTTTCGTTGATGACGCAGAGGCTCCCGGCGGCGTTCTTGGCCACGCCGCGGCACCGCAGGGAACTGAGCTGAAAGTCGGAGGGCTTGGTGCCGCAGAGCTTGTGGAGGGTGTTCTCCTTGAAAAACAGCACATACCCCATGCAGGTGGCCGCGCCGGTAAACCGTCCGTCGCTGCCCACCGTCACCGCATAGCTGTCGGCGGCGGTATTCCGGTAGGAGAACCAGTTGGTGGGGTCTCCCAGCTTGCAGGAGTAGATCACATTTTCCCCGCTGGAACAGCCCCAGACCCGGTTGTCGCACTCGGTCAGATAGTCCATGTCGGGCACCCGGCGGGTGCACTGGATGGGGGTTTCCACCGTATAGGACAGGGTGTTTTTGCCGTCCAGGCTGGTCCATGTGGCCTCTTTGCCGGTCTGCAGCACCCGCCCGTAGAAGTGTTCGCCTCCCGGCGTCACCGGAACCATCAGCCAGTCGTCGCTGACGTCGTAGAGGATTTTCTCCCCGTCCAGATCGTCGCACACCCCGGCGGCCGAGGCGGCGGTGCCCTCCACCGTGACGGTGTCCCACACCGCAAAGTTTTTTCCGATCCCCTCGGCGTTGATCTTGCAGTAGTCCAGGGTCACCGAAGTCCACCGCTCCAGCGAGCTGCTGTAGACTTCCAGCACCCCGTCGGCGTTCCAGGGGCTGGACTGGCTCACCACTTTCAGGAACACCTCCCCGTCCTCGGGGCTTTCGGGCTCGGCCAGCCCCCAGCTCTGGACGGTGTAGGTGTTGCCCTCGGCGTCGCAGGGGGTCATCTCGATGGAGGCGCCCCCGCCGCCCCAGGAAGCCCCCAGGGGCTTGAGGGTGCCGTCGGCGGTGTCAAAGGTTTTCTTGTCGGGGAAAATCAGCACCTGGGTGCCGATGCCCACCAGAATCTTTTTCCCCTCCTCCAGCACGCCGCTGAGGTTCACCGGCTCGTCCCCGCTGTCGGGGGTGTAGGTCAGCCCGCCCTTGCGGATGAGGAGAAAGCCGTTCAGATGGTACATCCCGTCCACGCTGTCCAGCTCCCGCAGCCGGCGGCGGGGGGTCCGTGTGGACAGGGCCGGGAAATCCCGGCTGGAAAAATTCTTCCCCGCCGCATACTCCGCCTCGGTGCAGCCGAAGGTCTCGTTCAGACCCCCGAACACCCGCATCTGCTGGCGGCTGTTTTTGAGGGAGGGCAATTCAGGCAGGTACATACTGCTCCCCCCTTTACCACCGCACCGAGCGGGGCGCGGGCCGGAAACTGCGCCGCAGCCAGACCGCAAACTCGCTCAGCACCGCATTGCAGCGGGACATCTCGCCGCTGTAGCGGTCGTTCTCCCCCAGGGCTGCGTCCACCATGGCGGACAGATAGTGGGGGTACATCCCGTCAAAGGGGAACGGAACCAGCAGTTCCGCGCTGTCCGCCAGCCCGTCGGTCCAGAGCAGGTCTGCCCCCACCCCGTCGAATCCGTCTGCGCCGGCGGGTTCCAAAAGCCGGGTGCGGATTTCCCCGTCCTCTCTGCGCAGCCATTCCTTCATGGTTTCTTCGCCGATCTCACAGCCCGGGCGCAGCGCCCTGGCCTGGTTGATGGCCTCGCCTGCCGTCATCTGCAAGCCTCCTTTCTTTGAAAAAGAGCCCGGCACACCGGTCTGTGGCTGTGCCGGGCTGATTCAGTTTACTTTCCTGCCGCGTCCTCGGCCGCCGCAATGCGGGCGGCGGTCAGATCGTCCTGGCGCTGGCTGTGTTCCAGCACCTCGGCCACCGCCCGGGGCACCTCCACTTCCACGCCCCGGCGAATCTTGTAGTTGACGCCGTTGACGCTGACGAACAGGTCGCCCTTGTAGCGGCCGTTGTCCTTAAACAGGCGGATGCGGACCTTGTCCTCTGCCATAGGTCATTTCTCCTTTCTGCCGTTTTGGCTCAGTTGGCGGCTGCCGAAGCCGAATAGCTGGACAGGCTCTCGATACGGACCATGTACTGTTCCACCAGACGCTCGGCGGCGCGCATGCCCTTCCAGCCCACCGAAGCGCGCTGGTTCAGGGGGTCGTCGCCATAGCCCAGCTGCTTGACGATGTGCTCCAGGCCGCCGCCCTCCAGCTCGGTGACGCCGTAGGCGTGGGCGCCCAGCACCAGGGTGCCGAACACGGCGTAATGGTCGCCGCCGTTGGCGGGGCAGGTCTCGTCCTTCCAGATCTTGGCCTCGCTGGTCTCGATGAAGCGGATGTTGCCCAGCTTGCCGATCTCGCCGCGGTACATGGCCTCGGGGTCGGCGTACTTGTGGACTTCGATCCACTCCTTGCTGGTCTTGAGGTCGTAGGCGGCGTAGGGATGGATGATGGCCACATAGCTGTCGCCCAGGGTGTCGGCGTTCATGGCGCCCAGCTGGGCGGCTGCCTGGAAGAACAGCTTGGGGGTCAGCTTGCAGTCCAGGGTCAGGGCGGAACGGCTGCTGACGGGGGTCTCGGTGCCGTCCTCGGCCACCTTGGGCGCATAGATGACGTTGGTGCCGCCGGCCAGAACGTCACGGGTCAGGGTGTCCAGAGTGCGGCCCGCCTGGCTGGCCAGAATGCGGGTGGCCTGCACCACGTTGTTGTCGATGGCGGTCATCTGCAGCACGTCGGTCAGGGGGGTCCAGCCGCCGTACTGGTGCAGATCGCTCTTGATGGTGGAGACGGTCAGGCTCTGGCCGTCGGGGGTGACGCCCTCAGTCAGAGGGGTGGTAGCCTTGGGCAGGCTGTCGTACTTGCGGAACTCGATGGTCTTGCCGCCGCCCACCGGCATGGGGTAGTAGTCGGCGAACTGGTCGTGAACCAGCCGGGGCTCGGCCTGGTCGATCAGACGCTTCTCATAGAAGGTCTTCATCTCGGCGGTCATGCCCGAGGCGGAGGTGGTGTTCTGCAGCTGGCTGGATGCGTCGGCAAAGAACTGCAGGTCAAAGCGGATTTCGTTCTGATTCATAAAGTCGTCCTTTCTTTATCGTGCCATGCCGGCCGAAGCCGGCGCGTATCCTGAAACTTACAGCCGGATCTTGGCCCCGTGGAGGGCTTCCCGCTCGATGGCCTCCCGCTGGGCCCGACTCATCCGGCTCACGTCGGGGGCGGTGGTGACGGCGGCCTTGCTGTGGATGCCGTTTTCGGCGGGGCGTGCGCCTCGCTCCTGGACCCGGTTCACCACCCCCTGTTCCACGGTGCGGGCGGTACCGGCCATCAGCTGGTCATAAAAGGCCGCATGGTAGGCCTCCTGCATCCGCATCCCGGGCATCCGCATCATCCGGCGCATGGCGGGACTTTTCAGCGCCTCACGGAACGAGAACTTGGGGTCGCCCCGGCGCAGCTCGGCCTCCTCCCGGGCCCACTGGCGGTGAAGCGCCCGGATGAACCGGCCCACCTCGCCAATGCCCATCATGGGCTCCCGGCGGGGCTGTTCCTGGGGCCGCAGAGGGGCTGCGTCCTTGGGCGGGGCCGGGGGTTCCTGGGTTTCCTCCGCCTTTTTGCGGCGGCCCATGGTCCCCTCCGCCATAGCCTGGCGCTGCTGCTCCCGGCTGAGGGCGGGGCCCTTTTTGTCCTTCTTGGCGAAGAGCTGCAGGTCGATCATCCCCTCCTCGCCCCGGCTGCTGGTGTCGGCAAACCGCAGGTTGTCGGGGTACCGCTCGGCCAGCAGGGCAAAGCCCGCCTTGGCCAGGTCAAACCCGCCGGCCATCCGCTGATTTTCCCGGGCGTCGGGGCCGGGCTGGGCGGTAATCACCACCCGGGGCCCCTCGGGGCCGTCGGACGCGGTACAGGCAGCCTGCTCGGCCTCCGCCGTCATCCAGACCAGGGCCTGCGTCAGAATGCTGGCCCCGGCGCAGACAATGTCCTGGCCGGCGGGGGCGTAGCCGGCGTGCCCCTTGACCTCCAGCCGCCGGGTCACCCCGGCGGGGCCGTCCAGCTCGCTGTAAATTGCTTGGATCATCCGTTGTTACCTCCTTGTGTTGGTGTTCATGGCCCGGGCTGCGGCGGCTGTGGGGCTGGGGCTCTGGGCCGCCCTGACCGTCCGGGCGCCGGCGGCCTTCTGCCGGCCGGCCGACCGGACCATTCCGGCGGCCTGGGTCAGCCGGGCCAGCTGCTGCTGGGCCATCTGCAGCTGACGGGCCATGGTGCCGTTCTGCCGCACCCGCTGGCGGACTTTCTCAATCCCTTCAAAGTCCATCATTTCCAGGGCGGCCAGAGCGGCGTCGGCGTTGGCCGGGTTGAAAAAGCCCAGCTGGTAGCACTCCTTGGCGGTCTCGTTCTGGGTCAGGCGGCTGAAGGTGGACTTTTTGGCCGCCGAGATGGTGATATCAAACACCGGCTCCCGGCTGCCCAGCTCCACGCCGCCCACGCTGGCGGCCGGCACGGCCCGCAGCGCTGCGCCGCTGAACGGGACAAAGACGTTCTGTCCCTTCTCCCCCGTAATGCGAAAGACCCGTTCCTCGTCGTAGAACTGCCGCATCAGGTCGATGACCAGATAGCACTCCTTGGCAAACGCCCGGTACGCGCTCTTGAGCATATCCCGGGACAGTTTGCTGCCGGCCTCCTGCAGGGCCGCAATGGCCGAAGCCGCCGTCACGCCGCCCGAGGTTCCGCCCTGGCTGATGTCCCGGTTGCCGCTGATTTCCTTCAGCTCGTCCACCCGGCTGTTGCGGTAGGTGATGGAGCTGGACTGCAGCCCCGCGGTCTGAAGCTGATGAAAGGTGTCGTCGTTGAGCCGGCCGGTCACATGGATGATGTCCCGGCCAAAGTCGGCCAGCTCTTCTTCGTTGACCCCGGCGGAATCGCTGAGGACATACCGCTGTTTGGACGCCAGCAGGACGTTTTCGTCCATGGCCTGGTTCATCTTGTCGATGGAATTCTGGCAGTCCTTCATGATGTCGATGTACCCGAAGCCCGCCGGGCTGTCCTCCTCCTGAAACAGCACGTCAAAGACAAAGGGGTACTTGCCGTGGTCGTAGAAGCCTTTCTCGGCCAGACGGGGGTCGTTTTCGCTGGCATAGAGAACGATCCCGTTGCAGAACTTGCAGTAGTGGACCAGTTCCTTGCCGCCGGGGCCCGGCTTTTTGTAGTACCAGTCCACCACCACGCTCTTGTCGGTGGTGTCGATGCTGTCGTCGTGGATGTACCGGGCCGCATCGATGGTGCCGCCGGTGCGGCCCCGCAGCTGGGGCCAGCGGGCGGCCAGCTGGTCCGAATCCTCCAGGCTCAGGCTGAAAAAGTGGGGGCTGTCCTGGATGTCCATAATGCCCGGCTCCCAGTAGAGCATCAGCAGGTTCATGGACCGGATGGCGATTTCGCCCATGCCGCCCCGGGCGGTGGGGTCCCAGAAGATGCCCTTGACGCCGGTGCCCTGCTTGAGCTTGCGCCACCAGCTGTCCGAATAGACCTGCTCGTAGTCGGCCTGTTCCAGCACCACCGGCAGAATGCTGGACAGCATCCGGGCGGTGTTTTCGTCGTCGGCGGCCCGGGGCAGGACGTTGGGCTCGGGGTAGTTGTCCATGGCGTCGGCGTGCTTGCTGGCGATGGAGTTGAACAGCCACCCGCTGGAGGGCTGGGGCTTGCCCTCCATCATCCGGTTTTTGTACTGCTTCCAGTGGGCCATCCGGAACCACAGCTCGTTGTCGATGAGACGCCGGTCCAGCGCCGCCTTGCCGGCCTTGTACTTGTGCAGAATGCGCTCTGCCTCGGCGGCCTGTTCCGGCCCGATGGGCGGTGCGGCCTGGATCTGAATTTCCTGTTCGTGCATGGTTTCACCTCATATTCTGTAGAATGCTGTTTTCTTGCGGGGCCGCAGGTCCAGCGGGTCGTCGGGCGGTGGCGCCGGCGCAGGCCGCACCGGCGGGCTGATGGGATTTTCCATCAGGACGTACCGGCACTCGTCGTAGATGTGGTCCTCCTGACGGGAATCCACATCCTCCACGTTGCTCTCGTCGTACACCAGGGACGGGATGGTGCGGATAAAGTGCTTGCAGGTGCTGAACACCTGGAACATGGGCCGCCCCTCCCCGTCGAAGGCCAGACGGTAGTGCATCTGCATCTTGCCGGCCAGACGGGTGTTGTCCGCCCCCGACCAGTGGATGCAGGCGGGAGGCCGCTCCATCATGGCGGCAATGCTCTCCCCCCGGCTCTCGTCGAAGATGGCCGGGTCGGCCACTCCGCGGATCACCCGTCCCCGGAGAACCGGGTCGTTCTGTTCCGCCTCCCGGATGCGCCGGGCCTGTTCCACCGGGTCCAGCCGCAGACCCTCGTTGGGTCGGCCGGTGCAGCCGTACAGCTCCTTGATCCGGTAGATCCGGCCGTCCTCGTCCACCGCATACCACCCCACCGAGAAGGGCCGCGAATACCCGAAGTCGTATCCCCGCCAGATCCGCCAGTGTTTGGGAATCTCGAAGGGTTCCACCACATGGGTCCATCGCTGGTCCCGGTAGTGTTCGGGGTCGTTGCGCCACTCGGTGAACACCTGACCCGAAAAGCTGTCCCAGCTGCCGTAGAGCAGCGCCTGCTTTTCGGCCTCCGGCAGGGCGGCCAGACTGGCCAGATACCCCGGGTCGTTGGCCAGCAGGGCGGGGTTGTCAAAGACGCTGGAAGGGATGAACACCCTGGCCCGGGTGAAGGTCCGGGTGGTGCCGTCGGGCATCCGCACCTGGTAGTCCTCCAGAATGGGGGTGCCGGCGGGGGCAGGGGTGATGAACCGCTCCTTGACCCAGCCGTGGCCCACCCCGCCGGGGTTGGTGGTGGCCCGCATATACACCCGGGTGCCGGGCCCGGTGGGACGGTTCCGGCTCATCATGTAGCTGTACTCCTCCCATTCAAAGTGGGTCAGCTCGTCAAAGCCGATGAAGTCGAAGGCCTTGCCCTGGTAGTTGGTGCGGTCCTTGGTGTACTGCATGGACCCGAAGTAGATCTTGGCCCCGCTGGGGAAAATCCAGACGTGGGCGGTGGCATTGTACTGGGCGGCGGGAAAAGCCCGCCGGTAGTAGTTCATGCTCTTGTCCACCAGGTCGCTCAGCTGGGGGAAGGTCTTGCGCAAAATCAGGGCCCGGTAGTGGGGGATGTCCACCTGCCGCAGCGCCTCGATCACCAGCGCGTCGCTCTTTCCCCCGCCGGCCGCGCCCCCATAGAGGGCTTCCGGCTCGCTGCGCTCCATAAACGCCCGCTGCCGGGGCTGGGGCTGCCAGATAATGGGGGCCTGCCGGTTCATGTTGATTCCTCCTTTCCCGGCTCCACCGGCGGCAGCAGCACCACGCCGCACTCCGGCCCGCCGCTCTCGCCGCCCTGCTCGCTCAGGCTTCTGGCCACGGCCGCCAGGTCCTTGAGCACCGCTGTGATTTCCTTGAGGGCCTTCATGTCCCCCGGCCCGCCCTCCTGACGCCGCCGCTGGTCCAAAGCCCTTGCCTCCTGCACCAGCAGGCCGCTCAGCAAATCGGTGGTCCGCTGCAAGTCTGACAGGCTGCCGTTCTTTTTTCTCGCCATCGTTTCGCTCCTTTCTGCCGTTTCCCGGCCGCCTGACAACATCCTACCACCGTTTCTGCGTTTCCCCCAGTGTGTCCTTTTGGCTCCCTTTTTCGCTTGCAAAAGCCGCAAAAAAATGCCCCCAAAGGGCCCCTTGTGAAAAAGTTTGCAAACCCTTATAATAGATCTGCAAAACAACTTCCAGAGCCTTTGGGGGAGATTTTATGGCGCGCACAAAAAAGCAGTCGGTGCTCAAACAGCTTTATTTCCGCAGCTTCATCATTCTGGTGGTGATTCCTCTTCTGGTGGTGTTCATCGGAGCTTTCAGCATTGTCAGCTACCTGATCCGGGCCGCCTCCATCGAGACCATCGACGCCTTCCAGGAGAGCGTCGCCTCGGTCCTTCAGACCGACGTGCGGACAGCCTCTTTGCAGCTGTCCCACTTTGTGTACGTCAACGACGGGGAGTTCCCCGCCATGGCCGCCCAGGTGTACGACTCGGCCGGGACGGTACAGTATTACACCACCAGCCAGCAGCTGGAACGGGCCTTTCACACCGCCATGACCCCGTCGGAGGACATTCTGGGCGGGATGTTCTATATGCGGGACGGCGGCAGCATCTACATGAACAAAGAGATCATGCTCACCTCCAGCGAGGTCCGCGCCGCCTCCTGGTATACGGCAGCCCAGGCCTCTCCCAATCAGGTGCGCATCGGCGGCTACGACACCAGCCGGGTCCGGCTGACCTATCCCGGCCAGAAGAACAACGTCTTTGTCCTGGTCACCGCCATGGCCCTGGACCGCTCGGTGGACAAAAGCAATCAGATTGACCTGATGGCCTTTTTCACCGCCACCCAGGCCGGCGACGTCATCCGCCGGGCCCGGGGCCGCAGCGAGCTGGGCTCCACCGTTCTGCTGGACGAGACGGGCCAGGTCCTTTACGGCGACTTTGGCAACGACGCCCTGCGGGACTTCTTCTCTCAGCACGCCGGGGAGTTCACCCCCGGCAGCAAGAGCCTGCGGGCGCCCCTGCGCCCCGACGGCAGCACCGCCGGATTTTTGTTCCGCACCCGCTCCATCCCCGACACCGGGTGGACGGTGGTCACCTTTGTGGAGGAACGGCTCCTGACCCAGGGGTTCCAGATGGTGGGCGGACTGCTGCTTTTGGTGGTGGCCCTGCTGCTGGGCCTGTTCTGTGTGTTCTCCCTGTACTTCCTCAACGCCATTGTGGTGCCGGTCCAGACGGTGGTTCAGGGGATGCGCCAGCTGGAAAACAACAATCTGGACGTCCAGGTCCAGCCCAGCGGCCATCAGGAAATCCGGGATCTGATGGACTCCTTCAACCAGATGGTCCTGAGCCTGAAAAACATGCTGGCCATCAACGCCGAGGCCCAGCGCCGCAAGCATACCGCCGAGATGCAGGCCCTCCAGAGCCAGATCAACCCCCATTTCGTGGTCAACAGCCTCAACTCCATCCGGTTCATGGCCCAGGTGGCGGGCTACGACGGCATCCGGGATATGGCGGCGGCCCTCATCAGCATTGTGTCCTGTTCCTTCCGCAGCAACGTCAGCCTGTACACAGTGCGGGAGGAGCTGGCCGTCCTGGACAGCTACGTCTACCTGATGCGGATTCGCTACAGCGAATGTTTCGAGGTCCACTATGCGATTCAGCCCGGGTGCGAGGATTATCTGCTGCCCCGGCTGATTCTCCAGCCGGTGGTGGAAAACTCCATCACCCACGGCCTGGCCGACCTGGACGAGGAGATGGGCCAGGTGACGGTGTCGGTCTATCAGGAGGGGGACAGCCTCTGCCTGGCGGTGAAGGACAACGGCCGTGGGATGACCCCTGAGCAAATCGCCCGGATTCTCAAGGGCCGGCCCCGCACCAGCGACGACAACACCAGCATCGGGCTGGAGAATGTGCTGGCCCGGCTGCGGCTCCATTTTGGCCCCCAGGCCCAGATGGAGGTGGAGAGCGAGCCCAATGTTTTGACCTGTGTGCGGCTGCGTCTGCCGCTGGAACGCTGCGGAAAGGAGACCAAACCCCATGATACGAACCCTGATCGTGGATGACGACGCCCTGGTGCGGGCCACCCTGTCCTCCCTGCTGGACTGGGAGAGCTGCGGCTACCGGATTGTGCAGGACTGCCTCAACGGCCAGCAGGCCCTGGACTATCTGCGTCTGCAGGACGTGGATTTGCTCATCACCGACATCAAGATGCCGGGCATGGGCGGCCTGAAGCTGCTGGAACAGCTGCGGGCCAGCGCCCGGATGCCGGTGTCGGTGGTCTTGTCGGGCTATGATGAATTTGAGCTGGTGCGTGAGGCCTTCCGCCTGGGCGCCTACGACTATCTGCTGAAAGCCAACCTCACCGAGGCCGAGCTCCGGCGGCTTTTGACCGACCTGCGGGAAAAGGTCTTTCACGACGCGGCCCGGCCCGAGGGCCGCGCCCCGCGGGAGGAACTGTCCCTGGAGCCGGGCAAGTATGTGGCGGCGGCCTTTTCGGTCCAGAACTTTCCCCAGGTGGCCCAGCGGTACGGCGGGGAGGTGCGGGAGCGGATGCAGCGCCCCATGCTGGAGCTGGTGCGCCAGATTCCCCGCCTCAGCAACCACGGGGTCATCCGGGCTATCGATCCCTCCTACTATGAGCTGTACTATCGGGTCAGCGATCCCCTGCGGGTTCAGAGCACGGTGGACCTGGCCGTCCGCCAGATCCAGCATGTCTGGAAAGACATGATGAACCTGGAGGTGGCGGTGGGGGTCAGCGAGATGATCCCCCACACCGAAGCGGTCCAGGCGGCCCGGCAGTGCGCCGGGCTCTGTGCCCTGGCCCAGCTGCGGGGCCCCGGCTCCATCTGCACCCAGTGGCGGTATGGAGCCCTGGCCGGGCTCTGCGCCCGGGAAGCCTCCGCCTGCGCGCCCCTTCTGGACGCTCTGTGGGGCGACAATCCCCAGGAACTTCAGCGGGAGGCCGCCGCCTGGTTTGTGGGCCTGCGGGGAGAGACCGGCGAAAGCCACACCGGCCGGTGCGCCGCCCTGCTGGCGGGGCTGAGCCATCGCCTGGCCCAGTACGGCCAGAGCCTGGGTGCCATCCTGCCCGAACAGCCCGACCTGCTGGGCGCCCTGCAGCAGATGGAATCCGCCCGGGAGCGGGAGCTCTGGCTCCACGGGATTCTCCGCCGGGTCCGCACCGCCTGCACCGCCGGCGCCAGCCAGGCCCAGCCCGACGTCATGGAGCGGGCCCGAGCCTTCATCCGGGACAATTTCGTCAACCCCGAACTGACCCTAAAGACGGTGGCCGACTATGTGGGCTTCAACGAAAAATATTTCAGCACCCGCTTTGCCAAAGAGTGCGGCTGCACCTTCATCAGCTATCTGAACGGGCTGCGGATCGAGCGGGCCGGCCAGCTGCTGCTCCAGACCGACATTAAAATTTATGAAGTCTGTGAGGCGGTGGGCTACCACAATGTTGAGCACTTTAACCATGTTTTCAAGAAAAAGATGGGCGTAACGCCCAAAATCTACCGTCAATCGGGTGAAAATATCTGAAAAAACATCAAGAAATCCAACCCGAGTTCCTATTTTCCTCCCGGTGCGGCTGCTATACTATAGACAACGTAAGGAGAGGACGGACCGACACGCAGCCGTCCTTGTGCCCCACAAGAAAGAGGAGGATCTGAACAATGAAGAAGATTTCACGCCGCTCGTTTCTGAAGGTTGCCGGCGCTGCCGCCGCCACCATGGGTCTGGCCGCCTGCGGCGGTTCCCAGAGCACCACTGCTGCTTCGGGCGGAGCTGCAGCAGGCAGCGAGCTCTCGGGCGAACTGGTTTTCACCATCTGGGACAACAACCTGATGGAATACATCGACTCCAACGACATGGTGGGCAAGTTCCAGGAGAAGTACCCCGACGCTGAAATCGAAGTGGAAAAGATCAAGGACGACAGCGAGTACTGGAACGCCATGAAGATGCGCGCCTCGGCCAACCAGCTGCCCGACGTCATGTTCAACAAGCCCTTCACCCTGTCCCGGTTCAAGGATTACCTGCTGGACCTGTCCGACACCGAGGCCGCCAAGAACAACACCCTGGCCGCCGGCTACGCCGTGGACGGCAAGATTCTGGGCGTTCCCATGACCGCCGGCTACGAGTACGTCTACTACTGGAAAGATATGTTTGAGGAAGCCGGCGTGGAAGTTCCCACCACCTGGGGCGACTTCCAGGCCGCAGCCACCAAGCTGCAGGACCACTTCGGCGCATCCGACCCCGACTTCATGGCCATTGCCCTGGGCGCCAAGGACGAGTGGCCCGACTACCCCTTCATGGAGTTCATGCCCGCTCTGGTGAACGGCAACGGCCAGAACTGGAACGACATGGCCAAGGTGGACGCTCCCTTTGCAGAGGGCACCGACATCAACATCGCCTATCACCGGATTTATGACCTGTTCACCAGCGGCGTCTTCGGCAAGGACCCCCTGGGCCTGGGCAACGATCAGGCAACCACCCTCTTCGCCCAGAAGAAGGCCGCCATCATCGCGCTGGGCGACTGGGGCCTGCAGAACATCGAGAACGGCGCAGAGAGCATCGATCAGCTGGGCGCCTTCTATCTGCCGGTCCGCGAGAGTAAGAGTGAACCCTTCCGCTACATCGTCCAGGGCGACAGCTTCATGGGCGTGACCACCCATTCCAAGAACCCCGAGCTGGCCCGCGCCTTCATCGAGTGGTTCTACAGCGAGGACTGGTACCCCGGCTACATCGCCTACATTTCCAGCGCCTCCTCCATGAGCAACTTCCCCAAGGACAAGGACCCCGTCCTGGCTGAGGCCGACGCAGCCCAGTCGGATGGCGAGATGGTCATGTACGACGGCGGCGGCGATGACTTCACCGCCATTCAGAACGAGATCGCCTTCGACTATAAGAAACTGGGCGCACAGATGTTCACCGACGGGTTCGATCTGGACGCCACCCTGGCCGATCTGGACACCAAGTGGGCCGCAGCCCGCGCCAAACTGGGCATCCAGTAAAGCAACCGGTGGGGCTGCTGCAAAGCAGCCCCCTTTCTGTTGAAGGAGGCTTCCATGAATACTCTCGCCAAACAGCGGCGCGTCTTTATTTTGGTTTCGCTGGTCATCCCGGTCCTGCTCCTGGTGGGGTTTGTGGTGTTCCCGGCGGTGGACCTGTTCCGCATGAGCTTTACCAACTGGGACGGCCTGTCCACCACCAGTGAATTCATCGGGCTGGACAACTACATCTCGATGCTCCACAACCCCGACCTGTGGCAGAGCCTGGGCAACAACGCCGTCTATTTCTTCGCCCACCTGCTGATGATCCCGGTGGAGCTGGCCTTTGCCGTCCTGCTGAACTCCAAGCTCCGGGGCGCCAAGTTCTACAAGACCATGGTCTTCATGCCCTACATCATCAACGGCGTGGCCATCTCCTATGCGTTCTCCTACTTCTTCTCCCCCATCAACGGCGCCTTCGACTCCATCCTGGAGGCCCTGCGCCTGGGGATGCTGAGCCAGAACTGGCTGTCCGACCCCAAGATCGTCAACTTTGTGCTGGCCTTCGTCTCCTTGTGGCGCTACTCCGGTTACCATGTGGTGCTGTTCCTGGCGGCGCTGCAGTCGGTGTCCAAGGACATCCAGGAGGCCGCCATCATCGACGGCGCCAACACCTGGCAGATGTTCCGCTACATCCAGATTCCTTCCATCATGCTGATGGTGGACTTTGTCCTCTTCGACAACATCCGCGGCGCCCTGCAGGTCTTTGATATCCCCTTTGTCATGACCTCCGGCGGCCCCGGCTACGCCTCCAGCACCTTCACCCTCTACACCATCAAGACCGCCTTCACCTTCTCCAACTTCGGTCTGGCCTCCACCATGGCGGTGGCCATCATGGTGCTGATCATCGTGATTTACGTCATCCAGAATAAAATCATCCACGGCGTGATCTTAAAGGAGGACAAGTGAAGATGCTGAACCAGCGTTCTCCCCGCGCCATTCTGGCGCAGTTCCTCAAGCAGCTGGTCTGCTTGAGCATGACCCTCATCGTCATCACCCCCATCCTGCTGACCGTCTTTGCCGCCCTGAAAACCAAGGGCGACATGGTCAACACCTCCCCCCTGATGCTGCCCCCCTTTGACCGGATCACCCTGGAGAACTTCCAGACCGTTCTGAGCAACAAGTATCTTTGGATCGGCTTCAAAAACACCCTCATCATCCTGGCGGTCAGCCTGATTTTCAATGTGCTGCTGGGCACCATCACCGCCTTTATCATCGAGCGCTTTACCTTCCGTGGCAAAAAGGTGATTGTGGGCCTGTTCTTTGCCGGCATGCTGGTGCCCACCTTCGTCACCGAGATTGCCCGCTTCAAGATCATCAACGGTCTGGGCCTGTACAACACCCTGGGCGCCCCCATCCTGATCTACATTGCCTCCGACCTGATGCAGCTGTACATTTACCGCCAGTTCATCTCTACCATTCCCCCGGCTCTGGACGAAAGCGCCCTGCTGGACGGCTGCAGCTACTTCCAGCTGTTCGCCCGGATCATCTTCCCCCTGCTGGCCCCGGCCACTGCCACCGTGGTCATCATCAAGGCCATCGTCATCATCAACGACATGTACATCCCCTACCTGTACATGCCCAAGAACAAACTGCGGACCCTCACCACCTTCCTGATGGACTACGCCAACGCCCAGCAGGGTTCCTGGCAGTCCCTGGCGGCGGGCATCGTCATCATCATGCTGCCCACCATCCTGATTTACATCTTCTTCCAGCGCTATATTCTGGCCGGCGTCGCTGCCGGAGCTGTCAAGGAATAAGGCGCAACGTTCCTTTCTTCTCCCGTCCCGCGGGCCGGCCCCCGCCGGCCGCGCAAAAAACCGGACTTCACAGCCTCGTGAAGTCCGGTTTTTGTTGTCCTGTTTTCTTTTTGGGTTGGGGCGGCCGTTATCCCTCCACCTCGGCCAGGGTGGGCATGGCAGAGATGGCTCCGCGGCGGCTGGTGGTGATGCTGGCGGCCCGGTTGGCGAAAGCCAGAATCTGTTCCAGCTTCTCTACAGAGAGAGCGTTCAGGTGCTCTTTGCACAGCTTGGACAGCGCCGCGCCAAAGAAGGTATCTCCGGCGCCGTTGGTGTCCCCCACCTTGCAGGGGACGCCGGCCACATGGCCGGTGGTGTCTCCCATCCGGTAAAAGACGCCGTCGGGGCCCAGGGTGACAAAGATCAGCCGGATGCCCTGCCGGGCCAGCTGAGCAGTGCCCTCGGCGCAGTCGGTGGTCCCGGTCAGGAGAGGCAGCTCCTCATCCGACACCTTGAGGATGTCCACCATCTCCAGGGGCGCCTTCATCTGGGCCACAGCGGCCTCCGGATCGGGCCAGAGGTTGGCGCGGTAGTTGGGATCGTATGTAATGACGGCGCCCATGGCTTTGGCGCGGCGCACCGCATCCAGAGTGGCGGACCGGGAGGGGTCTGCCGTCAGGCTCACTGAGCCGAAGTGCACCATGGTGGCCCCCTGCAGGGCCTGGTCGGGGATGTCCTCCGCCGTCAGCATGACGTCGGCGTTGGCGCTGCGGTAAAAACTGAAATCCCGCTCGCCCGACGCATCCACCGAGACCACCGCCATGGTGGTGGGGTGCGCGCGGTCCACCGCCACACCCGACACGTCCACCTTGTTCTCCTCCAGCACCTCGGTCAGGTAGCGGCCAAAGGCATCCGCCCCCACCTTGCCGATGAATGCGGTTTTTGCGCCCAGCCGGGCCGCCGCCACCGCCAGATTGGCGGGCGCGCCGCCGGGGTTGGCCGCAAACTGGGGGATTCCCTGTTCGTTCCGTCCGGTCTGGGTCAGGTCGATCAAGACCTCACCAATCGTTACAATGTCCATTTGCAGCATCTCCTTCTCGGTTTTATGACATCAGATAGTGGATAAAGGCGGCGGCCCGGTCGGGGTTGGGGGATTCCCGAATCACACCCAGATACACCCGGTCCGAAAAGCCTGCCGCCTCCAGCAAAGGCGACGAAGAAACATCCATCCACAGGCCCGATTCATCCAGCCCTTCTTCCCGGGTCAGAGACGGGTCCAGGGTCCGCAGGTCGGCCAGATACTCCTCCTGCACAAAGGCGTCCCGGGCCTCCTGGTCCATCAGGACCACATCCAGCTGATCCGCCGCCAGGGCCCCCATGATTTTCATGCGGGAGGCGTAGGCATACTGGGGATCGGCGTCCTCGCTCAGCAGCAGGCCATTGTAGAAGTAGACCTGCTGTTTTTCGCTGCTCAGCCCCTGCTGTTCCAGGAAGCCGGTGGTTAAATCCTCGGTCAGGTCCTGCCCCGCCGACACGTTCACCAGGGCCAGATACAGCACGTCCTCTTTTCGGGTGGCCTGCCGGTAGCCGATGTAGGCCGCCATGTACACCACAATCAGCACCAGGATGATGGGGATTTTGTAATAGGTCCAGATGTGGTCCAGCCGCTTGCGGCCGTGGAGGGATTGAATGGTCTGCCAGTCCTCTTTCCATTTAGTGTTCTGCATTTTCTTCTTCCTCCACCGGTTGCGGCGCCCCGCCGCAGGCGTGGATCACCTTCACCAGGAAAAATGAGCACAGCATGGCGCAGCACCCGAACCCCAGCAAAAACGCCGGGGTAAACACCCAGACCACCACCCAGAACATGGCGGCGTAGATGGCCGCCATCAGCAGGGTGCAGACCAAATACCGCAGCCCCACCAGCAGGGAGGTTTTCAGAATGCCGAAGGTGGTGTTTTCAAACCGTGCCAGCAGCGGGAATGCGTACAGCAGGACGATGGCGTAGACGATGGCCGCCACAATCAGCAGCGCGGCGATGAGGGTCCAGAGGATGCTGTCGCTCCAGATCCGGCTGAGGACGTAGCCGTCCACCGCAAAGAATCCGCCCACCGCCAGCAGAATCAGCCACACCTTGGTGGCGGGGACAAAGTTCTGGCGGAACGCCCGGAAGAACATTCCCGTCAGACCCTCGTCCCGGTCCTCTGCCATCTTGAGGGTGACATAGAACAGGGCGGTGGTGGATGCCCCGATGGTGACAACGGGCAGGCTGCACAGCAGCCAGAGAATGTTCAGATAGGCGCTGTAGGTCATCTTGGTGATGAAGGACAGCAGCGGGCGGTCGGGGTTCAGCAGGTCTCTCATACGCTCGCCTCACAGTCTCCGGTGGACTCCCGCAGCACCAGATCGGTCTCGGTGTACACCGTCCGGTAGTTCAGGGAAGGCTCCTTGATCCGGGTCATCAGCAGGTCGGCGGCGGTAAAGCCCATGATCTGCCCATGGATGTGGATGGAGGTCAGCTTGGGGGTCATGAAGGAGGCCTCCTGGCTGTCATCAAAGCCGCAGATCCAGACGTTTTCCGGGGCGGAATAGCCCAGGGTTTTGAGGGCCCGCAGCACGTCCATGGCCACAAAGTCGTTGGCGCAGACGATGGCCTCGGGCAGCTGGTCAAAGGCTTCCAGTCTGGCCCGGATGTACTCGGCGTATTCCCCTTCCGCGTTGTCCACCATGCACCAGCGCAGGCTGTCCGCCAGGCCCAGCCATTCCATGGCGCTCTTGTAGGCCATGTACCGCTCATAGAAGGACTGGCAGTGCCAGATGGGGCCCGCGTAGACGATCCGCTTTTTGCCCCGCTGGGCCATCAGCCGGACCACGTTCTGCACCTCCACCCGGTTGTCCATGTACAGCCGGTCGGCCTTGAGCGGGGGGTGCAGGTCCATCACCGGCGTATCCACAAACAACAGCGGAATCCCCTGCCCGCACAGCATCTGTGCATAGTCGTAGTCAAAGACCTCAAAGCAGATGATTCCGGCCGTCCGCTCCAGGTCAACCGAGGCCGGCAGGCTGCAGGCCTTCAGCTCGGCCGGCGAAATCCGGTGGATGGTCATGCAGTAGTGCAGATGCTGAATTTCCGACTGGAACCGGTCCAGCATCATGGATGAAAAATGGGAATTGCTCAAAAAGCAGGTGGTCAGCATCGCGATTTCCCGCTTGCCGTCGGGCTTGGCCGGCTCGCGGTTGTCTTCCTGAAACAGGGGCAGATAGGCGAACTGCTTGTACCCCATTTCGGCGGCCTTGCGCAGGATCTTTTCCCTTGTGGCGTCCGCCAGCGCGCCGGTATTGTTGATGGCTTTGGATACCGTATTGCGCGACAGCTGCAGCTCGTTGGCAATGTCCTGAATCGTCACTTTGTTGGCCATGGTGTCCCCCTCCTTCTTTATAATAAAAGTTTGGTTCTGATTGCTAGTATAGTGCAAATGCACGAATTAGTCAAATGTAAAAATGCAAAACGGAAATTTGCACAAATGCACACTTTGCATTTTGTGCAACCAGATAAATCCACAGAAATTCTTTCGGATTCATGGAAAATATCATTGACTTTTGACCATAAGCATGGTATAAAGATGCTGTCAGGAATTTACATTTGCACACTTCCAGCTCAGTTCACGCACAAGCAGATGTGCAAACGTAACTTCAAACGTCACCAAGATCACATTGAAAGGGAGGATTTGAATCCATGAAAGCAAAAGCGTCTCCGTCCGGGACGGTTGCGGTCTCATCCCGGCAGCGCTGGCACAACACCTGTGTCTATGTACGGCGTCACTGGCAGCTGTACCTGCTGTTCCTTCTGCCGGCCGTTGCGCTGACCTTGATTTTCAAGTACGCGCCCATGGGCGGCGTCCTGATCGCGTTCCAGAACTATAACCCCTTCAAGGGCATTCTGGGCAGCGAGTGGGTGGGCTTCGACAACTTTGTCCGGTTCATGTCGTCGCCCGACTTCCAGCGCTATCTGGTCAACACCCTCAAGCTGAGCGTCTATGGCCTGCTGTGGGGCTTCCCCATCCCCATCATCCTCGCTTTCCTGCTCAACCGCATCGAGAGCAAAAAGATCAAGCAGAAGGTCCAGCTGGTCCTCTACATGCCCAACTTCATCTCGGTCATCGTCCTGTGCGGCATTGTGCGTGTGCTGCTGTCGGTCACCGGCCCGGTCAATGGCCTGCTGAACACCAGCATCAACTTCATGACCCTGCCCGAGGCCTTCCGCCCCATCTACATCATCAGCGGCATCTGGCAGGGCGCAGGCTGGGCCTCCATCATGTACACCGCCTCCCTGTCCAACGCCAGCAAGGACCTGAAGGAAGCCGCCATGATCGACGGCGCCAACCTCCTGCAGCAGATTGTCACAGTGGAGTGGCCCGCCATCAAGGACATGGTGGTGATCCAGTTCATCCTCCAGGCCGGCAACATCATGAGCATCGGCTTTGAGAAGGCCTACGCCCTCCAGACCGACCTGAACCTCAGCTCCTCCGAGATCATCGCCACCTACGTCTACAAAAAAGGCCTGCTGGACGGCGACTACAGCTTCTCGACGGCTGTGGGCCTGTTCAACACCGTCATCAATGTCATCCTGCTCATCGCCGTCAACAAGGTTGTCGCCAAGCTCAACGACGGCAAGGGACTGTAAGGAGGCGCCCCACATGACAGTCAAGAAGAAAAAATCCAAAATGGCCCTCTACACCCGCCAGGACAAGGCCATCCTGTACTTCGGCTACTTCCTGCTGGCCCTGTTCGTCATCGCCATCATCGTGCCGGTGGTGTACATCATCTTCGCATCCTTCATGGACCCCGTCACCCTCCAGAACAAGGGCATCACCTTTGATTTCAGCAAATGGACTCTCACCGCTTACGAGCGGGTGGCCACCGACGCCCAGATCTGGATCGGCTTCAAAAACGCCGTCGTCTACTCGATTTTGTTCACCATCATTTCGGTGGCGGTGACCATGCTGGCCGCCTACCCCATGTCCCTGCCCGACTTCAAGGGCAAGAAGATCTTCAACACCCTGTTTGTCATCACCATGTTCTTCGGCGGCGGCCTGATCCCCACCTACCTGCTGATCAACAACCTGGGCCTGCTGGATTCCATGTGGGCGGTGATCCTGCCCGGCGCCTTCAGCGTCTGGAACATGATTATTGCCCGGACCTACTACCAGGGTATCCCCCACGAGCTGCGGGAAGCCGCCGACGTGGACGGCGCCAGCGAGATGCTCTATTTCTTCAAGATCCTGCTGCCGGTGTGTATGCCGGTGGTGGCCGTGCTGGCCCTGTGGCAGTTCGTGGCCATGTGGAACAGCTACTTTGACGCCATGATCTACCTGAACGACACCGCCAAGCAGCCCCTGCAGCTGGTCCTCCGCTCCATCCTGATCCAGAGCCAGCCCGAGTCCGGCATGATTGCCGACATCCAGAGCACCGCCGAGCGCGCCCAGCTGGCCGAGCTGCTGAAATACGCCACCATCATCATCTCCAGCCTGCCTCTGATCGTCATGTACCCCTTCTTCCAGAAGTATTTCGACTCCGGCATCATGGCCGGTTCCATCAAGGGCTGATCCCACCCCACCATCCAACCTGTACTGATAAGGAGAACGATTATGAAAAAGCTGATTTCCCGCCGCAATTTTCTCAAAGCCTGCGCTGTGACCGGCTCCGCCTTTGCCCTGACTGCCTGCGGCAGCAAGGGTTCTTCCAACGATGCAGCCGCCGCTGTGGAAGTGACCGGCCCGGTGGAATTCCCTCTGGCCGAGACGGCGACCCTCACCGGCACCACCAGCTACCCCGCCGGCAGCGAGTCCCAGCCCAATAACCGCACCATCTTCAAGCGCCTGGAGGAGTCCACCAACATTCACATCGAGTGGACCGCCATCCAGTCCGATCAGTGGGGCGACAAGATCTCCCTGACCATGGCCAACCCCAACACCCTGACCGACTTCATCTTCAGCGCCGACTTTTCGGACAGCAACCTGCTGCGCTACGCAGACCAGGGCGTCATCGTCAGCCTGGAGGAGTACATCGACACCTGCATGCCCAACCTCAAGACCGTCTTTGACAAGTACCCCGAGTACCGCACCATGTGCACCGACACCGAGGGCCACATCTGGGCCCTGCCCTGGATCGAGCAGCTGGGCGCCAACAAGACCGCCATTCAGACGGTGGGCGGCATGAGCTTCATCAACACCAAGTGGCTGAACTTCCTGGGCCTGTCCATGCCCACCACCGTGGATGAGTTCGAGCAGGTGCTGATCGCCTTCCGCGACAACGCCGCCTCCATCAAGAGCGAGTACGGCATCGACGGCGACATCATCCCCATGTCCTGCATCATCAACGACGGCGACCAGGACCCCGGCATCCTGATCAACGGCTTCGGCGAGGGCTACGGCGACATGGACAAGAGCCGTCACATCGCCGTCACCAATGACCTGAAGGTCATCTGCGCCGCCACCCAGCAGGGCTACCGCGACGGCCTGGAATGGCTCCACAAGCTGTACGCCGAGAACCTGATCGACCCCGAGTGCTTCACCCAGGAGTGGTCCACCTACGTTTCCAAGGGCAAGGCCGGCCGCTATGGCGTCTGCTTCAGCTGGGACGTGGCCAACATTGACAACCTGACCGACTGGCAGCCCCTGCCCCCGCTGGCCGCCGACACCACCAACATCACCCCGCAGAACGGCTCCTTCACCAGCGGCTTCAACCGCGGCCGCTGCGTGGTCACCGCCAAGGCGGCCAACCCCGCCCTGGTCTGCGCCTGGCTGGACCAGATGTACATTCCCATCCAGTCGGCCCAGAACAACTGGGGCACCTACGGCGAGGAGGACGAGTTTGATATCTTTGAGATGTCCACCAACGCCGACGGCGAGCCCATGCTGAAGCACGCTCCTCTGGGCGACGCCTCCCCCGTGGAAGTCCGCGAGGCCGAGTGCGTGGGCGGTCCTCTGGCGGTGCTGGACGAGTACTACGACGTCTACGTCACCTGCCCCGACGACGCCCAGTACCGTCTGGACTGGATCGAGCAGATCTACACCCCCTACATGAACAACGAGTACGTCTACCCCAACGTCTTTATGAGCAGTGAGGACACGGTGGAGATTTCCAACCTCCAGGCCGACCTGACCTCCTACATGAACACCTGCAAGGCCAACTGGATCATGAACGGTCTGACCGACGCCGAGTGGAACGAGTACCTGGACAAGCTGGACGCCTACCGTCTGCCCGACTATCTGAACATCATGCAGAAGTATCTGGACGCCTACTACGCCTGATCTTCTTTCCCCACTATACCAAATACGGAGCATCCCGGGCAGCCCGCCCGGGGTGACCTTCCACAGGAGACACCATGAACAGCCCGATTTTACAGAAAGCCCGCGCCTATGAAGCGCAGCACGGCCCGGAGATTCCCGCCGGCCAGCGACCCGTCTATCACCTGACCCCCTGGGTGGGCTGGATGAACGATCCCAACGGCTTTTGCTTCTATCAGGGTCAGTACCATCTGTTTTATCAGTATTACCCCTACAAGACGGTGTGGGGTCCCATGCACTGGGGCCACGCCGTCAGCCGGGACCTGCTCCACTGGGAGTACCTGCCCGCAGCCCTGGCCCCCGACGCTCCCTTTGACCAGGACGGATGCTTCTCCGGGTCGGCGGCCGAGCTGCCCGACGGCCGGCAGCTGCTGCTCTACACCAGCGTGTGCAAACAGGAACAGCCGGACGGCGAGATGCGCGAGGTGCAGACCCAGAGCGTCGCGGTGGGGGACGGCCTCGATTATGAGAAGCCCTTCGCGGCCCCGGTCCTGGACGCCAAAGACCTGCCGGAGGGCTGGAGCCGGTTTGACTTCCGGGACCCCAAGATCTGGCAGGAGCCGGACGGCAGCTACTCCGCCGTCATCGTCGGGCAGGGCAGGGCGGAGGGCGGCGCGGCCCTACTGTTCCGCAGCGCCGACGGCTTCCACTGGGAATATGTCACCATTCTGGACGCCAGCCGCGGCGAGTACGGCGTCATGTGGGAATGCCCCGACTTCTTCGAGCTGGACGGCAAGCAGGTGCTGATGGCCGGCCCGATGGAGATGCACGCCCGGGACGAGTACCACAACGGCCACTGCGTCATCGCCCTGATCGGCAGCTATGACCCTGTGAACCATCGCTTTGTCCGCGAAAACGTCCAGCTGATGGACGAGGGCATCGACTTCTACGCCACCCAGACCCTCCAGGCGCCCGACGGCCGCCGGATCATGACCGCCTGGATGCAGGCCTGGGCCGGCATCAGCGACAAGCCCCACGGGGCCAAATGGTTCGGGCAGACCATCTGCCCGCGGGAGCTGCACATCCGGGACGGCCGCATCATCCAGACCCCCGTCCGGGAGCTGGACGCCGCCCATGGCGAACGGGTTTTCCACTCCAATGTCCCCATCTCGGGGGAAACTTCTCTGGAAGGCATCGGCGGCCGGGTGGCCGATCTGACCTTGACCGTCACCCCCGAGGCGGGCTGCCGCACCTTCACCGTCAAGCTGGCCGCAGACGCCGGCCACTGCACCACCCTCACCTATGAGCCGCGCACACGGCGGCTCACCCTTGACCGGAGCCAGGCAGGGTTCCATCAGGATATTGTCCACATCCGCAGCTGCACGGTGCGCGGCGAGAGCGAAACGCTCAGCCTGCGCATCCTGCTGGACCGCAACAGCGTCGAGGTCTTTATCAACGGCGGCGAGCAGACCATGACGGCCTGCATCTACACCCCCCAGGAGGCCGACGGCATCACCTTTGCCGCCGACGGCAAAGCCCTGCTCACCGCCGAACAGTACCAGCTCTCCTTCTGATTTTCCCGATCTTCTTCACATTCTCCAAGCCATACAGGCAAGCAGGCCCCCGCTTTGGCGCAGCGCCAAGGCGGGGGCCCGTCTTTTTGCCCCTCCGCCCCGCAGATTGCCCTAACTCTACGCTCCGTGTGTGTACATCGGCCCGCCCGTCTGCTACACTGATAGCGAAAGGAGGCCCCGCCCCATGGATCAGATCAAGATCGGGCATTTCATTGCCGACACCCGCAAAGCCAAAAACCTCACCCAGCGCCAGCTGGCCGACGCTCTGGCCATCAGCGACAAGACGGTCAGCAAATGGGAAACCGGCAAAGGTCTGCCGGATGTCTCCCTGATGCTGCCCCTGTGCCGGGCTCTGGAGATCACCGTCAACGACCTTCTCACCGGCGAAAAGGTCTCTGCATCCGACTATCAGACCAAAGCGGAGGAAAATATGATGGATCTCATCAAGGAAAATCAGGAAAACAAAAAGCGGATGGTTCTGTCTGTCATCTGCGGCACCATCACCGTCATCGCGGTGTGCTCCCTGGTCATCATCGCGTCCTATCTGGAACTGCCCATCGCCGTGCGGATTCTTTTGATTCTGCTGGCCCTGGCCACCGCCGTGGCCGGCGTGGGGGCGGCCGCCGTGCTGGATGCCCAGGCCGGCTACTATGAGTGTCCCGCCTGTGGGGCGACCTTTGTCCCCACCCTGGGCGCCTATGTCAAAGGCTATCACACCTTGACCCGGCGTCGTCTCACCTGCCCCACCTGCGGCAAAACCAGCATGTGCCGCCACCGCATCATCCGCTGAAGCAAGATTCCACCCCAACAAACAGAGCGGCATGGCCCTTCCGGTCATGTCGCTCTGTTGTTTTTCGTGTTTGGTTTACCCTAAGTTTTCAATGCTGTCAAACAGCCCGGCGGCCCGGTCGATGGCCTCCTTGCTGCCAAAGGCGCAGCGGACGCCCTGGGCCATCTTTTCGGCCAGGCATCCAAACTCCTGCTGCAGCCATTCGCTGGTGACACCGCAGATGGCAGCCCGGTCGGCGGCGGCCATGGCATCGGTCACACCGCAGAAATACCGCCGGTCTGCCTCCAGAGCCTGCTGCCGCGGCTTGCGGGGCGGGTCCACCTGGGCCACGGTGCCCACAATGCACTCGTTCAGGGCGGCAGGGGTGTATTCCTTTTCCGCCAGCAGGGCCGGGCCCTCGGCGAAGCGCTTGTAGCTGCCGCCGGCGTGGGGGTCGCGGTAGGTGTAAATCAGCTCCATGTCGGCCCGGCTCAGCATGCCGGTGCCGTAGGCGCCGCCCTTTTCCCGGATGGCCTGCCACAGATACTCATAGCTCATAAAGCGGGCCAGAACTTTCCGGGCGGCGCTGCCGGTTCCCGGCCAGGCCAGGACGTCGTAGTTCACCCCGCCCTGGATGACAAAAGCCTCGTTCCGGGGCGCGGGCAGGGGTTCGCTGTAGGGCTGGGCCGGGGCGCGGCCCTCCGCCGCAAAGGCGCTGCCGGGCAGCAGCTCCCGCAGCCGCTGGCAGGCGGCCTCGCTGCCGTGACAGGCCACCGTCAGGGCGCAGTGATTCAGAATCTTGTCCCGCACTGCCTCCAGACGAGCCGACAGGCCCGCCCAGTCTTTGGCTTCCAGCAGGGCGCAGATGTGGCGGTACAGGCTGACGCCGCCGTTCCGCTCTCCCAGGGCGGCATTCACCGAGAAGCAGCGGCCCGCCCGAAGGATGGCGTAATTGTGGCCGCTCTGGATGAAGTCCTGCTCAAAGTTCAGCTTGAACTGTTCCAGCACCTGCTCAAAGGCCGCCTCGGCCTGGGGGCCGTCCAGACGGGTCTCATAGAGCAGCTCGCTCATCAGCTCCACCGCCTTGTCCAGGTTCCGTTCCAGCAGGCTGGTCCGGGCCTCAAACTTGGCGATGCAGGGCTGGCCCTCCTGGCGGCCGGCCCAGTGGTCGGTGGACACCACACTCTCACCCAGCCAGGTGTTCCGCAGGGTGGTCAGCTCGATGGCGGTATGGCGGCGGCTGTCCAGCTCTTCCAGCAGGAAGGGCAGCAGGGCCGCGTCGCTCATCTCCTCGGGGGTCAGGGCGCCCATGTCGTAGTAGAAGTTCAGGTACAGGCTGCCGGTGGTGGGCCGGGTCACCAGGGTCAGGCCGGCCACATCCTCCACCTGGGCGGCGGCAAAGTGGGGCGGCTCGCTCAGGTCGGCCACCGTCAGGGGGTGGTCCAGCTGGAGTTTGCCCTCCTGCCGGGCCGAGGGGGCATCCTCATCCCGGGGCTTTTCGGGGACCAGAATCACCTCCACCGGGTCGGGCGCAAACAGCTCGCCCAGCAGCTGGGTATACCAGTCGGTCCCCAGCTTGCCCCGCAGGAAGGCGAAAATCTCCTCCGGCCGCAGGTCGGACATGGGGTCATCGGTATGGAGCCAGCCGGTCACCGCCTCGATGGCCGCCAGCACGCCGTCCGGCAGGCTGCCGGGCCGCTCGGTGACCTGGAATTCCAGAGAGTTGATGGAGGCGGTCAGCATCTCATCCGGGATGCCCTCGGCGCAGATTTTGGCCACGCCCTCCTTGACCGCCGCCCCAAAGCGGGCAGCCCGCTCCTTGTCGGTGCCCTTGAGCAGCAGCTCCAGCACCGGCTGCTGAACCGAACTGTCAAAGCCCACGTCAATGTCGGCGCCCAGGTTCTGTTCCAGCAGGTATTTTTTCAGGGGGGACTGGTTGGTGCTCAGCAGGGCATCCAGCAGCAGGTTCACCGCCGTCTGCTTTTCCGCCTCGTCGAACCGGCCGGTGTACCAGCCCAGCGCACACTGGACCGGCACCGTCTCGGGGGTCTCGGTGGTGTAGGTCACCACTTTTTTGGTTCCGGCCTGGGGATACTGAAGAGGGGTGCGGGGCCGCGGTGCCCCCTTGGGCATCCGGCTCAGATAGTTCTCGTCCAGGAAGGCCAGCTTTTCGGCCATGTCCATCCGGCCGTACAGAGTGATGCAGCAGTTGTCGGGCCGGTAGTGGCGGCGGTAAATCTTCACATACTGCTCATAGCTCAGGCCGGGGATGGAGGCCGGGTCGCCGCCCGACACAAAGCCATAGCCGTTGTCGGGGAACAGGGCGGCGTTGAGGGCGGCGTCCAGCTGGGCCTCGGGGGTGGCCAGGGCGCCCTGCATCTCGTTGTAGACCACGCCGCTGAAATGGCCGTCCTCCTCCCGGTGCCAGGCCTCCTGGTCAAAGACCGAACGTTCCTTCATGGCCAGCGGGCAGAACACCGCATTGAGATAGACGTCCATCAGGTTGCGGAAGTCCGCCTCGTTGGGGGTGGCGAAGGGATACACCGTCTTGTCCGGGAAGGTCATGGCGTTGAGGAAAGACGCCATGCTGCTCTTGACCAGCTGCATAAACGGCGAAGATACCGGGTACTTCTCCGACCCCGACAGCACCGAATGTTCCAGAATGTGGAATACGCCGGTGTCGTCGCAGGGGAAGGTCCCGAAGCCGATGCCGAAAGCTTTGTTCTCGTCCTGGTTCTCAATCAGGAGGACGGTGGCGCCGCTGACGTCGTGGGTCAGGGTGGTGGCCGTCCCGTGGAAGATGGGGCTTTCCTCCCGTTTCACCAGGGTATAGCCGGGGTACACGGCCCCCGGGGTGGGGTTCTTTTCTTGATCCTTCATGTTGGTTCTCCTTATAAGGGGGTAAAGGTTTGTTTCTATTGTATCATTCCCCGGCGGGAAAGGCAATCAACCGGGAAAAATCCCTTTTCCCGCCCGGCGGGCCGGGCGTTCGAATTTTGCCGCCCGCTCCTTGCAAAATATTCTGTCCTGCGTTATACTTTTATCAAATAGAAATCGTTTTCAGTCACCCATCCAAACGGAGGAATCCTCATGAATATCACTGAATTCGCCGCCTACGCCGGCGTATCCAAAGCGGCCGTCAGCCGCTATTTCAACGGCGGTTACCTCAGCGAGGAAAAACGCGCCCGCATTGCCGCCGCGGTGGAGGCCACCGGCTACCATCCCAGCCTCCAGGCCCAGATGCTGCGGACCCGCCGCACCCGGCAGGTCCTGGTGATCCTGCCCAAGCTGTCCAGCGAGAGCTGCGCCCGGATGGTGGAGGGCATTTCGGATGTGCTGGATCAGAACGGCTACCAGCTGCTCCTGGTCAACACCGCCAACGACAGCGCCCGGGAGGTGGCCGCCCTCAATCTTCTGCAGCAGAACACGGTGGACGGCGTCATTCTGATCGCCACCATCTTCACCCCCGAACACCGGACGGTGCTGGCCAGCCTCAAGCTGCCGGTCATCATTCTGGGCCAGGAATATCCCGGCTTCTGCTCGGTGTCCCACGACGACCGGGGAGCGGCTTACGCCGCCACCGCCCATATGCTGGCCAAAGGCCGCCGGGCCCCGGGATTCCTGGGGGTGACCATGCTGGACAAGGCCGCCGGCCTGGACCGCCGCCGGGGTTTTGAGGACGCCCTGCGGGAGGCCGGCGTCCCCCTGCGGCCCGGCCGCACCAGCATCGCCGCCTTCAACATGGAGTCGGGCTACGAGCAGGCCAGCACCCTGCTGGAACGGGACCCCTCCCTGGACTGCCTGTTCTGCGCAACGGATTCCATCGCCATCGGCGCTCTGCAGTATTGCCGCAGCCACAACATCCGGGTCCCCGAGGACCTGATGGTGGCCGCCGTGGGCAACAGCGAGGCGGGCCGGGTGGCCTATGTCCCCATCACCAGCGTCCAGCTCCACTACCGGACCGCCGGGCAGATGGCCGCCGAAATGCTGCTGCAGCATCTGGCCGACCCCCACGCCAAACCCGAGAACCGGGTGCTGGACTATGTCCTGCGTCCCCGCGCCTCCACCGGCGACGCATCCCCGGAGGAGAACATCTGGGCAGAATGACGGGGTTTCGTCCTGAAACATTCTGAAATCGATAACGCAATATCCCCTACTTTGTCTCATTTGCGAATGGAAATTTTGCGCAAAACCGTCTATACTAGAGACACAAAGTGAAATCGTTCCCGCCTTCTTTTCTGCAAAGGCGGAGCGATCCGCGCACACGGTTTTTATGAGAAAGGAGAAGCGTTTATGGATTACAACAAGGCAGCGCAGCAGGTCCTGGATGCCGTCGGCGGTTCCGGCAACATTGTATCGGCGGCCCACTGCGCCACCCGGCTCCGCCTGGTGATTGCGGACAACAGCAAGGTGGACAAAAAGGCTCTGGAAGATGCCGAGGGGGCCAAGGGCGTCTTTGAGGCCCAGGGCCAGCTCCAGATCATCTTCGGCACCGGCACCGTCAACAAGGTATATGACGCCTTCATCGCCCTGTCGGGCGTCCAGGGCGGCACCAAGGAGGACGTCAAGCAGGCCGCAGCCGCCAAGGCTCCCCTGCCCCAGCGCCTGATCAAGACCCTGGGCGACATCTTTGTCCCCATCATCCCCGCCATTGTGGCCTCCGGCTTCCTGATGGGCATTATGGAAGCCCTCAAGTTCATGGTCAACAACGGCTTTCTGGACATTGACACCTCCGGCTCCATCTATGTGTTTGCAGACCTGTTTTCCAACACGGCCTACACCTTCCTGCCCATCCTGATCGCCTTTGCGGCGGCCAAGGTCTTTGGCGGCAACCAGTTCCTGGGCGCCGTCATCGGCATGATTATGATTCACCCCAACCTCCAGAACGCCTGGACCGTCTCGTCGGGCGTCGAGGTGATGCAGCCGGTGTTCGGCGGCCTGTATTCGGTGCCTCTGGTGGGCTATCAGGGCCACGTCATCCCGGTCATCATCGCCGTCTGGGTCATGTGCCAGATTGAAAAGCGGCTCCACAAGGTGGTGCCCGCCATGATCGACCTGTTCGTCACCCCGCTGGTATCGGTTTTCGTCACCGGCTACCTGACCCTGGCCGTCATCGGACCCATCTTCACCACCATTGAGAACGGCATCATCGGCGGCGTTCAGGCCCTGATCACCCTGCCCTTCGGCATCGGCTCCTTTGTGATGGGCGGCCTCTACGCCATCACCGTGGTGGCCGGCATCCACCATATGTACACCATCATCGACCTGGGCCAGCTGGCACAGTACGGCTTCACCTACTGGCTGCCCCTGGCCAGCGCAGCCAACATGGGCCAGGGCGGCGCAGCTCTGGCGGTTGCCCTTAAGAGCAAGAACGCCAAGGTCAAGTCCATGGCTCTGCCCTCCGCCCTGTCGGCCTGCATGGGCATCACTGAACCCGCCATCTTCGGCGTCAACCTCCGCTTCTTCAAGCCCTTCATCGGCGGTCTGGCCGGCGGCGCCTGCGGCGCGCTGTACGCCAGCATTGTAGGTCTGGGCGCCACCGGCACCGGCGTCACCGGCATCTTCGGCGTTCTGCTGTGCCTGCATCAGCCCATTCAGTACATCATCACCATCGCCATCTCCTTCGTGGTGGCCTTTGTGGTCACCTGGGTGATCTGGAAGCCGGAGGACACTGCCGCATGAATGCACTGCAGCGCGACCTGAAACGTCTGGTCCCCCTGATGGAGAGCCTGGAGGCTCCCCGGGTGGCTGCTGACCCGCACCGCCAGCAGTTTCACATCCAGCCGCCGGTGGGCTGGCTCAACGACCCCAACGGCCTGTGCAAAATCGGGGACACCTACCACGTTTTCTACCAGTACAGCCCCTTCAACCCCGACGGCGGGGTCAAAATGTGGGCCCATGTGACCAGCACCGACCTGCTCCACTGGGAGCAGCAGCCGGTGATCCTCTACCCCGACGAGCCCTTTGACTGCCACGGCGCCTACTCGGGCTCGGCCCTCTACGAGGACGGCCAGCTCTGGCTGTTCTACACCGGCAACATCAAGCTGCCGGAGGGGAACCACATCAACACCGGCCGGGAGAACAACCTCTGTCTGGCCACCAGCCGGGACGGTATCACCATCGACACCAAGACCTGCCTGCTCCACAACCGGGACTACCCCGACGGGCTTTCCTGCCATGTCCGGGACCCCAAGGTCTGGGCCCAGGACGGCCGGTACTATCTGGTGATGGGCGCCCGCACCGCCGACAGCCAGGGCGAAGTCCTGGTGTTTGCGAGCAGCGACAAGCTCCACTGGCATCACTGCAACACCCTGACCACTCCCCAGCCCACCGGGTACATGTGGGAATGCCCCGACCTGTTCGAGCTGGACGGCCAGTGGTATCTGATGACCTCTCCCCAGGGGATGGAGTGCCAGAACCAGTACGGCTGCGGCTACTTCCCCCTGTACGGGGACTTCCGGGGCGAATACACCCTGGGCGAATTCCACCTGCTGGACCACGGCTTTGACTATTACGCCCCCCAGAGCTTCACCGACGGGGTGCGGCGGCTCCAGTTCGGCTGGATGGGAATGCCCGACGCATCCTACACCAACCCCACCGCCCGGCAGGGCTGGCAGCACTGCCTGACGGTGCCCCGGGAGCTGACCCGGGCCGCCGACAATTCCCTGCTCCAGACCCCCGCTGCCGAGCTGAAAGCCCTTCGCGGGGAGGCGGTCGCTCTGGCCGCCAACCAGACCCAGACCGTCGGCCCCTGCTTTGAGCTGGCCGCCGCCCCGCTGGGCAGCTTCTGCCTGACGGTGGCCGAGGGCCTGGTCCTCTCCTACGACGAGGCCGCCCGGACCGTCTCCCTGCGGTTCACCGACGCCGCCCTGGGCAGCGGCCGGGAGGAGCGCCACCTGACCCTGGAAGCTCCCTGCCGGGCCCTGCAGGTTCTGGCCGACGCCTCCAGCCTGGAAATCTTCCTGAACGGCGGCGCCGCAGTGCTGAGCACCCGCTACTATCCGGCCCCCGGCCCGGTGCCGGTCCGCCTGAACGGCACCGACGCCACCCTCTGGCCTCTGGCCCTATCCTGAACGGGTTTTCCACATTTGGGCAGCGCAGGGCGCTGGACCCCATATAAATAAGAAGGTAAATATCCGCGCCATTCAACGGCGGACAGGTTTTCCCTGCCCGCCGTTGGGTGCTGTGCGGCGTTGATTTCAACCCATACCATGAAGGAGGAACCACCAATGTCCGGTCACACTCTCTTTTCCATCGGCGAAGCCCTCATTGACATGATCCCCACCAAGAGCGGCTGTTCCTTTGCCGAAGTGCCCGCTTTCAGCCCCCGGGTGGGCGGCGCGCCCGCCAACGTCTGCGGCGCCTTCACCGCGCTGGGCGGCCACTCGGCCCTGCTGACCCAGCTGGGAGACGATCCCTTCGGCCACAAGATTGCAGACGAACTGGCCGGCCACGGCATCGACGTCAGCCGGGTATCCTTTACCGACAAGGCCAACACCGCTCTGGCCTTTGTCACCCTGGGCGCCGACGGCAACCGGACCTTCAGCTTCTACCGCAATCCCTCCGCCGACCTGCTCTACAGCGCCCAGCAGATTGACCCGGCCTGGTTTGACGATGCTTTCGCCCTTCACTTCTGCAGCGTGTCCCTGGTGGAAAGCCCCATGAAGCAGGCACACATTGCCGCCATTGAGGCCGCCGCCCGGGCCGGAGCCCTCATCAGCTTTGACCCCAACCTCCGGTTCCCCCTCTGGCCCGACCATGACGCCCTGAAAAAGACCGTTCTGGACTTTATGCCCAAGGCCTCGGTCCTCAAGATTTCGGACGAGGAGCTGGCCTTCCTGACCGGCACCGAGGATATCGACGCCGCCCTGCCCCAGCTGTTCACCGGCGACGTCCAGCTGATCCTCTACACCTGCGGCGGAGGCGGCGCTCACGCCTACACCCGCACCGCCCATGCCTTTGCCCAGGGCCAGAAGGTCCAGGCCGTGGACACCACCGGCGCCGGAGACGGCTTCATCGGCTCTTTCCTGTGGCAGCTGGCCCGGGACGGCGTCACCCGCGACACCCTGGCCGGACTCACTGCCAGCCAGCTGGAGAAGTATCTGGCCTTCTCCAACCGGTTCTGCGGCCTGAGCGTCCAGCGCTACGGCGCCATCGACAGCTACCCCACCCCCGCCGAAATGAATCTCTGATCCCTTTCTCCTGAATCCAGAATATTTCATCCCATCCAGGCCGCAGGCAGTTTTTGCCCGGCCTGGATTTTTTACTATTTTTAAAAGGTGGTTTTCCGCCAGAAATCTCCAAATCAGACCCTATTTTGCGGCTTATTTGGAAGTTCTGCACAAAAAATCCGCCACTTTTTTGGCGTATTGTTGTTTCAACACCATTAAAATGTAGGGATACAACGCAAAATATTTCTAATTTTCACCCCGATGTTGTGATATACTACAAGCACGGTAACCAATATTCCGCAACTTTGTCCAGTTCAGACTGTGCAAAGTGATGTACGCAAACCCACTTGGGCCAGTCCGGGGCAGGCGGTACCCCGCGGACGGCCCCCAGCCAAAAAAGGAGTAATCATCTATGGCAAACACCGGAACCACAGCCGTGCGCCCCTTCGGCATGAGGGACAAAATCGGCTACATGTTCGGTGACTTCGGCAACGATTTCACCTTCATGCTTTCCTCCAGCTTCATGATGGTGTTCTACACAGACATCATGGGCGTTCCCTCCGTCATCGTCGGTCTGCTGATGATGGTAGCCCGCTTTGTTGACGCCTTCACCGACGTCACCATGGGCCAGATCATCGACTATTCCAAGCCGACCAAGGACGGCCGTTTCCGTCCCTGGATCAAGCGGATGTGCGGCCCGGTGGCCATTGCTTCCTTCCTGATCTACCAGTCCGAGTTCGCCGGCATGCCCATGGCCTTCAAGGTCGTGTGGATGTTCGTCACCTACCTGCTGTGGGGCTCGGTGTTCTACACCTCCATCAACATCCCCTACGGCTCGATGGCTTCCGCCATCTCCCCCAACGCGGACGACCGCACCCAGCTGTCCACCTACCGCAGCATCGGCGCCACCCTGGCCAGCCTGGTCATCGGCACCGCCACCCCGCTGCTGGCCTATGAGACCGTCAACGGCAACCCCGTCCTGAGCGGCAGCCGCATGCTGGTGATGTCCGGTGCGTTCAGCATCTGTGCCGTGATCTGCTATCTGCTGTGCTTCAACCTGACCACCGAGCGTGTTGTCATTCCTGCCAAGACCGAGAAGTTCAGCTTTGTCACCCTGTTTAAGACTGTCTTTACCAGCCGTTCCCTGATCGGCATCATCCTGGCTGCCATCTGCCTGCTGCTCACCATGCTGACCATGTCCGGCATGAACCCCTACATCTTCCCCTACTACTTCCGCAACACCGCCGCCCAGTCCGCTGTGGCCATGTGTTCTTCTTTCGGCACCCTGCTGATTGCCGCTCCTCTGGCTCCGAAGCTCTCGGCCAAGTTCGGCAAGAAGGAGATTTCCATTGCCGGTTCTCTGGTCGGCGCCGGCCTGTTCCTGATCTGCTACCTGGTGCATCCTGAGAACGCCTGGGTCTACCTGGGCTTCTACACCCTGGCCTACATCGGCATGGGTCTGTTCAACACCGTTGTCTGGGCCATGATCACCGACGTCATCGACGACTGCGAAGTCCGCAAGGGCATCCGTGAGGACGGCACCATCTACTCCGTCTACTCCTTCGCCCGCAAGCTGGGCCAGGCCGCTTCCGCCGGTCTGGTGGGCGCCCTGCTGGGCATCATCGGCTACACCGCCGAGACCCAGTTCGAGCCCGCTGTCCAGAGCGGCATCTACACCATCGCCTGCATCGCTCCCGTCATCGGCTTTGTTGCCATCGCTCTGGTCCTGCTGTTCGTCTACCCGCTGGATAAGAAGACCGTGGACAACAACGTCAAGATTCTGGAAGCCCGCCGCGCAGAGAAAAAGTAATTTTACCAGCTCATGCTCCTTCTCTCATTCTCCGATGAGAGATGTTCCAACCTCCTAGCCATATGAAATAGAAGGGCCCTCCGGTTCCAGCCGGAGGGCCTTTCTGTTGGGGGCGGAGGGTTAAAACAGGACTCCACACCGAAAACTTTTTGTGAAAAGCCTTGCCAACCCGGGGCCGGACCGGTATACTGATACACCGATACGGAAAGGGGGCTATCCATGAGACCCAAAGTCATTGCGCACCGCGGCGCATCCTATCTGGCACCCGAAAACACATTGGCTGCCTTTCGTCTTGCCGCCAGCCTGGGGGCGGACGGCATCGAATTTGACACCCTGCTCACAGCGGACCGCCAGCTGGTGGTCCATCACGAATATATCACCGACCTGCACTGTTCGGCCCACAAGGTGATTCCCAACTGCACCCTGGCCGAGCTGAAGGAACTGGACTTCGGCAGCTGGAAGGGGGAACAGTGGGCCGGCGAGAAGATCCCCACCTTTGCGGAGGCCGTGGAGGCCTGCAGCTCGGTGGAGACCATCCAGGTGGAGTTCAAGTCCCCCCTGGGGGCCAACTCCACCACCGACCAGGACGCCTTTGCCGAGCTGATTCTGGAAGAAGTGGAGAGCTCCGGCCTGGCCGACAAGATTGTGGTCACGTCCTTCAACCATGGGATTCTCAGCCGGGTCAAGCGGCTGTCCCCCAACCAGCGGGTGGGCGTCCTCACTCTGAACTCGGTGGACTCCTATTTTGCGCCGCCTCCCGCCCTGCTCCAGGCCCTGGGCCTGGATTTCGGGTGGGGCCTGGGGGGCGAAAACGGCCTGCCCGACGAGGAGGAGGCCACCCGCACCCTGCTGGAGCTGTCCCAGCAGGGCCTTCTGGACGACGAAAACGTCAACCCGGCCCGCTGGACCATGGACCGCATCTGGGCCATCACCTCGGACTACCCGGGTCAGAACCTCTTTGAACTGCTCCAGAGCCTGCTGTCCCAGCACAACCTGGTCTCCTATGTATCCAGCCTGGACTTCAAGCCCGAGGTCCTCAGCTGCCAGTACAACACCTGTTTCCGGGACCGGGACCTGGTCCAGCAGATTCAGGCCATGGGGATTGAAGCCGCCCCCTGGCCGGTGGACGCCATCTACGACCTGAAAAGCATTCTGGACATGGACCCGGCCGCCATCGTCACCAACCGCCCCGAGCGGCTGCTGGAAATGCTGGATCCCTCCTACACCATCCCCCCGGAGGCCGCCGCCATGCTGGGCTGATGGGGCTGCATTTTTTATCATTCTCCGCGGATTTGTCACAATTTCGTCTTGACAAATCCGCTTTGTTTTTTCATAATGGTTTTGTATCAAATTGTTTTTACTCGGACAGTCCAAGGGCAAAACCATTTTGTCCCTGTCCGTTTTGTTCAAAGGAGAACCGGTATGTGTATGCAGCGATCCGAACTCACCATCCCCGTGGAAGAAATGTTTAAAAAAACGCCCAAAGACCTGCCCCAGGTGGTCCCGGCCCAGATCCGCCGGGTCAACAACCTGATTTCCCGCCGCGTCAACTATTACAGCCGCCTCAACGGCGTGGAGGACGTCACCGCCATGCACGGCTGGATTCTGGCCTATCTGTATGAGTCCCGGGACCGGGAGGTCTTCCAGCGGGATGTGGAGCGGGCTTTTTCCATCACCCGCTCCACCGTCACCAACATCCTCCAGCTGATGGAGAAAAAGGGGTATATCCGCCGGATGAGCGTCCCCCAGGACGCCCGGCTCAAGCGCCTGGTGCTGACCGAGGAGGGCGCCCAGGCCCATCAGCAGATCATGCTCAGCCTCCGCCAGACCGATCAGTGCATTTCCAGCCTCCTCACCGAGGAGGAAAACACCGAGCTTCTCCGCCTGCTCAACAAGCTGCGGGCCGGGCTGGAGTGAATCCCGCTCCCCTGGGTGCGCTGTTGAACAAAATGTGAACAGACTTTAAAACCTTCCATAAACCGGTTGACAACCGGTTTATGTTTGGATACAATGTTCGATGCAAAACTTTTTTGTTCGAGAACGAACATTTCAACACAACGGGCAAAACCGACCGAACCCCCTGGCATCCCGCCGCAGGCTGGGCCGGCTGGGCCCCCAGAAGCAAGGAGGAATAACCCATGATTAAAAAGTTGGCCTCCCATCTCGGCGAGTACAAGCGCGCGGCCATGGTCACGCCGCTTCTGTCCGCGCTCGAGGCCGTCATGGACGTTCTGCTCCCCCTTCTGATGTCCTACATCATCGACCAGGGCATCGAGAAAGGAGACATGAACGCCGTCCTCAAGTATGGCCTGCTCACCTTCCTGGTGGCACTGTTCGCGCTGTTCCTGGGCCTGACGGCCGGGCGCATGGCGGCCAAGGCATCGGCCGGCTACGCCGGGAATCTGCGCGACGCCATGTTTGAGCGGATTCAGCACTACTCGTTCACCAACATCGACAAGTTCTCCACCGCCGGCCTGGTCACCCGCATGACCACCGACGTCACCAATATGCAGAACGCCTTCCAGATGCTGATGCGCATGTGTGTGCGCGCCCCGGTTCACCTGATTTTCGCCCTGGTGATGTCCATCATCATCAATCCCCATCTGACCGGCATTTTCCTGGTGGCCATCCTGTTCCTGCTGGTGGTGCTGTCCTGCATCATGTTCCCCACCATCAAGATCTTCGACCGGGTGTTCAAGAACTACGACAACCTGAACGCCTCGGTTCAGGAGAACGTGGCCGCCATCCGGGTGGTCAAGAGCTTTGTCCGGGAGCAGCACGAGGACGAAAAGTACACCAAGGCCTGCCAGGATCTGTACAAACAGTTCGTCAAGGCTGAGAGCCGCCTGAGCTTCAACAACCCCTCCATGCTGCTGGCCGTCTACGGCTGCAACCTGGCCCTGTCCTGGTTCGGCGCCCACTACGTCCTGAACGGCATCATTTCCACCGGCCAGCTCAACGCCCTGTTCGGCTACGTCATGAACATCCTGATGTCCCTGATGATGCTGAGCATGGTGTTCGTCATGCTGAGCATGTCGGCAGCCTCCGCCCACCGCATCATTGAGGTGCTGGACGAAACCACCGACCTGCCCCCCGCCAAGACCCCCGTCAACGAGGTCAAGGACGGCGGCGTGGAGTTCGACCACGTCACCTTCAAGTATAAGCACGGCACCGGCAAGCCGGTCCTCAGCGACATCACCTTCCGCATCCAGCCGGGTGAGACGCTGGGCATCATCGGCGGCACCGGCAGCGCCAAGTCCTCCCTGGTCCAGCTGATCCCCCGCCTGTACGACGTGGCCGAGGGCAGCGTCAAGGTGGGCGGCGTGGATGTCCGGGACTACAACCTGGACGTCCTGCGCCACGACGTCTCGATGGTGCTTCAGAAGAACGTGCTGTTCTCGGGCACCATCCTGGATAACCTGCGCTGGGGCGACGAGAACGCCACCGAGGCCGAGTGCATCGAGGCCTGCCGTCTGGCCTGCGCCGATGAATTCATCGAGCGCTTCCCCGACAAATACAATACATGGATTGAGCAGGGCGGCTCCAACGTGTCGGGCGGCCAGAAACAGCGCCTGACCATCGCCCGCGCCCTGCTGCGCAAACCCAAGGTCCTGATTCTGGATGACTCCACCAGCGCGGTGGATACCGCCACCGATGCCAAGATCCGCCAGGCCTTCCGTGAGAAGCTGCCCGGCACCACCAAGATCATCATCGCCCAGCGCATTTCCTCGGTGCAGGATGCCGACCGCATCCTGGTGCTGGACAACGGCCAGATCGACGGCCTGGGCACCCACGAGGAACTGTTGGCCACCAACAAGATCTATCAGGAAGTCTACACCAGCCAGACTCAGGGCGGCGGCGACTTCGACAAGCAGGGAGGTGAAGAATAATGGCCGCACAGAATGTCCGTACCGTTCATAATCCCCGGGGCATGGCCGGACGCCCCCGTCCCAAGGTAGCCAATCCCGGCAAACTGCTCAAACGGATCATGGGCGAGGTGTTCAAGCACTACGCCCCCCACTGCGTCATTGTTCTGATCTGTATTTTCCTCAGCGCCTTTGCCAACGTGCAGGCCAGTCTGTTCCTGCAGACCCTGATCGACGACTATATCGCCCCCATGCTGCAGCAGCAGAACCCCGACTTCGGGCCCCTGATCGGCGCCCTGGTCAAGGTGGGCTGCATCTACCTGCTGGGCATCCTGGCCTCCTGGGCCAATGCCCGCATCATGGTCAACGTGACCCAGGGCACCATGCGGAACATCCGCATTCAGCTGTTCACCCACATGGAGAGCCTGCCCATCAGTTACTTTGACACCCATCCCCACGGCGACATCATGTCGGTGTACACCAACGACGTGGACACCCTGCGCCAGATGCTCAGCCAGAGCATTCCCCAGCTGATTTCCAGCGTCATCACCATCGCCTCGGTCTTCATCAGCATGTGCATCCTGGATATCCCCATGACCATCCTGACCATGTGCATGGTGGCCCTGATGCTGTTCTGCTCCAAGAAGATCAGCGAACAGAGCGGCAAGTACTTCATCTCCCAGCAGCGCGACCTGGGCGCCGTCAACGGCTACATCGAGGAAATGCTGGAAGGCCAGAAGGTGGTCAAGGTCTTCACCCATGAGGACAAAACCCTGGCCGGCTTCCGCGAGCTGAACGGCAAGCTGAAGGAGAGCTCCATCCGCGCCAACGGCTACGCCAACATCATGATGCCCGTCAACGCCCAGCTGGGCAACGTCAGCTATGCGCTGTGCGCCATTCTGGGCGCAGCCCTGGCGGTGGGCGGCATCGGCGGCATGACCCTGGGCACCGTCATGGCCTTCCTGGCCCTGAACAAGAGCTTCAACATGCCCATCACTCAGGTGTCCATGCAGGCCAACAGCGTTATCATGGCGCTGGCCGGCGCCGAGCGCATCTACGCCATGATGGACGCCCCCAGCGAGACCGACGACGGCTACGTCACCCTGGTCAACGCCAAGTACGACAAGGACAACAACCTGGTGGAGACCAGCGAGCGGACCGGCATCTGGGCCTGGAAGCATCCCCACCACGACGGCACCCTCACCTACACCAAGCTGGAGGGCGACATCCGGTTCAATGCGGTGGACTTCGGCTATGTGCCCGAAAAGACGGTTCTGCACGACATCGAGCTCTACGGCCTGCCGGGCCAGAAGATCGCCTTTGTGGGCTCCACCGGTGCCGGCAAGACCACCATCACCAACCTGATCAACCGGTTCTACGACATCCAGGACGGCAAAATCCGTTACGACGGCATCAACATCCGCAAGATCAAGAAGGCGGATCTGCGCCGTTCTCTGGGCATCGTGCTGCAGGACACCCACCTGTTCACCGGCACCGTCATGGACAACATCCGCTATGGCCGTCTGGATGCCACCGATGAGGAGTGCATCGTGGCCGCCAAGCTGGCCAACGCCGACGGCTTCATCCGCCGCCTGCCGGATGGCTACAACACCATGCTGACCGGCGACGGCGCCAACCTATCCCAGGGCCAGCGCCAGCTGCTGGCCATCGCCCGGGCCGCCGTGGCGGATCCCCCGGTGCTGATTCTGGATGAGGCCACCAGCTCCATCGATACCCGCACCGAGGCGCTGGTTCAGGCCGGCATGGACGGCCTGATGTACGGCCGCACCACCTTCGTCATCGCCCACCGTCTGTCCACCGTCCGCAACTCCGACTGCATCATCGTGCTGGAGCAGGGCCGGATCATCGAGCGCGGCAGCCACGACGAGCTGATCGCCAAGAAGGGCAAATATTACCAGCTCTACACCGGCAACCTGGCGGAGTAATCCAGCTTCTTCCAGTTCATGGCATTTTGCGCCAATTCAAGCGGTTTTTACCTGGCCCCGTTCCTCGGAGGAACGGGGTTTTTTAGCGTTTTTCCGGAAAAAACGATTTTCTCTCTTTAAACCTGCGCCGTTTTATTGTACAATAAAAGCTGAAACTGTTTACGAGAAGGAGAAACGCTCTTTATGGCGAAATCAGATATCCGCGTGCTGGCCCTTGACCTGGACGGCACTCTCACCAACGACGAAAAGCAAATCACACCCCGCACCCGGGCTGCCCTGGACGCCGCCCTGGCCAAAGGGGTGACGGTGGTTCTGGCCTCGGGCCGTCCCACCGCCGGCGTCACGCCGGTGGCCCAGGACCTGGCTCTGGGCCAGCCCGGCCGGGCCGGCGCCATCCTGTCCTACAACGGCGGCGCCATTGTGGACTGCGGCCCCGGCCACCGGGTCCTGTGGCATCAGGACCTGCCCGCCGCCATGGTTCCCGCCCTGTGCGACTTTGCCGCCCAGCAGAACGTGGCCATCGTGACCTACAACAGCCAGGGCATTGTCACCGAGCGCCCCGAGGACCCCTGGGCCCAGCGGGAAGGGTTCACCAACAAGCTGCCCATGATCAAAGTGGACAACCTGGCCGCCTACGTCAACTATCCGGTCAACAAAATGCTCATCACCCTGGACCCGGTCCGTCTGCCCCACGTGCTGAAGGCCGGCCTGGAGCGGTTTGCAGGCCAGATCGACCTGTATTCCTCCAGCCCCTTCTTCATTGAGGCGGTGCCTCTGGGCGTGGCCAAGGACCGCAGCCTGGCGGCCCTGCTGGACCGTATGGGCCTGACCCGGGACAACCTGATGGCCTGCGGCGACGGAATGAACGACCGCTCCATGATCCGTTACGCCGGGGTGGGCGTGGCCATGGCCAACGCCGAAGGCCCCGTCAAGGCCGAGGCCGACTACGTCACCACCGCCGACAACAACCACGACGGCGTTGCCGAAGCGGTGGAGCGATTCATACTATAAGAATGGGGAACAATAAAATCATGCCTCAGCGCAACTTGGTTATCTTTGATTTGGAATGGAACATCGGCTACCATCCCTATACCTTCAACTATCACGGGGTCGAGCAGACCCTGCGGGGGGAGATCATTGAAATCGGCGCCGTCAAGATCGACGAGAAGGGCAACGTCCTGGACACCTTTTCGATCCATCTGCGGCCCCGGATCTTCCGCAAACTGCAGCATCACATCGCCAAGGTCACCGGCCTGACCCAGGCCGACCTGGACCGGGGCGAGCCCATCCTGCAGGGCCTGCGCCGCTTTATGAAGTGGTGCGGCCCCGACGCCGAATTTGCCGAGTGGGGCCTGGACGACGTGCCGGTCCTCAAACAGAATCTTTTCCTGTGCAACCTGGACGAGAGCCATCCCACCGTCTGGTACAACCTGCAGCAGATTTTCCTCAGCCAGTACCCCCGCAAGGAGGGGGACGGCCTGACCCTGGAGAGCGTGGTCACCCGTCTGGGCCTGCCCACCGACCGGCCTTTCCATGACGCCTTGTCCGACGCCCTCTACACCGCCGACATCTGCCGCTGCATCGACCTGGCCCGGGGCCTGGCTGAGTACCCCTCCGAGGAGGAGCAGCTGCGCCAGAGCCTCTGTCCGCCTCCGGGGGATTACCGGGACTTCCGCCTGTGGGAGGGCTATGTGGAGCAGTTCGCCTGGCGCAACGACCCCAGCCTTCTCCACGCCCAGTGCCCGGTCTGCGGCGCGGCCCTGACGCCGGATGAAATCTGGCTCAAGAAGGGCAGCAACAGCTGGTACACCCTGGCCCAGTGCCCCCACTGCGCCGGCACCGAAAGCGAAGCCGGACAGGGGGTGTTCCTGCGGTATAAGCTGGCCCGCCGGGACGGCCTTCACTGGACCTATGCCCGCTGCCTGCAGATGCCCACCGAGGACCTGCTGACCAAATGGCACAAGCAGCGCCGCCAGCAGATGGACCGGCTCCACGCTGCCGAGGCCCGGGCCGCGGCCAAAGAGGAATAACCATCGTCATTTTGTCTTTTTGTGCAGGAACTTGACAATTCGTTCACTGGTTTGTCATATTCACTGGGTATACTAGAGACAGTCGGATACAATGGGAGGACAATACATGGAAGAAACGCTTCTTTATTGGAGCAATCAGATCACATCGCTGGAGTTCTGGCAGTCGCTGCTGGACAGCTTTGTGGGTTTGGGTCCCTTTGTGCCCATCCTGCTGGCGATGGTGGAATCCTTTGTTCCTCCCCTGCCCCTCATCGCCATTGTGGCCCTGAACGTGGCAGCCCACGGGCCCATCATGGGCTTTCTGTTCAGCTGGTGCGGCGTGGCCCTGGGCGGCATCCTGATGTTTGCCTTCTGGCGGCGGGTGGTCAAGCGTTTTTTCTGGCGCCACGCCAGCAAGTACGCGTGGTTCCGCAAGGCCCAGGGCTGGGTCAGCAACTGCGACACCTCCACCCTGTTTACCCTGGCCATGCTGCCCTTCACCCCCACCTCCTTCCTCCACCTGACCTTCGGCATCTCGGATTTTGACGGCCGCCGGTATATCGCCACGCTGCTGGCCGGCAAATTTGTGATGGTGGCCATGATGGCCCTGTTTGGGGAGTCCCTCAGCAACGCCCTGGAGAACCCCCTCTATCTGATTCTGGCGGTGGCCCTGTGGGTGGGCATGTACTTTGCCTCCAAGGTGTTCTGCCGCAAGCATCATCTGGACTGATCCGGACACAAAAAGCAAAAACCCGCACAGCCTCCAAAGGGAGGCCCTGTGCGGGCTTTTTTGTTGCCTGTTTGGAATTTATCCGCGGAGCGGGTTGCGCAGCTCCTCGGCGGCCAGCTCGTGGTCCAGCGCGGCTTTCCGGCTGTCCAGCAGCAGGTCCTTGTTGTAGCGGAAATAGCGGTCGCAGCCGTTCTCGGTGATGAAGGTATGGGCTGCCGGCGACACCGTCAGCTCGGTGACGAAAATCACCATCTCCTGGCTCTCGCCAAAGGCCTGTTCCATGAAGTCGAAGGCAGCCTCCAGGGCGGCGGAAGCCTCCTCCTGGATCTTTTCCCGCTCATCGGCCAGCTCCTCAAAGTAGCTGCGCAGCAGGTCCAGCGCCTCCTTGGTTCCGGCGGCGTTGGCCCGGCGCAGTTTGCCGGCCCACTCCCGCAGGGCGGCGGCCACCCCCAGACGGTGGGCCAGGGCTTCCTTGTCCAGGGCGTTGGCGGTGCGCAGGCGGGCGGTTTCCGCCTCATAGTCCGAAATCTGCTGCTGCAGCATCCGTTCCGGGTCGGAGGACTCGGCGTCGGGCAGCAGAGCCAGGTCCTGTTTGAGCTGACGCAGCAGGGCGTAGCAGTCGTCGGTCACCTGGTTGCGGCGGCAGGAGGCGGCAAAGCGGGATTTCAGCCCTGCCAGCATCAGGCTGACCAGGGACAGCCGCTCGTCAAAGGGCGCCTGCAGCAGCCGGGCAAAGGCCGTCGAACGGGGCTTGCCCGCCAGGATTTCCTCCACGCCGTAGTCGTCCCGGTACTTATAGTACAGGTCCAGGTAGGAGGCGAAGTCCTCGGCGATCTGCTTGTGCTGCAGATACTGCCGGATCACTTCCTCGTCGGCCTGGAGGTCCAGGGATTCGTAGGTGTCCAGCAGGTTGGACAGATCCTCCCAGCCGCGGGCGGTGACGAACTGGGTGCCCTCCACATCGGCGTTGATCTGGTAGAAGTTCTGGGGATGCAGTTCCAGATAGCTCAGGATGGCGCCATGGATGCCCACCGCCCGGGCGTAGTCCCGCCAGGCGGGAAGATCGGGCTCAATGTCCATCCGGCGGACGCGGTCCAGGGTGACGATGTCAAAATCCCGCACCGACTTGTTGTACTCGGGCGGGTTGCCCGCCGCCACAATCACCCAGCCCGCCGGCACCGCCTGGTTGCCGAAGGTCTTGCACTGCAGGAACTGCAGCATGGTGGGGGCCAGGGTCTCGGAGACGCAGTTGATCTCGTCGATGAACAGGATGCCCTCTTTCAGGCCGGTGGTCTCCATCTTCTCATAGATGGAGGAAATGATCTCGCTCATGGTGTACTCGGTGACCGAGACATCCCGGTCACCGTAGTGCTTCTGGCGGATGAAGGGCAGGCCCACGGCGCTCTGGCGGGTGTGGTGGGTGATGGTGTAGGCCACCAGAGCCACCCCGCACTCCCGGGCGGCCTGCTCCAAAATCTGGGTCTTGCCGATGCCCGGAGGGCCCATCAGCAGGATGGGCCGCTGACGGATGGCCGGAATGGCGTATTCCCCCAGGGCGTCCTTGGCCAGATAGGCCCGGACCGACCGCTTGATCTCATCTTTTGCACGCTTGATATTCATAGGCAGATTCCTCACGAATTGTTCAGGTCACGGTAGAGGTCCTGGTCCTCATCCAGGGCCGCAGCCAGGCTGCCGGCCGGGCTGGGAACCGAATCGGGCCGGGTGAACTCATCCTCGTCCAGCACCACCTTGATGGCCCAGGGCGGCACGTTGGCGTCGTCGAACTTATCCCCCAAAAACAGGAACGCCGTCTCGTAGGCCGGGCGGCGGGCGGGATAGGTTCCCCTGCCGTCGGTGAAATACAGCAGGCCCCGCAGGTTCTGGAACTTTTTCTCCTCGCACAGCTGAGTCACATAGGCAAAGGCGGGGCGGAAATCGGTTCCGCCGCCTCCCGCCAGCTCGAAATGATCCATCAGGTCGATGAGCTCGTCCTCGGTGGTGACCAAATGGTCCCGCTGGACTTTGTTGTCGGCCTGAATGATGTGGAGGTTCATCCGGCGGAAAAAGCTCTCCCGCTGTTTCAGCAGGGCGTAAGTCTCGGACAAGAAGCTCCGCACCAGCGCGCCCGAGGTGGAATAGCTGGTGTCGATGACCAGGGCGATCTCCTCGATCTTTTTGCTCTCCCGGGTCTCCACCGGCTCGATGAGGGGCATGTTTCCGTAGACCGACAGCCCGTAGGTGTAAAAGTTCAGATCAAAGGTGTCGGGGTCCAGATGGGGTTCCTCCCGCAGCACGCAGAACCGGCGCAGAAAATCCCGGTAACTGCTGCGGCTCCGGTTGGCGGCCTTCACCGCCTCGGCCAGATTGCCGGCGTTGGCGCCGGCTTCTTTGTCGTTCAGCTCCAGCTCGGTCTCCATCCGCCGCCCGATCTTCTGCCAGGTCTTTTGGAGCTGGGGGGACGGGGCGGGCTGGTTGGGCTGGCCGGGCTTGGGCCACAGACGGTGATCGTCGGCGTAGAATTCCCGGGCCAGCTGTTTCTGGACGCCAGGGGTCTGGGTCAGCAGCCAGCGGTAGGCCGGGGCTGCCGCCGCCACATGGCCCCCCTCGGTGAGGGCCTCATAGGCCCGGCGGCGGACGTAGGTCAGGGGCCGCAGGATGCTCTTGCGCCCCAGGCCGTCGATGACGTTTTCCACCGCCAGGTCGCAGGCCACATGCCACAGAGCCGGGTCCCGGCTGCCCTGCAGCCAGAGATGCCGGAATACGCAGTGGAATATTGTGTGAAGATATAACCGTTTGAGGTATTTTGGGTTTTCCCGGTAGAGCCGCAGCAGGGCGCTGGGCTGGTAGAACAGGCTCTGGCCATCGGTGGCCAGGACGCCGCACCGCTCGTCGGGAACGGGGGTCAGGGCCCCCAGGGCCTGATCCAGAAAGCGGAAGTCCAGGTACAGCTCGCTGCGCAGCACAGCCAGCACCTCGCCGCCCATCCGGGCCTGCCATTCCTCATGGGTTTCGGGCCGGGCCGACTGAAAGGGCGCGTTGAAATCCACCGGTGCTTTGCGGACCATACAGATCACCTCCCGGAATATTTATCTCAAAAATCATCAAATGTATAACGTCGTTTGGGCCGGGCGGGCCGGGCGCGGTACTCCGCATCGGCCAGCAGGGCGGCAGACTGGGCGTCTCCGGCCTGCTGGGCTGCCGCCGAGGCAGCTGCCAGGGCCGGACCGTCCAGGACGTTCAAGGCCAGCAATGCCCCCAGCGCCTCCCGGTCCTGGGCCCGGATGAGGGCCGCAGCCACCGCCGCCCCCTGCTGGGCCAGGAAGACCCGGTAACGCCCGGCAGCCTCCTCTCCCAGCTGCCAGGGATACCGCAGCCGATCCAGGCAGAGGAGGGCCATATAGGTGGGATCATCCCCGCCGTGGCCCTGGGCAAAGATGGCGTCGTACTCCTCGCAGCGCAGACGCCCGTCCCGGAAGCACTGGCGGTAGTGATACCCCTGGCCCGAGAAGGTGTGGAGCAGAATGTGGGCGGGGGTCTCCTCGATGTCCTCCCAGTACTCCGGGTAGCGGAACACCGCCGCGGTGTCCCCTTCGGGCCCGTCCGGCAGGAAAGCCGCCCGCAGGTTGCTGGAAATATTGTTGACGATGGCAAACAGGCCGGTAACGGCGTCGGGCTGGGCGCAGACCCGGACCTCGGTCAGGGCAAAGCAGTTGAGAAAGACATCGCTGCCCACCGCCAGAGGCCCGTCCCCCACCGTCATCCGGCGAAGGGCCCGGCAGTTGTAGAAGGCGCAGCTGCCCACCTCCCGCAGGGAGGCCGGAAGGGTGATTTCCTCCAGGAAGTTCCCCGCCACCGGGTGCAGGTCCTCCGACTCGGCGGCAGGGCCGGCGTACACCGGCCGGACTTCGCCGTCCCACCCGCAGCGGAGCAGCTGTCCCGGCATCCGGTCCCGGACGGTTCCCGCAAAGCAGTAGCCTCCCAGCCGGGCCAGGGGCAGAAGCTGCCCCTCGGGGCCGGGCAGAGCCTCGGGCAGGGTGAGGATGGGTTCCTCCCCATAGGCCCGGGCCAGGGCCGCTGTGCCGTCGGGCTGCACCGTATAATCAAAGGTATACCGCATGGATGCCTCCCTTCAAAACAAAGCGCTCCCGCGGCGTGTTGCCGCCGGGAAGCGCTTTTTTCCTGTGAATCAGCCCGCAGCCTGGGCCAGACAGTCATCCATACCGGCGAGAACCGCCTCGCTGGTGTAGGTGCTGCCGGACACCACGTCCACGTTGGCAGAGGAGCCGGCCTCGGTCAGAGCAGTGGCCAGCTGGGCAGCGGCCACGCCGCCCAGAGCGGGGGTCTCGCCCGAGGCATCCACCTGGACATCCGACACCATCCCGCTGGAGATGGTGACGGTGACGGTCACCTCACTGAGGTAGCCCTGCTGCACCGAGGTGTACACCCCATCCAGCAGCAAGACGTTGTTGGGGTTTTCGCCGCCGGGCAGCGGGTTCGTGTTGTGGATATAGAACACCAGGCTGAGCGCCATCAGAACGGTGACGACAGCCATCAGCAGAGCATTGCGCAAAAACCGTTTCGGCATTGTGGCAAGGCCCTCCTTTCCTCATGGTTTGAATTGGATCACTGGGGGCATTCCACCGGCTTGGCGGGCTTGAAGCTGTCCCGCAGGGTGACCACCCGGTTAAAGACGCCGGGGTGCTTGGAATCGGGGGTGAAGAAGCCGTTGCGGACAAACTGGAACTTGTCCCCCGGCTTGGCGTCGGCCAGAGCCATCTCCAGCTTGCAGCCGGAGCAGACGGTGACGCTGTCCTGGTTCAGGAAATCCCGGTAGCTGGTGCCCTCGGGGAGGTTGTTCATGTTCTCGCGGGTGAACAGCTTGTCGTACAGGCGGATCTCAGCCTCGATGCAGTGGGCGGTGCTGACCCAGTGGATGGTGCCCTTGACCTTGCGGCCGTCAGCGGGGTTGCCGCAGCCGGTCTCCAGGTCGGCGGTGCAGTGGATGGCGGTGACGTTGCCCTCGGCATCCTTGTCCACGCCGGTGCACCGGACGATATAGGCGCCCATCAGGCGGACTTCGCTGCCGATGGTCAGGCGCTTGAACTTGGGAGGCGGCACCTCTGCGAAGTCCTCCGACTCGATCCAGACCTCACGGCTGAAGGTCACCTCACGGGTGGAGCTGTCGTTGGCCTCCCGGTTGGGGTTGTTGGCCAGGGCAAAGGTCTCGGTCTTGTCCTCGGGGTAGTTGTCCACAATCAGCTTGACCGGGTGCAGCACCGCCACACGGCGCTGTGCGTTCAGGTCCAGCTCGCTGCGGACGCAGGCCTCCAGCTGGCGCATGTCGATCAGGTTGTCACACTTGGCGATGCCGGCCTCCCGCACAAAGGTGAAGATGGAGGAGGGGGTATAGCCGCGGCGGCGCAGGCCGCAGAGGGTGGGCATCCGGGGATCGTCCCAGCCGTCCACAATGCCCAGCTCCACCAGCTCACGCAGGTAGCGCTTGCTCATGACGGTATTGGTCATGTTCAGGCGGGCGAACTCCCGCTGTTTGGGGAACTCGGTGCCAAAGATGTTGGTGATGACCCACTCGTACAGGGGGCGGTGGTTCTCAAACTCCAGGCTGCACATGCTGTGGGTGATCCCCTCGATGGCGTCCTGAATGGGGTGGGCAAAGTCGTACATGGGGTAGATGCACCACTTGTCCCCCTGGCGGTGATGGCTCTCGTACTTGATGCGGTAGATGGCCGGGTCACGCATATTCATGTTGGGGCTGGCCAGGTCGATCTTGGCCCGCAGGGTCTTTTCGCCCTCCTTGAACTCACCGGCCCGCATCCGGCGGAACAGGTCCAGGTTCTCCTCGGAGGTGCGGTCACGCCAGGGCGAGGGACGGCTGGGCTTGCCGGCGTCGGTGCCGCGGTACTCCCGCATCTCGTCCCGGGTCAGGTCGTCCACGTAGGCCTTGCCCTCCAGGATCAGCTTCTCGGCGTAGGCGTAGCACTGCTCAAAGTAGTCGCTGCCGTAGAAGATGCCGCCGTTGGGATCGGCGCCCAGCCAGTGCAGGTCCTCCAGGATGCTGTTGACGTACTCCACGTCCTCACGGGCGGGGTTGGTGTCGTCCAGGCGCAGGTTGAATTTGCCGCCGTAGGCCTTGGCGATGGACCAGTTGATATAGATCGCCTTGGCGCTGCCGATGTGCAGGTAGCCGTTGGGCTCCGGCGGGAACCGGGTGTGGACCTCGCTGACCTTGCCTTCGGCCAGGTCGGCGTCGATGATATCGGTCAAAAAGTTTTTGTCTGCCATAATACAGTTCTCCCTCATACTGCTCGCTGCTCGGATATCGTCCCTCCGGCGCAGGCTGCGCCGCGGAACGTCTGCGGGAAAATAGGCCGGCGGGAAAAGGTTCCCCGGCTGTCTGCCGCGGGGTGCGGGCTGTTTTTCCACCCGGCCGCCGCGGCCCGTGGAATACCGGCCTTCCAGCCCAAAAAACCACAGAGAAAGCTGCCCGTGCATGCTTTTGGTGCACGCCAGGCCGCTTTCCCGCTGAGTGTGTTGCAGACACACCCTTATAATGGTATATCATACAACATTTTCAGCTTTCCTGCAAGAAGGACGGACCCAGTTTTCTCTTTTGATTCACCGCCCGGTTTTTTTCTGCCGGTAATTCGTGCAGAATGCTTGACATCCGCCATGAAGTATCGTATAGTTCTGCATGGTGTGAAATTTTCTGTGCTTTGGAAAGCACTGTGCAACGAGGAAACAAAATTATGATGGATCTAGTCAAAGACGCTTTTAAAAAGGAAAAACTGATTGCAAACTTCCGCTTTTTTGTTCTGCTGAACCTGGGCCTCATCCTGACGGCCCTGGGCATTGTCTGGTTCAAGACCCCCAACCACTTCGCCTTCGGCGGCACATCGGGCCTGTCGGTGCTGCTGTCGGCTTTGTTCCCCCAGTTCAACGTGGGCTTTTTCATGTGGGTGCTGAACCTGATCCTGGTGGTTCTGGGCTTTGTGTTCCTGGGCATCAGCTGCATGGGCTGGACGGTGTTCTCTTCCTTTGCCCTGTCCTTTTACGTTTCTTTGTGCGAGGCCATCTGGCCCATGCCCCATCCCTTCACCGACGACAAGCTGCTGGAACTGATCTTCGCCGTGCTGCTGCCCGCCATCGGCGCCGCCATTGTCTTCAACATCGGCGCCTCCACCGGCGGTACCGATATTGTTGCCCTGATCCTTACCAAGCATTCATCCCTGAACATCGGCACCGCCCTGATGGTCAGCGACGTGCTGATTATCATTGGCGCAGCCGCCATCTTCGGCGTGTCCACCGGCCTGTACTGTATCCTGGGCCTGATCGGCAAGTCCTTTGTGGTGGACGGCGTCATTGAAAACATCAACCAGCGCAAGGTGTGCACGGTGGTCACCTCCAACCCCGAGGACATCATCGACTTCATTCTGGACGACCTGCACCGCTCGGCCACCGTGGAGGACGCCCAGGGTGCCTACACCGGCAAGGACCTGACCGTCATCATCACCGTCCTGACCCGCCGCGAGGCCGCCCGCCTGCGCAACTTCCTGCGGACCAATGACAACCACGCGTTCATCACCATCGTCAACTCCAGCGAGATCATCGGCAAGGGTTTCCGCGCCCTCAACTGACCCCCCTTCGCCGACTGCCCAAAGCCAGCAAAGTCATACTTATTCGCAAAAAAAGCCGTCCAAAAGGGCGGCTTTTTTGCAGTTTTCACCAGAATTCACACCCAACCGGGCAGCAACTCCACCGTTCTGGCGGTAGTCAAACCGGGGCAGATATGATACAATAAGGCCGTAAGAAAGATCGCGGCCCCGGCGGCCGCTTGGAAGAAGAAGGAGTGTTTTTCGATGACTGAATACAAGCCTTTCAAAGAGGGCAAGGTCCGCGAGATTTACGACGTGGGCGACGCCCTGGTGATGGTTGCGACCGACCGCATTTCCGCCTTTGACGTGATCCTGAAGAACAAGATCACTAAGAAGGGCACCGTCCTGACCCAGATGAGCAAATTCTGGTTCGACTACACCAAGGACCTGCTGCCCAACCACATGATCTCGGTCAACACCGCCGATATGCCCGAGTTCTTCCGTCAGCCCCAGTTCGAGGGCAACAGCATGCTCTGCCGCAAGCTGACCATGCTGCCCATCGAGTGCATCGTCCGCGGCTACATCACCGGCAGCGGCTGGGCCAGCTACCAGAAGACCGGCAAGGTCTGCGGCATCACCCTGCCCGAGGGCCTGAAGGAGTCGGACAAGCTGCCCGAGCCCATCTACACCCCCAGCACCAAGGCCGACCTGGGCGACCACGACGAGAACATCTCCTACGAGCAGAGCATCACCGTGCTGGAGAAGCACTTCCCCGGCAAGGGCGAGGAGTACGCCGCCAAGCTGCGTGATTACACCATCGCCCTGTACAAGAAGTGCGCCGACTACGCACTGAGCCGCGGCATCATCATTGCCGACACCAAGTTTGAGTTCGGCCTGGACGAGGCCGGCAACGTGGTGCTGGGCGACGAGATGCTCACCCCCGATTCTTCCCGCTTCTGGCCCCTGGAGGGCTATGAGCCGGGCCACGGCCAGCCCTCGTTCGACAAGCAGTTTGTCCGCGACTGGCTGAAGGCCAATCCCGACAGCGACTACCTGCTGCCCCAGGACGTCATCGACAAGACCATCGACAAGTACCTGGAGGCCTACGAGCTGCTGACCGGCACCAAGCTGTAAGTCTTAAAAAATGCTCCTCCCCCGCCTGTCCGGCCCCGCGCCGCAGGCGGGTTTTTCTATGCCCGGATGCAGAGGCGCGCCCTCCATTCACAGACAACAAAAGCCCCCGGAGGGCTGGATGCCTTCCGGGGGCGGATGGTTCTTTGGTGGAGCCCTGCGGGCCTTACTCAATGTCGATCAGGTTGCTGTTGGGCTTGGGCAGCTGCTTCTTGACCTCAGGACGGGGCAGGGTGATCTTCAGGACACCATCCTCAAACTTGGCGTGGATGTCCTCCTTCTTGATCTCCTCGCCCACATAGAAGCTGCGGGTGCAGGTGCCCGAGAAGGTCTCGCGGCGGACGTAGCGGCCATTCTGGCCTTCGTTGCCGGTGGTGTGGCTGCGGACGGCCTGGATGGTCAGATAACCGTCCTGCAGCTGCATCTTGACGTTCTCCTTCTTGCAGCCGGGCAGGTCCACATCCATCTCATAACCGTTCTCGACTTCCTTCACGTCGGTTTTCATCATGTTGGATGCCCGCTTGCCGAAGGTGTTGCGGGTATCGCGGTTCAGCTCCCGCTCCATATCGCTGAAGAACGGATCAAACCAGTCATCGAACAAATTCTCATGAAAAACAGCAGGCAGTAACATAAGTCAAACCTCCTATCACAGCCCTCAGGGGCTGGTATATCATCTGAAATTCTCAGGGCGGGAAGGCCCTTGCCGGGGTTCTTTGGTTTCCCCCGGGGCCCTTCCTCCTGACCACGGCCTTAGTATAGCACGCATTTTTAGCACTGTCAAGCATAGAGTGCTAAAGTTAATTCTTTCTTCATAATCCTGTCACATTTCCCGACAGGGTGCGCGCTTTTTCTTTTCTGTACGCGCTTTTTCATCTCACATCCGCATTCTGTCCAGCGCTTGCGCATTCCTTCCGCTTGCATCTCCGGACACAAAAACGCCCCCGAGAGGCTTTCCGGAGGGCGGGGGCTTTGTGTTTTCATCGGTTCCGGGGCAGTTTGGGGGCGGGGCCGGTGGAGCCCCGGAGAATCAGCTGGCCGTGAAGCAGCAGGCTGCTGATGGGCACCCCGTTCATCAGGCTGTCCAGGGCGTAATAGCCGCTCTTGCCGATCTGGAGCCGATCCTGGCGGATGGTGGTGAGGGGCGGGGCGGTGTGGGCGCAGAAAGGCAGGTCGTCAAAGCCCACAATGCTCAGCCGCCGGGGCACGTCGATGCCCAGTTCCTGGCAGCGGATCAGCACCGTATGGGCCAGCAGGTCCGAGCTGCACAGGATGGCGGTAACCCCCTGGTCCAGCAGCCGGGGCAGGTGATTGTCCAGGCACTCGGAGAAGTAATAGGAGTATCCCGCCAGGCTCTTGGAGCTGGGCAGCTTGCGGCGGTTCAGCTCATAGAAGAAGCTGCGGTACCGCACCTGGGTGATGTGGGAGCCCAGCGCCCCGCTCAGGTAGCCGATTTTCCGGTGTCCCATGCCGTACAGGGCCTCTACCGCCTGGCCGATGGCCTCGTTGTTGTCGATGCCCAGGGTGGCCACGGTGGGGTTGCCCAGGATCAGGTTGTCGTACAGCACCGCCGGGGTGCGGCTGCGGGGAAATTCCTTCATCCAGGGGTCGTTCAGGCTCATGCCCAGAACCAGGGCCCCCAGATATCCCTCCCGCAGCATGAAGGTATCGTAAGGCACCGACTGCTGCAGCTCTTTGGTCAGCTCCACCACCCGCACGCCATAGCCCGAGGGCTCCGCCATCTGGCGGAAGCCGGTGACGATATCGGTGCCGAAATCCTCCGGTTTGCTGCAGCTCATGTTCTCGATCAGGATACACAGGCTCCGCACCGCGCCGCGGCGGGCCCGGGTATAGCCCAGGGCCACCGCTGTCTCCAGGATGGTCTTGCGCAGCGCGTCGCTGACGTCGGGCGCGCCGTTCAGCGCCTTGGATACGGTCCCCTTGGAGACGCCCACTTTCTTTGCGATATCATCCATTGTGACCATCCCGGCCGGCACCTTCCTTCTATGCCAATATGGCTTTTATTATACCTTTTCCATGCCAAAAAGGCAAATGTCGAAACCTTTAAAAAAGTTTCGAGAGTTTCAACCGGTATACTTCGTTTTGTCATATCACCATAAAGTCAGACACTTTTGTTGTGTAACCTTCACAAATTATTCACGAACCATCAAAAAAGACTTGATTCTTCGCTAAAACAGGTTTATATTTATCCCAGAGCGAAACATTACGAAACTTTCGCATTTTGGTTCACACGGCCATACTACACGATAGGAGGAATTGCCACATGCGCAAAAAATTGTCCGCAGCCCTTGCCCTGTTGCTGGCAGGGGCCACCATGCTGGGTTTGCTGACCGGCTGCTCCAGCCAACAAAGCGGCGCGAGCGAAGAGGTTCGGCTTATGGTCTGGAGTCCGTCCGAGGACCAGTCCAAAGACAGCGGCCAGTGGCTCCAGACCTGCTGCGAGCGGTTTGCCGAGCTTCACCCCGAGTGGGACATCACCTTTGTCTACGGCGTTGTGGATGAGACCAGCGCCGGCACCACCATCTCCCAGGACCCCGAGGCCAGCGCCGACGTGTTTATGTTCACCAACGACGTTTTGACCAACCTGACCGATGCGGGCGCTCCGGCCAAGTTTGGCGGCAAATACGCCGATCAGATCAAGTCCACCAACAGCGACGCTTTGCTGGACTCTCTGACCCTGGACGACTACCTGTACGCCGTCCCCTTTACCACCAACACCTGGTACATGTATTATGACAAGCGGGTCTTTTCGGAGGAGGACGTGAAGAACCTGGACACCATGCTGGAGAAGGGCGTGGTCAGCTTCCCCTTCACCAACTCCTGGTACCTGCCGGCCTTCTACTTCGGCAACGGCTGCACCCTGTTCGGTGACGGCACCCAGGAAGAGCTGGGCGCCGACTTCGGCGGCGAGAACGCCGTGGAGGTCACCAACTACCTGATCGACCTGTACAATCACCCCAACTTCGTGGTGGATGCCGACGGCTCGGGCATTGCGGGCCTGCGCGACGGCAGCATCAACGCCATGTTCAGCGGCTCCTGGGATGCGGCCTCCATCAAGGAGATCCTGGGCGAGAATATGGGTGTGGCCGCCCTGCCCACCTACACCCTGAACGGCGAGGAGAAACAGATGTACGCCTACGCCGGCAGCAAGGCCATCGGCGTCAACTCCCACAGCAAGTACATGGTGCAGGCCATCGAGCTGGCCATCTATCTGGGCTCCGCCGAGGCCCAGCAGCTCCACTATGAACTGCGCAACGTGATCCCCTGCAACACCGAGCTGCTGGCCGACCCCGCCATCGCCAGCGACCTGGTGGTGGCCGCCCAGAACGACACCTTCGACAACACCTCGGTTCTGCAGCCCTTCGTGGCCTCCATGAGCAACTGCTGGACCCCCGTGGAGAACCTGGGCAAGGGCATCCGCAGCGGAACCGTCACCCACGAAAACGCCGCGGAACAGACCATCGCCATGAACGACGCCATGAACAGCAACGGCATCTCGTAAGGAAAGGGAGGAATCGAGGATGAACGCGACAAGCGCATTGAAACTGCGCCGTGCCTATGTGGCCGAAAACCCCTGCACCTGCACGGCAGCTTTGAAAGACGGCGGCATCGAGACCAAGCTCTCGGCCCTGGTCATGGGCCTGGGCAACATCGTCCACGGACAGGTGGTCAAGGGCCTGCTGTTCCTGGCGGTGGAAGTAGCCTATCTGGTCTTTATGTTCACCTAGGGCTTCTATAACCTGTCCATGCTGGTGGGCCTGGGCAGCGTGGAACAGCAGGAGTACTGGAACGAGGAACTGCAAATTTTTGAGTACACCCAGGGCGACCAGTCCATCCTGCTGCTCCTGTACGGCCTGGCCACCCTCTTCATCACCGGCCTGGTGTTCTGGATCTGGCGCGGCACCCTCAAGAGCGCCTACCACGCCGAGTGCATGGCCAAAGCCGGCAAGCACATCAACACCTTCACCGAGGATCTGAAGGAGCTGCTGGACTCCAACCTCTACCGCCTCCTGATGACCCCCTCCATGTTCTTCATCACGGTGCTGACCATCCTGCCCCTGGTCTTTATGATCTGCATGGCCTTCACCAACTACAGCAAGATCGGCAACCATCTGGTCCTGTTCGACTGGGTGGGCCTGGACAACTTCCGCACCCTGTTTGACTCCAACTCGGTTCTGGGCTCCACCTTCTGGCGGGTCCTGGGCTGGACCCTGGTCTGGGCCTTCTTCGCCACCTTCACCAACTACTTCGCCGGCATGATCCTGGCCATCGTCATCAACCGCAAGGAAACCAAGTTCAAGGGCTTCTGGCGCTTCTGCTTCGTGCTGCCCTGCGCAGTGCCCATGTTCGTCTCCCTGCTGATCATGCGCACCATGCTCCAGCCCGAGGGCGCCGTCAACGTCCTGCTGCGCCAGCTGGGCTTCATCGCCGAGGGCACCAGCCTTCCCTTCTTCACCGATCCCACTTGGGCCCGGGTCACCGTCATCCTCATCAACATCTGGGTGGGCGTCCCCTACACCCTGCTCCAGCTCACCGGCGTGCTCCAGAACATCCCCACCGACCTCTATGAGGCCGCCACGGTGGACGGCGCCAACTCGGTGCAGACCTTCTTCCGCATTACCCTGCCCTACATGTTCTACGTCACCACCCCCTATCTGATCGCCACCTTCGCCGGCAACGTCAACAACTTCAACGTCATCTATCTGCTGTCGGGCGGCGACCCCGTCACCGACCTGGCCTCCACCGCCGGCAGCACCGACCTGCTGGTCACCTGGCTGTACAAGCTGACCATCGACAAGCAGTACTACAACGTGGGCGCCGTCGTCGGCATTCTGACCTTTATCATCCTGGCCATTGGCTCGCTGCTGACCTATCGCCGCAGCAAGTCCTACCGTGAAGAAGGAGGCTTCTGAGCATGAGTTCCAATCAAAAACAGGCCAGCGCCAAGCGCATCAAGGCCCGCAACAACGCCATTGTCTATGTGGTCCTGTCCATCCTGGCGGTGATCTGGCTGTTCCCGGTCCTGTGGGTGGTGCTGACCAGCTTCCGCGCCGAGAAAGGCAGCTACGTCTCCACCTTCTTCCCCAAGTCCTACACCCTGGACAACTACATCAAGCTGTTCACCGACACCAGCATCCTCAACTTCCCCCAGATGTTCATGAACACCCTGTTCATCGCCGTCTGCTCCTGCATTTTGTCCGCCTTCTTCCTGCTGTCGGCCTCCTACTGCCTGTCCCGGCTGCGGTTCAAAATGCGCAAGCCCTACATGAACATGGCCATGATTCTGGGCCTGTTCCCCGGCTTCATGTCCATGGTGGCCGTCTACTTCATCCTGAAGGCGGTGGGCCTCACCGAGGGCAACAACGTCCGTCTGGCCCTGATCCTGTGCTATTCGGGCGGCGCGGCCCTGGGCTTCCAGATCACCAAGGGCTTCTTTGACACCATCCCCATGGCGCTGGACGAAGCCGCCCTGCTGGATGGCTGCACCCGCTGGCAGATCTTCACCAAGATCACCCTGCCCCTGTCCAAGCCCATCGTCATCTACACCGTCCTGACCTCGTTCATCGGACCCTGGGTGGACTTCATCTTCGCCAAGGTGATCTGCCGCGCCAACTCCGACCAGTACACGGTGGCCATCGGCCTGTGGAAGATGCTGGAGAAGGAGTACATTGACAACTGGTACACCTGCTTCGCGGCCGGCGCCGTGCTGATCTCGATTCCCATTGCGATCCTGTTCCTGAAACTGCAGAAATACTACGTCAACGGCATGGCCGGCGCGGTCAAGGGCTGATCGGTATTCTCTGAGCGCATTTCCCCCAAGTCCCAACCCACGCAGCAGCCGTCAGACCCCCATATCTGGCGGCTGCTGTCCTTTTGACAGACCGAAGGAGCTTTCATGCAGACTGAAACCCAAACCGCGGCCGCACGCCGCAAAATGTACGATTCCAAGGCATTTGAAGTCCAGTTCCACACCGACGCCCCCCTGGGGGCCCTGTGGACGGCCCGGTCCACCCGCTTTGCCCTCTGGGCCCCCACCGCCCGCAAGGTGACCCTGTCCCTGTACGAGGACGGCGACGCCGGGGACAGCACCCTGATGATCGACCTGGTCCGGGGCGAGCGCGGGGTCTGGCAGACCGAGGTGGAGGGCAACCTGGACGGCCGCTATTACGACTACGCCGTCACCGACAGCGAGGGGGTCACCCGGCAGACCGCCGATCCCTGGGCCCGGGCCTGCGGCCGGGATGGGTTCCGCAGCATGGTCATCGACCTGCGCCGCACCGACCCCGAGGGCTGGGCCGCCGACCAGCCCCCGGCCCGCCATCCCGAGGACATCATCTGGGAGGTCCACGTCAAGGACTTTTCCCACGACGTCCACAGCGGCGTCCCCGAGGAACTGCGGGGCAAGTACAAGGCCCTGACCCTCACCGGCACCACCCTGGACGGCGACGGGGTCCACCCCACCTGTCTGGACTACCTCAAGCGGCTGGGCATCACCCATGTGCAGCTGATGCCGGTGTACGACTATGGTTCGGTGCCCGAGAGCGATCCCGAGGCCTTCAACTGGGGCTATGACCCGGTGAACTACAACGTCCCCGAGGGCAGCTACGCCTCCGACCCCTGCGACGGCGCCGTCCGCATCCGGGAACTGAAAGAGGCGGTCCAGGCCCTCCACCGCAGCGGCTTCCGGGTCATCATGGACGTGGTGTACAACCACACCTACAAGCTGGATTCCTGGCTGTGGCGGACCGAGCCCTGGTACTTCTACCGCCAGAACCCCGACGGCAGCCCCGCCGCCGGCTCGGGCTGCGGCAACGACCTGGCCAGCGAGCGGAGCATGTGCGGGCGGTATATCCTGGAATCGGTGCTGTACTGGGCCCGGGAATACCACATGGACGGCTTCCGGTTCGACCTGATGGGCTTGCTGGACACCGGCCTGATGGAGCGGATTCGTGCCGCCCTGGACGAGGAATACGGCCGCGGCGAAAAACTGCTGTTCGGCGAGCCCTGGAGCGCCGGCCGCAGCCCCATGCACCGGAAGGCGGTCCCCGCCGGCAAGCGGGCCCTGCCCACCCTGGATGAAAACATCGGCGCCTTCTGCGACGCCACCCGGGACCTGGTCAAGGGCCATATCCTCCACGCCGAGCGTCCCGGCTTTGTCAACGGCGGCTCGGCCCGGCTGGCCGACCTGAGCGCCGCCGTCACCGGCTGGGCCGGGGTGAAGGGCGGCCGGTTCGCGGTGCGGACCCCCTCCCAGACCATCACCTACCTGTCCAGCCACGACGACTGGACCCTGTGGGACAAGCTGGTCATCACCATGGACCCCACCCGAAGTTTTGACACCCCCACCCCCGAGGTACTGCAGGCCAACCGGCTGGCGGCAGCCTTCTGCTTTGGCTGTCAGGGCCGCCTGTTCCTGCTGGCGGGCGAGGAATTCGGCCGCACCAAACAGGGCCTGCAGGACAGCTACAACGCCCCCGCCCGGCTCAACCAGCTGGACTGGACCCGGGCCTGGTCGGGGCCCTGGCATGAGCTGGAGGAATATTACCGGGGCCTGATGGCCCTGCGCCAGCATCTGCCCGCCCTGTGGGACAAGACCGAGCAGGCCCGGAACCGGCTTCTGGCCTCCTGGCGGCCCAGCCGCCTGTGCGCGGCCTTCCTGCTGGACAACAGCGGCCCCGCCAGCCGGTGGGATCAGCTGCTGCTGTTCTACAACGCATCCGACCGCATCCGTCCCGCCGCCCTGCCCGAGGGCCGGTGGCAGCTGCTGGCCGACGAGGGCCGCAGCACCTGCTGGCAGGACCAGTCCCCCGTCCTGCTGGACGGCCTGGCCCAGCTGCCCACCTCCGGCGCCCTGATTCTGGGCCGGACATCACTGGATTAAGGAGTACATTGCTATGGACTTTCTCTTTGGCCGGCAGGACTTTGCCGGCGAAAACGCCCAGCAGAACTGTTTTTTGCTGGCCAACAGCCTGGGCGGCTACTGTTCCCTGTCGGCGGCCTTCTCGGCCACCCGCAACGACCACGCCTTTCTGATGGCCTGCCTGCGGGCCCCCGCTGCCCGTTTTGACCTGGTCCACCGCCTGTCCGAACAGCTGGACGCAGGCGGCCAGCGCCTCTGGCTCTCTACCCAGGACAAAGCCGGCGCCCCCGCCGAGGACGGCTGGCGGCATCTGATCCTGATGGACGCCGAGGGCCCCTGCTGGGTCTATGAGGCGGCGGGCGTCCGGGTCACCCGCCGGGTGGCCATCCAGTACGGCGCCAACACGGCGGCGGTCCGCTACACCATTGAAAACGGCTCCGCCTCCCCCTGCGCCCTGACCGTCACCCCCTGGCTGCGCTTTGTGCCCAAAGGGGGCAAGATGACCCGCCGCCGCATGTTCGACTGGCAGGCCGATCGGGTGTCCAGCGGCGGAATGGACCTGTATTTCTCGGTGGAAGGAGGCCGGGCCGAGGCCCTGGAAGCGCCTCAGTTTGAGACCCTGTTCTTCCGCCACGACGCCCCCGACGGCCGCACCCCCACCGGCCTGTGCGGCGCAGCGGGCCGCTTCCTGTTTGAGGCCGCCCCCGGCGAGACCCGGGAGGCCGCCGTGGTATTCAGCACCGAGTCCCGGCCGCCCAAAGCCGACGCGGTTCTCTCGGGCCAGGCCCGCCGCCGCAAGGCCCAGGCCGCGGCTGCCGGGCTCCACAGCCCTCTGGGCAAGGTTCTCTCGGAGGCCGCCGATGCCTTTGTGGTGGATCGGGCCTCCACCGGCGGCAAGACCATCATCGCCGGTTACCCCTTCTTCACCGACTGGGGACGGGATACCATGATCGCCCTGCCCGGCTGCACCCTCTCCACCGGCCGGTGGGAGGATGCCAAAAGCATCCTGCGCACCTTTGCCGAAAACGAGCGGGACGGCCTGCTGCCCAACCTCTTCCCCGACCAGGACGCCCCGCCCCAGTACAACACGGTGGACGCCGCCCTGCTGTTCATCAACTGCCTGTGGCTGTACCACGTCCGCACCGGGGACGACGCCTTTGTCCGGGAGGTCTGGCCCTGTGCCGCCCGCATTGTAGAGCGGTATCAGGCCGGCACCCTCCACGGCATCCACATGGACGCCGACGGCCTCATCTGCGCCGGCCAGGGCCTGGACCAGGTGACCTGGATGGACGTGCGGATCGGGGAAATCCTTCCCACTCCCCGCCACGGCAAGCCGGTGGAAGTCAACGCCTACTGGTACAACGCCCTCCGGATCATGGCCCGGCTGGCGCCCCTGACCGGCGCCGAGGGCGCATCCTATGACGCCCTGGCCGACCGGGTGGGCGAGATCTTCCGCCGCAGCTTCTGGATGCCGGACCAGCAGCGGCTGCGGGACGTCATCGGGGATGTGCCCTCCGAGGCCGACACCCAGCTGCGGTGCAACCAGATCTGGGCGGTGTCCATGCCCTTCACTCCCCTCACCCGCTCCCAGGCGGAAGGGGTGGTGCGCAGCGTCCGCCGGGCCCTGTGGACCCCCTGCGGTCTGCGGACCCTGGACCCCGCCGATCCCAATTTCCACCCTGTCTACGGCGGCCCCCAGAAGGTGCGGGACCTGGCCTATCATCAGGGCACCGTCTGGCCCTTCCCCCTGGGCGGGTATTATCTGGCTGAGCTGCGGCTGGGGAATTTCGGCCCCGACATCTGCCGCCGGGTGAGCCGGGATCTGGACGCCCTGGTCCCCGCCCTGCGGGAGGGATGCCTGGGCCAGCTGCCCGAAATCTATGACGGCGCCGCGCCGGGACCCTCCCGCGGGTGCTTCGCCCAGGCCTGGAGCGTGGGCGAGATGCTGCGGGTCTGCGAGGCGCTGGAACGCCCCGCCGCCGCGGGTCTGGACAACGGCTGGGCCCAGGAGTAAACTAAGGCTGTACGCCCATTTTCCCATCACGACAAGGAGGCAACGCCATCTATGAATCTGGCTGCCATCACCCATCAGGCCCGCACCCCCATGTGCTGTGCCCTGGACCAGGAAACCCTTCAGATTACCCTGCGCACCGGCCGGGATGCCGACGCGGTGGAATTGATTTACGCCGACCCCTATGAGGGCGGCATCGCCGGCGGCGAGGCCGCCTGGCAGGGCCGCCGGGCCCCCATGTCCCCCGCCTTCACCCTGGAACATCACCAGCTGTGGACTACCACCCTCCGCCCGCCCTACCGCCGTCTGCGCTACTGCTTCGCGGTGCATCAGGGGGAGGAGTGCTGGTATTACTATGAGGACGGGCTGCGGCCCTTCCTCCAGCTGGACAACCGGGTCCAGTGCTTCACCATGCCCTGGATGAACCCCGCCGACTACATCGCGCCCCCCGACTGGGTCCGCCATACCGTCTGGTATCAGATCTTCCCCGACCGGTTCTGCCGGGGCGGCAGCGGCCGGCCTGGGGCCCTGCCCTGGCGGCGGGGGCCGGTCACCAACGCCGACCGCTTCGGCGGAGATCTGGCGGGCATCACCTCCAAACTGCCCTACCTGGCCCGGCTGGGCATCGGCGGCCTTTACCTGACCCCCCTTTTCGCCTCCCCCAGCATCCACAAATACGACACCGCCGACTACACCCGCATCGACCCCGATTTCGGCGCCGAGGCGGACCTGTCCCGCCTGGTCCGCGCCGCCCATCAGAACGGCATCCGGGTGATGCTGGATGCCGTGTTCAACCACTGCGGCCCCGGCTTTGCCCCCTGGCGGGATGTGGTGGAGCACGGCCCCCAGTCCCCCTACTGGAAGTGGTTCTTTGTCCGTCAGTGGCCCTTCACCGAGGGGGACACCCGGGATGGCCGGTATTTCTCCTTTGCCTTCCACGGCGGCATGCCCAAGCTCAACACCAACGAGCCGGAAGTGCAGGAGTACTTCATCACCCTGTGCGAGAACTGGGTCCGCCGGTACGACATCGACGCCATCCGCTTTGACGTGGGCAACGAGATTTCCCACGCCTTCCTCCGCAAACTGCGGGCCCGGCTCAAGGCCCTCAAGCCCGACCTGTACCTGCTGGGCGAGATCTGGCACGACGCCTCCCCCTGGCTGGAGGGGGACGAGTACGACGCCGTCATGCACTATCCCCTCCAGAGCGCCCTGCGCCGCTTCTTTGAGGACGACGCCCTCCCCGCCGAGGCCTTCGGCTGGGATGTGGGCCAGTGCCTGGCGGCCTACCCGCCCCAGGTGGACACCGCCCAGTTCACCCTGCTGGACTCCCACGACACCATCCGGCTGCGGACCCGCGCCGCCTCGGAGGCGGATTTCTGGCAGCAGCTGGCGGCCCTGTTCACCCTGCCCGGCAGCCCCTGCATCTACTACGGCACCGAGCTGGAAATGGAGGGCGGACCCGACCCCGACTGCCGCCGGTGCATGCCCTGGGAGGAGCTGGACACCCCCGCCGGCAAGGCCAGCCACGACGCCCTGCAGGCCCTCATCGCCCTGCGCCGGCAGGAACCCGCCCTCCAGGGCCGGGAGATCGTCTTTGACCCCGGCCCCGGGCGTCTGGTCCGCTACCGCCGGGGCAATCCGGCCGAGGCGCTGGAAATCTGCCTCAACGCCGGCAACCAGCCCCAGCCCCTGGCCCCGGGCGGTGAGGAACTGTTCTGCCGCGGCTGGGACGGCGGCGTCCTGGCCCCCGGCGGCATCCTGATCCGCCGGGCCTGAGCGCCCATCCCATCCACAACAAGGAGGTTTTTCCCTATGATGGATTTCAGCAAAAAAGACTGGTGGAAACAAGCTGTCATCTACCAGATTTATCCCAAGAGCTTTCAGGACTCCAACGGGGACGGCATCGGCGACCTGCCCGGCATCCTCTCCCGGCTGGACTATCTCCAGAAACTGGGTGTGGACGCCCTGTGGCTGTGCCCGGTGTTCGCCTCCCCCCAGGCCGACAACGGCTATGACGTGGCCGACTATCAGGCCATCGACCCCATGTTCGGCAGCCTGGACGATATGCGCACCCTGATCCGGGAGGCCAAGGCCCGGGGCATCGGCATTCTGCTGGACCTGGTGCTGAACCACACCAGCGACCAGCACCGCTGGTTCCAGGCGGCCTGCCAGAGCCGGGACAACCCCTGCCACGACTACTACGTCTGGCGGGACGGCGAGCCGGGAGTCCTGCCCAACGACATGCGGGCCGCCTTCGGCGGGCCGGCCTGGACCTATGTGCCGGCGGTGGGACAGTATTACTTCCATCAGTTCGCCCCCCAGCAGCCCGACCTGAACTGGTTTAACCCCGCCGTCCGGCAGGAACTGTACCGGATGATCCGGTTCTGGATGGAGGAAGGGGTGGAGGGCTTCCGCCTGGACGTCATCGACCAGGTGGCCAAGGAGCCCGACCGCAAAATCACCGCCAACGGCCCCCATCTGATGGAGTTTCTGCGGGAACTGAACCGGGAGACCTGGGGCGGAGCCAACCTGGTGACGGTGGGCGAGGCCTGGGGCGCCAACCTCGACCGGGCCCGCCAGTACAGTGCCCCCGACGGCACCGTGTTCAGCATGGTGTTCCAGTTTGAGCAGATGGTGCTGGACCACACCGGCAACAAGTGGGAGCCCAAAGACTTCTCCCTGCCCCAGCTCAAGGAGAGCATTGCCCGTTGGCAGAAGGGCCTCCACGGCTGCGGCTGGAACAGCCTTTTCTGGAACAACCACGACCTGCCCCGGATCGTCAGCCGCTGGGGCGACGACGGCGCCCATCGGGTGGACTCGGCCAAGGCCCTGGCGGTGGCCCTCCACGGCCTGCAGGGCACGCCCTACATCTACCAGGGCGAGGAGCTGGGGATGACCAACGTGGACTTCCCCCTGGAAGACCTGCGAGACCTGGAGAGCATCAACGCCTACCACGAGCTGATCGCCAAGGGCGAGCCGGAGGAGCTGGCCATGGCCCACATCCACCGGATGATGCGGGACAACGCCCGCACCCCCATGCAGTGGACCGCCGGGCCCAACGCCGGATTCACCACCGGCACCCCCTGGATGAAGCTCAATCCCAACCACACCGAGATCAACGCCGAGGCCGCTCTGGCCGACCCCGACTCGGTCTTTTACACCTACCAGAAGCTGATTGCCCTGCGCAAGGAGCATCCGGTCTTTGTGGAGGGAGATTTCACCCTGCTGTGCCCCGAGGACAAGCAGGTCTTTGCCTACCTGCGCCGGGGGGCCGGCCAGGAACTGCTGGCCGCTGTCAACCTCAGCGGCCAGCAGGCCGCCTTTGACCTGCCCGAGGCCTTCCGGGGCTGCACCCCGCTGCTGGCCACCCAGGGCGCGCCCCAGGATGGGGTCCTGCGCCCCTGGGAGGCCGTCCTCTGGCTGCGCAGCCTGTAAGTCTAACTTGTTTGGTTGATCCATACTCTGTTTTGTCACAGAAAAGGAGGGGTTTCCCATGGAACTCAAACAACAGCTGTCCGCCATCACCCAGGAGCGCTTTGGCTGTCCGCCTGCGGACTGCACCGATGCCCAGCTCTATCAGGCCCTGCTGGCCCTGACCCAGGAGCGGGCCGCCGCCCTGCCGGCCCCCGACACCGGGCGCAAGCTCTACTACTTCTCAGCCGAGTTTCTGCTGGGCAAGCTGCTCAGCAACAACCTGCTGGCCCTGGGCCTGTTCGAGCCGGTCCGCACCCTGCTGGACGAGATGGGCCGCTCGCTGGCGGCTTTGGAGGAATACGAGCCCGAGCCCTCGCTGGGCAACGGCGGACTGGGCCGTCTGGCCGCCTGTTTTCTGGATTCCATTGCGGCCCTGGGCCTGCCCGGGGACGGCGTGGGCCTGAACTATCACTACGGCCTGTTCCATCAGAAGTTCACCGACCGCAGGCAGCAGGAACAGCCCGACCCCTGGATTCAGCCCGAGAGCTGGCTGATTTCCACCGGCAAGACCTTCACCGTTCCCTTCGGGGGCTTTGAGCTGACGGCCAATCTCTACGACATTCTGGTGCCCGGCGCCCACAGCGGCATTGCCAACCGGCTTCACCTGTTTGACGTATCCGACCCCGCCCAGCCCCCTGCCGACGGCATTCGGTTTGACAAGCGGGACATCCCCCACTGCCTGACCTCCTTCCTCTACCCCGACGACAGCGACTACGAGGGCCAGCTGCTGCGGGTGTATCAGCAGTACTTCATGGTGTCGGCGGGGGCCCAGCTGATTCTGGAAGAACTGGCCGGCCGGGGCTTCGGGCCCGAAACCCTCAGCGACCATGTGGCCATCCAGATCAACGACACCCACCCCTCCATGGTGATTCCCGAGCTGATCCGCCTGCTGACCGGTCTGGGCCTGACCTTCGACCAGGCCCTGGCCCAGGTGGAACAGACCTGCGCCTACACCAACCACACCATTCTGGCCGAGGCGCTGGAAAAGTGGCCTCTGGACTACATCCGGACGGTGGCGCCCCAGCTGGTGCCCATCATTGAGGAGCTGGACCGCCGGGCCCGCCAGCGCAGCGGCGACGACCGGGTGTCCATCCTGGACCCCTGGGGCCGGGTGCACATGGCCCATATGGACATCCATTACGGCCACTCGGTGAACGGCGTGGCGGCCCTCCACACCGAAATCCTCAAAAACAGCGAACTGAAACCCTTCTACGACCTGTACCCTGAGAAGTTCAACAACAAGACCAACGGCGTGACCTTCCGCCGGTGGCTGGAAGCCTGCGACCCGGCCCTGGCCCGGTGGATCACCCAGCGGATCGGCGACGGATGGACCCGTGACGCCGCCCAGCTGGAAAAGCTGCTGGACTACGCCGGCGACGCCGACAGCCTCAGCGCCCTGCTGGAGGTCAAGCAGCACAACAAGCGGAAATTCCAGGCCCTGCTGCGGCAGCGCCAGGGGGTGGAGATCGACCCCAACTCCATCTTTGACATCCAGGTCAAGCGTCTCCACGAGTACAAGCGCCAGCAGATGAACGCCCTGTGGGTCATCTACAAATACTGTGAGATTAAGTCGGGCCGTCGTCCGGCCCGGCCCATCACCGTCCTGTTCGGGGCCAAGGCGGCCCCGGCCTACACCATGGCCAAGAACATCATCCACCTGATCCTCTGCCTGCAGGCTTTGACCGAATCGGACCCCGACGTCCGGCCCTGGCTCCATGTGGTGATGGTGGAGAACTACAACGTCAGCTGGGCCGAGGCCCTGATCCCCGCCTGCGACCTGTCGGAACAGATCTCCCTGGCCTCCAAGGAGGCCAGCGGCACCAGCAACATGAAGTTCATGGCCAACGGCGCAGTGACGCTGGGCACCATGGACGGCGCCAACGTGGAAATCGCCGATCTGGTGGGCCCGGACAACATTTTCACCTTCGGCGCATCCAGCGACCAGGTCATCGACCTCTACGCCCGCAATGCCTACCGGTCTCTGGACTACTACCACCGGCCCAACCTGGAATATCTGGTGGACTTCTTGCTGACGCCCCAGATGCTCTCGCTGGGTGACCCCAACCTGCTGTGGCCCCTGTGGAACGACCTGAAGTACAAGGACTGGTTCATGGCCCTGCTGGATCTGGAGAGCTACATCGCCGCCAAGGAGCGTGCGCTGGCCGCCTACGAGGACCGCACCGCCTGGGCCAAAAAGATGCTGGTGAACATTGCCAAGTCGGGATATTTCTCCTCCGACCGCACCATCGCCCAGTACGACGCCGACATCTGGCATCTGTGCCCAGCCGCCGCCCCGGAAGCTCCCGCAAAGGCTGAGGCCGCCCCAGAGGCCGCGGAGGCCCCCGAAACGCCCGCCGCCCCTGAGAAGGACGAATAACCAGCCCCGGGCAGGCCGCCCCACACACAATAAAAAGCCGGAAGGCGCGGAATGAATCCGCAGCCTTCCGGCTTTCTTTATGTGGATATCGCTCAGCGGGTTTCCGCCAGCAGCACTTCCGACAGCATCCCGCGGACGGCGTCGGTCAGATCCATGGTCTGGAGGACGCCCAGCAGTTCGGCGGCATTCATGCCGCTCTGCAGGTAGCCGTAGATCCGCTCTTTCAGGTTGTACTCCATCTCGGCCTTGTACAGCAGCTGGAAGGTCTCCTGCAGCAGGTCATTGGACCGCACCGCCACCGGATGGCCGAACCGCACCTCCAGCCGGTCGGCGGGGGTGATGGCGGGGGCCTGCACCGTCAGAGTGTGGGTGTCCTCCTGATAGCTGCACACTGCCTCCGCCGGCTGGCCGTTCACCAGCACCTCCACCGGCTGGTCGGCCACGCCCCGGAATTCCAGGGTGTAGGTCCGCCGGGCGGGGACGGTGGCAGGATTGCCCTCCACCGGGGCGATGGTGAAGCAGCCTTCTTTCATGCAGTCCCAGGTCATATGGGTGATAGCGGCGGTGGGAGCCGGGTCCAGGCTGACGCCGTCATCCTCGTACAGGTCAAAGGCTCCGTCGCTGCCCGGGAACACCTTGACCACCATGACCTCGGGGTTGTCGATGCGGTTGCTGTAGGGTTCCAGGGCGGCCATGGGCAGGATGCCGCCCGCCCTGGCCAGCACCGGGATGTCCTCGATGCCCCGCCAGAGGATCAGTTTCCGGCCGCCGTCGTAGACCCGGCCGTTGAACAGGTCGAACCACTTGCCCGCCGGCAGCCACGCCTCGAAGGAGGCGGCCCCGGCCTTTTTGTCCATGGGCCGGGTGATGGGGCAGGCGATGAGCTGGGTGCCGAAATAGTACTCGTTAGGCACCTCGTAGGCCTCGGGCTGTTCCGGCTCCAGGTAGTACATGGGCCGCACCAGCGGCTGGCCCTCCTGGCTGGCCAGCCGGTTCATGGTGTAGAGATAGGGCACCAGCTGATGGCGCAGGCGCAGGTATTTCTTCATCACCGTCTCGGAAATCAGGTTGTAGTTCCAGGGTTCCTTGCCGGTGAAGCGGCTGTTGGAGCTGTGCAGCCGCATGATGGGCGAAAAGACACCCAGCTGGACCCAGCGGGTGGACAGTTCATCGTCCTTGTAGCCCATCATATGGCCGCCGATGTCGTGGCTCCACCAGCCATAGCCCACATTGCTGGCGTTGGCGGTGAAATAGGGCTGGAAGTCCAGCGATTCCCAGGTGATGATGGTATCCCCCGAGAAGCCCACCGGGTACCGGTGGCTGCCCACGCCGGCGTAGCGGGAGAAGGTCATCCCCCGCTTGCCGTCCCGCATGCTGTCCAGATAGTGGTAGTGGTTCAGCATCCACAGGGGGTCCAGACCGGGGATTTTGGTGCGGGTGCCCTGCTGCCAGTCCAGCCACCAGAAGTCCACCCCGTCCTTTTCCTGGGGGTGGTGGAGGCACTCAAAATAGGCTTTCAGGAATTTGGGGTCGGCGATGTCGAACTCGATGGTCTCGCCGGTGCGCCAGTCCCGGCCCAGCGCCTCGGCCATGGGCCGGTAGGCCTCCTCAAAGGCACGGACGCCGTCCGCCGGGTGAACGTTCAGCGTCACCCGCAGGTTGTGCTGGTGCAGCCAGTCCATGAAGGCCGGCGGGTCGGGAAACAGCTCTTTGTTCCAGGTGTAGCCGGTCCAGCCGCTGCCGTACTTGGGGTCCACGTTCACCAGGTGCCAGTCCATGTCGATGACCGACACCGAGAAGGGCACCTGTTCCTTCTCAAACCGCTGGACCAGTTCCTTATACTCCTGGTCGGTGTAGCGGTGGTAGCGGCTCCACCAGTTGCCCAGGGCGAACCGGGGCAGCATGGGGGTATCCCCCGTCAGGCGGTAAAAGTCCCGCAGGCAGCCCTGGTAGTCGTGGCCGTACCCGAAGAAGTACAGGTCTACCGTCTCCCCTTTCCGGGTCTCCACCCAGCCGTCCTCCCGGATCACCAGGGAATGGCTGTCGTCCAATACGCCATACCGTCCCCGGGACACCACGCCGTGGTCCAGCTCCACCGCGCCGTCCGCCCCGTCCAGGGTGCGGGCGGTGCCGCCCAGGTCCTCCACCGGCTCGCCGTAATGCCAGACGGCGTTGTGGGCGTCCTTGCTGGCCTTGACCGTCAGGGACAGGCCGCTGGGGGAAAAGGCCTGTTTGTCGTACAGCAGCTCCACCCCTTCGGTGACGATTTTGAGGGAGTGTTCGGTCTCATACACCTCAAAGGCGGGCACCGGGAACTCCCGGTTCATCACGCACTGGGTGGGGCGGTCCTCAAAGATCCCCGCCTCATTGTACTCCAGTCGGAACAGCCGCGGCGTCAGCAGGCTGAACCGGTATTTGTCCCCCTGCACCACCGCTTCCCGGCGGCAGATGGGACGGCTCTTGATCTGGGTCGTTTCCATAGGCAGCATCCTTTCCTTATCCTTCATCCATCAGGCCCTCTTTTTGGTCTGCGGCCCTATTATAGCAGATTGCAGCCGCCGTTCCAAGACAAAGTTTCGTATTGTTTCGTTTTTTTCTTTTACACTGCCCGGGGCGTTTGAAGCGGCCGGCGTTCCGGCGCGCAAAAGCGCCCGGACGTCCCCAAGGCAGGAGGGGTGCGTCCGGGCGCTGCGGGAGGGAATGGCGCAGGAATGCTCAGGAAAAAGGGGGTTTACTCCTCTTCCTTGACCATGCCCACCAGGTCGAACTTCTCGGTGGAGATGACCACGTCGTAGTTGTCGTGGGCGGGCTTGGGATATTTGACCCAGATGGTCCGGTCCGACATATTGTAATACCAGGCGCAGGGAGACTCGTCGAAGACCTCCCGCACGATGGTGCGGGGCACCGGCTGGCCGTCCACCGTCACCCAGTAGGCGCCCTTGGACTTGCTGACCAGGCGAATGGTGAGGCTGTCCACGGTATCGGTGTAGCTGCCCTCCTTGCGGAAGGACAGGACGGTCTGTTCCCCGGCCATGACCTGGATTTCGGTGCGGGAATAGACCCCGTTCTGATAATCCTGGGTGTGGCCGTCGTCGTCGTACAGGACAAAGCTGGTGTCGGTCTCGGCGGCCACCAGCAGGTCCAGATGGCGCAGGGTGTCGCTGAGGATGTGCTTCACGTCCTCGCTGGTGACGAACACCGCCGAGCCCCGCAGGAACATGGGGATGCTGCCCAGGTCCACCGGCACTTTGATGGTCTGGCCGCCGGCATAGGGCCGGAGGTTGTCGTTCATGTCGTACCAGGTGCAGCCGGCGGGCAGGTAGATGGTGCGGGTCCGGGCCCCCTTCTCCACCACGTTGGCCACCAGGACGCTGCTGCCGTACATAAAGGTCAGGTTCTGGTCGCTGTAGCAGGCGGGGTCGTCGGGGAACTCCAGGAACAGGGGCCGCATGGCCGGCATGCCGGTCTGGCTGGCCTGGTACATCAGGGAGTACAGATAGGGCAGCATCCGGTAGCGCAGAGCGTAGGCGGCGCGGATGTAGTCGTTGTTCTCCTCGTACATCCAGGGCTGGGTGACGGTGTTGTCGTCGTTGGCCGAGTTCAGGCAGAAGCGGGGCTGGAAGATGCCGCTCTGAATCCACCGCAGCAGCAGTTCCGCCTCGGGGGCGGGGCCATGGAAGCCGCCGATGTCGCAGCCCATGTTGGCGCAGCCCGACAGGCCCATGCCCAGGATGGTGGCGATATTGAACTTGACGGTGCGCCAGTCAGTGAGGTTGTCGCCGCCCCACACCTGGGCATAGCGCTGGATGCCCGCAAAGCCGGCCCGGTTGATGATGTAGGGGCGCTCGCCGGGGTAAACCTCGGCCAGAGCTTCCTTGCCCACATAGGCCATCAGGTTGGAATGAAGGATTTTGAGCTCGGCCATGGTCCCCTTCTGGCCCTCAAAATCGCACTGGGCGGTGCGGTCCTCCACGCCGTCCATCTCGCAGTTGTCGTTCCAGACCGTCTTGGCCCCCAGCTCCAGGACATTTTTCTTCAGCAGCTGTTTCCAGGTGTCCCGTCCGGCCTTGCCGGTGAAGTCGAAGAAGCGGCCTTCCCCGCCCCACCAGCGGCCATAATAGTCGCCGGCGCCGTCGGGAGTTTTGACAAAGACGCCGTTCTTCTCAAACAGAGGCATGTAGGGGTGATTTTTCAGGATGCCGGGCTTGAGGTTGGGGATGACATTGATCCCCATCTCGTTCATCCGGGCAAAGAAGCCCGCCGGGTCGGGGAAACGCTTGTAGTTCCAGTTGAAGACATACCGCAGATTGTCCTCTTCCCCGCTGGTGTAGCCCGACGCCAGCCAGAAGTTGTCGATCAGGACGCCTTCCTTCTTGTGCTTGTCGATGACCTTGTAGATCTCCTGGTCGCAGTCCTTTTCCAGCTCGGCGTAGTACATGGTGGAGGCGCAGTAGCCCAGGGACTGTTTGGTGGGCAGGGCCGGGCGGCCGGTGAGCTGGGTGTAGTGATCCAGCACCTGGCGGATGTCGGGGCCGTTGAGGAAGAACAGGTCGATGTCGCCGCCGTCGGTCTGGTAGTAGCTGTACCGGTCCCAATAGCCCGAAATCTCCTGGCCCATGTCAAAGACGCTGTCATAGGAGTTGTGGTAGAACAGGCCCAGGGCGTGGCGCTGCTGGTCGCTGACCCGGATATAGAAGGGAATGTGCTTGTACATGGGGTCCCCGATCTCAGGGTCATGGCCGATGGCGTCCTTGGGGGCCATCCGCATCCGGCGGCCCTTCTTGTCCAGGTGTCCTGTCTTTTCGCCAAAGCCGTAGAAGTGGTCGTGGGCGGCGTCGATCCGGGAATAATGGGACAGCCGGCCCAGCTGATCCCGCTCAAAGGCGCGCTCCCGCAAATCGGCGTAGATCAGCTCACCTTCGGCGGTGTACAGCCGGAAGGACAGGGGGCACTTGTTCATTACCAGGGTCAGGGTGCGGGTGCGGAAGGTCAGGGTCTTTTCGCTCTCCTCACAGGGGACGTCCAGGGCCGTGATGCGGACCCGCTCATCCTTGAGCAGCTCGTCCATCCGGTCGGGCCACGCCGTGGTGACCAGGGTATAGGATTCCTCCTTGAAGGCGCGGTCAAAGGACACCCGCACCCGGATGATATCGTCGGTCATGAACACCAGCAGAATGTCCGCCGTGTCGCCGTGAATCTTGTATCCGTTCCCGGTCTTTTCCAGAGACTGGAAGTGTTTGAGCAGCATAATCGTTCTTCCTTTTTGTTTTATTTACATGCCGATGAGGTCAAAGTCCTCAAAGGACACGGTCAGGGTAACATCCTTGCGGGGGTTGGGGTACTTGACCAGCACAGCCTTCTTGGTCTGGCTGTAGTACCAGCCCTCGGCGGCGGCCTCGAACTTGCGGCGGTTGAGGAAGTGCTCCAGCTTCTGCCCGTCCAGGGTGACCCAGAAGGGGCTGCGGTCCTTGCGGACCATCTCCACCATCACCCGTTCCACAAAGTCGGTGTAGCTGCCCTCGGCGGCAAAGTCCACCTTCACCACGTCGGTGCCCGACACATGAATCCGGGTCTTGCGGCAGACGCCGTCCTTGAAGTCATTGGTGACGCCGTCGTCGTCGTAGAGGGTGTAGGTCCGCTCCCCGCCGGGGATCACCGTCAGGTGCAGGTCGGTCATATGGTCGTTGGCCATGCTCATCAGCTGGTTGTCGGCCATGGGCACAATGGCGCCCTCCCGGAGGAACATGGGGATGGTGCTGATGTCCACCGGGATTTCGATGGTCTGGCCGCCCTCGTAGCAGGTGAAATGGTTGTTCCAGTCGTACCACTTGCAGCCGGCAGGCAGGTACACCTTCCAGGTCTTTGCGCCCGGCTCCAGCACGTTGGCCACCAGGATATCCCGGCCAAACAGGAAAGTAAAGCTCTCGTCGTAAACCTTGGGATCCTGCTGGAACTCATACACCAGAGGCCGCATGATGGGTGCGCCGGTCTGGCTGGCCTCGTACTCGGCCGAGTACAGATACGGCGTGAACCGGTAGCGCAGCAGGATGGCGTCCCGGATCAACCCCGCCGAGCCGCGGTACATCCAGGGCTCGGTGACGGTGTTGTCGTTGCTGGCCGAGTGGATGGAGAACCGGGCCTGGAAGATGCCATTCTGAACCCAGCGGACAAACAGTTCCTCGTCGGGGGCGGGGCCGTGGAAGCCGCCGATGTCGGCGCCCTCGTTGGGCTGGCCGGACAGGCCCATGCCGGTGATGATGGGGATGTTGTAGCGGAGGGTTTTCCAGCTGGTGTAGTTGTCGCCGCACCAGGTCTGGGCGTATTTCTGGATGCCGGCCGAGCCGCTGCGGCAGACGATGTAGGGGCGGGCCTTGGGGTTGTGCTCCACCACCGCCTCGGCGCCCAGCTTGCACATCAGGGTGCTCATCAGGGGTTTGAGCTGGGCGATGGTGCCGCCCTTGCCGTCAAAGCAGCAGCGGCAGTCCTTGTCCAGCAGGCTGTCATACTCGCAGTTGTCGTCCCAGATGGAGTCGGTGCCCACGTCGATGACGTTGGCGGTCAGGTATTCCTTCCAGGCTTTGCGGGCCTCGGGGTTGGTGTAGTCCCAGAAAGCGCCGTCGCCGCCCCACCACTTGCCGACGCCGTAGGTGTCCTCCTGGGAATCCTTGACAAAGACGCCCTTCTGGACAAACTCGTCGAACCAGGGATGGCACAGCAGGATGCCCGGCTTGACGTTGGGGACGTTTTGGGCGCCCTTCTCGTTCATGGCCGCAAAGTAAGCCCGGGGATCCTTGAACCGCTCGGTGTTCCAGGTGAAAACACAGCGTTTATTGTTGTAGCTGGTATACCCCGAGGACAGGTGGAAGCCGTCGATGGGGAAGCCTTCCTCCTTGACGGTGTCGATGAAGTCCAGGACGGCGTCGTCGCTGTCCTTCTCCAGCTCGGGATAGTACATGGAGGAACCCTGGTAGCCCAGCGCCCGCTTGGGCAGCAGGGCAGGACGTCCGGTCAGGAGGGTATAGTTGTCCACCACCCGGCGGATGCTGTCGCCTGCCAGCAGGAACAGGTCGATGTCGCCGCCGTCGGCCTGCCAGTAGGTGTAGCGGGACCAGTAGTTGCTCTTTTCGCAGCCCATGTTGAACACGGACTCATAGAAGTTGTGGTAGAACAGGCCCACCGCCTTGCGGGTGGTGCGGGAGAGACGGATGTAGAACGGGATGTGCTTGTAGAGGGTGTCCATCTTCTCGGCGTCATAGCCCATGGCGTCGGTGGCACGCTCCCGCAGGAAGGTCTTGTTCTTGTTCAGGGCGCCGGCCTTCTCGCCGAAGCCGTAGAAGCAGTCCTCTTCCTCCATGGCGCTGTAGTGGGTGATGCGGCGGTTGGAGTCCAGGGTATAGGGGGTGCCGGCCAGATCGCTGTACAGCAGATCGCCGTCCCGGTTGTACAGCTGGAAGCAGAGGGGGGATTTCCGTGCCACCAGCTTCACCTTGCCGGTGTCGAAGGTGATCTCCCCTTCGGTCTCCTCCACTGCGGGAGTGCAGGGGGTCAGGCGGCTGCGCTCCGCCTCGAACAGACCGTCCAGGCGGTCCTCCCAGGCGGTGGTGGACAGAACATAGGACTCCTCGGCCAGTTCCCGGTCAAAGGATACCCGCAGACGGACGATTTCGTCGGTGACAAAACAGACCTTGATGTCCGCGCAGTTGGTGTGGAACAGGAACGCGCCGTCCAGGCGCTCCATGGCCTGGATTTCCTTGCAAAGATACATGGAATTACTCCTTTCCGGAAGGACATTTTTTCACAAGTATAACATACCTGTGTTGGTATGGAAAAGAGCCCCCGACCATTTGACGGGCAGATAGTCAGGGGCTCCATCCGGTAACCAGCGACCTTTATGCCGCAGCGGGAAAATGCAGGGAATTCACGCTCATGCCCACCAGAAGGTATCCACCAGGCCGCACAGATAGGGCACGATCATGGGGATGGCAGGGATGAAGGTGATGAGCATCAGGGCCACCACCATGCCGACGAACAGAGGGATGATGTACTTGGTGACGCCTTCGATCTTGACCTTGGCCACGCCGCAGCCCACGAACAGGCAGGAACCGACGGGCGGGGTCACCGAGCCGATGCCCAGGTTGGTGATGAGCATCAGGCCGAAGTGGACCGGGCTCATGCCGATGCTGGTGGCGATGGGCAGGAAGATGGGGGTGAAGATCAGGACGGCGGGGGTCAGATCCAGGAAGCAGCCCATGATCAGCAGGAAGACGTTCATGATGAGCAGGATCACATAGCGGTTGCTGGAGATGCTCATGAGGCCCTCGCTGATGGCGGCGGGGATGCCCGAGTAGGACATGACGTAGGACATGATGGAGGAGGCCGCGATCAGGAACAGGATGGTGGCCGAGCTCTTCATGGTGTCCGCCAGCATGTTGTAGAAGGTCTCGAAGCTGATTTCGCGGTAGACCACAGCCAGCAGCAGGCAGTACAGGCACATGACCACGCCGGCCTCGGTGGCGGTGAAGAAGCCGCCCAGGATGCCGCCCATGACGATGATGACGGCCAGCAGGGAGGGAATGGCGTCGATCCAGACCCGGAGGGCGGAGGCGTCCTCCTTGACGGTGGAGGCCTTGTAGCCCTTCTTGACGGCCAGATAGATGGTCAGGGCTGCCACGCACAGGCCCAGCAGGATGCCGGTCAGATAGCCGCCCATGAACAGGGCTGCCACCGACACGCCGCCGGCGGTGATGGAGTAGAGGATCAGCGGACCGGACGGGGGGATCAGGATGCCGGTGGGGGCGGAGCAGATATTGACGGCGGCGGAGAAGTTGGGGTCATAGCCCTCCTCTGCCTCCAGGGGGCTCAGGATGGAGCCCATGGCCGAGGTGGCGGCCACCGAGGAGCCGGACACGGCGCCGAAGAACATATTGGCCAGCACGTTGGTGGCGGCCAGATAGCCGGGGATCTTGCCCACCAGCAGGCGGGCCAGACGGATCAGGCGGCGGGCGATGCCGCCCTTGTTCATGATGTTGCCGCCCAGGGTGAAGAAAGGCAGGGCCAGCAGCGAGAAGGAGTCAAGGCCCGAGAAGCACCGCTGTGCCGCGATAAGGGCGAAGATGTCCGCGGGCATGCTGAACAGGGCGGTGATGACCGAAGCGATGCCGATGCCGGCCGAGATGGGGACACCCGCCAGCAGCATGACGAAGAAGGAGCCGAAAAGGCTCAGGGTTGCCTGTACGACCATCAGTTTTTGCCTCCTTTCTTCTCAGCGAACAGCTGGGCGTACTTGAGCACGCGGGCCAGCACGATAAAGACGCCCGAGATGGGCAGGATCGAATACAGGAAGGTGAAGGGCAGATGCATGACCGACGAGATGTTCAGGGCGTTCATGGACAGCTTGAGTCCGCCGTAGATAAAGACGTAGCAGACAAAGAACAGGGTGGCCGCCTCGATGAAGATGTTGAGGGCCACGGCTGCGCCGCCCTTGACCCGGCCCTTGATCAGGTCCAGGGACAGGTGCTCGTCCCGGTAGAAGCAGTAGGCCGAGCCAATGAGGGAGGCCCAGATCAGGACGTAGCGGAGGAACTCATCGGTGAAGGTGGAGGGGTCGCCCAGCACCATACGGCTGAAAATCTGCCAGGTACCGCCCGCCAGCAGGGCGAACATGGACAGCGCCAGCAGGAAACGCATGACGGTGTCCAGGATTTTTTCAAATGTTTTCACAGTCTCATCTCCTCATTTGTAGGCGCAGGCGGTGGGGACAGCCCGCGCCGGGTACAGATGCGCGGGGCCGTCTCACACGGCCGCCTGCTGAATCCGCTCCACGTAGGCGTACACCTCGGGGGAATCAGCCTGCAGGTCGGTGTAAATGGACTGGCACGCCTCCTGGAAAGCGGGGATATCCACGTCATAAATCAGCTCGACGCCCTTTTCCTCGGCGGCGGCCAGGACTTCGTCCTCAAAGGCTGCCCAGGACGCCTTATAGTCCTCGGTCATGGACCGGGCGCAGGCGGTCACAATCTCCCGCTGGTGGTCCGAGAAGGCGTTCCAGGTCTCGGTGGACATGAGCAGGATATCGGGGATGCGGGTGTGCTCGTCGAAGCAGTAGTACTGGGTGACGTCGGCGTGGTCACGCAGGGCGGTGACGTTGTTCTCCGCGCCGTCGATGACGCCCTGCTGCATGGCGGTGTAAATTTCGGAATAGCTGGTGACGGTGGCCGAGCCGCCCAGGGCGGTCATCATGTTAATGGCCATCTGGGAGTCCATGGTACGGATCATCAGACCCTTCAGGTCCGCGGGGGTGCGGATGGCCTTGTTGGCGGTGTAGAAGGAGCGGGCGCCCGAATCCATCCAGGTCAGACCCATGAAGCCCTTGCTCTCGGTGAGCTTGTACAGGTCCTGGGCGATTTCGCCGTCCATGACGCTGTAGTAGTGAGCCTGGTCGTTGAAGACATAGGGCACCGACAGGACGTTCCACTCCTGCTGGAAGTTGCCCAGGGTGGACGCCGAGACCTTGGCCATATCCAGCGCGCCGGCGCGGATCTGGGTGATGTTGTCCACCTCGCTGCCCAGGGTGGCGTTGGGGAAGATCTCGATGTTGATGGTGCCGCCGGTCTGCTCGCGGACCGCATCGGCAAAGGCACTCAGGGCGATGTGGACCGCATGGTCCTCGGCCAGACCGTGGGACAGGGTCAGGTCAAAAGTTTTCTCGTCGCCGTTGGCCTGGGCTGCCTGCTTGCCGCCGCAGCCAGCCAGGGCGCCTGCCGCAGCCACAGCGCCCAGCGCTGCCAGAAAGTTACGGCGGGAAATCAGCTTTTTCATTGGGATACAGTACCTCCTTTTCACTTGCGGCCTGCCTTTTCAGGTGCCGCACTCCGAATCTTCCGTCTTTCCTTGGGTCCGCCCCCCTCCTTTCCGTGGTTCGATTGTATATCCAAAGCAGCCCGGGACCGGGGCGTGCAGCCGCCGCATCCCTCATAGGGCGCAAGGTTACCGTTTGGATCTTCCGGCCTTCTTTTTGCCTCTTTGGGCGGCCGGGGCCTTCCCTGCTTTCCGGTTGTCCCAGATACGCAGGATATCCCGCAGGCTGAAGGTCAGCAGGGAGAAAGGCGCCTCCCACTGTTTGCCGGTGCGCTCGCTCACCAGCTGCATCACGTCCTCGGCGGTGCCCGGCTGGATGGTGGACCGGTCCACCATCACCACCGACTCCGGTCCGAAGAACAGGTACAGATACCGCCGGTCCTGGACGATGCGGTCCAGCTTGTCGTAGCGCAGTTTTTTCCGGATGCCTCCCTCCTCCAGCTCCATGTGGCCGGCGCAGAAGGTGCACACCGACGAGGGCAGCGCCCCGCCCCGGGCCTCGATGACCCCCTCGGCCCGGACGATGGCCGGAAAATCCCGGCCCACAAACAGCAGGCATCCCGCCAGCAGCAGAAGCCCCTGAACCAGCATGGGCACCGGTGCGAACAGCCCGGCTGCTGCCAGCGCCACTCCGGCCACCGCCGTCACAACCACACGGCCCATCCGGTAGGTGTTGTACTGGGTCTCAAACAGCTCCTGAATGGTGTTTTCGGTGTGGTCCATCCGGCCCTGGTACTGTACGGCCATGGGTTTTTCCTCCTTTGTCCGGCGCAGAAACGGCGCATCATTTTTTGCGTGTGCTGTTGTATCCATGCTATGTGAGAATTGTACAATAATATTCTCCATATTTTGGATAATATGTTTAATTTTTAACTTACCGTCATAATAATAACAAATTATCGGAGGAAAATCGTCTGAATGTGTGATAAAATGTTCGCAAAATGTGACCTGTTGTGATATACTGGGTTCAGCAGCAAAACCATGCAGGAGGGACGTTCATGCGTTCGTTTGTCACCCCCTACGCCGACCAGAACATCACCCCCGAGGAGGCCAACCGCCGCCTGCCCTGGGACAAAGTGGTGGTGGGCTGGTATTCCAACCGCCGGGTTCACCAGTCGGTGACCCACTACCACCCCTATCACGAGTACATTTATATGGTCAGCGGCAAGGCCCGCTATTACGTCAGCGGCGGCCAGTACGAGCTGCACCCCGGGGAGCTGATGCTGATTCCCCCCAAAGTGGTGCATACCGGCTACTACGACACCTACGACCGTCTCATCATCCAGATTGACGATGCCTTTTGGCAGCAGACGCTGGAGACCAGCGGCCTGGGAGCGGCGGGCTGCACCATTCCCGACCGGCTTCTGATTTTCCACGAGGACGCCGGCTACAAGTGGAAGGTGCGGTCCCTCATCGAGCAGGCCGCTGCCGCCCTCACCATCCCGGACGAGGCCGAGCGGGAACAGATGTACCGGCTCCTCCTGAGCCAGCTGACCATGATCATCCGCCAGATCATCCGGGAGGATGGCCTGGGCAAACCCACCTCCACCAACGCCCTGGTGGCGTCGGTGACCAACTACATCCAGCAGCATTTCCGGGACCCCGACCTGACCGTCACCCAGCTGGCCCAGTACGCCTACGTCAGCCGGGAGCACCTGTCCCGCATCTTCAAGGAATACACCATGCAGAGCATCCACGACTATCTCACCGAGCTGCGGATGCAGAGCTGCCGCCAGGACATTGCCGACGGCAAGCGGATTCTGTCTGCCTGCACCGAAAACGGCTTCAGCAACTACAGCAGTTTCCTGAAAACCTTTCGGAAGCTGTACGGCATGACCCCCGCCGACTACCGCAGCCACCTGAACTCCCTGGACACCAAGGTCTCCCCTGCCCCGTCCGCCGGACCGGCTCCTCACCTTTGAACAAAACAAAAAACAGCCCGCCCCCTCCGGAAGGCGATCCGGTTGGGTGCGGGCTGTCTGGTTTTATGGGTTCAGGTCAGGAGCTCAGTGGATTTCGTACCACTTGATCTCGTTGGCCTCCAGGTGGAGGTCAAAGCTCTGACCGTCGGTGGTATAAACGGTGGTGTCCTGGGGCTCGTAGGTGTTGTTGACCACGCAGTACTTGTGGTTGGCCACATAGGCGTGAACTTCCACGTTGTAGTTGGAGCTGAACCAGGTGTGGAGCTCCTCCTCGCTGTGGGCGCTCCACAGGATGGCGCGGTAGAGGGCGCGGCTGTTGGCGAAGCTGTAGGGCAGGCCGCTGATGTAGACGGCGCGGCCCTGGCCAAAGTCGTTGGCCGCCAGCTGGACTTCCTTGTCCCGCTGGATCAGGACCTGGGCGCCTTCCAGGGCGTAGATGCTCTTCTGGCCCTCGCCGAAGTCCATGTCGTGGTCGGGGCAGTCGGCCAGGATGAAGTGGTCGCGGTGCTCCTCCCAGTTGTACTTATCGTAGTTGAGGGTGAAGCCGTTCTCCTTCTCCACGCCCAGGACGCCGGCCAGCTGCAGGTAGCGGCCCTGGTACAGGTGGCCGGAGGGCTCGCCCACGCCGATGAGGCCGCCGCCGTTCCACACGAACTGCTTGACCGCCGAGGCCACGGCGGGGTCCTCCCACCAGCGGCCGCCGGTATGGGCGGTGTCGGCATCGCCCACGTTGATCAGGACGTCGATGTTGTCCAGCAGGTGGGGATCGGCCTTGATGTCGTCGAAGCTGATGAACTGGACGTCAAAGGGTGCGCCGCTCAGGGCCTCGATGACGCCGGCGTAGCTGTAGTTCTTCTTATAATAGAGGGCGTGATGAACCATGTGGCAGCCCCAGGCCCGCATCTTGCCCCAGCAGTTCAGCACCGCCACCCGCTTGACGCAGTAGGGCGTGGTGCCCTTGATGTTGTCGTACAGCTCCCGGAACTCGTTGCAGACACTCTCCACATAGTCGATGAACTCGGGGAACTCCAAAGCCAGCTTCAGATAGCCGCCGTAGCCGATGCGGTCGATGGGCTTGCGCAGGATGGCCCGCCGGGCGGTCACCCAGTTCTCCTTGGCCTCCCGCACCGGGTCGCCGCCCTCGTGGAAGGTATCGGGGAAGAAATAGGGCAAGAACCGGCCCTCGGTGTACTTGACGCCCTCGATGTCCGAGATCAGGCGCAGGGTGGAACCGTTGCCCACGCTGCCCACCACGGCGTCCAGGCCGATGGTCTTGAACTCCGGCATGAAGGGCTCGGTGCCGATCCAGTGGTCGCCCAGGAACATCATGGCCTCGCAGCCGCACTCGTGGGTGATGTCCACCATCTCCTTGGCCAGCTTGGCCACTTCCCGGCGCTGGAAGGCCTGGAAGTCCCGGTATTCCTTGCTGGGAACCCGGTACTGGTTGTTGTAGTAGCCCTGATCGATGATGTACTCGGGGCGGAACTTATAGCCCACTTCCTTCTCGAACTGCTCCAGAATGTAGGGGCTCACCGAGGCGGAATAGCCGTACCAGTCCACGTACTTCTCCCGCTTCAGCTCGTCGAAGATGAGGGTGAACTGATGGAAGAAGGTGGTGTAGCGGATGACGTTGACGTAGGGATGCTCCTGGATGAACTTGCGCAGCCGCTCCATGGAGTACTTGTGGGTCTTGGGCTGGCGGACGTCGAAGGTGATCTGGTGCTCAAAGTTGGTCCAGCCGTTGGTGGTGGCGTTGTACATGTGGACGGGGTCCCAGATCAGGTAGGCCAGGAAGCTGACGGTGTACTCATGGAAGGGCACAGCCTGCACCGTCACGCAGCCGTCGGCGTAGCTCCACTGGCTGGGAGGCACCGGCTGGCCGGTGGTGCGGTCCATGACTTCCCACCAGCGGGTGATGTCGTCCCGGGTGTTCACCTCCATCAGCTCGGGGCTGATCCCCTTCATCAGGGGGATGGTGACGGTGTCCCCATGGGCGGTGTAAAAGCCGGTCATGATGTAGCACTGCTGGATTTCATCGGGGTTGGCCTTGGCCCAGGCATTGTCCTTGCGGGTGGTGTAGTAGGTGGAGTAGATCTTGGCGTCGGCGTCCCGCAGCTGCTGGGGGAAATCGGTGCCGTCACAGTCGCGGATGGCGTCAGCGCCCCACTTTTTCAGGATTTCCAGGGTTTCGGGCACCACATCCAGGTCGGTGGGGATGGTTACGCGCCCTTTTTTCTGCGTGTCGTTCATGCGTATGCTCCTTTGTTTCCTTTTCCGTTTTCCAACATTCCCTCGGGGCAGGTCAGCGGCGGTCCCGGAAGGGACTGTTGTAGATGGCCAGCGCCGCCAGCAGCAGCGCCACGCCCACTACCATCACGCCGAGGCCCGCCAGCTGGCCGGTCATCTGCCAGCCTTTCACCACCAGCACCATTGCCAGGACGAACAGCACCGCGATTAAGACGATGCGCAGGACAGGGTGTTCTTTCCAAAATTCCATGGTGTCTCCTCCTTTAGCCCTTCAGGCCGCCCACGGTCATGCCCTGGGTCAGCTGCTTCTGCACACAGATATAAAGGATGAGGGTGGGCAGCATCACCAGCACCAGGCCGGCGTACATGGTGCCGTACTGGGCCGCGCTCTGCTGGGCCTGCATCAGGTTCAGCAGGCCCACCGGCAGGGTGCGGGGGGCGCTGGTGGAGCTCATCAGGGTCATCGAGATGATGTACTCGTTCCAGAACGAGAGGAAGTTGAACAGGATGATGGTGATGATGGAGGGCTTGGCCATGGGGAAGATGATCTTGACCATGGCCGAGAAGTAGCCGGCGCCGTCGATGTAGGCGGCCTCCTCAAAGTCGTGGGGCAGGGTGGCAAAATAGCCCGACAGCAGGTAGATGGTGAAGGGCAGGGCCGTGGAGGCGTACACCACCGCCAGGACCACCAGGTTGTTCAGCAGGAAACTGGTGCCCACCACGTTTTTCAGCCAGGTGTCGCCGTCCCGCAGCATCAGAAAGATGGGGACCACAATGTAGTTGACGTTGATGAACAGGCCCGCCATGAACAGGGTGTTCAGCAGCTTGCTGCACCGGAACTTAAACCGGGACAGGCAGTAGGCCGCCGGCAGGGCGATCACCAGCAGCAGCACCAGGGCCAGGGCGGTGACCATCACCGAGTTGAGCATGTACTGGCCCATCTTGGCGCCGTTCCAGGCGTCCACAAAGTTCTGCCAGTAGAAGCCGGCGGGCAGGGCCCAGGGATTGCCGTAAAACTCCGAGTTCTGCTTGATGGAGGCCATAAAGACCCAGGCCACCGGCACCAGGATGGTGACGGCCAGCAGAATCAGGACAAAGTAGATGAAGAATTTGTACAGCCCCTCGGCCGAGCGGGGGGTTTTCTGTTCCTGTTTGTTTTCCATACAGTTTTTCCCTCCTTAGAATTCCAGGGGCTCACGGCTGGTAGCCTTGTTGACGCAGGCGGACAGAGCGAAGGAGAACACAAAGATCACCACGCCGATGGCCATGCTGTAGCCGTACAGGCCGGCGTTTTTCTGGCTGTACATGTAGTTCAGGGCCACGTCCGACGCGCCGTTGGGGCCGCCGCTGGTCATGGCGGTGACGAACAGGAAAGCCATGTTGATGGTGGAAATGATGAAGAAGGTCAGGGTGGTGCGGATGTTGGTCCAGATCAGGGGGATGGTGATCTGGAAGAACTGGGTCAGCCGGCCGGCGCCGTCCAGGTTGGCGCTCTCATACAGGCTGGCGGGCACCGACGCCATGGACGCCATGTACATGACCATGTAGTAGCCCACCGCCTGCCAGACCATGGCGATGATGAGGGAGGGAATGACCAGTTTTTCGCCCTTCCACAGGATGGGGTTGGTCATGTCCCGGAACAGGCCGATGATGCTGTTGAGCATGCCGTTCTCCGGCTTGTAGATGGCCGAGAAGATACCCGAGATGACAACCACCGACAGGATGTTGGGGATGTAGAAGACGATGCGGAAGAAGTTCTGGCCTTTGATCTTTTCCCGGGTCAGGATGGCCGCAAAGACCAGGGCAAAGGCGAAGGTGACGATGGTGACCACCACCACCAGCAGGATCATATTCTGCATCGAACGGATGAACTGGGTATCATGGATCAGCTGCTGGAAATTTTTCAATCCGACGAAGGTCTCATTGGGAGAATAGGCCCCCCGCTCATACAGCGACATCCGGAACACGTTCAGGGTAGGCAGGATCATGAAGATAAAGAACAGGATCGTCGCCGGGGCGACGCACAGCACCAGAAAGCGGCTGCGGCGCTTATTGGACTTCATACAGGGGACCGCTCCTTTCAAATCAAAAGCGGAGGCGGCTTAACCGCCCCCGCTGGGCAGGGCTTGGGTTGGGAAAGGATGGATTACTCCACCAGGTTGGCCCGCATCTGATCGCTGGCCGACTTGATGCCGTCGATCCACTCCTGCTCGGTGATGCTGCCCGAGACCAGGGAGTTGACGGGATCAAAGAAGACGGTGCGGATCTCGATGCCGGGGATGGCGGTGAAGGCGGCGAAGTTGCCCATGGCAGCCTTGGCGCCGTTGTCGTAGATGGAGTAGAACAGCTTGTTGTCGCCCTCCAGGCCATCGGCGATGCCCAGGACGGGCTGGATGGCGTTGGACTCAGCGAACAGCTCGCAGGCCACATCGCTGTACAGGAAGGCCAGGAACTGCTTGGCGGCGTCGATGTGTTCTGCGCCGGCGGGGATCCAGGCCTGCTCAAACCAGGTGTAGCTGTAGCGGTCGCCGCCCTCGGAGACTGCGGGCAGGGCGGTCATGCCCCACTCGAAGCCCTCAGCGCGGGGAGCCTCAGCCATTTCGCCCACGATCCAGGTGCCGTTGGGCATGAAGATGGCCTTGTTGTCCAGCACCAGCTGCTGGTTCTGGGTGAAGTCCTGATCGTTGGCCTGGGCGGGGGTGATGGGGTTGGTGTAGGTGGCCAGCTTGGTCACGATGTCGAAGCAGGTCTGTGCCTCGGGGGTATCCCAGATGCCCTCCTCGTAGTGGGTGGCCTTCTCGAAGAACTCGGGGCCGCCGGCTGCGTACATCAGAGCGTAGAAGAAGGCGTCAAAGTAACCGGTGGTGGGGTAAGTAAACAGGTAGGTGCCTGCGGCCAGAGCGGCGTCGCCCAGCTCCCACATCTCGTCCCAGGTCTGGGGCACTTCCCAGCCGTTCTCAGCCAGGAAAGCGGCGTTGTAGAACAGGCCGCAGGGGCTGTAGAACATGGGGGCCAGATAGGTCTTGCCGTCGTTGTAGGGGTTGGTCAGGCTGGTGTCGGTGAAGCCGCCGGCGATCTTGTCGCTGACCTTCACGGTCTCGCCGGGAACGGTCATGCTCAGCACGTCGGTGATGTCGGCGATCAGGTTGCCCTTGATGAACTGCTCGGTGAGGGCTGCCTCACGGCCGGTGGCCAGATGGACCACGTCGGGGTAGTCGCCGCCCTGCATGGAGGGGCCGATGACGTCCTCCAGGTTCTTGTCGGTGGTCAGCTCCACGGCGATGCCGGTCTGCTCGGTGAAGGCGTCGGCCACCTTCTGCCACATCTCGGAACCATAAGCGGTCTCGATGGCGGCCACCTTGATGCTCTCAGCGGGGGCGGCTGCACCAGAGGAGGCAGCGCCCGAAGCGGCGGTGGAGCTGGACGAACTGCTGCCGCAGGCGGCCAGGCCCAGGGCAGCTGCGCCAGCGCCCACAATCTTGATAAAGTTGCGACGAGAAATGCGTTTCATAAGTCAATCCTCCAACTTGGATTATCCTGTCCGTTCAAGACGGGCGGCCGCACAGGTCCGGCCAGGTGCCGCGTCTTTTTCTCTGTACCCAATATAGAAGATTTTCACTTGTTTCACAAGCGCATTCTTGTTCCGTTTTTTAGAAATCTTGCTTTCAGTAAAATACAACAGGTCAAATTGCTATGCAATTTCCAACAACTTTGTACATATTGCTTATATAAGACTGATACCGTCAAATATTTACAAAAAAGTGACAAACCACAGAATTTTCTCTGCACAATCCGACCGAAATTGGCCCTTGCAAAATGCGGCGGGATTCTCTATAATAAAACCAAATTCCGGAGCTTCCGCCAGGGCGGAAAGTGCAATCTTGCTCTTATTTTTATAAATATTGCTTCGCATTTTAGAGGTTTCGGCCAGGAGGTTTTTCATGAGCACCGACCGCTTTGACATCAGCCACGCCCCCGCCCCGCGGGAGGCATTCCGGCTGCTGTACATCAGTAAAAGCCGCTTCGGCGGCGACTGGAACAGCACGGCCCACACCCATTCCTGCACCGAGCTGTTCTACTGTCTCAGCGGCGAAGGTCAGTTTTACATCAGCGGGCGGCTGTACCCGGTCCACCCCGACGACATGGTGATCGTCAACCCCCAGGTGGAGCACACCGAGCTGAGCCTCAACGCCGCCCCTCTGGAATATGTGGTGCTGGGGATCTCGGGCATCGAGGTCCTGTTCGGCAACGCCGACGCCCCCTACGCCATCCTGAACTGCAAGGAGCACCGGGAGCGGCTGGGCACCCTGCTGCACATGCTGCTGGCCGAAGCGGACCACAGCCTGGACGGCTACGAGACGGTGTGTCAGGACCTGCTGGAAGTGCTGCTGATCTGGCTGGTGCGCACCACCACCCTCTCCCTCCAGATCCAAAAGACCGTCGCCCGCTCAGACAACCGGGAGTGCGCCGAGATCAAGCGTTACATCGACGTCAACTACAAGGAGAACCTGACCCTGGACAAGCTGGCGGCCCTGGCCCACATCAACAAGTATTATCTGGCCCACACCTTCCAGAAGGAGTACGGGGTCTCCCCCATCACCTACCTGAGCCGCCGCCGGATTGAGGAGAGCAAGTACCTGCTGGGCAATACCAACCACACCCTGGCCCAGGTCAGCGAGCTGCTGGGCTTTTCGTCCCCCAGCTACTTTTCCCAGTGTTTCCGCAAGGCCGAGGGCATCAGCCCCAACGAATACCGCCGCCAGGTGCGGCAAGGACAGCGTCCCGCGCCGCCCACACGGCGCTGAAAATAAAAACGGAGGAATTGCATTATGAAACCCATTACAGAAGCTCTGCTGCACCAGGCTGCCGCTGCTTTCGCTTTTGACTGCGCCACGGGCGACATCGAGCGGTACGGTGCGGGCCACATCAACGACACCTTTGCGGTCTGGGCCGCGGACAAAAGCAAACGCTTTATCCTGCAGCGGATCAACACCGACACCTTCACCGACCCCGCCGGGCTGATGGAGAACATCTGCGGCGTCACCAGCTACCTGAGCCGCCAGATTCTGGCCTGGGGCGGCGACCCCGCCCGGGAAACCCTGAACGTCATCCCCACCCGGGACGGCAAGCCATACTACACCGACTCCGAAGGAGGCGCATGGCGGGCCTACATCTTTGTGGAGGGGACGGTCTGTTTACAGAAAGTAGAAAACGAGCAGGATTTTTACACTGTGGCCGAGACCTTCGGCGGATTCCAGAACCAGCTGGCCGGCTACCCCGCCGCCACCCTGCACGAGACCATCGCCCGGTTCCACGACACCCCCAACCGCTACGCCAACTTTGAGAAGGCTCTGGCCGCCGACGTCATGGGCCGCGCCAAGGATGTGGCCGCCGAGATCGCCTTTGTCCGGGCCCACGAGGCCGACTGCCATGTGCTGGTGGACCAGCTGGCCGCCGGCGTGCTGCCCCTGCGGGTCACCCACAACGACACCAAGCTGAACAACGTCCTGATCGACGAGGCCACCGGCAAGGGCATCTGTGTCATCGACCTGGATACCGTCATGCCCGGCCTGTCGGCCTATGACTTCGGCGACTCCATCCGGTTCGGCGCCAACGACTGTGCCGAGGACGAGCCCGACCAGAGCAAGGTCCACTTCAGCCTCCACCTGTACGAGGTGTTTACCAAGGGCTATCTGTCGGCTGCCGGCAGCGCCATGACCGAGGCCGAGCGCAAGAGCCTGCCCTGGGGCGCCAAGCTGATGACCCTGGAGTGCGGCATCCGGTTCCTGACCGACTATCTGGAGGGAGACCATTACTTCAAGATCAGCCGTCCCGACCAGAACCTGGACCGCGCCCGGACCCAGTTCACCCTGGTGCAGGGCATGGAGAAGGAATTCGACGCCATGACCCGGATTGCCCTCCAGGTCTGAGCCGCTCCTATATATAAATAGAAGGGACCCGCCGTCCCCTGCTGAAAACGCCCCCTGCCCGGGGTTTGTCCACCGTGAACCGGTCCAAATTGTGCGGACAGTACAAAAAAGCCCCAAGTGTAGGATATTAGGATTCAGCAGGAGTGGCGGAGCGTTAGCGGAGCCACTCCTGCTTTCGCTTGGATTCTCTCGTAGTTATAAAACTGGATGTATCGGTCGATCATCTCGTTGGCCTCGGAGAATGTAGCCGGTTTGTGGCGGTAGATGCACTCCGTTTTGAGAATGGAGAAAAAATTTCAGCCATCGCGTTATCATACGGATTTCCCCGTCTTGACATAGATGGTGTAATGCCGTATTCTTTAGTCAGGTTAAAGTACGCTTGGGAAGTATACTGAAACCCCTGGTCGCTGTGG
>NZ_NFLL01000039.1 GCF_002160895.1 Faecalibacterium sp. An122 | reverse complement strand
AAGTGGCGCTGATCACCGGCGCATCCTACGGCATCGGCTTCGCCATCGCTACCGCTATGGCCAACTGCGGCGCCACCATCGTGTTCAACGACATCAAGCAGGAGCTGGTGGACAAGGGCGTGGCCGCCTACAAGGAGGCCGGCATCAATGCTCACGGCTACGTCTGCGACGTCACCAACGAGAACGCCGTCAACGAGATGGTGAAGAAGATCACCGAGGAAGTGGGCCACATCAACATTCTGGTGAACAACGCCGGCATCATCAAGCGCATCCCCATGTGCGACATGACCGCTGAGCAGTTCCGCCAGGTCATCGACGTGGACCTGAACGCTCCCTTCATCGTGTCCAAGGCTGTGATCCCCGACATGATCGCCCAGGGCGGCGGCAAGATCATCAACATCTGCTCCATGATGAGCGAGCTGGGCCGCGAGACCGTTTCGGCCTACGCAGCAGCCAAGGGCGGCCTGAAGATGCTGACCAAGAACATTGCCTCCGAGTACGGCGCTTACAACATCCAGTGCAACGGCATCGGACCCGGCTATATCGCCACTCCGCAGACCGCACCCCTGCGTGAGATCCAGCCCGACGGCAGCCGTCATCCCTTCGACCAGTTCATCATCGCCAAGACCCCGGCCGGCCGCTGGGGCGAGGCAGAGGACCTGGGCGGACCCGCTGTCTTCCTGGCTTCGGATGCTTCCAACTTCATCAACGGCCACATCCTGTATGTGGACGGCGGCATCCTGGCCTACATCGGCAAGCAGCCCCAATAATTGATCCTTTCACCGTCCTATCAGGGGCCGGGCTCTGGTTTTCAGGGCTTGGCCCTTTTTGCGCCCTTTGAAGAAAAACAGGGGCTGCTGCAAAACGAAAGTAGAGCGGCAGCCCCTTTTCCATAGGCCTTTATGTTGAAAAGTCCGTTCAGAAGGCTTTTTATGGAGATTGCGTTTAAAACCTCACGCCTTTCGAGAAAAATAGCACAGCAAAGCTGGACCTCTTCATAAGAGGAAGCCCGGCTTTTTGCGTTTTTCAGAACCTTGAAAAATCTATTCTTTTTTGAGAGAGAAAATATAAAGCCTTTTTACGGTAGAGAAATTCAAAAAACAGCTGGAAAATGATTTGCTGCCCTATTTGAACCGTGATTCTGTTCTCATTTTGGATAATATGAAGTCTCATCACACCAAAGCTGCCAAGGATCTCCTGGATCAGGCGGAGGTTCATTACATCTATCTTCCGCCATCTAGTCCGGACTTGAACCCCATTGAAAAGCTCTGGTCAAAGAGAACGGTTCTTTTGAAAAATTCAATCAGAAAAAATCCCGCAAAGCAGGAGCAACTCTGCATTTGCGGGATTTTTAGGAGAAGAAAAACGCAATAGAAGGGGAGGATGGAGGGGTTTACAGGCCGGCCTGTTCCAGCTGCTGGATGGCGGTGCACATCAGCAGGAAGGCCCCTACGCCGTGGAGGTCGTTCACTGAGCAGGGACGGCCGCAGTAGAATTCGTAGCTGCCGACGCCGGTGCCGACGCAGACCCCTCCGATCTGGAGGTCGTCGCCCTCCCAAGTCAGGCTGCGGATCACACCCTCATAGGCGGCGTGGGCTTTTTCAGCATAGGACGTGGGCAGCATACCCAACAGGACCGCTCGGGCCAGAGCGGCAGCAAACAGGCAGGTACAGGAGTTTTCCGGCCAGTTTTCGGGGCGGTCAGGCTTGTTGACCACCTGGTACCAGCGGCCGTCGGGGCCCTGATAGCGGCAGATGGCTTCCAACAGCTCGGGCACAATGGCCTGCAGCTGGTCATAGCCGGGGTCAGAGGGGGACAGCTGTTCCAGATCATCCAGAATGGCCACCGGTACCCAGCCCAGGGAACGGCCCCAGAATTCAGGCGCCAGGCCGGTATCCGGATCACACCAGTCTGCCTGATGGGTTTCATCCCATGCATGGTACCACAGGCCGGTTTTCGGATCGCAGGTGTGTTCTTTCATCAGCAGAACATGGCGGATGACATCCTCCCGCAGATCGGGCCGGTTGTACCGGCGCCCATACTCAGCCAGGAAAGGCCCGATCATGTACAGGCCGTCCAGCCACATCTGGCCAGTATGCCGCACTTTGTGGTAGAATCCGCCGCACGCACAGCGGGGAACATCCGGCACCTGCGCATAAACCGACTGGATAGCCTTTTCGTACCGGGGGTTCTGGGTTTGATCCAGCACCGGGTACAGCAGGATGCCGGGCTGGATGTCATCCAGATCGGCGTGGTCATACTGCAGGATACAGCCGTTCTGGTCAATGACAGTGTCCAGCCAATCCCGGGCATACTGGAAATACCGTTCCTCGCCAGTCAGACGCCAGGTTTTCAGCACACCGGAAAGAAAGACGCCCTGGTGATAGTGAAAATGTCCCTTGGGCGGAAGGTCCGGTGCGGCAAATTTCTGTATCATGGTGTCACAGGCGGCGCGGGCATACTCTACAGGGGTTTTCATGGTGTGCAGCTCCTTTTGGATGGAATGTTGTTGTGCTTCCATTATAGCCGCGGGATGCGTGCAATGTACATATAAATCTTTTCACAAAGTTTCAAAATTTATAGTTTTTACCAGATACCAGGAAGGAAATCTCTTGTGCGGGCTTCCGGATTTATGATAGTATAAATCTTGCCGGAAGTTGCAAAAGCGGCCGGCATGCGGCGAAGCTTTTGTCAAGGAGGACGGAGGAAGATTTCATGTATCGGGTTCTGCTGGTGGACGACGAAGAAAGTGTATTGAAAGTTTTGAAAACGAGCATTGACTGGCAGGCTATGGGCGTGGAGACGCCCATGACCGCGGCGGATGGAATGCAGGCGCTGGAGATGATGGAGAGAGAATCATTCCATATGCTGATTACGGACATTAAGATGCCACGGATAAGCGGGCTGGAACTGATTCGCCGAGTGCGGTGCCTTTACCCGGAGACCCGGTGCATTCTGTTGACGGCCTACAGTGAGTTTGACTATGCCAAAGAGGCGATTCAGCTGGGCGTGGAAAACTATCTGCTGAAACCGGTGCAGAAAGAGGAACTGGAAAACACGGTCCAGAGCACCATGGCGAACATCTACCGGCGCCGGAGCACCGGGGAGAATATGCTGTACGACAACATTCTTCACCGCTGGCTGACTGGCAGCATCTCAGAGGAAGAGCTGGGCGAACGGGCCGGCGTGCTGGGGCTGAATCTGTACCTGCCCCAGTACTGTGTGGTGGGGATCACCAAGCGCCGCAAAGACAGCACCAGCAGCCTGTTCCGATCCGCCTGCCTGGAGCAGCTGAGCAGGCAGTACGAAGTGTATCACTGCTGGAATGACAAAGGGATGTTTGTGATGATTCTGGGCGGGCGGAGCCTTGCGCAGGATCAGCTGGAAAAAGAACTGTGCATTTTGGCCCGGCAGCAAGGAGCGGAAGATCAGGTGGTGGCGGCAATCGGCGGAGTGGTCAGTGACCCCCAGGCGCTGCATCTGAGCTATTCTCTGGTGTGCGACATGATGGAGCTGGCGGATTTGAATCAGACCGGCGTGATGCTGAATATCCATGCCGACACCCGTTCGCCGGATGCAGACCAGTTGATCGAGGACCTGCGAATGTTCTGCTATCGGGCACCTGGCGGAAAGGACAGCAATGTCATTGCTGTTCAGCTGTACTGGAGTGTGCCGTACAAGGGTGCAGACGAATGCCTCCATCATGTGATCTATGCCTATCTGCGGGTGCTGACCAGTGAGTTTCCCGAGCAGGAAAATTCCCAGGAGCAGCTTTATAAACGGTTTGGAACCAGAAGCCGGGAGGCCACAGGGGACGAGGCTGTGCAGATGCTGAGCAGTGCGCTGGAATGGATGCGGGCCGACTTTGAAAAGCGGCTGGATGCGCTGAGTCCCATCGTACGGCTGGCCATCCGGTACATCCATGAGAGCGTCCGCAGCGGCGACGGAGGGTCCATCAAGGAGTTCAGCTCCAAAACCGGGGTCAATCCAGCCTATCTGGGACATCTGTTCAAAGAAGAAACGGGCAACTTTTTCAATAGCTATCTGATGCAGTGCAGGATAAACCGATCGGTGATCCTGCTGAAAAAACCCAACAGTAAGATTAAGGATGTAGCCAGTCAGGTGGGATTTGCCTCCACCAGCTATTTTGTCCGCTGTTTTCGGGAGAGCAAAGGCGTTTCGCCGGCCCGTTACCGGATTGGAAGGGAGGAGCAGTCTTGAACACAAAAGTCCAGAAAGGTCTTTTTGCACAATTTGGTTTGCGCTGGATGATGGCGGTGTTCCTGATTGTCTCGGGGATGATTGCGGCCATCGCCTGCCAGTATGCCTATCAGCAGAGCCGCAGCGCGCTGCTGCAGGAATTGGACCTGCGGCTTCAGCGGGTGGCCACCGAGTATGAAAATCTGGTGGATGATTTCTGGTCCCTGTACATTTCAGTGTTCTCTCATCAGGAGGATATGCTGTTTTTTTACCGCTATTATTCCCAGCCCGCCGATCAGGCGCTGCCCTCGGAGGAAAAGGTCGAGCTGCGGCATATTCTCTCGGAGATGGCCCTGCGGGACGGGGCAGTCCAGTGGATTGCGGTCTATGCGCCGGTGCGGCAGGTGAATTATATTTATTTTACTGCCGATGGTGCCCTGATCGAAATGCCGGAGGACTTTGCCTACCGCAGCGAGCTGGACGTGAAAAAGGACCGGATGGAGATTTATCCGGTGAAAAATGTGACCACCAGCGAGAGCTCATATCTGGGGCTTGCAATTGCAGGCGGCGTGCCCAGCTACGGCAATCTGGAGGGCTCGGTGCTGGCCAACTACAACATCAACAATCTGGTTCAGCTGTGTCAGATTGAAAGCCAGATGGAAAGCCTTCAGTTTGACATCACAGCCGACGGCATCCCTATTTTTTCTTCCGGCCAGCAGGCCCGGCAGTGGGAGGGAGAGATTCAGCCCGGCACCAGTGGGGTGCAGGACAGCGCAGGGCAGAAATGGTATGTCAGCACCTCCGAGATCTGCCCCCATGGGGCCTGCATCAGCTATTCGATTTCCTGGGACGAGCTGGTCTGGAAAGCCAGCGCCAGCGTTCGAATGATCCTGTTTTTTGTGGTGTTTTTGTGGGTGGCAGCAGCCGTGGTGTTCTATCAGTTCATGGTCAAGCGGATTCAGGGGGAGATTGAGGTGATCCGGGGCGGGCTGGCCCGCCTGGGCAGCAACGAACTGGATTACCGGCTGCCCATGAATTTCCGCCAGCCTGAGCTGACGGTGATTGCCGGGTCCATCAATCAGATGGCGGCGGACCTGCAGCAGATGATCGAGCGGGTCTACGACTATGAGCTGCGCCGCAAAGAGGCAGAACTCCAGGAGCTGCAGGCTAAATTTAACCCGCATTTTCTGTACAATACCCTGGAGATTTTCCGCGCCCGGTGCTACGAGCACGGCGATGAGGAGACAGCGGACCTGATCGCCCAGACTGCGGCCAATTTCCGCAGCCTGATCGGCTCGCGGAATTTCATCCCGATGCAGGAGGAACTAAACGCCAGCAAGCGCTACCTGAGTCTGGGCCGGGCGCGGCATGATGATGAGGTGGAGGTGGAATACGACATCGACACCAGGGTGCTGCAGTTCGGCATCATCCGGAATGTCTTTCAGCCGCTGATCGAGAATTACTTTGAACATGGCTACGACGGCGAAAAGGAGGAGAACTTCATCCGGATTCGGGGCGAGCTGGCAGAGGATGGATTGATTTTGTTTGAGGTGGAGGATAATGGCCAGGGTATGCCGGCCGAGGAGATGAAGCAGCTGAATGAGCGTCTGCATGCCCCCATCCGGACAGAACAGGAAAGCTATGGCCTGAAAAACCTGCACCAGCGGCTGCGGCTGTTTTATGGTGACCCCTGCGGCCTGGTCTTGTGCCCGCGGGCAGGGGGCGGCCTCAAAGTGGAAGTCAGGGTCCGGCAGATGAAGGTAGATGCTTCGGCTCCGGAAGGCAGCACTGAAAAAACGGCCCAGTCCTGAAAAAGCGCAAAAAGATACCCCGCGCGTTCCCAAAGAACGGCGGGGTATTTTTATTGTCAGGACTGGCTGGGGGTAATATGTACGTTCTGTGCCGAAACATCCTGGATGAAGTCGGGGAGGGTAAAGCTGCGGCTGGCCCGGATGTCCAGATCCTGAATGGTGAGATGGGACAGGCTGTATTTGGACGGATCCGGGGAAAGGGCAAAGCAGGCGTTGCAGTCGAAGGAGCAGCCCCGCAAATAGATGTGGTCGGCGGCGGATACCGGGATATCGGTGCGGCCTTTGGGGTCAAAGAACTGGGTCCAGGCGTTGACATTGAAAAAATTGCCAACTTTGCCGCTGACGTCCTCCACGGCGATGTATTCGTAATGCTGGGGAGTATCGGGACGCATTTTGAGCCAGAGGAAATTCAGGGAAGTGAGGATTTTGGACCGGCGCAGCAGGATGTTCCGACTGTGGATGCACTCAGAGCCCACGGTCAGGCAGCCGTAGCAGAAGCCATAGGTGCAATCCTCAATGAGGATACGCTCGTTGGAACCGTTTTCGGGCAGGGTGTCAGCCCAGGGGCCTTTGCCGCCCTTGAGGACCACCGAGTCGTCATTGACTTCGAAGTAACAGCCTTTAATTAAGATGTCGGTGCACACGTCGATATCGATGGCATCGGTGCTGGGTGCTTTGACGGGGTGAGAAGGGGAAAAGACCCGGCAGTTCAGATATTTTACATGATCGCACCGGTAAAGATGGTTGGTCCAGAAATGGGAGTTTTGAAGGCGGACATCGGCCATCAGGACGTTGCGGCAGTGGGAGAGGTAGACCAGCCGGGGGCGCTGTTCGTCTTTGTTGGTGCACTGAGGGTTCCAGCTGCGGCGCAGCCAGAAAGCCCGCCAGGAGCGCATCCCGTTGCCGTCAATGGTGCCGGGGCCGCAGATGGTGAAGCCGTCCAGCCCGTTGGCGTTGATGAGGGCTGCAAAGTACTGGCAGGATTCACCCTCGATCCGTGTCTGGCACAGGGGATAGTCGGCGATGTCGTCGCTGCCCCGGAGGGTGGCTCCCTCCGACAAATAGAGGTTGACGCCCTGCTGGAAAAACAGAGAGCCGGTCATGTAGGTGCCGGCAGGCACCACAATGACACCGCCGCCTTCCTGGGCGGCCTGATCGATGAGGGACTGAATGTCGTGCGTGTGGATGCGCCCGTCGTCCAGGATGCCGCAGTCGGTCAGGACATAGGGCTTGCCCAGGTCTGCCAGGGAGGGAATATGTGTGTCGTAAAACCAGGGGTCGATAGGGGTGCCGTCGGGGAAACAGTGGTCAAAGCGTTCCATATCAGATCGCATCCTTTCTTTTTGGATTCCAGGGTGAGTATAACACACCGGCACGAAGAAAACAGCTTTCCCGCAGACGCAGCAATAATTATTTATATTATCTTGGATTTTTTCTATATACACAAAAACAACTGTCATATAAAATAATTCTTGTAAAGAATGCCAACGTTGGAACCCACCCATTGAGAATGTAAAAGGAGCTGACGCATTTATGGCGCATCAAGCAATCGCCAACCTGCGGTCTCGGGCCAGAGGAAAAAAGTGGGAATCGTACAAACTGTTCCTGCTGGCTCTGCCGGTTATCGTCTACATCTTTGTGTTCAAGTACATGCCGCTGTGGGGCTGGTCCTACGCCTTTTTCTCCTACAAACCAGGCCTCTCCCTCAGCCAGTGCGACTTTGTCGGACTGCAAAACTTTCAGAATTTGTTCGGCAACGCTGTCATGCGGGACAACCTGTTCCGGGTGCTGCGCAACACCTTCGGCATTCAGATCCTCAATTATATCCTGATGCCGGTGCCCATGCTGTTCGCGATCTTCCTCAGCGAGATCAAGAGCAAGCGTTTTCAGAAGCTGGTCCAGACGGTCACTACGTTGCCCCACTTCATCAGCTGGGTCATCATGTTCTCACTGGCCTCCAGTATTTTCGGGTCTTCGGGCCTCATCAATTCCATGATCCATGAGATGGGTTTTGAGCAGACCATCAACATCCTCACCACCGACCAGCACGTCTGGCTCACCCAGGCTCTGCTCAACCTGTGGAAATCCATGGGCTGGAACGCCATCGTTTACTTCGCAGCCATTACCGGCCTGGACCAGCAGGTCTATGAGGCCGCCGAGATCGACGGCGCCAACCGCTGGCAGAAAATCACCCGCATCACCATCCCCCTGCTGATGCCTACCTTCTTTGTGTTGCTGGTCATCAACATCGGCAACTTCCTCAACTCCGGCATCGACCAGTTCCTGGCTTTCAGCAACGCACTGAACATGAGTCATATCGAGGTTCTGGACCTGTACGTCTATAACCTGGGTATTGGCAGCGGCCAGATTTCCTTCAGCGTTGCCGTCGGCATTATGAAATCGGTAGTCGCAGTCATCCTCTTTGCGTCGGCAAACTTTGCCTCCAAGAAGATTCGCGGCACCAGCGTATTCTAAGGAGGAACAGCTATGACTGGAATTCTCAACCGCAAGTCCCCAACAGACCAGGGTGCTCACCGCCATATCCGCATGACGACCGAGGACAAGATTTACAACGTCATCTTTACCATCCTGTTCGCCATTGTGGCCCTGATCTGCGTGTATCCCTTCTATTACCTCATCATCTGCACCATCAGCGACCAGCAGGCGGTCAACCTCAACAAAGTGTTCCTGCTGCCCACTGGCATCAACTTCCAGAACTACATCGAGATCTTCCAGGTGGAAGGTTTGGCTCAGGCGGCCTTTATCTCGGTGGCCCGCACCGTCATTACCACCGCTCTGAGTCTGGTATTCACCTCCTACGCCGCCTACATTTTCACCAAACCCAATATGTGGGGCCATACCTTCTGGTACCGGTTTGTGGTGGTGACCATGTATTTTTCGGCCGGCATGATTCCCATCTACCTGAATAACAAGCTGCTGGGTCTGACCAATACGTTCTGGATTTATGTTGTACCCCTGTGCCTGTCGGTGTACAATATGGTTCTGGTCAAGACCTCCATTGAGTCTATGAGCCCTGAGCTGGAAGAGTCGGCCTATCTGGACGGCGCAGGCTACCTGACGCGGTTCTTCCGCATCGTTCTGCCCCTGCAGGGCCCCATCCTGGCCACGGTCTCCCTGTTTACCGCCGTAAACCAGTGGAACGACTTCTTTACCACCCAGATGTACATCACCAACACCAAACTGTACACTCTGCAGTTTCTGCTGTATGAGCTGCTGAACCAGGTTACCGCAGCGGCAAACCAGATCGCCAACGAAAACCCCTACGCCACCATCACCCCGGTGGGTATCCGGCTGACCCTGACCGCTGTGGTCACCATCCCCATCATCTGCGTGTATCCCTTTGTCCAGAAATTCTACGTCAAGGGCATTATGGTGGGCGCTGTCAAAGGCTGATTGATTTCGTATTTGTACCGGTAAAAATAGAGAGAAAGGAACTTTATCATGAAAAAGATTTCGCGCCGTAAGTTTATGAAAATCATGGGTGCCGCCTCGGCTGCCGGCCTCCTGGCCGCCTGCGGCGGTTCGGATTCGGCCACTGCCGGCTCGGGCGCCAGCAATGCTGCATCGGGCGGGACCCCGACCATTACCTTCTATCCCAGCGCCGCCAATGTGTCTTCGGGCACAGTGGGCGGCTACAAGGGTGAGTTCTTTGCCTCCCGCGGGTTCAACCTGGAGGTCTGGGCCTATTCGGATGAGCGTACCAATGCCATTCTGGCCTCGGGGGATCTGCCGGACGTTATGTTCATCCCGGAGGACAGCCTGGATGTGATGATTCAGGGCGGCATGCTGCTGAACCTGGATGATTATATGGACAAGCTGCCTCACCTGCAGGCTTTCGAGCCGGCAGCCACCGCCCTGAACTATGTCCGTGCCTACAAGAGCGCCGGCACCGAAGGAGTCTACGGCATTCCCACCTCCATCGGCGACAACTACAACAAATACCTTTACCAGGATTCCACCGAGCGCAACGCCGTCAAGCTGCGCTGGGATGTATACGAACAGATCGGCGCGCCTGCCATCAACAGCATGGACGACCTGCTGGATGTGATGGAACAGATGCTGGCCGCCCAGCCCACCGAGGCTGACGGCACCAAAAACTACGGCACCGTCCTCAACAGCGGCTCGGATACCAGCTATTGGGCCTGTATGGTTATGTGGTACCGGATGCAGGGCTACAAGGAGGACCAGCTGTCCTACCTGCTGGAAATGGACATGGTCAACGGCACCGTCTCCTCGATTCTGTCCAAAGACAGCATGTATTACAAGGGACTGCAGTGGTACAATGAGGCCTACCGCCGGGGTCTGGTGGACCCCGACAGCATCAGCAATGACCGTGCCACCCAGAAGATCAAGGTGGATGACGGCTACGCTATGATTCCGTCGGGCTACCTGCCGGGCTGGGCCCCCAAGTATCTGCCCTACTACGTCCCCGGCACCAAGGTCTATTACAATGCAACCCGTCCTTACGGCGATTCTGCCTATATGATCGGCATCAATGCCAAGACCCAGAACCTGGATGCCTGCCTGGCCTATCTGGATATGCTGTGCGACCCCGACGCCTATCTGGTGATCACCTCGGGTCCCGATGGTGAGTTCTGGGAGTCGGACGACCAGGGAAATGCATTCCTGACCGAAGAAGGTCTGGCCTGGCTCACCGATGGACATTCCTCTTTCCAGGATTTTGAGCTGTCTACCGGCGAGAAGATTGAGTACTGGAATACTCCCTGGATCATCTGGAACGGCACCCTGTGCAGCTACGGTGATGGTGAGGGGAACAAGCGGTGCTGCTATACCACTGCCTGGACTGAGATGAACGAAATCAGCACCGACAACGAGCTGTATCATCAGTGGCAGGATACGGTGGGCTATGAAACCTGGGCCGACTGGCTGGCAGCGGAGAACGCCTTTGCCGACACCAGCAAGCTGGACTATATCAGCAGTTTCACCTCTCTGCCCGATGATATGATGCAGCTGACGGTGGATGCCATCCGGGACAAAGTCACCAATGCCAGCTGGCAGATGGTGTACGCTGAGGATCAGGGCACCTTTGATGCGTTGTGGGATCAGATGATCGCTGACTGTGAGGGTCTGGGCGCCCAGGATATCATCGACTGGCGTCTGGCTGATATTGAGAACGCCATCAAGATTCGTGACTCTCTGCAGGCCTGAAGCTGAATCAAAAGAATCTCCCATTCCGGCAGGTGCTTCTGCGTACCGGGCAGAGGCGCCTGCCTTTTTGGAAACTGGAAAACCGAAAGGAGCGCTCTTATGGATTTGCTGCAACGTCTGGAACATCCAGACCGGGCTTTTACCCCATTTCCGTTCTGGTTCCTGAACGACGATTTGAAAGAGGAAGAAATTTGCCGTCAGCTGCAGGACTTTTCCGCCCACGGTGTATATGGAGTAGTGCTGCATCCGCGGATTGGTCTGCCCAGAGAGATGGGCTATCTGTCGGAAGCGTTTTTCCGCGCCATTGAGGCGGCCGTCCGGGAAGCTGCCCGCCTGGGAATGCAGGTAATTCTCTATGACGAAGGAATGTATCCCTCCGGGTCGGCCTGCGGACAGGTGGTGGCAGCCAACCCTGCGTTTGCCTCCCGGGGCATCGACCTTGTCCCGGCGGAAGAGCCGGGGGACACCGTCCTGGCCCGGACGGCGGAGGGCGTTCTGGTGAGCCGGTTCAGCAAGGGAACCATCCGGGGTATTCATTTTGGCCAGGATGACGGTGAGCCGGATGCGCCTCCCAGCACCGATCTGCTGAACCCGGACGCGGTGGATTTGTTTGTCCAGCTGACCCACGACGCCTACTACCAGCGGCTGAAACCCTGGTTTGGAACAACCATCATTGGATTCTTTACCGACGAGCCCAGCATTTTGGGCCGCAATGCCCGGACGCCCTTTCCCTGGACGCCGGGCCTGGAAGAGGAATTCGCTGCTGCCGGCGGGGTGCTGGAGGATTTGACAGCGCTGTTTCACGGGAAAGAAAACGATTCCACCCGGCTGTATCAGGCTATGATCCTGGAAAAAGAGGGGAGTGTGTATTACCGGCGCTTGTCGGAGTGGTGCGCCGGGCATGGGATTGCCCTGGTGGGTCATCCCCACCGCAGCGACGACATCGAGGTAGAGAAGTGGTTCCAGATTCCGGGGCAGGATCTGGCTCTGCGATGGGTGGGGCCGCGGCATAATGCCACCGAGGGAATTGACTCCACTATGGGACATTGCAGTGCGGACGCAGCCCTGCTGATGGGCTGCCGCCGCAATGCCAACGAGTGTTTTGGCGCCTGCAACCGGGACGGCAATCCGTGGCAGCTGTCGGGCGGGGATATCAAGTGGTATCTGGACTGGCTGGCGGTGCGGGGGGTCAATCTGTTCATTCCCCATGCTTTTTACTACAGCATTGAGGGACCCCGCAAGGAGGAGCGCCCGCCGGATGTGGGGCCTCACAGCATTTGGTGGGAAAGATATCAGCTCTGGTCCACGTACATGCGCCGGTTGTCGGCCTTGTTGACCGACGCTGAGGTACGGGTGCAGGTAGCTGTACCTTGCCGCAACCGGGACTTGCACCCGGAAATTGCGGCCCAGCTGCAGAAAGCCCAAATCGGGTATTGCTATCTGCCCGAGAGCGTCTGGCCGGATTGCCGGATGGAACAGAGACAGCTGCACTGCCGGGGCCTTGCCTTTAACGCCGTGGCCGGAGACATGGACTTTTTCCCGGAGCTGCCCCATCTGGGCAGTGAGGCCTTTACCCAAGCTGTCACACCTGACTGCCTGTGCAGCCCGGAGCAGGAAGAACTTCGGGTGCGCCGCTTTCGGCAGGATGGTGTGGAATGCTGGCTGCTGGTCAACGAAGGCGAGGAGGAACTGGAGGCAGAGATTCGGTTTCCGGGTGCAGATTGCCTTGGCCGGTATGACCTATGGGAAGGAAAGGCTGCCCGCCTGGCGGCAAAGGATACGGCTCCGGTTCGGCTGCCCCGGCGTGGCAGTGTGTTGGTTTTCAGCTGCAGCCGCACCCAATGGGACAGTCTGCCGACTGCGGTGCAGCCAGTGATTCTGCCGGAACAATCTTTCTACCTGGTGGAAGAGCGGCCGGATGCCATCCAAAAGGTTTACCAGACAGAACTGACCGTGTCCAGTGAATTGCTGGAAGCCGAAAGCATCCTGTTGCCGGTCCAGGCGGAGGAAATGTGCGAACTGACAGTGAATGGCAGGGACGCAGGGGCTGCGTTCTGGTCGCCCTGCCGGTTTGAATTGAAACCGTATCTGCATCTTGGCACCAACAGGCTGCAGCTTACCGTCACTGGCAGCCTGGCCAACCGGTATGGAAATCACCCGGTACCTTATGGGCTGGGGATCAGGGAAATCTTTTGAATCAGCGGCGTAACCGCGAAAGAGAGGATATCATGAGTCTGCTGCAGGATTTGTTCCGCCGAGAGGACCGGCCGGGCCCGGGTGTGGAGCCGAATGAGCCCCGCAAAAAGGGAATCCGCCGCCTGTGGGAAGTATGTACCCGGGATTTGTCCAGCTTTTTTGGAGCAGGTCTGGCAGGCCTGGCGGGGATTCTGCCCTGGATGATGCTGGTTTCTTTGGCTTTGCTGACCCGATCTGTAGCGGGGACGGCTGTAGCGGGAGCGCTGGGGGGAATGATCGCCGCCCCTGAGCTGTGTGCCCTGACCGATTTGATCCTTCGGGGGCTGCGGGATGAGCCTTTTTACGGTTGGAGTGCCTGGCGGAAAGCCTGGAAGGAAAGCCTGAAAGCCGGGCTGCTGCCGGGAGCTGTGCTGGGAGCAGCGGCAGCCCTGGAGCGCTTGGCAGTACAGCTCATTCTGGAAGGAAGCGGCACGCCCGGTCTTTTGGGAGGGGTATTGCTGGGCATGGTGATCGGCGTCGGTCTGGCGCTCTATCTGGTAAGCCAGATTGTCTTGTTTGACCAGCCTCTGGGGCGAACCTTGAAAAACAGTGTGCTTTTGTTTCTGCATGGCCTGCCCCGCAGCGTTGGAGCGGCGATTTTGCTGCTGGCCTATGGAGTTGGAATCGGATGGTTTGCGCCAGCATCGTATGTGGTGCTGATTCTGGGCAATGGATGGCTCCCGGCTGCGGCTGCTCTATTCCTCATCTACCGCCCTATGGAGCAGGCTCTGGATCTGGAAGTTAGAGTTCACAATGCACAGGAACAAAGAAGATAAAACCGTTTGACAGAGCATCCTATTTTGTCTGATTTTGCCGTCGCCCCTCACGCAGGGGCATGAGGGGGATGCTTACAAAAATCCAAACAAAAGCCCTTTTTCTTGGCAAAAAGGGCTTTTGTTATGGTATAATATTTGCAGTAAAAGATTTTCCCGGATGAAAGGGGTGCCCTGGATGCGCTATCTTCTCCTGAATAAAGATACCGTGTGGCTGGAGTTCCGGTGCGAGCGAAATGAATACCTGGAAGTCACAGCACAGGAAGAAGTGTGGCACACAGGGCAGCGGCCCTTTGGTTATACTAACCTGACCGATTTTCTGGAACGCCGGAAAGCGCCCAAGCACCGGGCCCACATTGCCGAGTTGCTCCGTCAGTACGGCTGTCAGGAACTGGACGGCTATCTGGATGTGACCCATGCCCTTTCCCTGAATGACACTTTCTGGGTGAAGCGGGTGGATTCACCCCTGAAATGGGAGGAAGTCTCCCTTTACCGTAACCCGTTCAATGAAGTGATCTCCCAGGCGGCCTTTGATGGTTCTCTGAGCAGTTCCACCTTTTCTTCCACCTCGCCGGAATTCAGCACTGACGGCCAGTATGCCAAGTGCTGGATGCGGGAGAATAATACCATCTGGCTCTATAAAACCGGCGGCGTCTTTGGCATGGAGCCGCTTTCGGAATATCTGGCATCCCAGCTGGCAGCCTGTCTCTGCCCAGATGCTGTAAACTATGACCTAGGTTTCTATCATGGTGCGTTGATCTCCAAATGCCCGCTCTTCACCAGCGAAACGTTGGGCCTTGCCAAGGCAGCCGTTCTGACCAAAGACCGAACCATTTCCGGCTTTCTGCACTACTTTGAAAGCATCGGCAGCGGCGATGCCTTCCGCCGGATGTGCATTCTGGATGCTCTGATTCTGAACACCGACCGCCACAGCGGCAATTTTGGCGTCCTCTACCAGAACGACACCATGCAGGTCCAGAAAATGGCCCCAGTGTTTGACAACAATCGAAGCCTGCTGTTTGACCTGGACGATGACCAGCTGAAGAACGCCGAATGGTGCATCCAGCATTGCTCCCCTCGGCTGGGTGTGGATTTTGTCGCCACGGCCAGAGGCTTGATGACAGATGCCATCCGCAGCGACCTAGAGAATCTGCGGGACTTTCATTTTGAGCACCATCCAAATATCTTAGCACCGCAGGAACGGCTGGACCGTTTGACAGAAATTGTGCAGCGGCAGTTAAAACAGATTTTGGAATAAACAAAGAGCCGCACGCTCTCCGGGATCGTTCCGGTGGGTGTGCGGCTCTTGCTCTTCACTTGTCAAATTTATGTAAACCTATTCTTCTATTGGTATTGTTCCTTCACATTGCGGATATAAGCTGCATTCCCAAAAGGAACCGTATTTTTCCTGTCGTTTCATCATCAGTGAGCCACACAATGGGCAATAATGCAGTTCTTTCATTCTAGCTTCGCTTTCTTTTAATCGAGTTTCTAGCGAGACATTAAAAGCCTTTATATGTGCTATTCGTTGTCTGCCGGAACATAGAATAATTCCATCAGTATTCGAAATACCGTATTCACAGTAAAAGCAATCATCCATAATATTGGCATAGGTACGTTTGTGCCAAGTGCGCATTTTAAGAGGACAATCATATACATGTAGGGCATAGCTATGTTCTACAATGCTTTTTTGTCTGCGACTTTTTTAAATCGGCTCAGCCATTTGGTTGCAACTGCATTATAGATCCATTTCTTGGCTTTATTGCTTTGCAAAAGAATTTCTTGGAGTTCTTCAAGTGGAACCATTCTGTCTAACTTACTTAAATCGATTTCGAGTGTGGAAATATTATTGTTTTGCAATTTGGAAAGTTTGCGCTCATCTACTTGATGGGTCACAAATATTTCCATAAAAAAGTATTTTTCTCCAGAATAAACAACAACCTCTGGAATCACGCCATCAAAATGCTGTTCCGAAAATTCAGGGAACCGCAAGAAGAAAGAGCACATCCGCCGGATGAAACCACACTCCATAGATAACATAACAACAACCGCCGTCCGAGGCTTGGGTCCCGGGCGGCGGCTGTTTTGGTTTTGTGTTGTTTTCAATGGATGGGGGTGCCGGCTGGTTTTATCGAGCCCGGCGGGGGTTACTTGGCGCTGGCCTCGCTGTTGTGCTCAGCGCGGAAGTAGGACCGCAGAGAGTTGACCACAATGGTCAGGCCCAGGGCGATCAGCAGGACGGCGAAGATCAGCTGCAGGCCCTCCATCATGAAGGTGGCGCTGCCGGCCTGGAAAGCCTGGATCAGAGCCATGAGCCGCTGCACCAGAGCGGTGAAGGTGACGCACAGCATGATGATCAGCGGGGGGAACAGCATCTTGTTGCTGCGGCCGGTGACCTTGAGGAAGACGCAGAGGGTCACCAGAACCAGAGCGCTCAGCAGCTGGTTGGCGGAGCCGAACAGGGGCCAGATGTTGGAGTAGCCCACCTTGGTCAGGATGAAGCCGCACACCAGGGTGATGACGGTGGCGAAATAGGTATTGCACAGCAGCTTGCGCCAGCCCTCGGCGTGGGCCATGTCGTCCACGCTGAACAGTTCCTGGAAGCTCATGCGGCCGATGCGGGCCACGGCGTCCAGACTGGTGAGGGCCAGAGCCGACACGCACATGGTCATGAAGCACTGGGCCACATACACCGGCACGCCGAACATCTCCAGGAAGCCGGCCACGCCGCGGCTGAAGATCTGGAAGGGCGTGCCCACGGCGGCGGTGCCGTCGGCGGCAGCGGATGCGCCCGCAACGCACAGGGCCAGGACAGCCAGCAGGCTTTCCAGCACCATGGCGCCGTAGCCGACCTTCAGCATGTCTTTTTCGTTTTCAACGGTCTTGGAGGAGGTGCCGGAGGACACCAGGCTGTGGAAGCCGGACACGGCGCCGCAGGCCACCGTGACGAACAGGATGGGGAACAGGTCGCCCAGGCTGTCGTTGTGGAAGCCGGTGAACACCGGCAGGTTCATGGTGGGGTGAGCCACCAGCAGGCCCACCACAGCGCCGGCGATCATGCCGATGAACATGAAGGTGGTCATGTAGTCGCGGGGCTGCTTGAGGAGCCACATGGGCAGGACGGCGGCGAAGAAGATGTAAACGAAGGTGATATAGGTCCAGGTGGTCTGGTCTGCCACCAGAGGCATCATCATGCCCAGAGCCAGGGCGGCCACGGTGCATACCAGGCCCACGGCGGCCTCCTTCCAGCCGGTGAGGTGGAAGTTCTTCTGGATCAGGCCAAAGATCATGGCAAAGACGATGAACAGCAGCGAGATGCTGCCGGCTGCACCGTTGGTCTGGGCAGCCTCCACCGGGGCGCCGTCTGCGCCGAAGGCATTGAAGGTGCCGGCCACCATGTCCGCAAAGGCGGCGATCACCAGCAGGGTAAACAGCCAGCAGAACAGCAGGAACAGCTTGCGGCCCAATTTGCCGATGTACTTTTCAATCAGCAGGCCCATGGACTTGCCGTCGTTCTTGACGCTGGCGTACAGGGCGCCAAAGTCGGTGACAGCGCCGAAAAAGACGCCGCCCAGCAGAATCCACAGCAGCACCGGCAGCCAGCCGAAGGCGGCGGCCTGGATGGCGCCGGTGACAGGGCCGGCGCCGGCGATGGAGCTGAACTGATGGCTGAACACGGTCCAGCCGTCGGTGGGAACGTAGTCCTTGCCGTCGTTCAGGCGGACGGCAGGGGTTTTGGCGGTGGGGTCGATGCCCCAGCTCTTGGCGATCCAGCGCCCGTAAAGGGTGTAGGCCGCAATGAGGCACACCGCTGCGATCAGGACGATAACAAGTGTGTTCATGATTTTCCCCTTCTCTTTCAGTGAAGATTTGCCTGCCGGGCAGGCGGTTGGTTCTCGGGCCAGACGCCGGCGAATAAAAAAGCCCCCGTCCTATGCACACAGTCTTGCAACTGGATGCAAAGACGAAGGCTGAATGCTCCGCGTTACCACTTTGCTTGCCGCCGGGGGCGGCCACTCTGCCGCGGCAGGGCCGGCGAGCCGGCCTGTACCGCGCGCCCAGGATAACGGTGGGCTTCCGGCCGGTGCTAGTGGGCGGTTGGCCTTTCGCACAGGCTGCTTGCAGGGGATGGCCGGCCCGCTCCTTGCTGCCGCGTTTTCATCGTCGGCGGCTCTCTGCAAGCGGTGTGCGGGCAGACAGATCCTGTTCATCGCATTTGGTGTCTGGTGTTTGAACGCCACTACAGTAGCACGAAGATGAAAGCTTGTCAACTGTCTCATGAAGATTTGTATGGTGTGATAAAACTGTGTCCGTAAAGTGAGCAATCTTTGAACACTTTTTGACCTTGAAGCGCCGCCCCCGCCGCCCGGGGCGGTTTTGGCCCATAATTCGCATTCGGGCAACGGCAGCCCGGAAGCTGGAGGGCTGGTTTTCGTGCGCTTTGCCGCCCTGCCCTTTAACACTCTATTTCTTTTCCTTTTTTTCCGCTCCGCTGGGGCCAGAGGGCCAGGGAGGGGGTTTCGACTCCCCCTCCCTAGGCCCTCTGGACTCCCTACCCACCCTAACGACCAGGGGAGACCCCTGGACCCAGATAGGGA
>NZ_NFLL01000038.1 GCF_002160895.1 Faecalibacterium sp. An122 | reverse complement strand
TGCTGGGAGCCGGTCACAATGGACGATCCCAGACTGTCCGCCCATCCTGACTGGCTGAAGCAGTTCCGGGAGTTTGCCTGGAGCGACCTTGACAGCCTTACTATGCACCAGTCAGCCCGCATTGAGCGGACGGAAAAGGGCTTTCAGATCTGCATCTATAACCGCACAGACTACGATGCGCTTCTTGCCGGGCTGGAAAAGCAGGGGCTTTCGCTGCCTACGGCAGACGAGTGGGCCTATCTGTGCGGCGGCGGGTGCCGCACCCTGTTCCCCTGGGGGGATGGAATGGACTACTCCATGCACCTGCACCATTTTGAAAGCCCGGAGGATGAGGACAAGCCCTTTGATATGGAGGAGCCCAACTTCTTCGGAGTGTCCATCGCCTATGATCCCTATATGCGGGAGGTCGTGAAGGCCGAGCAGTTTACCACTTGCGGCGGTGATGGCGGGCGCAGCATCTGCGGCGGACTTGGAATCTTCCTTGGTTTCCTGCCCTGTTCGCCGCACTGCAAGCCGGAAGTGCAGGAGGACAAGGAACTGAACGGCGACTATGACTTTTACCGACCTATTATCCGGGTGGAGTTAATTTGAGAATACGGAGGGCAACATGAAGGAAACAACGCCTGATCTCACAAGAATCAGCAAATATATGAGTTTGATTCTGCGGCATAAGCCGCAGGTAATCGGCATCCAGTTGGATGCCCACGGCTGGGCCGATGTCAACGCACTGCTGGCAGGCATCAGCAAGAAATACCCCATCAATCGGGACATCTTGGAGGAAATCGTACAGAGCGATGAAAAGCAGCGGTATTCCCTCAGCGAGGACGGAACCAAAATCCGGGCCAACCAGGGCCACTCCATTCAGGTGGATGTGGAACTCCCCGTGACTGAACCACCGGAGACGCTGTACCACGGAACGGCCCGGCGGTTTGCTGCCTCCATCGAGGCCCAGGGACTGCTCCCCCAGAGCCGCCTGTATGTTCATCTTTCACCGGATCAGGAAACAGCGGAGAAAGTTGGGCGCCGGCATGGAGAACCTGTGATCTACCTGGTGGATGCCGGCCAGATGCACCGGGATGGATATCGCTTTTATTTATCCGCCAATGGAGTGTGGCTGACAAAGGTGGTCCCTGCTCCCTACCTGAAACGCTTAGAGGAGTGAATACCATGCGTACTGCGTATGGTACAGACAAGGTGAACAACACGCTCCGTCTTCTTTAAGAAAGAAAAAGGTATTTGGAGAACGACAAAATAAAATTTGAGATGGAGATTAAGAGCTAATATGACAGATATTCACGACTTAGTGCCAAAAAATAAATTTGATAGTTCAAATATAGAGAGGCTAAAACACCTTACTGACAATGAGATTGAGCCGATATTACCCTCTCTTTTGGAGTGGATACAGGACTGTAATTGGCCTGTTGCTAGTGATATTTTGCCGGTGCTCGCTTTACACCAATCATCGCTTGTCCCTTTAATTCATAGAGTTTTAAGTCCACATGAAAAAGACGACATATGGAAGTATTGGATTATCACCTGTCTGGCACCTCTTTTTTCCGATGAGAGCATAAATTGTATTCTCTCGGATATACAGAGGATTGCAAAAAGTCCTACACAGGGCGAATTAATAGAAGAAGTACATGAAGCCGCTGTCATCTTCTTGCAGAACAGACTATCAAAAACAGGTGGGTAATTTTCCATTTATCGTGGAGACAGCAAAGGCAACCGAGCCAGCAACGGTCAAGAGGAACTGCACATTTCATGAGCCACCGCTGACAGCCTCGCCTGTCTTTGCTGATGGGCAATCAAGCCGGTCTTTCGGCAGGTCGAGAACATCGCGGAAGAAAATTTGAATGTTTTATTGCGGGGACATACTGGCTGTGCCTTTACCAGCCAAAGTCCAATCGAAAGCAATCGCAACAAAAAACAGTGATTTTATAGCCTAAATATGATAAAATGTCACAAAAGGAGGTTGAGTCATGGATGTCGTGAAACTGCCCAAAAAAGTCCGTATGATCTGCTATGAGATTATGGACGGCAAAGAAGAAGCCTTGGACACCCTGGAATGCTTTGCCAGTAAATATCCCCATCAGGTGGCGGCGGTGAAGGCGGAGGTGGCCTATTTCAACTTGGACTATGAGCAGGCGCTGGACCTGGATCTCACCGTCCTCCCCTGGCTGGAGGAGTGGTATTACAGCAATGTGAGCGATGAGCACATGATTGCCATGACGGTGGCAGCCATCCAGCTCCACCGGGAGCAGGAGATGATCGATGCGCTGACAAAGGAACAGGCGCGCATCCGGGAGGAGAACGGCCGGCCCCAGCGGGACCGCTTCTGCGACATTTTGATGGACTACCTCAAGCGGGGCGTTATGCCCTTTGCGGACAACGACAAGAACTACCCCTACCATGAACCGGAGGAGCCACAGACAAAGGAGCAGCTCTGGGCAAAGCTGGCAGAGCAGAATAAAAAGCTCTCGCCGGACGATCCCGACGCCAAACGGAAGCTCTACAACCACTGCTGTATGTTCGGCACTGCCAAGGATGCGGTGGAGCTGTTCGAGGAGATTCAGGGCGTGCCCATGGCGGACTCCTCCTATCGGGACGCCATCGCTCGCTATCTCTACTTGGGTGAACGGGAGAAGGCGCTCCAGACCGCGGAGCGGCTGGCGACATCGCGGCTGTGGGCGGTGGCCGGGCCGACGCAGGTGCGTCCCATGTCCTTCTTTGAGGACCCGAACCTGCGGGAGTTTTTGCTGGAGCCGGAATCCCTCCGGCGCATCCGGGAAGCTGCCTTCATTGATGACGGGAGTTTGATCCGAAAGTAAATTGCTTGGGAATGGAGGATCTGCCATGAGTGAGGAGCTGGAACTGTACAAAGCATTCATTGACGGACTTGTGGAACGGAAAGACAGCATCACCGCCCGGTGGGTCAAGGGGGATGGCTTTCCCAGGACGGAGGACAACCAGGCGAAAAACGAGCTTCTCGCCGCGCTGACCCCGGAGCAGAAAGGTGTGCTGGCCGGACTGCTTCAGGAGGAACATATCGCGGGGATTCATACGACCCTCGCCTACCTCAATAAAATGATGGATCTGGATGGGCTGGAGCTGCGTCAGGACGAGGTATCCCTTCCCAACGACTATTTTGAGAGTCTGCACTATGGCTTCATCTGCCGTTGTGACGGAGATGAATGGCCGGAGTAAAAGGAGGTGTAACGAATGTATATCAAAAAATACTGGGGCAACTTTATCGGAGGCTCGGATGACAGCCTGAACCTTGTGGCCTTTTTGGCAGATCAAAACACAGAGGAAATTCCCCTTAGCGAGATTTTTGCCAAGATCGGGCTTGACAAGCAGAACTGGGACTTCCGCCAGACTGTGGAGTATCTGGAGTTCACCCACTCGGGTGGCGTGGAGATGGACTTCCACTTCGCCATTGATGTGGTCACTGACCTGGCTGCCATCCTGCTGGAGTGCAGCGTCAGCGGCAGTGTAAACCTCCAGGACCTGGACGAGTACAACACCCCCGCCCGCTGCATCCGCATCACCGCCACGCCAGAGGAACACGACGCCATGAAAAAGGCCCTGGCGGACTTTGCCCAGAGCCCGCAGGAATATGACCTCAGCGAGATGATGGACGCCGAGGAAATCCAGGAGATGGCTCGGGATGTGGAGGCGCTGCGTAAGGAACTGTACGAAGCCGCCGGACGAAACCGGGACTACCATATCAAAGCGGAGGATGTGAAAGAACTGCTCCCAAGCTGGGAAGGAGCCGACGGCTGCATCGCCACGGGCCGCATCACGGTGGAGGGCTGCAAGGTTGGCTACTGCTACCGGGAGAAGCCGGACGGCGACTGGGACAGCGGCTGGCGCTTCACCGCCGGTGATGAGAGCGACGCTTACATGGATGACCCCAACAATGCCGGTATTTACGGCCTCAACACCATCTGCAACGATGACCCCGATATTATCCCCTTGCTGAACACCCCCGCCCCCTGCGCCTTTGAGCGGGACGGGAATGGTGCGTTTCAGCCAATCGAAGACTGGAAACCAGAACAGGACGAGGAGGACCCGGATATGGATATTTTGCAGCAGTGTCAGAAGTGGCATGAGAAAGACCAGCACCAGAAGATCGTTGACGCCCTGACCGCCCTTCCCGAGACAGAGCGTACCCCGGAGACCGACATGGAGCTGGCCCGGGCCTACAACAATCTGGCAGTCCCCGGCGAGCCGGAGGGAAGAAAGTTACTGCGAAAAGCATTGGAACTGATGCAGCTCCACGAGGAGGAACTGGGAGACACTTATTCCTGGAATTTCCGCATGGGGTATGCCTATTATTATCTGGACCAGGAGGGCCGTGCCCTGCGGTATTTTGAAAAAGCTCTGGAACTGCATTCCGGTGATGATCCGAAACTCAACACCCGACAAGACATTGAGGAACTGATCGACTCGTGCAAGAAGGGCATTTCTCTGCCTCAGTTCTCGGAGTGCTTCCGGGAGCGGACGGAATCTACATGGAAGGACTTTGCTCGGCAGGAAGCCCAGCTTCGCCGGATGATGGACGAGGACAAGGACCACACCCGGGGCCAGGAGCTGGTGGACCGGGTGGAAGGGATTCTGAATCAGACGTTTGACGAGATCTCCTTCGAGATTGGTGTGGGCGGCGAGAAGTACGAGCTGATCCTCACCCCGGAGGGGGACAAGGTCAAGCTGTTTGAGCTGATCTATTTCCAGAAGCATGCCCCTAAGGAGGTGCTGGAGCACTGGAACATCCTTGTGGGCCGTCAGCCCATCCGAACCATCGGCCTTCGCACCGACGATGGCTGGGACATCTCCGGGGAGGATGTGCAGATTTGGCTGGAGCAGCAGGGCAAAAATCGCTTCGCCCTCTCCGCCTACTGCGAAAAGCTGCTGCCCATGCTCCGGGAGGCGGAGGGCCGGGTATGGTGGATGCTCACCACCCTCACCGACCAGGTGTTGGGCGAGATTTCCCACATGTGGTACATTGATGACTTCGATGTGCTTGAAAAGCCCAAGGCAGAGCCATCCATCCCCATGTCCCAGCTGCCGGACAAGCTGAAGGAAAAGGGAGCGAATCTTTCCACTGACCCGGAAACCTATCTGAAGAGCTACCTCGGCTACAAAATGGAACCCAACAAGGACCCAGAAGCCGACTGGCGGTTGGATGTGATGGTCGGCTCCACCATCTGTGTGCCGCTCATCAACGACTATCTGAACGCCGACAACGACTTTATGGATGACCTCCATGCCGACGGCGCGGTGGCAGGCTTCTTCTGCTATCCTTTGGATACTCTGCGGGAGGAGGAAGGAACGGATAAGATTTTTGACTTCCGGGAGAAGCTGGAGGAAGTGTTTGCCGCCGGGGACGGCCCCGAGGTGCTCACTCTGACTGGCGGAGCCACCGGCCTCTTCTGTGGCTATGTGGACTTCATCGCCTGGGACATCCGCGAGGCGCTCCGGATGGCAAAGAAGTTCTTCGAGGACAGCGACATCCCATGGGCCAGCTTCCACACCTTCCGCCGTGAAGCAGGCACGGTGAACGTGAAAACGCCGCCCGAGGAGGAGCCGGACAATGAGAATCAGGTCCCTGAGCTGGACGAGACGCTGACGGGTATGGACTATATCCCCTACACCCCGCAGAACGAAGAAGCATTCTTCCAGCAGCTGGAGCAGTGGAACGACGAGGACGAGTACACCCGCTGCATCCAGGCGCTGAACGCTATCCCGGAGGACCAGCGGAACTACCGCACCGCCTACGCCATGGCGCGGGCGCTGGAAAACTACGCAGTTTTGGGCGACCATCAGGAGGAGCTCCCCTACTACAAGGCAGAAAAAGCCCTGCTCCGGGCCATTGAGGTGCTGGAGTCCGTCCGGGAGGAGGGCCAGGACAAGGCCCAGTGGAATATGCGGATGGCTTATGGATACCAGTATCTCTACCATCAGGAGGAAAAGGCCATCCCCTACGCCCAGCGGTGGGCGGAGCTGGACCCACAGGACGAGAACGCCCTGGCGGTGATTCAGGAGTGCCAGGAGGAGATCGCAAAGCGGGCCGAGGCAGAGGCCGAGGACGAGAGTGACCACACAGGCGTCTTCACCGGCTTTGTGCTGCTGTCCAAGGCAGAATGGGATAAAGAGCAGTTCATCCGGGACATGAAAGAAAAGTGGGACATCGCCGTGGATGAATCCGACGCCAGCGGGGAGAAGGACGACGACGCCCTGGTGTTTGAGGTGGGCGATATGCTGGCCGCCGTCAGCCTGTCCACCTCTCCTATCCCCGGTGGGGAGGCCGAGGCCAACGCAGAAAACAACTATATGTGGGAGGATGCGGTCAAGATCGCCAGGGAGCACCGCGCCCACATCATGGCGGCGGTTCTCGGCAAAGAGGACGATCTGCTGGAAAAGGGCAAACTGTTCACCAAGATGCTGGCCGCCTGCTGCCGGCAGAAGTATGCCTCCGGCATCTATACCAGCGGCGTGGTGTTCGAGCCCCGGTTCTACGAGGGCTTTGCCGACATGATGAAGAACGGCGAGCTGCCCATTTTCAACTGGATCTGGTTCGGCCTGTACCGGAACGAAAACGGCATGAACGGCTATACTTACGGCATGGATGTGTTCGGCAAGGACGAGATGGAAGTGCTGGGCACCGACGCCAACCCCAACCAGCTGCGGGACTTCCTGGCCAGCCTTGTCTCCTATGTTCTGGAAAACGATGTGGAGCTCCAGGACGGGGAAACCATTGGCTTTTCCGCAGATGATAAGCACACCATTACCCGCAGCCCGGGAGTCTCTCTGCCCGACGATCAGATGACCCTGAAAATCTCCTGGGAACCGTCGGAGGGCGGCCCGGAAGATGAAGGAGAAGATGACCCGGACCCTGAAACGCCCGATGAACCGGACGGCGACGCGTCCCAGGATGAGGAAATCGGCGCTCCCGAGGTCTACTCCGAGAAGGAAATGGAGGCCATTGAAGGGCACATCCAGCAGTATTTCGGCGAGTTTGAAAATGTGTTCCACGAGCTGAGTTCCCCCGACATCCATGTGGACATCTGCGTGGTGCCGCCCTCTGAGGAACGGAACTACTATACGCTGGTCACCATGGGCATGGGTGCCCATCGGATGAATGTGCCGGAGGAACTGGCAGAGTACAAGCTGGAGCGGGCGGAGCTGGCCATCGCGCTGCCCAAGGATTGGAAGCTGAAGTACGAGGACCTGAAAAACGAGCGGTGGTACTGGCCCATCCGCCTGCTGAAAGACCTTGCCCGTCTGCCCATTGCCAGCGACACCTGGCTGGGCTGGGGCCACATCACAGACAACCAGGAGCCCTATGCCAATAACACGCAACTTTGCGCCGCCATCCTGACCGGCCCCCAGGGCACCGAGGATGGCAGCGAAGTCTGCCCCTTGCCAAACGGCGAGGAGGTCAACTTCTACCAGGTAATCCCCCTCTACCGGGATGAGATGGATTTCAAACTGGCCCACGACGCAGATGCTCTGCTGGATAAGATGGAGGGCATCAGCTTTGTGGTGAAGCCCAACCGCCAGGATGCCATCACTCGGGGCACTCTTTCCAATGATGATTTTGACAGTGAGATGGACGATGTCTCCTATCATATCGAGAGCATTGAGGAGAAGGGGCTGCCCATTGACCCCATAAATGCTTATAACCTCTTTGCCATTTACCTGCGCTGGTGCATAGAGCATGATCTGATGGGCAAGGACTTTCTGAACGAATACGGCGAAGTGGCCAAACAGGTCAAAGCCGACCCTGCCAGTGTGGATCTGCGGGCGTTTATTCGGGACAAACTGAACGGGCAGATTATGGTTCCGATGTTCAATAAGATTGGGCAAGCATTTACTTCTTACTACTATGGCGAACCTGACAGTCCCAATTTCCCTCGTGACATTGAAAACTATGCCTTGGAATATCTCGGCCCAGAAAAGTATTACTCCGATGAGTTCCAGTTTAAGGCCCCACTGTTCATCCCCTTTGACGAGGACTACTACCAGGCCATGGCAAAGGTGATCGAGGAACGCTTCACCAACTGGCAGGGACAGGACTTCGACGAGGACACGCTGGAACCCTCCGAACTGGCTGAGGCGTTGATGGAGTATCTGGACTGTGAATGCACCTATTTCCCCTCCATGAAGGACGATGATCCCATCATGTCGGCATACAGCTATGCCAAACGGGAAAGTGTCAAAGAAGGCTTTGTTCCGGTGCTCATCAAGGCGGATGACGAAACGCTGTTGGAGTGTCTGGTGATGAACGCCGACCCGGAACATGATGCGGACTTCCACGAATTTGACCTCAAAACCGTAACGGAGTATCGGAAGAAGATGCTCACCGCCCCCATCCTGGACGGCAAAACCGTTCTGGAGGAACGAATCGGCCAGCGCCGGGAGGAAGCCGAGGACGATGACATGGACTGGGAGGAAGATATCCTGGGCGAGATGGAGGGCGGCTATGAGAATAACCGTTTCTCCTGCTACTGGGATTCTGATACCGATATGACCCACCCTCTCATTCTGGCGAAAATTCCGGTCAAGAATCCCTGGGAGATCTTCGCCTGGCTGCCCTTCGGCACCTGGAACGACTGCCCCGACACACCGGAGCTAATGGCAGCGGCCAAATACTGGTTCGAGCGGTACGGCGCGGTGCCCGGGGCCATGAGCCATGACGAGCTGGAGTTTGCCCTCCCGGCCCCCGTCCCCAAAGAGAAGGCCGTGGATGCAGCAGTGGAGCTGTATGGCTTCTGCCCTGATGTCATCGATCAGGGACCAGAGGATGCCACTGTAGGCGCTCTGGCGGATGTGCTGCGGCAGTCTACCGTCTGGTATCTCTGGTGGGATTGATGTAGGAGGTGCCTTGGCAAGCAATGCAAACCAAAACACTGACCATTCAACTGAACGATGAACAACTGCCCATCCTCCCAGTGGAACCGGAAGCCCACCTCTCCTTTACCACTCATGCTGATGGAAATGAATTGGAGCTAACGGGAAACCGGGCAGGGCTGCTTCTATTGGCGAAAGCCGCTTTGGGTATGGCAGAAACTCTTCGCGGGGATGGATTCCACATCCATCTGGATGACCTGTATAGCATCAACTCCGAGGGAAAAAGCATCCTGATCCGAAAGGAGGAACGGCCATAACCATGATTGAAAAAACCTTCCTCAACCCCGCCACAAACAAGCAGTGGCGGATTGAAATTGACGGACATACCATCCGAACCTGCCTGAACGGCGGGAAGGTCAAGGAGATTCTGTGCGATTCCGCCTTCCAGGTCAAGAGCAAGGCGGCCAGCGCCATGATGGGCCAGATGCGGAAAGGATTCATCTATCAGAATCCAGACGCCGTTGTTGGGCAGGCGCGGTGCCATCGGTTTGTCGGCAAGGACAGCAACGGCTTTATGCCCTTGGCTGCCGCCCTCACACGGGATGACTTCTTCCTGACGAGGATAGCCGGAGATTTTGAGGATGAGATCCTCTACCACTTCGATGGCAATGGAGAAATCCTCGAAACAGTCTCTCTGGGTGCCAAGCGGATGACCTATGAGCAGGTCCTCTGCCCCAATAATACCTTGCTGCTGAACAACGGCTATCTTTTGGAGCAGCTTTCTCTCCTCACTCATACGATCACGCCATTCGCCAACAAGAAAAACAGCATGAAAACCATGCTGGATGCCAGCGGCGACCTGGCCCTGTGGTACACGGGCCAGGAAATCGTGGTCTTTGATTTTGGCAGCAGCACGGAGGTATGGCGAGAAACGGTAAAATGCAAGAAGTCAAAAGACCCGAATTTTGCCTATTACTGCTTTGGGATGCTCTCTCCCCGGCAGAGCAAAGCGGCCTACCGCGTCACCGAGGGTGAGTATGTGCTGGTCGATTTAAAGTCCGCCCAAAAAGTAGTGATTCCCAATGCGGGCTGGCATCCCTTTTTCTCACCGGATGACCAGTGTTTCTCGGTGGGCGGCAAGTTCTATCTGACCCAGACCGGAGAGGAGATGGACAATCCTTTCCCATTTTCTGTCCGGCAGGGGCTGAGTTTTTCGGATACCTGTACAGTGAGGACAAGGGGCAGCCTGATGGCCGTTCAGCAGGATCGTGGCAGCTCCCCCATAGAGCTGTGGGATACCGGAAGCGGCCAGCTGCTGGCCACCATGGACGACCCCTTTGTGGTGCGGCAGGTGAATTTTGCCTTTACCAAGAGCGGACTTGTCCTGCACACCGATTACGGGGCCATGAGCATCTATTCCTGCGCCCTCTGAAACGGAGAAATGAACTATATTTATTTTTACGATGAGAAAATGGAGGGGGCACAATGAACTTTAGCGAAGCAATGCAAATGCTTGGAACCAAGTTGCAAGGAAAGTACGGGCATTTAGGATTCAAGTATAAAAAATCCGACAAAACACTTACGAGGCACAGTAAAAATTACACCTATATGATTGCGTTTTCCTCATTCGGCGGGAACACAAAGGATAGCATAAGCATAGAGGTTTGCTATATAATCAACACCCGTCCATACGACCCTTATGGTTATGCCAAACCAGACATCAACACACAACCACTGTTTTACAGTTTAAGAGACAATGAAATATATCTTGATATAGGAAATGAAGAAAAAATCAACAATACCTTTGAGATTGTTTGTCAGTGGATGGATAAATTACTGATTCCAAAAATGAATGAACTTTGTGCTACCGAGTAATATGGAAGTGATGGTTGGGAAAGAGCGTGGACACCTATGAACAAAGAATCATTGACTGAAAAACTCCTGGACCTGGTTGAGGGCCGGGAAACACCTGAAACCTGGTGGAGCTGGTGGGACGAACATGAGACGGAGTTGGAAACTCTGCTGGGTAGGGAGGAATTTCTAAAACTGAAGCCCCGCCGACACGGTTTTCAGTGGGTCCCAGTGCTGACCAGCCAAAAGGGAGCCATCGCCATTCTGGAAAAGAGAGGCACACCATTTGAGGCCAGCAATCTCTACCAGGAGCGGTATCTGGCCGAACTGGACGCTTTCTGCAAGGAGCAGGAGCGAGTGCAGCGGGAAAAGCAAAAGGAATTCAAGGCCAGCCACCCGGAACTATTTGGCCGATACCCCAAGTTCTCCAAGGCGCTGGCAAAGGTGCTGGACCTCTCTGATGAGATCAAGCCTGCCGCCACGGAGGAGCAGATTGGGAATCAAGAAAGCGTGCTGGACTTCACGCTCCCGTCCCAGGTGAGGGAGTTTTTCCTGCTGACCGCAGGCATCCAGGCATCCACAGGCGTGATACTTTCCCTTTCCGGGATGTTTGATCTGACCATCCATGGAGAGAGGTATTGTGTGCTGGGCGAGTTCTGGAAAGAAGCGGACGGCGACCAGCTCCTGCTCCGCCCCGGAGAGGAAACCATCTGGTACTACGCCCATGAGCAGGACAAGGTAAAGCGCCTCTGCAATGATATGACAGAACTGCTGGAGAAGAAACTGGCGAGGTATCTCAATGAGCAATAAAAACAGCGCGGCGGTTGAGAGCTGAACTGTAAATGGATGAAGGAAAAATGAACAATGACATTAGAAGAAATGTTCTGTGATCTGTACGATAAATATGGTAAGGATTTTAACTGGTATCTGCTTCCCCTCACACAGGCGGACGGAGCATTTGTCGTTGAACTAAACAAAGAAATAGGACAAGGCCACTTCTTATCCGGCAAAAAAATCCGGGCGGTTGCGAAGTGTGATTTCAATGATGATGTGCTATATGTTGTCAGAAGCGGAATAGGAAGGGACATCTACTATATGTTCCATTTGACTTACTCAGCACATAATGCGGACGGATTTCCCCGGTATGTGGAGTTTACAGATCTATTTGCAGTAAAAGAATTTATAGAACGATCATATATCGAGAATTGTATGTAATCTTTAAATTTTAATCAATTGGGAAGTTTACCTTACCCGCAGCCACAGCCGAAAGGAGGCGGTCGCTATGCCAACTTGGAGCGGAATCCGGAACAAGCTGGAAAATGATTACCTGTGCCCGGCGCTCCGGGGCCACATCCAGTATTTTGCCACCAGTTACAGCAAAAGCGCTGACCATGAGGGCCGGGCAGCCATTCGCATGGACGGTGTGGAAGTGCTGCGGAGCAACTACTACACCTATTTTGAGAATGTGTGGACAAAATTTCATCACCTGCGGTCCACAACGCTGAAAGATTGCGACTCCGCAAAAGAGGCCATCAACCAGGCTCATGCCTTTGCGCTGGAGCAGGGCACCTTTGACCAAAAGGTGTTCTATGAGGCGTTTGGTATCTTTGACAACCAGAGCATTGAGAAAAGCCTTGTCAGCGAGAATCCTCTTGTCCGCATCTTTGCCCTTCTGGACCGCAGGCTGGGAAAACGCCGCCTGCTGGCTTTGGAGGAATCCATGGAGCGGGAGCTGCCCTGGGTGCGGGCCTTCTATGTGATTCGGATGCAAGCCGAAGGGCTGATGGAAGCGAATAACATTCAGGAGGGAACTACCATGTCACAGATTGCATCCTTTTATCTTCTCAAAGACGGCCAGCGGCAGGAACTGTCGGGCGGCGACTGTTCCGGCGCGGTCTATATGGCCATCTGGGACTGGTGTGAGAGCGAGCTGGATCTGGATGTCCGTTTTCCTGCTCCCCAGACGGAGGACACCCTGGACTGCGCTCTGCTGGAGGGAGAGCTGGCAGCCGATTTGCTGTCGGCACTCCGGGAACGAAATCTCCCGGAGCTGGCTGCTGAAATTGCCCCGGACTGGGACCTGCCCGCAGAGACGATACAAAGCGGGCTGGAAACACTGCGCTCCCATCTGGAGCTGGTGCAAGGCAATACTTCCCTGCTGTATGAAATGACCTGAACAGCAAAGCCGCAGACGAGGTACTTTGTATGAACCGTTATTGGTGGGTTTTGATTCCTGTTATTTTCCTGGCAGCCTTTTCCGGCCCCATTGCCGCGGCTGTAAAAACCGATGGGAAGCTGAAAAAAGTAATTTTGGTTTTTTCTGCAGGTGTGGTGTTCGTGTGCAGCATCGCAATCATTGCTTCCCTGTTTGCGAAATAGGGATATGCTACTGCTACTAAAGAAGGAGGCATTACAATGGGACTTGACATCTACGCTGGAACCTTGACCCGGTACTATTCTCACAACTGGAAGACCATCGTTCAGCAGTGGGCGGAGGAAAACGGATACGCCTTTAACCGGATTACGCCGGATGGAGAAGCTGCTGACAACGACGAAGAACTGTCCCCGGCTGAGGTTCAGTCGGCGGTGGAGAACTGGCGGGATCAGATCTTGAGCGCCATTTCTCAGCCGGGCCAGCCCCCCTACGCTCCCTGGCCGGAGGATAACGAGAAGCCCTATTACACCGACAAGCCGGACTGGGATGCCTTCGGCGCTATGCTGCTGGTGGCCGCCTGCCATACATACGAGGAACCGGTGCCCCCCACCGTGGAGAAAGACTGGGACTTCATGGAAAACCCTATGATCGCCCGTCTTGCGGGAGATAACGAACGGGTATGGTCCCTGTTCCGCGGGGCTACCTGGTGGCTGCCTCTGGCGGACGCATTCTTCTTCCAGGCACCTCTGCCCACCGATAACACCGCCGCCATCGCCACAGTGGGCGGACTGCGGAAGGAGCTGGAGAAGCTGAACCAGCTGGCGTGGCAGGCCGACGAGGATACCATCCTGGCTTGGGCAGACACGGAGGGATACCCGATAGACGGAGCCATAGACGCAGATGGACACTACAGCAAGGCGGAGATCCCGGAACACACGCAGTATGATACCCAATCCCTGGCCAAGTTTGCCTTCTCCATGTTCTGGCGGGCCATGCGGTTTGCCGAAGAACAGCGGGTGCCTATCCTGCTGGATTATTAAGGAGGGCTTTTATGGGATACGATGTAAGTTTTCACCCAATCTCACCAGAGGAAATACGGGAATGGTACTTTACGCCCCTAACCTGGATACGGCAGGGACAGGAAGAAAAGGTTCTGACCCTTGCCGCGCAGCATGGAATCGAGGATTTCTATGCGGAGAAATATCTGGACACTCTGCGGGTTGGGGCAGAGACAGAACCGGACGAGCTATTTGACAAGAGCCACGGCTTTTATATTGCGGTGGTCCAGGGCTTTTTCCGGGACTACTATTACACCAGAGGGAGCAGCTTTTCCTTTCTGATGGAGGAGAAGCCGGAATATGCCCGGTACTTCACCCCGTGGGCGCAGGTGGTGCCGGCTGTCCTTCCCAACCCGGCAAAAAATCAGATCCTTGAAAACTACTGCTCCGGCGTGTACCTGTCTCCCAATCAGGTTTTGCAGCTTCTCCGGGATCTGAAGCAGGAGCCAAAGGTACTGGAAGATCTGGAGAGACATTGGAGCGATGGGCAGTTTGCTGTTCTGAAAAAGGCTCTTACCGCTGCGGCTGAACTGGGTGCTGGCCTGCTGGAAGCTACCGAAGTAGTGGAGCCGAATCCCCTCCGACCGAATGAAAGTACAAGTTACTCCAACCTGTTCCACTGCGACCGTGATGGGGTGTATCTCTATATCGACATGGCCATGAAACAGATCGCCCAAGCAATGGCGCAAAACAAGGACGACCCGTGAAGGCAGAAGTTGAATTCCAGAAAAAGTTTTGCCAGGAGGTGGAGACCGTGGAGCAAAAACGCCCGGCAGATATATTTCAGGAGCTTCTGGACTACCTGTGGAACGGCCTGGACCTGGAGGAAAAGGGCTGGAAGCGTCTGAAAAAAGGCGACTTCAAAAAGAAAACGAAAAACGGGCTGACCTATCAGATCTGGTTTGACCGGAGCCACTACAACTACATAGACTACGAAATCGGCCATGGAAATGTGGAGGTGGGCTTCAGCTGTATTATAAAGCAGGGAGATGACTACCTCTACTCTTTCAGAATTGAACCCACAACAGGCGGTTCATTCTTTCGGATGCTGACAGAGGACCTGCGGCTGAACACCGGGCTGCTGGACACCTTCCTGCCCCTGGTCAAAGCCAACTACCTCGACTTCATCGACCGCTTCGAGGCAGACCCCGTGGAGGCATTACAGCCGGTCTGCGCCCCCTTCACCGAGGCGGAGGACTACAGCTGGCGCATCCATGTGGACGAGCAGATGGTGGAACGATACGGGACAGTGGAACAGCTGGCGGAGTACCGCCGTCAGGCAGAATTGCGCGGAACGCCGGAGTGCAAGGCGAAGACCCATACTGGAAAGTTGCTGTTCTACCAGTCCCATGCCAAGGATGTGGATCATGCCTGGGCCTCAAGCCGCACCAAAGAGGAACTGGACCAGGTGGTGGAACCCTTTGTGCAGGCCATGCGGCAGACAGGACAGTGGACACAGGAGGATGAGGCGGGCTATCATCTCTACCGGCAGGAGACAGACCCAGAGAAGCGCACCTTTCGGGCCTGGTATCTCATCGCCAATCCCCAAGGCCTGCCGAAAGAGTTTGTCCAGAGAGAGCTGGAGTTCCGGTGGAAGCTGTTCGCTAACAGACCGAAAGAAGGAAAATGAACGAAATGAACGGTATAATTGTTCTGATTTGCGGTTTTCTGCTTCTCATGGCCATAAAACTGCTGATAGAACGCAATTTCATTGGACTGATCCTGTTTTGCGTGGCTCTTTTTTTAGTTTTTGGAGTAACTCCACACACAAAGTAGTGATTGTCCATTGCCGCATGATCTACTGCTATAAGGAGGAAATCGAATGAGCAATAAAGTGTTCAAGCAGAACCTGAACGACAAAAAAGGCCCCCAGCCCGGGGGACCTTACCTCATTCAAATGCTGTTCAAAGAGCCAGTGCCCATGCCGGACAAGGAAAGCATGACTGCTGTAATGGAAAAGCACATCGGCGGAGTGGAGTGTTTCAGTTACGATAAGAAAATGGCGGGCTTTGCCGCCCTGGACCATATCGCGGAATTTCAGGATGGCAAATGCCCGGTGCAGCTGATGGTAATGAAATGCGACAAGTTCAAGGGAAAAGGCTTTGACGCTTTTCTGATGAGCCAGATGTGGGACTGCCAGGAGGACCGGGACCGGATCTTCCGGGAGTGCCGATATCAGGTGATCGCTACCGATATGCTGGCGGCTGCCCTTCCGAATTTGGAACGGGCCAACCTGGACACTGACTTCTTGGACGCTCTGGCGGAACTGTACCCTACCTGTGAGGCGTTCTATTTCCAGAACTGTGGCAAACTATTTCTGGCAGAGGATGTATGCTCCCACCAGATCGAAGGGCCGGACCGGTTCATACAATTCGGGGTGAATGTGCGTTTCTTTAACATCCAGGGCACCGAGGATATGCTGATCGACACGGTGGGCATGAGCACACTATATCTGCCGGACCTGCAATATCACTTCCACGACATGGACCCCAACTGGGTGGTCAATCACGCTTACAACTTGGCCTCTTACATCCTGGCCAACGACAATCCCATTCAGGACGGCGAAACGGTGGATGGCGTCGAGGATGGGCAGATGAGCCGGAATCTGCAATGGAAGTGCCAGTATGAGGACGCTTTGATTCAGCCGCCCAGAGCTGTGCTGGATATTCATATGGGAACTTTTGCTTCGGGCGGGCGCTAATTTTCTCCTTTAATCCTTTCTGGATTATTAAAAGTCTGCATCAAGGCAGACACGGTCAAAGAAAATGACGCGTACTTCATCCGTTCAGGTAGCACAGAGCGTGTATACAAATCAATATCCCAGCTTTTGCTGCGTTCTTCCAAAAGCCGCCGCACTTCCTGTGCAGCGGCTTTTCGCTCTTTGGGAGAGATTTCGCAATCCAATACAAACGCGATGGAGTACAGCCCATTATCATTCAATATGTTCGTAGCCCGGTGTGCATGGTGTAGCCTTCGTACAATTGCCTCTGGCCAGACAATAGGAACAGATCATCAGCCGGCTTGACGGTAACCGTTTTCCGTTTTACGATGCCGGTTTTCTCTTTGACATCCATCTCGACTTTTGCGCGGAAGCCTTTTTCGTTGGAGATAGACAGAAACCGGACGTATGCCTGGTTGTGGCCGCCCTCGACCTGACTGGAGAACACTGAAATCCGCTTCACTCACCCCAGCCGGAAAGCGTCAACCGGTAAAGCAGGTTAATCTTTTCCCGATAAGTTGCGGAATACCGCAGCACACATGGGGTTCAGCGAGCGGATCGCTTCTTTCGCTTTAGGGGTGTTGTCCACACTCTGCGGTTCGTCTTGGAAACCCTGGTTTTTGAATTTAAGTTTCATTATTAACATCCATCGAATCTTTTCCTTCTTGGTTTCGCATCACTTGAAACGTATTATCTGTCTTTACCCCCTCCTTATCGGACAGCTGTAGGTTTACTTTAGCCGCTTGCGGTATAGAATTATTTTTTGCTAGACTAGTAACGTTGTCAAGAATATACTTTATCTGGTCATCAGTCAGTTTATGATGTATTACGCACTTGATTTCTGTGGCATCGCCTGTCTCAAACTCTGTCTTTACCATTATTTCACAAAAAGAAGAACCTTCATCAATATTTTTATTTTTTCTTAGAAATTTTAACAGGTTTTTTATCAAATCGGCAGTAACGCTTGAAAGAACACTGACAAAAAAATCAAGTACTGTGTTATTATCAACTGAACAATGAAAAATAACTGAATGAGTAATCCTGCGATTAAGTTGCAAACCTATTGGCTCTGCACTCAATTCCGTTGTTTTGTTTATCCTTCTTCGCTCTACAACCGCTGCCCAACCATACATTTGCAATCTATTGTCTAACTCTTTGATCCATAATTCATCATCGGTTGATAATGTCCCATATATTTTCACTATATTACTCATTTATTGATTTCCTTTCAAACCAGCTTCAGCTCAATATGCCGGTCCCGCAGAATGTAGTGGGCATTTGCCATGGCTGTATCGCGGTGGTAAAGCAATCTCGGGACATAATCATCTTGGCCGGGACATAGTCGGCCATAGCCTGCATGTCTTCCGGCTCTACGAATTCTGCCAGGCAGATCAGGAGCAGGCAGTCCTCACCCACTTCGTAAACAGGCTTGCCATTTGATGTCCAGCTGCTGCACCGGATAGGTCAGAGAGACGCCCAGTTTGAGCATCACTTCGTATACCATATCCAAGTCAGAGCGCTCCGGCTTGATTCGGCGGACCATTTGGTTCGTCCGCGTCTCCATCCGCAATCGGGGTAGTATCCCAGAGCTTCATATTGGAGGTATCCAGCTTGAACACCTTGAAGCCGATATCAAGGGGGGCCTTCTCTCCGACCATGCTGAGTTGTCCGTCCTTCGTTTCGGTCAGCTTCTTTCCAGCACGGCAGATTCGCTCTTTGCCAATCTCACAGATACTGGGATAACTAAGCAATCCAGTTTGCCTTCGCTGACGCACTCCGGGAAAACCGAGCGCAACTTGTCCAGGTTGGCTTGCTCAAGGTTCATGGAAAGGCCGTCAATTTTGTTAGACATTATTAGCATCCTCTATTTTATTTTCTTCCTCCAGTAGTGCTGAAAGGCGATCATTTATCTCAGAATAATACTTTTTGTTCTTAAAATGATATTGGACAAGATGAATGGTGAGATAAATAAGAGCGACAGCTGAAATAACAAAACATACTATACTACCAATGAAAAGAACAGTTAGACCATTGCTAGGAGATTTTCTCCAAACAACCCATTCTTCAATATAACTTTGCTCGACAATATTTAGCTCTGAAATGCCGTTAAATCTATAGTCAAATTCCAGAGTTACTATTCCATCTGAGATAATATCGAAATCAAACGATTCCCCAGGGTTTAGTGTAAAACTACTAGGGTGTATCTGAGAAGTCGGCTCATATGTGCAAAATGGAGAAAATGACAGCAGAAGCAGCAAGGAAAAGAAAAGCCTGAAAAGAATCCGCTCTCTTATCATAGCGGGTAGCGATC
>NZ_NFLL01000037.1 GCF_002160895.1 Faecalibacterium sp. An122 | reverse complement strand
CGAGGGGGACACAAAGCCACTGAATATAGAACAACTGAACTTCTGTTTCCATTTGATGTTGGGGAAAGCCTCGCCTAAAATGCTGGAGGTCTACCGCTTTCTGGCGGAAAACACCCAGCGGATCGCCCAGCTGAAACGCACACCTGTTTATTCTGATGATGATTGTACCTCCTGGTGGATCACGGACGGGCTTCGTATTTGGGATGCTACACCCAAGGAAAAAGAGAAAATTCCCGCTGTGGTGCTGACCGCCTCCCTGATCCGCAACCCGGACGAGCGGCTGCAAGCATTGGCTGATGAGCTGAATGAACGCTACGGCGGCAGCTGGCTGATGCCGGTCTTTATGAAGGCGATCATCACCCAGCCCAAGGAACAGGTATACGAGACCTATTCGCCCCTTCTGGATACGCCGCAAAAAGGCTTTTTGTTCCATGCGCTGGGAATGCTCCATTACCGCTGTTATCCGGAAGGCTGGACCTATGAACGCCTGGGCCCGGATGGAATGATCGCTCTGATTTTCTGGGGCGATTATAGCTATGGAACCTATGACACAAGGTTCATGTTTGAACGGTATGTGGAGCTGGATGAGCGGTGGCTCTTTGATTTGGCCAAGGACCCAGAGGGCCGCAAACCTACGGTGACATGGCAGACCTACAACCGGGGTGGTGTGCTATATGGAAGCTACGACGAAATGTTCATCAGCCTGCTGCCCCTCAAGGTGGAGAACCCGGAACTGAAGCGCGTTCTGTGGAACTATTTCCGCATCCGTAGCCAGAAAAAGAAGGTGGCTAAGAGCATCACTGTTTACAAAGACGCTGCTGAGCGGTTCGGGGATGAATGAGTACAAGTCGAGAAAGCAGGTGCCTTATGTACCAAATTGCATATATTGGCCGCTGGGAGACTCTCCCGGAAACGGCTGCCGCCATCTGTGACCATGACACTTCCAAGCTGGAGGCGTTGCTCCAAGGCGGTCTGGATCTGGATGTTCCCATTCAGATCAGCGAATACATCAAGCTGATGCCATTGGAGATCGCGGTTTTTCGGAATGATGTACCCATGATTCACTTCCTGCTGGAGCATGGAGCTAATCCTGATCTGGCAGAGGAACAGCCTCTGCTGCTCACCGCCGCCCGCTGTTGTGGGCCGGAGGTGGTGGCGCTCTTTGCTGGACAGGCTGCAAAACTCAGCCCGAAGCAGAAAGAGCGGGCCTTCCAGGAAGTGCGCTGGGGCAAGCGCCCAGAGAATATCCCGGTGCTGGAGCAAGCCGGGATCACAGTGGACAAGTTTGGCGGCGAGGCATTCCGGGCGGCGGTGTCCGATGGACAGGCCGAGCTTGCCAAACTGCTGCTGGAAAAAGGGGCGGATATCAATTACCACAAGCCGGACATGGTGTTCCCTTACGCCTCCACCCCTGTCACCGAGGCCGCCCGCTCCAACAATTTCTCCATGGTGCGCTGGCTGGTGGAACAGGGAGCGGATATCACCCTTGTTGACAAATACGGTGACCGGCCCTACAGTGTGGCAGTTCAAAACAAAAATCAGGAGCTGGCCGACTATCTAAAGGCCCTGGAGCCAGAGGAATGGCACAACGAGCAGGAAAAGGTCCGGCAGCTCATGCCCTACAAGCTGCCCGCCAAGCTGGTGGAATACTTGAAGACCGGCCCCCTGCGGCTGGAGTTCCCGGATCAGGAATGGGTGAAGTGGGCGGAGCTCTACTCCTTCATGGATATGCAGGAGATAACCTGGAAACGGAAGAAGCTGCTCTCCCTCATGGTGCAGATGGACAACTACAGCGACTACCTGCTGCTGTGGAGCTCCAGGGACAAAAAGCTGTGGTATCTGGACATCGAGCATGAGGAATTCCACCCTCTGGCCAAATGGGATGACTTCATCGCAGATCCCGGCCGGTATCTGAACGGGATGATTGAGGGCGAGTTTGAGGAGTAAAGCCATGACATCAATAGACTTTCTGAACAAGGTACATAAAAGCCTGGACTCGCAGGAATATAACCTCTCTTATTCTCCGGCCAAGTCCAAGAATTATATGTTGTACTGCAACGGCAACTTTATCGGCGGCCTGTTCGATGAGGAGCTGTGCTTCGTTTATACCGACAGTGTGAGCGAGCTGCTGGGGCAGCCGGACCCCGTCTATCGCGGCTACTCCAGTACCGCCCAGCACAGGATGCTGGTGATCCCGGAGAAATACTGGGCGGAGGCGCTGAAGCTGCTCTATGCCGAGAAATTTGACTGGAGCCGTTTGGTGTACGACATCACATACACCAGCATTGGCGCGGCTGTGATGGAGGACTTCTACGACGAGAATGTGGTATTCCTGCGGTTCTGCTTTGAAAAGGAGCTGCTGAAAAAGAACCCGCTGGACCGGCGGAGCCGGATCATTCGGATGGTCTATCTCAACCAGGACCTGACAGAAGCGGGCAAAGTTCTGTTCCCCAGACTGCTGCAAAAGTTCCTTGTTTTTACAGACCGCGGCGGAAAAACCAGTCTGGAAACCATGCTGAATCGGTGGTACACCGCACTGGAGAAGGAGTACCGCAATAAGACGGCGGAATAAGGAGGGCCACAACATGACAGAGGAAAACAGAATCTACATCACCCATCTCAAGGTCACGGATGTCCCGTGGCACCGGCTCACCACTGCCTATGGCCGGGGGACGGAGTTCCCCGCACACCTGACGGTGCTGGAGCAGATGTGTGATTTGGCGTCCGTCAAAAAATCTCTCTATGAACTCACCACCAACATGGAGCACCAGAGTACCCTGTGGCACGCCACCCCCTTTGCCATGGTGTTCCTAAGCCGGATTCTGGCGAAGGGTCTCGCAGAGAGCAGCCGGAACCCCACGGCCCATTTCCTGGCCGGGGAGCTGCTGGACTTCTTTGCCTGCATCCTTCAATGCTTCCACGATGGAGACGAGATGGAACACGCAGCCCCTCTCCCCCGCTTTTCCGACCTGCTGAAGGAAGAATACCTGTGGTCGGAGGAGTACGACGAGGAAGAAGATGAGATGCGCTACGAGGAGGACGAGATCTTCCCCGATGACCTGTTCTACAGCTTCTATTACTACTCCTGGGCAGCAGTAAAAGCCTACCAGGATGCGTTGGAGCAAGTCCCGGCGGAGTTTGCCCAGCCTGCCGCCGCAGTGCTGGAACTTCTGTAAAGGAGGCTACACCGATGTTTGAAGAATTCTATGAGATGTACGAGCCCGAGGAGCAGGAAGTGGTCGCCCTGATCAATCGCTGCATCGGGGGCGGATATAACTGGAAAGGCAAATTTTGGGAAATGACCATTGTGACGCTGGGCATGGTGTTCTGTGACACCGGCAAGGTCACCACCAAAGAGGAGCGACTGGATTGGCCGGTCACCGAGGAGGAACGCAATAGCGACAAGGGCTGGGGCCGCTTTCAAAAAGAGCAGATCTGCCGCCTGAAGATCCGCCGGATGAAGGAAGAACAGGCAAAGGATCTGGTGGTGCGCCCCTGGTGTATCTCCCAGGTGGTCAAGGCCCATGAGGTCTGCCCGGAACTTGAGGCCGTTCTGAATGAGTACCACAAGCCGGTGGTGATCCAGGACCAGGTGCTGGGAGATCTGACACTGGACAAGGACTATGATACCTTCGAGGGCGAGATCCAGTGGTGCGGAAAGGATGTGAGCCTTTCTTTGGAGGTCAATGCCGAGAGCAAGCCCTCCTGGACCCGCGCCCGCAGTGCCGCCAAGAAGCTGCTGGCCGACTGTGACACCTGGAACAAGGCCATGCGGGAGCTTGCGGCAAAGAACCTGACTGGGCTGGCCAACGACTGGATCTCCCAGGATGAGGAAAACCCCCGCAATCCGGCAACCGACCCTATCACAGAGGACGAACTGGCCCGGCGAATCAGCATGACGAGCCTTTCCGTCACCTCCGGCGGCAGCTTCACCGCCTGGTTTGACTGCGACGAGATGTTCACCGACCATGCGGTCACAGTCTACGGCTCCTTGAAAAAGGGCCTAAAAACTGCCAACATTGAGGGGTAAGGAGGATAACATTATGAAACTGAACTGTAAACGCATTGATTTTACATATACGCCCGGCGAGGAGATCTTCAACTTTCCCGAGGAATCGAGACTACCCTTTATCTTCGATGTAGAGGAAGAACTGACCGGCGATCCTGCTGCCATGGATGCGGTGGGAGAAATGCTGGATGAGGCGGAGAAATTGGCGGAGAAGGCCAAAGCCGCCATCAAAGCGGCGCTGGCGGACGAGGACAGCCGCTACCATAGCGTTGTGACATTTTTTATGGAGTTCCACCGGGACGATGTAGGCCCGGATATTGCGGCGGAACTTTTTCCGGGAACCGACCCATCCAAACTGTCCTTTGCCGAGATGGTGGACTTTTTGAAGCTCAAGCGGTTCGGCAGTCTGGTGGATGACGAGATGAATCAGCAAGTTTTCATTATGGACCTGTCCTTCAACCCGGAGATCACCGACGAGCTGATGGTAATCTACTTTGACTTGAACAAGGAGATTTTCTGTATTACCCATGAAAGCTGATGAAAGAGAATTGCCTATGGAAAAAGCGACTGCTGTTAATACCTGCTTAGGTGTTTTGAAGGGACGGGACTGCATCTATCTGGATCAGGTGAAACAGGATGCTCTGAACAATCTGACCTTTACGGGGGACATCAATGGGCATCTGATCTCCCAGCACAGGGACGAAAAAGACTGGGTTCCCTACACACTCACCTTCCGGCAGGTGCTGGCCTGTTTTACCTGTGAATTGGACACCTATGAAAATCTGGCTGGGACGGAGTATCTGGATGGCAGTTCCTTCGATTTAATTGAGGACAGCACCTGGCTGGAGTCTCTGCCTGTGCGGGAAGACTTTGACAAAGGCATCTATCAGCACTACCGGCTGTTTACATACGATGATGTTTACGACATCATTGCGGTTTCCTATGAGTTTGTGGCAGAGTTGTAAATGCCTGAAACATGGAAGACCATTGGATGGATCTATCAAGGAAGGAGGTATGGCGATGAAACAGAATAAGCATCAGTTGGAGCATCTGCCCACACTTCTGGTTCAGCAGATCCGCCTGCAATGGTATAAAGACTGCCGGGGCGGAAATGCGGCCGCACAGCGGAACCAGTATCCCAGAGCCATGCGTCTGCCTAAAGACTTCTTCTCCTATTATCCTTTTGGTCTACCTACTCACTTTGCATCTATCATACAGAGGCCCGATGGATTTCAGATCGATAGGGACTGTCGTAGGCTGATGGAGTGGAAGCCGAATGGCACAATGCGGCTTCACCCTTTCGAACTGATTCAGCAGGAGCCCGGAATCCATGTGCGCTACCGCAATGATTGGCACATCGGGGCGATGCCGGAGCGATATACCTACGATAAGACCGGGCAGAAACAGCCTCTCAATGAGCTGGCATTGGATTTGGCTCCCGGCGAGTATGGGAGAGCTGTCTGCAATGGGCGGTTCCGGGACTGGGATACAGGAATCTGGTATTATGTACTGGATATTTTGAATGTGATGCCGCTTACAGAACCCACTGACTCATTGACCAGTTTTACGGACAGAGAGCCTAATAAGATATATACCCAGATTGACCGACTGTGGTGACGAAAGACAGGAGGATAACCACATGATTTCCACAAAAGATTTATCTGGCCTGCCCAATGCGGAGCGCCTGAAAAATTTCTGCAAAGGGTTGGCTGCTCTGGACATCATCATGGTGGAGGAGGAATGGAGCTTTATCCGCCACTATACCTACAACCCCGCATGGCGAAAAGGCAAAGAGGCATTCTTTTCCACTGATGGCAGTGACCAGAGCATGATCGTCATGTTTGCGCCGGAAGGCTGTGTAATCAACGGTGTGGATTCCGAACTCTACGACTGGGAGGAAAAACTTCCCCGAATCGAAGACCTGACGGATGGGATGCCCCCTGCGTTGCAAAAGCTCATGGGCAGCCGTGAAGTCAAAAAGATGAAAAGTACCTTCTGCGTCTGGACGGAAGATGGCACCACATGGCACTGCAATCCCATGGACGGCGAGGACGCATCCAAGGATCTGCTCTCCACGATTGATGGCAATCCACAGAGCTATGTGGATTATGGGAAGTGGTTTTACCCAGCAGACCTGCCTTTGGAGGCTGTGCGCCAGCTTGCTGATGGGATTCCAGTGACAAAAGAACTGGTCACTGCGTTGAACCCGAAACGCAGCGATTGGGAAGAAATCAAGGCAGGCCTGGATAAGATCGGGTATCCCCATAAGTTCTAACTACCGTTTAAGGAGAGAAAAGAATATGCATACAGTAATAGAGCAAGCCCAAAAGGAGCTGATTGAAACCGGTTGCTTGCGTGTTTCCGCAAGGCAGAAGCTTTGGCTGGCTCTGGGTCCGGCAGAGGTAAATGAACAGCACCCCGGACCGCTCACCGAAGCTGTGAGAAAACGGGCGCAGCTGGCCCTGGCCTGTGGGAAAAAGGTTTCAAGAGTGTGGAGTGCCTATGATGCAGAGGACAAACGTCCCCAGGCTCTGCTGCGGAAGACCAGCGCCTATCTGGATGGAAAATGCACCGCAGAGCAGCTGGATCAGCTTCTGACAAAAACCGACTTCATGTCCCTGATGGATGAGGAGCGATACAGCAGTGCCCCGCTGGCGGCGCTGGCCGCCTGGAACGGGGCAGTGACTGCTCTCTACGATGAGCCGCTGCTGAGCCCCGACCGCATAGGATGCAAGGAGGAGGATCTCGACTTCTATGACTGGGATGCCGCCTGGTGTGCGGCAGTAGCCTGGGCAGGCCGGGACGAGGACGCCAGCGCCGGGAAACAGCGGGTGGAAGAAATGAAGTTTTGGGCCTGGTACCTGGAACAGGTCGCAGAGCTGTTGGGTGAGGAAGGCTATCGTTTTCCCAAAAAGGAAATCAGGAAATTCCAGGAACAGCAGGAGCCGCCCCGTCCGGTGCCGGAACAGGCTGATCTGGAGGACTTTGTCCGGTATATGGGGCTGGGGGAATTTCTGTACTGTGCCTGGCAGGCACAGGATCGATGCTATGTGATCTGGACTGTCAATCGCTCCATGAAAGCGGTGTGTCCGGAGTGCGGCGCCGAAATCATCCAGCCAAAGTTCTGGTATGGCGTCAACTATCTGGACGATGCGTTCCCTAAAAATGGACCAACTATCCGGCTTCTGGGGAGAATCCCATGGCTGAGTTGTCCCGATCATCCAGATGCCAACTGCCGGATCATCGGAGGGGAATCCATCAATGTCAAGGCAGCCTGGAAGCGTTATCTGTCAGTACCTGGGCGACCGGAGGCATTTCTGGCGGAGCTGAAGCGCCGGACCGTCAATTCCTACAATATAGGTGAAGTCTTTACCAGTCTCAATGAACAGACCGATTATCACCATTGCCAGATCATTCCCCCAAACATCAAGGGAATCCGGTGGATCGACCCGGATATGGAGGAGATGGAGATCGACCTGGCAGCCTTTGGGCCCCATGTCTATTTCCAGAATCACCCCCTGGAGGAATACTGCCGCTGTTATCCGGACCGAGTCCAGACGGAGAAAGATGGCACACTTCTGCTGACCATGGAGCGCCACTGGGTGCGCTGTGAACGGGATGAAAACGGCGTCCTGACCCGTGTGGTCCTCCGGTCCCGGTTTATGGTGCGGTTTGACCGGAATGCAGAGGCGGCAATCAAAGCCAAGCTGCTCCATGAGAACCAGAGTGCAGCTTTGGGCGAGATTCTGCGCTGTTCTGATCGGGAAGTTGTGCGGATGCCCTGGGAGGAGCTGCGCAGCCGGCTTTCGGGTCTGACCCGACCCGAGGCACTGGCTGCACAGAAGAAACTGCGGGACAATGGCCTGCTGTGCGATCTTTTGCCCATCCCCCGAAGGTGACAGCCCAATACAGGAGCGGTATTTTTGTTTTAAAGTGGAGGAGCTTATCCATTATAGGCAGGAGGCAGGCATCATGATCAAAGAACGCATCCCTATCTCCGGTGATCTCAAAAGCAAGGTCAAGCAGCTGATGGAGTACGCCGGATGGCAGGAAGGACGAAAAGTGGACATCTCCATTGCGGAGCAATATTACGCCGATCATGGCGTCCCTATGATGAAGACCACCCAGCGGTTTTACCGCAAGTATTTCGGCCTGTGCTGTGAGTGGTACTTGGAGCAGAAAAAACTGAACTGGGCGGCTGACTTCCAATTCGCTTTGTTCCCTTACCTGGTCAACGGGATCAAAAACCATTTGGAAGAAGCCTATTTTCGGGATATGTCCGGCTGTGAACTGGCAGAGATTGAACAGGCTGCCGGTGAAAAATGCCAGCCCATCGGTCATATCGGCTACTACTACCCGGCAGAGGTCTGGATCTCCGAGTACGGAAAACTATATGCGAAATATGAGTATCAGGATGAGATTGAGTGCTTTCCGGATGTGTTTGCCCTGATTGAACGGGATCTGCGGCAGTGCAGATTTGATTCCGCTGCCATGAAAACGGTTGAGGCACTGGATGGAAAGCTGTAAGAACTTAACAAGGAGGAACTGACATGAGCATCAAAGAGAAACTGGAGTCGTTGGGCAGAAACAGCATTCAGCTGAAAATTGCCAGAAAAGAAACATACAAGCTGGGCGCCACCCGCTTCGGCGGGAAGCCGGATGTGCCGCCGGACTTCGTTTGGCCCACCTATGAGGGCGAGAGCTATGACCATGTGGTGAAGGATCGTCCTCTCACTTTCCTGGCTCAGTTCAACTGTGCGGAGCTGGCCCAGTTTGACAAAGAGCATCTTCTGCCTGATCACGGCCTGCTCTCCTTCTTCTATGAGACGGATACCCAGTGCTGGGGCTATGATCCCAAGGACAAGGGCTGCGCCCGCGTTTATTGGTTTGAAGACCTTTCGGCTCTGTCCACTGCGAACTTTCCTGCGGATATGGGAGAGGATTTCAAGTTTCCCATGGTCAAGATCAAGCTGGATGCCAAGACCTCCTATCCTTCCTGGCAGGACTTCAGCGAGATGTTCCCGGATGAGGAAGATGATGACGCTTTCGATGCGGCTTGGCAAGAACTGACCGGCGAGGACCCTGAGGACCCAGATGATCGCTCCCAGCTGCTGGGCTGGCCCGATGTGATCCAGAACAGTATGTTTGACGAGTGCGACCTGGTGACCCAGGGTTACTATCTGGGCAACGGCTGGCTCAATATCCCCAAGGAGGTCCGTCAGCGGGCGGAAGATTCCGCCCAGGACCGCTGGATGCTGCTGTTCCAGCTGGATACCGTGGAGCTTGGCGACTTTGAGCTGATGTTCGGAGACTGCGGGCACATCTATTTCTACATTACCAAAGAGGACCTGGCCGTCCGCCGCTTTGACCGGATCTGGTTGATCCTCCAGTGCTATTAAAATCATGAAACAGAACTTTACGGCTTGGCGCAATCAAATATTGCAGAATCCCCAGAACATTTCACCTCTGAAATTTGGAATGTCACAGGATGAGGTGATAGAAATTTTCGGCAAGCCCGATGCCGTTTCCACCATGAGAAGCGACGGGAAACCTCTAATCCTCAAATATCATGACATTGAACTGCATTTCGATAGAAAGGCTCCTCATGGGCTGCATTTGGTTTATAGTGACGAGGAAATCGAGCTGAGCATAACAGATCATCACAAAGAACTGCTGCAGCCGATCACAAACATAGAGCCGGTGGACAATGAGTTTTTCCTTCAAGATGGAGCCGTTTATTTCTCTGGCCTATATGAAAACGGCTTGCTGAAGGGTGTTTCGCCCAAAGACTTCTGCTGCTGGCATTACTGGGGCAAATCCTCTACGGCCTGCTTTCTCGGCGGGATTCGCCTGCGTGGAGCAGACCCGGCATCGTTTCGGGTACTAAACTATGCCTACGCGATGGACAAAACAGCCGTCTACACTACCAGCGGGAGAATCCCAGATGTAGAGCTGGCAACCTTCCAGGTATTAGACAATGGCCAGAACGATTCGGGTGCGCCCCAGGGATATGCAAAGGACAGCCGGCAAGTCTATTTCCACAACGGAGACGGCAAGGTGAAGATCATCAAAGGCGCGGAAGTTTCCTCTTTCCGCTCGTTGGGTGACACCTATTTTGCCAGGGATGAGAAACGGATCTATGCTTACGGTAAGCAGCTCCCCAAGGCAGATCTCCCCTCATGGGAATTGCTCAGTCACTGGTATTCCCGCGATGCCAGGCGGGTGTACTACCTCAATCGGGAGATTAAGGGGGCGGATCGGGACAGTTTTACGGTATGTACCCCGCCAGGCGCACCTCCGCTTGCCGATCATCTGGCCCGAGACAGAAACCATTTTTACTGGAACGACGAGATCACCGAGGAGGCGCAGTGGATGGAACAGTTGCGCGGGATAACGCAAGAACCATAAACGGAGGGAACGACGATGGATCATTTGAAAGTATTGCGGGAAAACCCCGATTTGGCAAAGGAATTTGATGTTCTGTTTGACTTCTCCCTGCTGGATGAACTGACAGAGCGGGATGAGGCGGAGGGCCGATGCACCTTCACTCTGCCCGGTATGGCCTTTGCCAGAGACGGCTCCGGTGGGGAATACCACCTGCTGGAGGACGGCTCCATCGGCTATTACAGCAGCGAGGGAGAGGCGGGCCGTCTGGCCGAGGGCATGGAGGACCTCTTTTCCCTGATCGTGAGCTGCATCTGCTGGCAGGATTACTGTGACGCGAAGCAGTATGCGGATGCCAAAACACTGGAGGAATACGGGCAGAGGCAGCGTAATATCAACTTGGAAGATATTGATATGGACAGCTGGCGGCGGGTTGCTGATGCCCTCGGCATCCCTACCGATGGGCCTCTGGCCCCCGTTCTGGAGCGGTTCCGCAAAGCGACGCAGCGCCAGCCTCTGTATCGGTGTGTGTTCCATGAGGACGACGGCAGCCTGACCGAATCCTATGACCTGATGTTTGAATGAGGAAGGAGCAATCCCTATGAAAACCTTTGACCCCAATTACAAACTGCTGGACGAAATGTATCAGGACGATTACTATCCTGCCTTTCTGGTGGACAAGGTAAAAGACGAGCTTCAGAAGGTCATCGACCTGCTGGAGAGCGGTGAAACCGACACCGAAGTGATACAGGAGACCCTGGACGAGGCGGTCAGCGGCATCAATGACCTCCAGGAGGAGTTTGACGAGCACGACAGCGAGATCGAAACGGTGGCCCGGGACTGCATCGGCGTCACAGTAGACTACATTTTGAAGTGGTTTGGCATTCCCATTGATATGGAGGAAGCCATCCGGGAAAGGGACTGGTGAAAACGATGTCCATTGAAAATATGTTTGGCGACCTGGATAAGATCGACATTCTGGCGGAAAAACCCGAAACAAAGGAAGTTTTGATGGTCCTCGTCTGCAATGGATTCATTGACGGCTCCCCGGAAACGCAGAAGGCCCTGTTGGACAAGATGGAAGGCTACCTGAACCACACCCAGAGCGAGGAATTTCAAAAGGAATATGGGGGCTGGTCCGTGATTTTGCGCGTGACCCTTGGCCGGGAGCCGGATGAGCGCATCCTAGCCCTGCTCAGCAAGTGCCCCGCATGGACGGAGGACTATGGCGTAAAGCTGGAAATTGAAATTGGAGGAAAACCGGTTCGCATCGTAGAGAGCTAACCTATCCTCAAACCGAAACAACAGGAGGAAACGAGTATGCCGACAACCGAATGGCTGAACAAATATGAATCCATCAAGGAGAAACTGGCCTGCAAGACAGACCTGAACGCCTATTTTACAGAAAACGTGATTGGGACCATGGGCGTGGATGTGTTGGACATTGGGGCAGTTCACTTCCCTACCGGAACCATCTTCGCCTGCGACCCGATGGTGGAGCCGGAAGACGCATCGCCCTTTATCCAGACGCTCCCTGTCGGGACTTATCCGGTAAAGATCTGCGTGGTGCCAAGTAAAAAATACGGCGACCGCTACGCCTGTGCCAAGGTGGAGGTCAGCAGAGAAAAGCCTGTCCGCTATGAGCTGGGCATGACCGGCAAAGAGAATCTGGACGAGGAACTGGACGAGGGTGATTATTTTGGCTTTGGCGTAGATACCGGGATGGGCTGTATTGCGGACATCCAGACCCAGGCGGTCCTCAAGATATACTGGGACAAACGTCTGGAGGAAGACCCGGACATCGACTTCTACAACGACCTGTTCTGCGACCTGCTGGAGGAGAACGCCAAGGCCCAGCCCCAATATCAATCGAGCTATGGCGACTGGCTCAACTGGACCGTGCCGGACACCGACTGCAATCTGCCCATCTTCGCCTCCGGCTGGGGTGACGGCTACTATCCGGTCTACTTCGGCTATGACGCAAAGGGCGAAGTCTGCGCCGTGTATGTGCATTTCATCGACATTGAATCCAGCTACAAAGAACAGGCATAAGGAGGCAAACCATGGAATGGCCAAAACGGGCACGGACAGCAGACTGGGTAAGTGGTGTCCTGACCTTAGACGGAGAAAAGCAGTTTGAAGTCCCGGAGCTGACCGCAGAGATCATGGAGCGGCTGACCGGTTACACCCTGGTGGGCTTCCATGTGAAAGGCTATCCGGTGACGGATGACCTGCTCTCTCCTTTTGCCGGACACAAAAACATGACCAACTTCGGCGTTGAGGACGGCGCCCTCACTGACGGCTGTTTCCCTGTCTTTTCCGCCATGCCCAAGCTGCGCTATCTGCTGCTGGACGGCAATGCCGCCATCCACGGCAGCGGGCTGTCCGCCCTGCAAGGCTGCAAGCTGGACCTTATCACTCTCAACCGCACCAGGCTGGACGATGCCGGACTGCTCCAGGCGGCCTCCATCCCCAGGCTCTCCCACATTCAGATCGACCATACCGCCGTGACATACGAGGGCCTGCTGGCCATCGCTGGCAACAGCCGCATCCAGCCGGTGGTCCATGTGCAGTTCACCCAGGAGCAGATGGAACACTTCTCCCAGCTCCAGCGGGAAAAGGCCAAAAAGCCCGTCCAACTGGACGAACAGGCGGCGGAGGAGTGCCGCAGGGTGTTGTCCGCTTTCTTTGCCGAGATGACGGAATGGGAGCGGTATATGGAGCGGGCCGGATTTGAGGACGCCGAGGCCGTACCCCGTCTGCTGGCGATCTGGGAGAAGTATGTGAGCGAAAAGCCCCGTCTGGGCTACCGGCCTCTGGGCCTCTCCTACAGCGCCCAGGGCACCTACAACGGAGAAGAATTCCTTGATGCAGAGCAGATCACAAAGAACAAGCTCTACATCTACACCAAAGAGCAAAATACCGGCTTTGACCGCCGCTTCCTGATGAAGCGTGTGGGCGATGGCTGGAAAATCGACGCAGTGCAGGAGCGGCTGGACGGCTGGCAGCGGACAGGATTGTGAGGCATCACATGGCTTGGAAATATGAAACCTTTGGCCCAGACGGTCAATGCAAATTATTTGGTGTGAATATCTTTGACTACGACTGGCAAACCACCGGAAAGCGAGTACAAGTCAAAGACCCCATCTATCACCAAGACCATACCTTCGAGGTCTGGCAGGTGGAGATTGACGGGCAGATCCACCGATTTGCCGCTGGAGAGTTCTCCAACTGCGTATGGGGATTCTATCTGGAAAAGAACGGATGAGAGGAGCGTGACGCCATGAAAGCCAGCGCCGGAGAGGTCTATACGGTCTACAACCAATATCTGAAACGCTACACCGCCTGTCAGGTGGCCTATATTGCGCCGCCGGACACGGTGAGCAAAGAGTCTTGGGCGGTGATCCTCTCTCTGGATTGGGTGGGCGACGCCCCTCTGACTGCGGAGGAACTGCCCCATCTCCGCCCACTCTACAAGGACTTCATGTACTGGCCCCGGGAGCTGCACCTACTGCGGGTGCCGGTGGAGGTCCCGCCCCAGTATAAACTGGTGGGTACACTTCCGCCCTTCACCGACCAGTCCTGCCGCTCCTATGGAGGCTGGAGTGACGGCTATGATGTGTACCTCCAGATCCGGTGGCAGGCCATCCCGGAGGAACGGCGGCGGGCCTTCAAGGAGGCCATGGAGAGCGAAGAGAAAACGGAGATCGGCGGTATCCCGGTGAAGGTCAGCAGCCATCGGGTGACGGACCAGTACGAACCATTCGATTCGGCGCTGGAACTAAAGGCGTTGCCTTGCCTCTCCGAACTCATTTGCGAGCGGTGGCACCCGGATCTGCTGGAGTTTTTGCGGGAAAACCCCTTTGTTGATGAAGTGACTTTGCTGAACCACGGTCAGAGGACACTTGATCTGCGGGGCACCAGCATCAGAAAGCTGATGCTGGACATGACCGGGCTGGAGGAGCTATGGCTGTGTGAGGGAACGGAGCAGCTCCTGTTCCAGAACAAGGGGCTGGACGCCTGTACCATCCATGCCCCCGAAGATGGCAGCAGCTTGACCCTCCAATTTATCGGGGAATACTGCCCGCACACGGAACTGCCGAACCTACGGGGGCTGCATGGCATCGAGCTGAAGGACTTTGATCTGACCGGTCTGGCTGCTGTCCATCCCCACCTGAAGGAACTGCGGCTCTGGGGCGCGCCGGGAAACCTGGGGAACTTCTCCGCCGTGGGAGGGTTCCGGGAACTGACGAACCTCTCCACCTTCGACCTGTTCGGCTTCGGCGCAGCTGACATCCCCACCCCGGAACAGATGCCGGAACTTCGCTGGTTCTGGATGACCAGCCTGCCGGAAACGGCGGCAAAAGCGGCAAAGCAGCTCTGGAAAAGCAAGCCGGGAATGGATCTGTGGATCACTAAGGCCCGGAAACCGGAGTGGCTGGCGCAAAACCTGGACAATCCCTTCCGGGGTTGGGACGGTGCGGAGCATATCCCCGCCTCCGCTGCGAAAAAGGCAGCCAATCAATACCGCAAGACTCGTTCCCAGCTGATGAAGCTGGCCGCTGCGCCGGGTGAGGACGCCCAGGCCCAGGCGCTTGATGCGGTGACAGCCTATACCCAGACCTTCAACAAGATGGGCTTTATCGAAACCGAGGAGCGGGATGAAATTTACATGGCCCTGCGGGGTATCCTGGATGCCCTGCCGGGCGATGCGCTCCAGAAAGATACCCTGATTGATAAATTTGATGAGCTTCGTGATTTTTGAGGAGAGCAAGCTGTATGATAGAGTTCAGCAAAGATCATAGTCCAGCATGGCTTGAAATGATGTCAGCCTATCAGGCGTTTCGGGCCAAGTTGTCTGAATGGTCATGCAAATCAGACCAAGTGAAACAAAAGGATTTATCCCTGGAACTTGATTCTTGGGAAAACCGGGACATTCATAGAAGGATGCTGGTGCTGGCTCTCCTGCGAAGCACTGAGATGTGGGATAAAAAAGTGCTTCTCCTTGTCCAGAAAGAACTGACAGAGGCCGCCTTATACGAACAGGATGAAGTTGCCGCTTATGCACAAATGGCACTTTCAAAACTCAAGGGCCAGTCGGAACGGCTTGTCATCGCTGACGAGGTTCTACGATTGGCGGCAGTTGAGGAGGAAAAAACGGTGCCTGATCCCGTTGTGTTCCACAACGGCTGCCTACTGCTGTACGATTTACAGTGTGAAGCGCATTTTTTGCAGTATGTAGACCGATATGCGAATCTGATCGAGCAAGCATACGGTTTAGAGGAAAAAGACTTGGCGGACATGAAGAGAACACTGCGGGCAGAAATAAAATAACATGAAGGGGGCAGTACATTGAGCTACACAAAATTCAGCAAGGCAGTGACCAAGTGGCTAAAAGCCAATGGCCTGCCCTGCTATGGAACAGCCTACGATAGCCCCGAGGAAACAAAGGCCCGTCTGGACGCATGGATGATCGGCAGCAAAGAGATTCTGCACCAGTGGATCATAGAAAAGCGTTACCGGGAACTGATTTCCTGCGCCCACGGAGGCTGGTATCAGGATGACGTAATTTTTGAGCCCTTGGCAGAACATTTTGTGGCGAACCACCTGTTTGATGAACTACGGTTTCTCTGTGAGCGCGGCATTCGTTTTTCTGTGGAAGATATGCTGTCAGCCATCAAATCTGAGAAAGAAGAACATGGTTCACCTGATCCAGAAATGATTCAGGCCATAGATGTTCCGAGCTATGTGGCAGGCCCCAATTATTCCGGTTTAGGCGAAATCGCCAAATACAGGAAACGGGCACTGGATCAGATCATCCGCTATACAGGCTACCTAAAGCAGATTGATGCGCCTGCGGAGTATTTGGATCAGGTACAAAACCTGCAAAAAAGTATTGCTGATCTGACAACGAAAACCAAAGACTTGAAACCATTCCGGTTTCACTTGCCGAGCGCGTTATAAGTTTCTAACGATCTCAAGAGGTACAAAATATGAAACACCTTAAAATTCTTGTCCCAGCGATATCTCTGTCGGCTCTCCTCTTTTTGGGGGCCTGTAACAGCAAAATCACTTCCTCCCCTGCTTCGGAACTTTACAGTCAGGGCCTTGCACTGGTATCTGAAATGAACGAAGCAATCCAAAGCGAAGCCTGGGTTTCCCTCTTTACAGGCGACCCCGCTGTGAGAGAAATTTTGTCAAACGCTGGCCAGGGGGACTTCTCCCAGCCCAAAGCCGTCTATGAAATCCAATTTTCCGACCAGGCCGTTACCAGCCTTACCGGCCAGACCGATCTGTCCGGCTTTTCTGAATCTTTGCAGAAGCGCATCCATGCAGCCATCCAAAGTGCCGCAGCAAACCAGATCAATGCCCTAGACGGTGCAGAAACCTTAGCCGCTGCCAGCATCTGCACCGTTTCGGACACCTTCGTCTGCGACGGCCTGACTGAAAACACCCTCTACCTCTACACCTATGAAAATGCCGCCCCAGTCATGGTTTCCTTTGTGGTCGGACAGGACAGTGCCGTATTGGCCACCGGTGTCCCGATTCTCTCTGATAGCTTCTCCCCTGACTCCCCCGAAAACGTCCAACTGTTCTTGGAAGGCTTTGGGGCACAGGTCAGCGAAATCACCATTCCAGACTAAATACACATGGTCTGGAACTTTATAGGACTTCAAACATGATACAATGTTCTCAGAAGAAAGGCTGCGCTATATGAGCCGCATTGTTGACGAACCCTATTTCACCCATAGCGTTTACAGCGCCCTCACCACCGGCATCCAAGTGAAATGCCCCAAGTGCCACGGCGCAGGTGTGGTGACAGCGGATGAGGATAACGCATATTTTCGCTGCCTAAGCTGCGGCCACCGGATGACGCAGGATCGGACGGTCTACCGCTACGATGTCCATAACCAGTGCAAAAACTGCGGAAGATACTACCGGGTGGATATTGAAGATGCGGCAAAACAGCACTTTTCCGTTCTCCATGTGGCCTGCCCCTATTGTGGGGCATCCATGCCGGGCGAGGTACACAAAACAGCAAAGGCTTTCTCCTACGCCTCTGAGATCAAGGATGGGAAGGACCCCTGGTTTGGCCTGGAACTGTGGTATTTAACCTCCTTCCAGGGTAAGCCGGTCTGGGCCCTCAACCGGGAGCACCTTGCCTATCTGATCGGCTATCTCAGCGCCGGCCTGCGGAAAAAGCCATCGGGAGGCCAGAAAAAGACGCAGGCCGATCATCTCCCCACCTTCATGAAAACCGCAAAGAACCGGGAGCGGATCGTGAAGCTGCTAAAGAAGCTACAGGAGGGATGAGGATGGATCAGAATGTCCTTTATCATGGTCAGCGTCTTACCCTGACGCGGTTTTGGGCGACGGGAGAGCCTTGCCTGTGGATCACCGACCCGGAGCAGATCGGGATGCCTAAAATGGAATTTGTGGGAGGCTACCCGGACGAATACTGCATTTTCCTGAAAAATCTGACGGAAGCAGAGCTGACACAGATCACATCCCTGGACGGCGCTCCGCTGGATGTAAAAGAAGAACTAAGCGATATCTGACAGGAAAGGACAAACCCTATGGCTCTACAAGATAAGAAAATAATGCCTCCCCCTTGGCTGGCCCACCGGGAGATCGAGCGATACTCCATTGGCTGGCGCATGGGCTATGGGGAGGATTACATAGACCGATTTGGCGATTGGCTGGACACCCTCTCCCCGGAGGAGCGGACGGAATACCGTACTCTCTTTCCCGAGCCGGTGACCTGGAGGGGCTGGTGGGAGGACGAGGACAGCGGCGAAGTGCTGGTACACGGTGACTTCCTGGTGGAGGCGTGGCAGCCGGAGGGCCGGCCCAAGTACACCCGCCAGTGGCTTCAGCAGGAGTTTGCCGATGGGAGAACGCGAGAGCTGTGCCTGTTCTGGGGCCATCAGCCATCCGAGGACGGCCAGCTGACAAAAAGCTGCCTCAGCCAGTGGTGGATGGAGGACTTCTATACGACGGCTGACTCCTACCTCTGCATGGAGCAGTATATGATGGCTGCCAAGGCCGAGCTGTTCGACGACAAAGAGATCCGGGACCAGATTTTGAAATGCAGCGACCAAAAGCAGATCAAGGCTCTGGGCCGCAAGGTGCGGGGTTTTGACCAGAAAGTATGGGACAAGTTCAAATACCCCATTGTGCTGCTTGGCAACTGGCACAAATTCAGCCAGAACCGGGATCTGCGGGAATTTCTTCTCTCCACCGGGGACAGCGTGCTGGCGGAGGCCAGCCCCTACGATGCCATCTGGGGCATCCGCCTCCCGGCCAGCTCCCCGGAGGCCCAGGACCCCATGAAGTGGCGGGGACAAAACCTGCTGGGCTTTGCGCTGATGGAGGTACGGGACGAGCTGCACCGGGTGACACAAAACGAAATGCTTTGCGATTGGAGTACAGTATGGCAACAATGAAACTCTACGAGCTGGTCAACTTTTACCACATCGACACCGACTTGACCTGTGCTGAAGCTATGTTCCGAGCCTGCAACGAATACTATGGCCTACATTTATCCGAGGAAACCCGCAAGATGTTCTCGGTGATGGGTATCGGGATGCAGACGGAAGTGTCCTGCTGCGGGGCTTTTACGGTGGCCGTGGGAATCATCGGTCTGATGACCGCCAAGGAGGGCCATACCGACGTGGACAATATGGAAGGATACCAGCTTATCTCGGAGCTGACCCTGTTCATGTTGAACCAATACGAAACTCTCCAGTGTGCCGGGCTGCAACGCCTGGAAATACCAGGCTACAAACGCCCCTGCCACGCCATTGTGGAGGCGCTGGCCAAAAAGCTGGAGGAACTGCTTCCCCTAAAAAAAGATACACCCCCATCCCGCCCCAAACGTATGTGTTCCTGAAGGGAGAACATTGAGATGGAGTACATCAAGCTCTTTTGGGAGGGCGCACCAGCGGGTGAACCATCAGTCATCCTCTATGAAGTGGATACCGAAAAGGAGCGGCTGGCCCATCGCTCCATTGATATCTTTGCCGACGGCCACACCCGCAACATCCCCGACCTTTACGACGGTGCCATCGAGATCACGCCAATCCCCACTGTGGAGGAATTGAACGCCCATGTCTGGGGCGAGGAATTCCACGCCTGCATCATAGAAAAGACGGAATTTGAGTCTATCTGGGAGAGCCGATCTTATAGCGGAGCTTTTTTGAAAAGCGAGGAATGACAATGGTCGAGATCAATCGCGTCTGGCTCAATGTGGATACGGACACCCACAAAATCACACTATTCAGCCGCCCCCGTATATCCATCCGTGTAGATGAGTACATTTGGAGCTTGATCGAAGAACATATCGTGAAGCCCCATAAGCTCATGCGAAGCGAAAAGCATAGGTATCTGCTGAAAATTTCGTTTGACCGATTTGATCCGGTGCGGCACCGATATTATCCGCTTTCCCCGTACAATGGGACGCTTCGGGAAGGCGTCAAGCCGGACAGCGCAAACGGATGGTATCCCCGTGAGGACTTTGCAGACAATGAGGGGCGCACCACCTGGTTCTCGCCCGACAAGATCTGGACAAACTGCGGCAACAAGGTTCTGGATGTCAATATTGATGCCGCCAATGTGAGCGAAAGCATCACCCCCAGAGAATACGCAGACTTGCTGTTCGATGGGATTGGGGCAGCGTTGGTATTTAACTTCAAAAGGCTCAAGCGCGAGGAGTTTGATGGGTTGAAACCCAAGATCGACTGGAGCATGGTAGAAAGTTTCCCCTTCCCCGCATCCTTTGAGGAACAACAGTACCTTGGGGACGAGGGCAAAATTCATGTGTATTCCTGGGATGGCCGGCAGGAAACGAACCTTGTAGGCCCCTATTCTGTGCGGGATTTGTATCTGGACCATTTCGGAAAATAGTTGGGAGGAATCTGATGAAACAGACAGATATTTATACTGAGGCTCTGATCTGTCTGCGCTCAATCCTTCAGGCAGACCATCCGGAATTCAAGAACTGGATCGACTGGTTGGAGCGGGACATTCAGGACTGGAATCAGCGGCGGGAGGTTGCCCATCATCTTCGGGCATACGGTGGTATGGGCTCATTCAATGATCTGCCCAGTATGCGCGGAAATCACGACTACATTTTTGACTTTCTAAAGTCTGTGTGCTATGCCTTCGGCCATCTTTATGGCAAACGGGAAGACATTTCGCCAGAGGCATTGATGGCGGAGTGCCTCCACGATGTAGAGCAGGCAGCCTATCACCCCCATAAGGCACTGAACCAAGCCATTGCCCAACACTTGATGCAGGGCGATCTACAGGAGAATCTGGATAGGCTGTAGGAGGACTTGCTATGAACGAAAGACTATTTCGCACCCAATTCAATCAAATGGAAACCACCGAGAAGCAGGCGCTGATGGAAAGCCTTGCTGCTCGTTATAATATGACCTTTCTCGGTCTACAACCCTTTGACCGCTGGGGCCAGAGCTGCACCACCGGTATATTTGAGAAAGATGGCCGGGAGTATGTTTTCGTTCCCGGCGATACCGTCACCCTGGGCTGGGAACGGTTTGCGGTTGGGCTGGATCAAGACAGCCGAGAGGAACTGGACTATCTGTTCCAGGAATGGGAGATGGAACAGGCCCCAGAGGAGATGATCCGGGAAAGCATGGCTCCCGTTCGGCAGGCAGCCATTGGCCCCATGCTGGTGGGCCGAAAGCTGGAAGAACTCTGCTGGGAGCCGGTCACAATGGACGATCCCAGACTGTCCGCCCATCCTGACTGGCTGAAGCAGTTCCGGGAGTTTGCCTGGAGCGACCTTGACAGCCTTACTATGCACCAGTCAGCCCG
>NZ_NFLL01000036.1 GCF_002160895.1 Faecalibacterium sp. An122 | reverse complement strand
GTTATCCCGAATTTTTTGAACGAAATCAGCATGGAAACAGGCTGAAAAATAAGGTTTCGGGATAATCCAACTTTCGGTATAACCACTTTTATCCCGAATTCGGGATAAGACTGGCAAGCAATTCGGGTGTGGCCACACTCCGAAATTTTTGCAGGCCGCAGGCCCGCAAAAATGCTTGTTGGGGAGCTCCCCAAACCCGCTGGACTTCGGGACAAATTGTCCCAAAGTCCCGGCGCAAGCGCCTGTTGGATGCGGCCCGGGCTAACGCTCCTGGGCCTTATTTTCCCGCCCGCCCGTATGGCCGAGCAGATAATCAATGTTTGCCTTGACCGCAACGGCCTGCCGCATATCCGCCTGGGCTTTGCGGTACTTGGCATAGAGGGCCTTTTTCTTTTCAGAGAGTTCCCGGCGCTCCTTTTTCAGCGCGTCCATTTTCGGGAGCTTCGCCCCGCCTAAAAGATCATTCATGGCAGCTTTCGCCGCCCGGTATGCGGCCAGCTCCGCTTCATGCTGGGCCAGATATTTTCTGCTATACCGGGCCGCCTTATAGCCATCGAATACGGGCCTGGTTTTTGCAAAATCCACTGTAGCCCCCATGAGCTGTACTGTATGGGAGAGGGCTGCTTCGGTTTCCCGAAGCTCCACAGCCAGGGCGTGAAAGCGATCCACCGCCGCCTCGGTACTGGCCGCCAGTTCTTCATAGTCTGTGAGCTTATGCTCCTTGAGATATTGGAGTGCGGCGGCCATCTGTTTGAGGTTGTAAACTTTGGCCCACCGCGCATAGGCTGGGCTCTTGCCTTGTGCCATGCGCTCTTGAATATCAATAATCAGATTGACACGCCGGGGCGGAGCCGGGCCGTCTTTCGGGATCTCCGGGATAGGACGCTCCCCGGCAATCACCGCCCGGATGTCATCGGGATCAAAGCCTGGGCCCAGGACAGAAGCCCGCAGGCGGGTGTACTTATCCTGCCCAGGAGCCAGGAACGAGATCACGCCGCCCCGTCCATGCTTCACCGCAAAGCCGGACTCCTCCATAAGCCGCAGGAACGCCGGAAAGTCGGCTGGCTTTTTCTCCAGGGCCTCCACGATGGCCCATCGCACCCGCTGTTGTGCAGAGGGCGGCTTTTCCCCGATCCACTGGCCATAGTGGAGAAAACGGCCCTTGCTGTGCTGTTTCGGATTTTGAATGACCGACAACTCATGCTCGATGCACACCCGGTCAGAGAGCCGCCGCACCGCAAAGCTGGAGCCGATGAAGTTATGAAACTTCCGGGAGCAATCCTGGGCCGTGGAGTTGTAATAAATGTGATTGTGAATGTGGCCCTTGTCGATGTGGGTACAAACGAAAAACTGGTACTTGCCCTTTGTCCAGCGCATGGCTGTTTCATAGCCGATTTTGTTTGCCTCCTCCGGCGTGACCTCACCGGGAGGAAACGCCTGCCGGATCTGAAAGAACAGGGCCCCTCGCTCCACGGCCCGGCCCGTTTCCGCCTGGTACTGGCTTTTGGTCAGAAGAAATTCAGCCGGGGCCGATGCCGGATCGCAGAGGTAGGCAGACACAGCTCCTATCTTTTTCGGATTGAGCCCGTAGGCAAACCGATCTTCCATCGTCTGGACAGCAGTTTTTCCTGCCGCTACCTTGTAGGGCCGGATATAGGTTGTAGCGATAGCCGCGCCTCCTTTCTGAAAAAAAGACGGCGGCTGTGCTCCAGCCGCCGCAAAGGACTTCGGGACAAATTGTCCCAAAGCATCATCCCGCAATAAAGGTCTTTAACGAGTAGTTGAGATCATCCAGCTTGCAGACCAGCCACTCGGCTGCGGCGGGCAGGCCGAAAGGAGAAAGCAGAAAAGCAAGCACCAGCCCGGTGATCCCCCATTGTGGATTGCTCTGAATGAACAGCTCGAACAGGCCGCACACTGCAAGGATAAGGGACAGGATGCCAAGCACCCAGGACGCAAGGGAAACGCTGAAATTGAGGAGTGCGACAATCAGCGTAAGAGCCAGCACAGCAGGAGCCGCGATGATTTTTAGAATGATCCGCATAGCTTGATACCTCCTTATTTTTGTTGATGGTTTACCTCTATATGACTATTATACCTCTGTCCCGGAGGGACAACAAGGATGCCTCCGGCTTTCAGCACCTCGGGACAAAGTGTCCCGAAGTAGTGAAAGCCGGGGAACGGCAAAACCGCTCCCCGGCAGGACTAACGCTCCACAATAGCAGACAGTTTTTTCAAAAGTTCGGACAACGGCCCCCACAGCTTTTCATAGTCCCGTTGCAGGGCTTTGATTTCCTCGGGATAGATCCCGCCGTAGGTGTTTGCCTGGATTGCCACTTGATTGAGATTGTTTGAGCACCGCCGCTGGAGCGACACCAGCTCCCGGACGGGCGAAAGGTCAACATGGAGCACATACCCATTCAACGCCATTTTCCGCATATAGGCCCCCATGTTTCGGATGCCCGCTTCGGTCATGCGTTCCCGGATCAGCGTCTGCTCCTCCTCCGACACCATCACATGGAGATTGATCGGGCGGCGGCGTTTCTTTGTCATCGTTCCTCCCGTTCCAGACTGCGGCTGGCCCGGGGCGGCTCTTTTACCTTGTCTAAAGGCTTCTCTCGATCCCGGGGGCTTGCGGGGATCGGGGCATGAAATTCCCGGTAAAGCCGCATGGCCTCCTGGTCAGTAAGTTCCTGTTCTCGCTTTTTCTCCATAACACAGACCTCCTATCTGTCGTCCCGGCTGGGGCCTTTCTTTTCCGGCGCATCCGCGGCCCGCTGTTCCCGGGCCTTGCGTCCGGCCTCTTTCATCTGCTCGGCAATCGTCGGCTTCTTTGCCGCACCGCGCTCCGGCACAGGTTCACGGCCTTCGGGATTGTCATGGGCGGGCCGCAGCTCATAATCGGCCATCTGCTTTTCTGTCAGCGGGTGGAGATACCAAAGCTCACCCCATGCCCGGAATGACTCGCCCTCCACAGGTTGGCGGGCGTTGTAGTTGAGATGAGCCACAGGCAGGTTGTTCTTCGGGCGGGGATAGGTAGCTATATCCACGGGCCGCTGGGTAGAGTAATACTTGAAAAAATCCGGGCCGGAGGTTTCCAGCCGGGAAACGCCATACTGCTTTTCATAGCTGAACACGCGGCGGTTATAGTCCCCGATGGCTTCACATTCCTCGTTGAAGTAATGGCCCCAATAGTAGTCCCGTTTCCCGTCCTCCTGGGTAAACTGCCAGGTCACAAAGGGATTAGGGGCCTTGAAATTTTCTCCCATCGCAAAGCCCCGGCCATTGTCAAACAAAACAGACTGCCGGATCACATAGCCTTGATTGCTTTCCAAAGTAGCACCTCCTTAAAAAGCGGGCACTTCGGGACAAATTGTCCCAAAGCGCCACAGCATAAATGTTGACAGCATCCGGGTCGAAATGGGGCAGGCCATACTCTGATACGGCCCGCCCCAAAACAGCCCCCGGAAAGCCTTGATACAAGCGGGTTTTAAGGGGCCTAATTGTCAACACCCCAGCCCCGCTTTTTCCGCATATATTCCCTCTGCTGGCGGCGGTGGGCTTTCTTTGCACAGGCCGCCGAGCAGTACGCCTGCCGCCGATCCGGGGGAACAGGCCCGCCGCAGACCGGGCAGACCTTGAAATCCGGCCTGGGCCCTTCGGTCAAGAGAGCTGCCTCCAGCGCCGGATCAAGGGGCAGGACGGCCTCCCGGAAATAGCGGCAGTATGCGCCCGTCCAGCATTTCCCCAGCATATAGCACTCACAGTCCAGCGGCAGACACCCGCACTCCCGGTCATAGTTGGCGCACCATTTTACCACAAGAGAGCGGATGGCCGCTTTTTCTTCCCGGGTAAGTTCGCGGGACATCGCCTCACCTCCCGCCAGCCGGGGCTTTCAAAAGTTCCCGGTAGCAGGACACACAGCGGATGCCCCGCCAGTAGGGACACCCAGAGCACCGGGAGCCCCTGGGCGGCTTTGCCGGGGCCGGAGCCTGGGGATGGGGCTTCTGCTTCATCATTTTTTCAAAGGGGCTGTTGGTAAACCTCACTTGTCAGCCTCCTCTCCGCCATCGTCCTCCTCGTCCCAGGGCGGGCCGTCATCGTCCTCGTCCCCGTAGGGTTCCTCGCCGTCATAGCCGTCCAGCTCCCCGCCGTAGTCCTCCTCGGGCTCGGCGGCTTTTTGGTGTTTCGGGCGGTAAATCTTAAAGTACCAGCCAGCCCCGCCTCCGATCACCGCCACGGCCAGCACCAGCAGAAGCATCCCCATATTGCCGCCAGTTTCCGGCTCGGCCTCCTCCGGGGCAGGTTCCTCCGTTTCCTCCGTTTCCACGGGTTCCGGCTCAACGCCCGCACATTCGGTCATATTGATGGAGCAGACCGGGCAATCCGTATTGACAGCCCCCGCCGCGCATTTTTCAGAGCAGGAGCAGGCGGCCTGTTCCACCCCGGCAGCCTCCGCCGCAGCCAGCAGATCGGCCTCGTCCGTCATGCTCAAAAAGTAGGTTTCATACTGCTCGCCCTCCTCGTCCACGGGCTTGTCGTAGTCAATGACAATGTAAAAGGTGTTTCCGCCCGCCGTCTGCACCGTGATAAACTGCTTGTTGGTGTACTCGTCATAGAGCAGATCGCGGGTAACAAGGTTGCCCTCCTCCGAGAAGCCCTCGCCCGGTTCGATGGTGGGCTCCGGCTCCGGGGCCGTGGTTTCCTCGGTCATGGTGGGATCGCCATAGTTTTCGCCCTCACCGCCGTCTGCATAGGCAAAGGCCGGGACAGCGCAAACGCCGCATAAAAGAACGGCGGCACAGAGCGCCGCCGTCAAAGACTTCCATCGTTTCATATTCAGTTTTCCTCCTTCCCGCCGGGCTCGGACTTCGGGACACTTTGTCCCAAAGTACCATCGCCCTTCAGCTTTTCAAACAGCAGAGGGAGCTCCGCCAGGGGGATGCTCATACCCCGCACAATATCCACGATCTCGCTGTTTTCCGCCTCCAGCTTTTTCTGCTCCAATTCTTTCAGCCGGGCCTGCTGTTCGCTGATTTTGGCCTTGACCTTATCAATCTCAGCCTGGATTTTCATGCTTTTTGCCGTTGCCATGTATAACCTCCAATCATGGTAAACGCCCGTAGGCGTAGAAATGAGACTGCCAGTAGCTTGTATTTAGGTTCGCGTAACCGATGGGATTTCCACAGTGGAGCATCCGCCCGTCACCCACATAAATCCCACAATGGCTCACCCCCGGCGTATCATAAGTGCCCTTGAAAAAGACGAGATCGCCGGGTTGCGGATTGCTGGTCGGCGTACAGATGTTATAGAGCCCCTGGGCCCCCAGGCGGCCCACATTCCAGCCGGAGTGATTGATTACCCAGGACACATAGCCCGAGCAGTCAAAGGATGTGGCCGGACTGGAGCCACCCCACACATAGGGATAGCCTATATATTTCTCGGCCTCGGAGAGAATGGCGGCAAATGTTTCGTCATCCAGATACTCCCGGGGCACCTCGTACCCTTCGGGCGGTTCGGTGTACTTGCCGACATACTCGGAGCCGGGGAACAAATCCGGGCGGTTTCCCAGCGTTGCCATATAGATGGCATATCGGGACATCTGATCCTCGCTTAACAGGTAGACGGGCAGATGGGACAGGTTTTTGTTTTCCAGCGTCACATAGCAGATATAGTAATTGTAGGGAACCTCCACCTCGTAATCGTTGCCCTCGCTGTCGGTGCGGGTTTCCGTCCGGTAGCGTACCTCCACCACCACATCCTCGGTCAGAATGTACTGGCTGTCAAAGAGCGTTTGCAGAGAGCCCTCCACCTGGTCAAGCGTCCACTCTGTCCTTCATGGAGCGAACACAAAAGGGAAAGAAGCACATAGGGATCATGCTCAATTTCGTCCAGGTCGAAGTGGTACTCGTCATAGTCGTGGGTGCTTTCGTAGCTGTCCAGATAGTCCTGGAGCTCCGCTTCCAAACCACAGTAGGCGGCTTCGGCTCCCAGCATATCCCCGTCCTCACAAGGATAGGTGCTGGCACCCACCGCGCCGATGGTGCTGTTTCCCAGCGTAACAAGAGAAGAAGAACAGGACTGCATCACCAGCACAAGCAGGACGCAGGCCAGAGCCAGCAGACAGCCCACGGGATGGCGTTTGACAAAGCCCACCGCCCGGGCCGCCAGCTTTTCTGTGGTAACAGCCGTTTTCCCGGCGGCCTGGGCTCCGTGTTTGGCAGCCTCCTTTGCCTGCTTCTGGTATCGCCTGCGGAGCCGCCGCTTCTGCCAAAAACGAGACAAGGCGTTTTTGGAGAGCTCCGGGTGTTCCTGGGCGGCGGTATGAAAGTGATAATCCGCCATGGCCTTGATATACCGGGACTCCGCCTTCTGAACCGCTTTCGCCGGATGTTCCCGGATTTTCCGCTTCACAAACCGGGAGCCATGCCGCAGGGCAGACTCGCCCACAAGCTCGGAGCGGTGGGCCCCTTCGATGCCCACATTCTCATGCTCGTTTTCGTAAATCTTCCCATGCACAAAGCTGTGGGCGGAGCCGCTGGCCACCCGGCCCACACGCCTCACTGGGCCCGGCTTTTTGGGCGGCTTCTGTTTTGCCAGCTTTTCCTTTGCCCGATCCAGCTTTTCCCCGCGCTTTTCCATGCGGAGTTTGGATGCCGCCGCTTTCTCCTGGTTGCTTTTCTGCCGGAATTTTGACTTTGGGACACTTTGTCCCGAAGTGCCCCCGGCGCTTTCTGCACCAGTTCCGCCCGGATCGGCGGCCCCAGCCGCCTCCCTGGGCCCTGGGCCCGCGTTGTTATTCGGTTTTCGTTTCATTCTTCACATCCTCCGGGCGGGTAGTCAGCAGGTTATAAATCTCGCCTTTCGGGAACCGATCCACAAAGGGGATGGTCACATTCCCATAGAACAGCAGGCCCTCGCCGGAATTGGAGTGGGTGATGTAGGAAAGCTGATGCTCGGAAATGCCGAGCTGTTTTGCAAGGATTACCCGGTCGCTTTGGGCCTGGGACAGCAGGATCATAAAATCCGTGTTGTCGAGAATGTTCTCAATCTCCCGGCTGGCCAAAAGGTCTTTCACATTCTGTGTAAGTGCGCTGGGTACACAGCCCTTCTTGCGGAGCATTTTCCAGATCGCAACAAAGTAGCTGGCGGTCAGAGGATCGCGGAGCAGGACATGGAACTCGTCAAAGTAGCACCAGGTCGCCACGCCCTCCCGAAAGTTGGTATCCACCGCCTGGGAGACAAACTCGTTTGTAATGTGCATGGCAATCTTGCGGAGGTTTTCTCCCATGTTCTTGAGCACGATGCACACCACCCGGCTGTCCGTTTTTACATTGGTCGGATGGTTAAAGAGATTGAGAGAGCCCGTACAGTAGAGCTCCAGGGCCGTTGCTACCCGGCGGGCCTCCGGCTCCGGCTGTTTCAAAAGCTCCTCGTACAAGTCCTGCAACAGCGGCGTTTTTTCCGTGGCAATCCCCAGGGCCTGCTCCCGGTAGACCAGCCGCACACAGCGGTCAACCACCGTTTTTTCGATGGGCTGTAAGCCGTCCTTGCCGCCTACCACCAACTCGCACAGGGAAAGCAGGAAATCCGCCTTCATGGAGAGCGGGCTTTCCCCGGCGGTCATATTGAGCTCCACATCCATCGGGTTTAAGTGGTGGGGGCTGTCTGGGGCAATCTCAATCACCTGGCCGCCCAGCCTGCGAACCAGCGGGGCATATTCCCCCATCGGATCGACAATCAAAATCCGATCCTGGGGAATGGCAAGGAACACATTTAAGAGCTCCCTTTTTGCGGCAAAAGATTTTCCCGAGCCGGTAGAGCCCAGGTAAAGGCCGTTGGCCGACTTCAGCTTTTTTCGGTCAGCCATGATGACATTGTGGGAAAGGGCGTTCATGCCGTAGTAGAGGGCCTGCCCAGCCATCCGCAGCTCCCTTGTCATAAAGGGAATGAAAATCGCCGTGGAGCTGGTAGTCATGCCGCGCTGGATCTCCACCTCGTTATAGCCGAGAGCCAGCGAGGACACAAAGCCCTGTTCCTGTTGCCAGTCAAGACGCTTTAAGGAGCAGTTGTATTTCTGCGCGATGCCGCCCACAGTAAAAACATCGTTTTCCAGCCGCTGGCGGGTGGGGGCAAAGTTTACCACCGTGAAAGTGAGCAGGAACATCCGCTCGTTGCGGGACTGGAGGTCGGCCAGAAGCTCCGCCGCGTCCTTGCTGAATGTAATGAGGTCGGGCGGCAGGATGTCGGGATCGTACCCGGCCCGCACCGCCTTGCGCTGTTCCTCCACTTTCATTTTGCCGATGTCGGAGATTTTGCCCTTGATGGTCTTAATGGCCTTGAGCTGATCCACTGTCTGAATATGGAGCGTAACCGTCATTTCCGCATCCATCTCCAAAATCTCCGCAAGGAGCTTGTCAGAGAGTTCGGATGCTAAAATCTGCAAGTAGGACACCGCGCCCCAATACTGGCCAATCCGAAACGAGCGGGACTGCCTAAAGTCGAAGCTGTCCGGGGCGATAAAGTCCTTTGTGCCAAGCCCGGTCTGCGGAATGTCCTTCCACGAAAAGTGGAACGGCTCCCGGTTTCCCGGGTGCATCTGGCTGTGGAGCAAGGCCAGCCTTGCCCGCCCGTCCATCGGCTCACAGGGAACGCCCAGCCGCTTGAAGTTGCCCATCACATCGGCCTCCACGCGCTCCAGGCGGGGGCGGGCCTCCGCGATCCCTTCGGCGGGTATGCCGAAAGTGATGTATTTGGAGCGTTCAATGCCGTTGTTACTTTTGGCGATCTGATTTTTCAGCATCCCGGTAAACTCCTCCCGAACGCTGTTAAAATCATCATCCGCCTGGGGAATGTTTACTTTGTAGCGGCTCCTGGAATGGGAGCGGCGATTGATAAATGAAAGTTGGAACGGCAGAGTGCTGTCAAAGTAGTTGAGGAATGAGCTCCAGCCGCCGAAAATGGCCGTCTGATCCTCGGTGCTTGCCACAGAATAATTGATGTCCTCATATTCCACGGTCTTTGTATAGAGCCCGCCGGGGAGCTTGCACACCCCGTCCGGGTGCATCGCCAGATAGGGGATGGTCTGCTGGACGGACAGGGCCGTCCGGCTGTTACCCCTTCCGGGACTGTTTTTGCTTTTTGCCTTTCGCAATCGCATCCTCCTTTCTCACAGCGCCCCGCCCGGTAAACGGGGCGTAAATGTTTTCTGTCTGATAATGCCGAACCCCGGGCCGCAGGAATTTGGCCCGAATGATGTTGTGCACCACCTTTTCAAAGGGGAGCCCGTCTTTTTCGTACATCGCCAGCAGGAACGCCGGGAGCATGACGGCCAGCATTAAGAACATGGCTCCGGTATTTCCGAGTGGCTCCCGGGTCAGCAGGTAGGACGGGATGCCGATGGCCGCCGCCCCGCCAAAGCAGATAAGCTGGCGCTTTGTCAAATTGAACGCCATCTTCGTTTTGATTTTGGATAAGTCGTTCGGGACATTTACATAGGGCATGAGAAACCTCCTTTCTCGCCCCGGAGACTTCGGGACAATTTGTCCCAAAGTCCGGGACGGTGCTTTCTACCTCATTTCCCCACACATCCCAGCCGGGCGGCGTCTGTCTTGCGAACAGCTCCACCCGGGGCAGATCGCCCATAAGTGCAACAATCTTTTCCCGGGCCTCGTCCGGCTTTTTGCTGTGGGCTTCAATGGGGGAAATGATAAACTGGTGGATATTGGCCGCCTGCCGCTTCGGATGCCCTTTTGTTGCCAGCAGGCAGACCTCCGCATTTCCCCTCGTCCAAAAGCCCAGGCCGTAAAACCAGCTATCAGCCTTCCTGTTTTTCTTCAGCCAGACGAAAGCCACGGACTTATACTGAAAGCCCCACGCCTTAATCAGCCGCAGAGCCTCGGGGAGCTGGGGGAAAGTCGCCCACAAAAAAAGCGCACTGTCCGGGGCGGCCAGATCCGCCACCGGGAGCGCACATAACTCGTCAATCCCCATTGTGGGATAATGATTTTCCGCCGCCCCCTGTACCTTGCTCCGCTGGTACTGCCAGGGAGGATCGGCGTAAATGATAGAATAGTCTCCGATAATCAAACTCCTTTCTCCCCGGCCTCCACCGCCGAGCGCGCCACGCGGATGCGCTCACTGGCGGCGGCGTAAAAGGCCGGAGCCGTTTCAAAGCAGACGAAGCTGCGGCCCATGTTGAGGGCGGCAACAGCGGTTGTGCCGGAGCCCGCGCAGATGTCGGCCACCAGCTCGCCGGGCCGGGTGTAGGTCTTGATGAAATACTCGCACAGCTCCACTGGCTTTTGCGTGGGATGGATGCCGCCCGTTACCGTAGGGACAAACAACACATTTCCCGGATAGCGCCGCCCATCGCTGGACTCGGAGCTCTGCCGCTCGAATTTTCCATAGTTCGGGCTGGTGCCGCTGCGGGCATGGACACGGCTGTACGGCTTGCCGTAAGTAAACTGCGGATTGTAAAGTGGGGCTTTCTGATAGAACACCAAAATATTCTCCGACTTTTTCAGCGGAGCCCGGTTTGCATTGAGAAATCCCGTCCCACGCTCCTTGTACCAGATCCACTCATAGCGGAGCATGGAGAGGTTGGAGGCCCCCAGCACCTTGTCATAGGGGCATTGAGCAAAGAACAGCACCGCACCCTTCGGCTTGACGGCCCATTTCACCGCCTCCCACAGCTCCGGGAGCGGCAACGGCACATCCCAAAAGTTGCGGGTAGTGCCGTAGGGCGGATCGGTCAAAAGCATATCCACCGAATGACGGGGGAGGGAGCGCAGGCCCTCGATGCCGTCCATCAGAAACAGCCCCTCTGGGCAGTCCGGGGACTTCGGGACACTTTGTCCCAAAGCCGCCTTATCGGTCATCCCTTGCCTCCTTGCCCTTTGCCGGGACAGGGCGGGCAGCGTTTTCACGGGCGGCCTGCGCCCGCCCTTCGGCTAACTGCTGGGCAATCGTCTTTGCGTCATCCCTTCCGCCCAGCAATTCCCGCTTTTGTAAAATGGCCTCCGTTTCCGCCATAAAGCGGGCAACATCCGCCTCGTTAAAGTCCTCCGGCGCTTTTCCATACCACAGGCGCGTCCCGTCGGGCCCATATCTTCTCGGCATATAACACCCCTTTCTTTAATGAGCTCCAAAGATGCTTTTTGAAATCGTTCCGGTTTTGAACAACATAAAGCAGAGCAGAACTGTATAGCCCACAGCTCCCCATATTGCGCCGATGGGATCTCCGCCTGTGGCGATCCCTTGAATGAGCACCGCATAGATGCCCACGCACAGCAGGATCAAAAGCCCCTGGAAACCGATGGCGAACAGGGACTTCAGATAATTCTGCCCCATGCTCCCCATTTCACGGTTGGACAGGGTAGCCACCGGGATGGGCGCTAAACTGGTCAGCATATATATTTCCAGCATACGGCCATAAATCAGAACGAAAATCACGATATTCAGCGCGGTCATGGTAAAGCCGATAAAGATCGACTGGAGCCACAGGCCCAAAAGGGAACCCAGCCCCATTGTCTCCAGCGTGGCCTCCAAATCCGCCAGCATATCCGGCGAAATATCCGTGGAGCCCTGGATCACCCCCGCCGAGCTTGCAATCACGCTCTGCGACACATCAAAAATCGCGTTGACGATATTGAATGTGTTGGAGAGGATCAGGATGGCCGCCGCCGTTTTGAAAATCCACTTGAAAAACATCCAAGTGTCGATGTCGTGTAAGTTATTGCGGTCTATGAGCATTTGAATGAGCTCATACACCGCCACATAGGTTAGGACTAACCCGGCAATCGGTAAAATTACCGTTTCGGAAATTTGGCGGATAAGGGAGAAAACCCCGGCGTTCCATGCCGCCGGGGTTGTTCCCACCTCTCCCGCAATCTCCCCGACTCGGGCGTTTACCGTATCAAACAGGCCGCTCAGATTGCCTAAAATGCCTTCAATGAGCAGGCTTTTGAGCCAGTCGGTCAGCCAGTCGGTGAGAAATCCCATAAGCCGCTACCTTAAAACAGGCCGGACAGCAGAGGGATCAGCGTAGTACCCAGCAGGATGATGCCGCCGCCGGCCATCAGCTGATTGACCCCCAAATAGGTGGAAGTCACAGCTCAATGACCGGCGGCGGTGTGTCAGAAACGATTTAATTTTGATTCAGGCGGTGACCTGCTCCGCCTCTGCTATGGGTTTGAGGTTGAAATGGATCTCGATGGTGATGTGCCGGGTCCGGTCGGGGTCGATCTGCTCGTGGACCACGATCTCCTTCACCAGGCGGTTGATGGTGGCAGCATCCAGCTCTGTGATGTCGGCATACGCCCGGATAGCCTCAGACCACTGGCGCGCATCGCTGGCCAGCTGAAGCTCGTCCGCCAGCTTCTTGCGGCCCTCGGTGATGCGTTCCTTGAGTTGAGCCTGTTCGGTCTGGGTCTTGTCCAGCATGAGATTGAAGTTGGCTTCGCTGATCCGCCCGGCAACCATGTCCTCGTACAGCCGCAGCACCATCTTGTCCAGTACCTCGACCCGCTCCTCGTCCTTGGCAAGGGCGTGTTCCAGCGCTTCGCGCTGGGCTTTGCCTTCGGCAATACAGTTGTCAGATAAGCGGCCAGCAACTGCGGCTTCATCCCGCAGGGCAGCTCGGGCGCACTCCTGGATTTTGTGCAGCACAAGGTCATAGAGCACGTCATATTCCACCCGGTGCTGGGTGCAATGGTTCTTGCCGTAGGCGTTGTAGGTCTTGCAGGCGTAGATTTGCTGGGGGTGCTTGGCGTTGGTGGCCCGGATGGTCAGGGCCTTGCCGCACTCGCCGCATTTCAGCAGCCCGGCAAACAGGCTCACTTCCCCGTTTTGTCTGGGGCGCTGGCGGGACCGCAGCTTCTCCTGCACAATCTCGAAGCTGCTTCGGTCAACGATGGGCTGGTGCTGCCCTTCGACCACAATCCAATCCTCCGGTTTCTTTTCCCCGATGGTGCCGATTTTGAAGCGATACTCCTTCTTCTGGGAAGCAATCGCGCCAGTATAAACGGGGTTGGTCAGGATGTCCTTAATAACCGTGAAGTCCCAGATATACCGCCCCTTTTCGGGGTCCTGCTTCTCCCATTTGGTAAAGGTATTGCGCAGGCCCCGCTGGCGATTCCACCAGGTGGGACAGGGCATCTTCTGCTCCTCCAGTCTGCGCCGGATGAAGTTGGGACCGTGACCTTCCAGCGCCCACGCGAACAACTGCCGCACAATGGGGGCCGTTTCCTCGTCCACCAGAAGGTGGTTCTTGTTGTCCGGGTCTTTCCGGTAACCAAAGGGCGCGACGCAGCCGGTAAACTCACCCTTTTGAGCCTTCAGCAGATACGAGGAATGCACCTTTTTCGAGATGTCCTTGCTGTACATCTCATTGAGGATGTTTTTGAAGGGAGCAATGTCGTTGTTCTCCCGCATGGTGTCGATCCCGTCATTCATGGCGATATACCGCACCCCGTTGCGGGGAAAGAAATCCTCGATGAGGTAGCCGGTCTGGAGGTAGTTCCGGCCCAGACGGCTCAAATCTTTGGTGATAACCAGGTTGATCTGCCGGCGCTCAATGGCTTTCAGCATCCGCTTCAGGTCGGGCCGCTCCATGTTCAGCCCGGTGAAGCCGTCGTCCTGGTAAACTGCCACAACCTCCCATCCCTGCTTTTCGCAGTACTGTTCCAGCATATCACGCTGGTTTGCAATGCTGGCACTCTCCCCCTGCAGGTCATCGTCCTTGGAAAGCCGACAATAAATGGCTGCCCGGTACGTTCCCGCAAAAGCTGCGCCCATTGCATCATACATCATTGTGTTCATCATAACCGTTACCCGCACAATCCAGACGGAATTCGGTTATCTGGAACCTTATCTACAGTATATCGAAAATCTTCCTCCTTCACAAGATAAATCTTTCTCCCCTGCTGATACTTGCTTGCAATCAGGTCTACAAAAACATCCGTCGCATCCTGTTTGCCGTCAAAGATCGACGTAACAGAAATTTTGGTCTTGCTCTTGGTCATAGGCCCCACCTCCTCACACATCCAGGTTGTTCTCACGTTTGGGTCCTTTGGGATGGGCATACTCTGCCAGGACCTCCGGCGGTATCCGCTCCAGAATTGCGAGAGCCTCCTGATACTCCCGCTGGAGCTTGGCATCTTTCAGCTGCTTCAGAACACTCTCATGGGTCGCCTCGTCCAGGGACTCCGAGAGCTTTTTGTTTTTCCGTTTGAGTTTTTCATTCTCGGCTCTGGTATTGGTGAAGGCCGTACTGTACTTTTTGAGCTGGGTCCGCATCTTCTCCACGGCCGGGATATAGCTGTCCAGCAGTTCGGAAATCTCGGCGGCCCGCTTCTTGCCGTTCAAGGGACCGATGCCAGCGAGCAGCTGGTCCAGCTTCTGGCGCTGCTTGGTCAGGCGGGTCATCTCCTTGAAGATACGAGGCGGGATATGGTCGCGGCCCGTCTGGCTTGCGCTCTCGCCGCGCTCCAGGTCGGGGTATTTTTTGACCATGTGCTCCCAGAACTTGTCCTGCCACCAACTCAGCTTCTTTTTGTTGCCTACGATTTCTTTGGCGCTGAGTCTCCCATCTGGCGTCAGAGGGACAAAAGAAAGGTGCATATGGGCTGTTTTCTCGTCCATATGCACTACGGCGGAGATAATTGTCTCTTTGGCTTGATACTGCTCCAGGAAGTGGAGCGTTTCTTCAAAGTACTGCCGGATTTCGGACTGCTTCTTGCCCTGAAAGAATTCCGGTGTGGCGGTGAAAAGGACTTCAACCAGCCGAACGCTGTCCTTCCGGGTGCGGCAGCCGGCGGCACTGATCTGCCGCTCGGCTTCGGCCCGGTAACGCTGGGGCGGCTCGATCAGGTGGAAGTTGTTCTTGCTGCGGGAAAGGTCAATATCGGGATTACTGGCGTACTTCTCTTTTCTGCGCTCGTTGTGGGCTTCGATGTTGGTGATCTCCGGCCCCTTGTACTTGGCGAAGCGCATGATGGCATATTGTGGTTGGCTCAAGGGCGGCCCTCCTTTTTGGCAATTCAATCGTATTGATGACGGGCATAGTAAAACTCCTTTCGTTCATGTAGATGGATAGGTTTTGATGATCGAGGTGGTGCTCACTTTGAACATCACCTCACTGTAGCAACTTGGGCGAACCTGTGTGCTTGTGAAATAAGCATTTTAGTGGCGTAAAGAATTGCGTATATAGCGCGTTTTGGGGTTTTCGCTATGTACGTATGTACAGAAGCGGTACATACGTACACAGCAAAAAGGGCAAGTTCTCCTATGTACGGTCCTGTCCAGGTTATAAGTCCCTTCACTAATAGGAGTAAATCAGGGTGCAAATCGGAACCATTCAGGAACTCCTGCAAAAATTTTTTGGACTGTGCCGCTGCGGCGGGGCATTCTATACCTTTGTTCCGCAGACAGCAAAAGGCTGGCAGCTTGTGCTTTTAGGCACAAACTGTCAGCCTTTCTTTGTCACTTATGCTGCCCTGCAGGGGCACCTTGTTGTCAGGAGACCCGGGCGGAATTGCCCCACGCAGCCGCCGTCTGCTGCACAAAGGTATAACACACTAGACTTTCTTTCTATGAAAGTCGTGTGCCACGAAACCCCGGCGCGGTTTCTTTGGATTCTTCCGGCGCAAAGGGCCGGCGCAGCGGGCAGGGCCGCGGTTAAAATCCAAACCGGCCCACCAGCAGCCCCCCAGGCAGAGCACCAGGGGCAGCAGGATATTCAGGCCCAGCTGGGTGAGCCAGATGCGATCTTCCAGCGCCTTGTACCAACCATTCAAAGGGACCCGCTCCTCTCTGTGCGGCGCCCCCGGCATCCCGGGCCGGGCCCCAGGCGCAAAAACCCCCTCCCGGGCGGGGAGGGGGTGAGGGTTAGGTCATCACCTGGCCTGGTAGCCGATCTTGGTGCCGGCGAAGGCGCCAGACCCAGGGTCGCCGCCCTCGCCGCCGATCTCATCAGAGGCCTTAGTCGGTTCGCCATCCGTGGCGGTGATGGTGCAGGTGTCGTTGTCGATAGAGCTGTCGTCCACGCCTTCCAAACTGCTGTTGTAGCCCACAATGCCGCCGGCGGAGGCAATGCCATCTGCTCCACATGTGGCGGAGACGGTGGTGCCATCTTCCACCTTGCCGCCGCTTACGCTGCCTTTGTAGTTGAAGCCCGCAATGCCGCCGACGTAGGCAACGCCATACCCGGTGCTTTGAGCATTGATTTTGCAGTTGCTGACTGTGCAGGTGCCACTTACGCTGCCGCTTTCGTTGGTGCCCACAATGCCGCCGGCGTGGATGGTGGCATTATTCAAACTAGCACCAGCCTCGATAAAAACATCGGTCACAGTGCAGGTGCCCTCTATGGTGTTGGTCTTATTCCAACCCGCAATGCCGCCGGCGCGTTTGTCGCCAGTGGCGCTGACGCTGCCGCTGGTGTCGATTGTCACTGTGCAGCCGCTGATCGTGCCGTTGTTGACGCCCGCCACTGCGCCGGCTTTGCCGCTGTCGCTGCCGTTGCTGATCGTGTCCGCCACCGTGATGTTCAGGTTTTCCACTGTGCCGTCGTCTGCAATCTGCGCAAACAGGCCCGAGCCGCCGGTCAGGGTGATGGTGGCTCCGCTTTCACCCTGCAGGGTGCCTTTAAAGGGCATCTTAAACGTGTCATTGACAGAGTAGGTGCCAGTTTTCAGGGTGATGATGATATCCTCAAAACCATTGTTGCGGGCGGCTTCCACCTTCGTGTCGGGGTTGCTGAAAAACAGCTCTTGCATTCCTTTGCTGTCCAGCTCCACGGTGATGGTCTTTTTGGTCACGTTGTAGGTGAAGCCGGTGCCCTTGACCACCAGGTCGTCCGGCCCATCGTCCCGGCTCCCGGGCTGCTCCACGGTAGCCTGGACCAGGATGGCGTAGCCGTTTTCGGTCTCGAGCATGGCCAGGCCGGCGCTGTACTGGCCGTCCCTGGGCAGGGAGCCGAAGACCTTGTTCCACTCGGTGAAGGCGGACCGGGCTGCGGCGGCGGGGTCGTTGCCCGGATACAAAATCAGGTTCCAGGCGCTGTCCCCCTGCTGGCCATCGCCAATGAGGCGGAAGCTCACCCCGCTGCCCAGAATCTTTTCCAGGGCGGCGCGGATTTCCTCCTCGGTTTCGCCCTCATGCACCGCCTGGCGCAGGTCGGCCTCCAGATCGGGGTCGATCTCGACGGCGACGTTGGCGTACTGGCCGTCCAAAAGGTCCAAAATTACCTGGGACAGAGCTTTGCCGCCGCCGCAGCCCGCCAGCAGGCTGAGGGCCAGGGCCGCTGAAACCAGCAGCGCCAGCCATTTTCTTATCTGCATACTCATTTCTCCTTGCGATCTGTGAATTTGTTCACTGGCCCCAGTGTATCAGAAATCAGCCCCTGCATCAATCATGCCAAAGTATTAGAAAGCGAAAGCTGTGCAAAAAAGAATCCGCATTACGCCGTTTTTTGCCGTTTCAAGGGAAGACTTTTTTCTGCGGTTTTCGATCCAACGCCGCCCGGGGCGTTCAGAGGTCGATGAAATGCAGCCGCTGGGCCGCGTCCCTGACCTGGGTTCGGCGGGAGATCTTCAATTTTTTCAGAACATGGCTGACATGGGTCTTGACGGTGGGCAGCTTGATGTGCAGAGCCTGGCCGATCTCGGCGTTGCTCTTCCCGGCGCAGAGCAGCTGCAGCACCTGGCGCTCTGTCTCGGAAAGAGGGGCTTCCATCTGCTGCGCCGGGGAGAGGAACTGGGGGTAATACGCTCCCTGCCTCCGGACTTTGCGCACCACCTGCGCCAGGAAGTGCGGGTCGGCGTCCCAGGTGGTATGTTCCAGCAGGGGCAGCACAGCCCCGCCATACTGACTGACCGTCCGCACAAAGCCGAACTCCCGGGCCGCGTCCAGCGCGGCAGCCAGTCGGGGTTTCCAGTCGGGGCTGTTCTGCCGGTATTCCGCCACCGCCCGCAGAAGGTTCAGGCTGATGCCGTCGATGTGCCTCCGGCAGAGCTGACAATAAGGTTCCAGCGGGGCCAGGGTGACCTGGGCCCCCTGGGGGTCCCCCAGGGCCAGCTGGGCCATGGCCTGTGTAAAATACTGATACCGCTTGAGGGTCTGCAGATACTGGGGGTTGCGGGGGGCTTTGTCCCGATACCAGAGGGCCACGGCGGCGTCATTGCCCTGCATCATGTCAATGCGGCAGACAAAAGCGTCCAGGTTGGGCAAGAACCGGGTCTGCTCCTGTCGAATGAACCGCTCCCGCAGATCCAGCAGGCTTTCGCGGGCGTCCTGGGCCCGCCCGGCGTCGATCTGCACCCGGGCCAGCAGCCCCACCACTGCGAATTCCATGTCAGGCGTACCCTCCCGCCGGATGTGCTCCAGCATAGCCAGCAGCTTCATGGCCTGGTTTCGGACGTCCTCGCCCTTTTCAAACAAACTCTCGGTCAGGGCGCAGTCCGCCAGGCCTACTCCGTCTTTGCCCAGCGCGGCCTCCACCGGCAGCCGAATGGTCTTGTACAGCAGGGTGTCCCGCTTGCTCCAGGGGGAAAAATCCTTGCCGCCGTTCATCAGGCTGGGCAGGGTGCTGGTCACAGAGAAAGCCGGCAGGGAAATTTCCCGGTTTTTCAGCAGGGTGAACAGCCTGGGAAAAAGCTCCGTCAGCCCCTCCACCTCCCGCTGGGGCAGGCCAATGTCCAGCCAGGCCAGACGGCTGCGGGCTTCCCGGGCATCGGCCCCTGCGGCTCTGGCCCGGTACTCCTTCAGCGCGGCATACCACCGCTCCGACCCGGCGTAATCCATCTCCAGGGCACAGAGCATGCTCATGGCCTGCATCAGAACCGGGTTCTCCCGCACCTCTGCCTCGGGCAGGGCCCGGTAATAGGGTTCCATCTCGAGATAATGCCCCATGCCGGGGTGGAGGCCGGCATTTTTGACCAGCAGGTCGGCAACCTTGGCCTTGTTCCCGCTCTGGGTATAAAATTTCAGTGCAGAGCCGTAATCCTCGTTTAGTTCATAGTAGAGGGCTCCACGGTCACAGAGGGTGCAGCGCTGGTCGCTGGTGTATTTCTGGTCCAGCTCCCATTGCAGGAACCGGCGGAAGATGGGCCAGAAGGTGTAATTGCCCAGCTTTTCCAGGTGCATCATGCTGGTCTGGCGAAGCAGGCCAACCAGACGCTCATTGGCGTGGGGGTCCCCCGTGACGATCCGGGCCAGCTCCGGGGTGACAGTTTCAAAGAGGGACAGCTCCATCAGAAGGCGGCGGGTTGCTTTTTCCATCCGGCGAAAGACTGCTTCTTCATAATAATAGAAAATTTCCTGGCGGACGGCGTCGGAGGTGGCTGCGGCAAAGGCCTCGCCCCGCTCAAGGTGCTGGGCCAGCAGTTCCAGCGCCAGCGGATAGCCATTGGTCTCCTTATGAATGGCGGCCAGCTCACTGGCGGAGAGATAAACCCCATGGGCCTGCAAAAGCTTGTCCGCGGCGCCCCGATCCAGCAAAAGATCCTGCGCTGTCAGAACCCCCAGCACACCGGTCGTCTGAAAAGGCAAAAGCCACCCGGGCAGCGGGCCCCGGCTCAGCAGCAGGACCCGGTGGCTGCGGCAGCTCCGCAGCAATCCGCAGAGCGCCTGCTGAGCGCCTTCGTCCTCCAGCTCCTCCAGGTCGTCCAGGATCAAGGTATTCCACTTTTCTTTCAGGCTGGGCAGCGAGAAGCCCGGCTCCCGAGCCGACAGGGTCACGGTGCGGCCAAGCCCGGCCAGCGCCCGGGCGGCGCAGCTTTTGCCGAATCCGCAGGGCGCGCTGAAAAGCACCGCCCGGCAGCGGTCGGCCAGCTGCTTGTATTTTTCTTTTAAGGCGTCGGTCAAAAAGGTTTCCATCCTGTATTCCTCATCGGCCTGTCAAACGGCAGGGCCATTTTTGCAAGTTGGGTGCAGAAGCGTTCCTGTTAAAAGCAAGACCATTGTACCATCAAACCCGAAGGGCTGTAAATCAGCCGAAAGTATGAGTGAGAAGGAGCAGTCCTGCACGTTCGCAGAAAAGCAGACTTTTTTTAAAAAATGTATGCAGGAGTTGCCCACAAACCCAGCGTAGGGCTGAGCCCGACAGTCAGACCAGGAGGACTCGGAGGTAAACCCCCGAGCCCTTCCAAAAATCAGACGGGAGATCAATTCCCCTGAAAATTTTACTCGCCGCCCCGTCTGGATTGTGCCTTTCCTTTCTTATTTTATTACAACTACTTGGCCATCAAGTGCTTCATGCCCTGGCTTTTGGAACCTGGATTGTCGGAACCATAACCTTCCAAGAGGTTGACAACGCCCCACACGCCCAAACCAGCGCCCAGCGCAACAACGAGAGTCTGCAAAGTATCAATAGCGGAAGAAAAGAACTGCATAGAGCCTCCATTTCTCCGGGTGTTCCCCGGCCATGAAAAAAGCCGCCATCACTGGCGGCAGGTTACAGCTTCGGGACACTTTGTCCCAAAGCCCATTTATGCAAAGGCGTCTGGATCGTCGATGTCGTCATAGTTGAGGATGTCCTCGTCCTCTTCCGTGAGCGCATCGTCCGGCACAGCCACCTCATACATCTCACACGCCTCGTTAAGCCCGGGCCGCCTGCGGCGGTTTATGAGCTTGTCGAGGTCAAAAGCGTTTTTCTGTTTGTCGGCTTCAGCCGTGTATTTATAATTCGGGTGCTTTTTCAGATCATACTTCGGGGAGTAGAACGGGGGCAGGCCCCGAAGCTGTAAAATGCACTTGTCCCCGGGCATGGTAGCCAGCTCGCTGGGTGTCATCAGCTCCCGGCCCAGCCGCTGGTTATTTTGACTGTAGCTTTCCGACTGCCCCCGCGAGCGGCTGTCGGTCTGCATGGAGATTGTTGCCTTTCCCAGCCAGTTTTCCGATATTTCCTTGATGGTGCTGGCCTCACGGCCTCCCAGGAATACCACGCTGTCCATATTTCCGAGAATTGTCTCCGCGTGTTTATCGTAAATGGCCTTGCACTGCGCCAACTGCTGGTAAAAGAGCGTCAGCGATACCTCGCGGGAGCGGATTACCGCGCAGATTTTTTCGAGCTGGGGCACCTGTCCCGTGTTGGCCGCCTCGTCCCACAGCACCCGTACATGGTGGGGCAGGCGGCCTCCGAAAACATTGTCGGCCCGTTCACACAGAAGATTGAACATCTGCGAAAAGGCCAGCGCCACAAGAAAGTTATAGGTCTGCGTGGTGTCCGAAATGATAAAGAACACCGCCGTTTTCCGATCCCCGATGCGGTCAAGCTCCATCTCGTCATAGGCCATAATCTCCCTAAGTTGAGGGATGTCAAAGGGCGCAAGGCGGGCCCCGCAGGAAATCAAGATCGACTTTGCGGTTTTGCCGCTACTTAACTTATATTTGCGGTACTGCTTGACCGCAAAACAGTCCGGCTTGCGCTTTTCCAGCCCCTTGAACATATAGTCCACGGCGTTTAAGTAGTTTTCATCGTCCTCCTTTACTTCCATGCCGGAAATCATATCCACCAGCGTATTCATGTTCCGATCCTCGGCGGGGCCCTCGAAAATGATATAGGCAATCAAAGCGCAGTATAAAAGCGTTTCCGCTTTCGTCCAAAACGGATCGCCCTCCTTGCCCTCGCCTTTGGTATTGGAAATCAGCGCATCCACAAATTTAAGGATGTCGGCCTCATTCTTGATATAGGCCAGCGGATTATAGTGCATGGATTTTGTGAAATCAATGGAATTGAACACCTTGATCCGATACCCGCGCCGCTGTAAGAAAGAGCCCACCTGGGAGAGCACCCCGCCTTTCGGGTTTTGTCAATAAGGAACAAGAAAAAAGTATCTTGCTTTTAAGCGGTTTCATCGCCGCTGTCGTTCTTGATAAGGCGCACAACCTTGTCCGTAAAGGTTTCCCGGCTGGT
>NZ_NFLL01000035.1 GCF_002160895.1 Faecalibacterium sp. An122 | reverse complement strand
CTCCCTGTGGTGGCTGTTGAGATAGGAGAAAATAAAAAAGCCGACAGACAGCCACAATTCCACGAGGGAATTGCTTCCGTCTGCCGGCTCGTCCGGCCTATAGCCGGTTCAGTCCTATCTAACAAACGCGGACTCCTGACTTGTGTTCTTAAGGGCTTATACCCAGTTCAACACCTCTACAGTATGTCTCGTTTCCATATTCAGTTTTATGTATGATGAAGGGAAAAGTCTTACCCCAGCTCTTCAAAATAAAAATCCGCCTGGGTTACTGTCACCTTGTTCCGTTCCATTTCAATCACCCAGTGCCGCCTGCATTTGGGGCATTGATGGTACCCTGTGACAATGATTTTCCCGCACATAAGCCGTGTGCCGCACTTTGGACAGTTGGAAATATTCAAATCCATTCGTTGGTCTGAATTCATAAGGCCCCCTTTTCTTGATGATTGTTCTTTCCATCGTAAATTAGTGACCATTATACCTAAAATCAAAATGATCATCAAGAGATAATTTGTCGAAAAAGCACGATGTCGGAAAAAATTTTTAAATTATTTTTGATTTCTCTAAAAAAATTAAGGACCTTGCATTTTCCCTGCAAATGAGCGACCCAGCCGCCCAGTGAATCGGGAGTCTATGCGTTCAAAAAATAAGAATTTCTTTTTCCCTCAATCAAAGCGGTAAAGCAATCTGCTAAACCATCTGTTGATTCATGCTTTGCTGATCTCTTTTCCATGAGAAAAGACCTCGTACTTTGACGCACGAGGTCTTTCGTTATTTCCTATTTTCATGATCCAATGACCAGTTCATCGTTGTTTACAGGCTGGCATGGCACAATCCAGCCAACAGAACAGATCCGGTTTGCCCCATTGCCCACTGCCGGCAGATCTGTTATACTGGCATCGAATGATTTTTGATTCATCCCACCCAAAGCAGGTGATGCACCATGACACTGGAATATCTCATCCATCAAGCCAAGCATCTGACCCCGGTGGAAGCAGAAATCGGCGCCTATATCCTGGGAAACTTGGACCGCATTCCCGCAATGTCCATTGCCGACCTGGCCGCCGGGACCAGCACCTCCAAGTCTGCGGTTCACCGGTTCTGCAAAAAGATCGACTTTGACGGATTCAACGACCTGAAGGTGGCAGCGGCCAGGGATCTGGCCGAGGCCCGCAGCACCGCCCAGATCGACGTCAACTACCCCTTCGGGGAAACCGACGGCCCCCAGCCCATCGCCCAAAAGCTGGCCAAACTCTACGAATCCGCCATCCAGGATACCTACCGCCACATAGATTTCATCCAGGTGCAGCGGGTGGCCCGTGTCCTCAACAAAGCCAGCGGCATCGACATCTACACCCATGCCCACAACATGAATGTAGCCGAAAATTTCCAGGACAAGATGCTGACCATCGGCAAACACGTCAACTGTCCCCACGGCTTTTACAACCAGCGGGCCACCGTCCTGGCGTCAACGCCGGACCGGGCGGCCCTTCTCCTCTCCTATTCGGGGCGAGCTTCCTTTATGCAGCCCATCCTCCAGGTTCTGGCCCGGAAAAAAGTCCCAGCCATTCTCATCGGAAAAGCCGGGAGCAACCTCTATCCCCAGTATATCACCTACGCTTTGAGCATCAGCAGCCAGGAAAATCTGCGGGACCGCATCTCCCAGTTTTCCTCCCACATTGCCATGCAGTATATGATGGACGTCCTGTTCAGCTGCATCTACAATCTCGACCGGGAAAAGAACATCCGGTATCTCCAGTCCTCCATAGATTTCATGGATGATCGGGATCTGGAGCCATAAAAAGTTCATCCAGTTTCAGAAAGTTCCAGGGGAAGCGCCTCCCCTGGAACTTTTTTTGAAACAAACTCTCTGTCTGTCTGCCGGTCCTTGCCCGCCCGGGGCCCTTTGTCTATACTGGAGCCATCCAAAAACCCTGGGCCCTGCGGGGCCCCCATCCAACATTCCAGGAGATAAAGGCTATGAAAGGTTCTGTCAAGATTGTAACCATCGGCGGCGGCAGCAGCTACACCCCCGAGCTGATGGAAGGCTTCATCAAGCGGTACGAAGATCTCCCCATCCGGGAAATCTGGCTGGTGGATATCGAAGATGGCCGGGAGAAGCTGGAAATCGTGGGCGCACTGGCCCAGCGGATGTGGGACGCTTCCCCCTACAAGGTGAAGGTCCACCTGACCCTGGACCGCCGGGAGGCGCTGAAGGACGCCGACTTTGTCACTACCCAGTTCCGGGTGGGCCTGCTGGACGCCCGGATCAAGGATGAGCGGATTCCCCTCTCCCACAGGATGCTGGGCCAGGAGACCAACGGTGCCGGCGGCATGTTCAAGGCCTTCCGTACCATCCCGGTGATCGGCCAGATCATCCAGGATATGAAGGAGCTGTGTCCCAACGCCTGGCTGATCAACTTCACCAATCCCAGCGGGATGGTCACCGAAGCCGCCATCAAGCACTTCGGCTGGGAAAAGTGCATCGGCCTGTGCAACGTTCCCGTGATGGCCATGCTCAACGAGCCCAAAGTCCTGGGCAAAGACCTCAAGGATCTGAACTACCGGTTCGCCGGGCTGAACCATTTCCACTGGCACAAGGTCTTTGACCAGGACGGCAACGACCTGACCCCCCGGATGATCGACCACATCAACGACCGGGACAGCGGCACCCCCGCCAACATCTTCCAGGCGGATTTCCCGCTGGAGCTGCTGCACAGCATGAATATGCTGCCCTGCGGCTATCATCGGTACTACTACCTCAAGCAGGCCATGCTGGAGCACGCCATCCAGGAGTTCAAGGAGGGCGGCACCCGGGCCGAGCAGGTCAAGCAGACCGAACACGAGCTGTTTGAGATCTACAAGAACACCGAGCTCCATGTGAAACCCCCTCAGCTGTCCAAGCGGGGCGGCGCCTACTACAGCGACGCGGCCTGCGAGTGCATCCGCGCCATCTACGGCAACAAGAAGATTCACATGGTGGTCAGCACCCAGAACAACGGCGCCATCCCCTGCCTGGCGGATGACTCCATCGTGGAGGTGTCCTCCATCATCTCCGCCAACGGCGCCCAGCCCCTGGCCTGGGGCAAGCTGCCTCCCGCCGAAAAAGGCTGGCTCCAGATGATGAAGGCCATGGAGGAATGCACCATCCAGGCCGCCCTCACCGGCGACTACGGCCTGGCCCTGGAGGCCTTCGTCCTCAATCCCCTGGTGGAAAACAACCAGGACACCCAGCGGGTCCTGGATGAGCTGCTGGTGGCCCACGAAAAATACCTGCCCCAGTTCCACGACACGATTCAGGAGCTGAAAGCCAAAGGCATCCACTCCGACGACCCGGTGGTGATGGACCTGATGGTGAACGGCCACTGACCCGGGCCGTACCTTGACAGTGTTGCGCCCATGTTCCCGGCAACCTGACAGCAAACGGTTTCCGCTATACGCAGCGATCGTGGGCTTAGAAGTTGAAGGCTGCCGCGAACCTGGGTGCGCGAGACAGTCCAGGCTTTGCCTGGTGCCTGGTCAGGGGATGTATTTTAGCCCCCACTGGGAAATGGCATAGAAAACAGGAAGCAAATCCCGCCCCTTTTCGGTCAGGCTGTATTCGACCCGGGGCGGGATTTCATTGTACTGCTCCCGGTGAACCAGCTCATCCTGCTCCATCTCCCGCAGAGCGTTGGTCAGCATGGTGTTTGTGATGGGAGCCAGCATCTTTTTCAGTTCCCCAAACCGCATGGGAGACTGGATGCATAGCTCATAGATGATCTGCAATTTCCATTTGCCCTGGAGCATCTGGATCACCGGGGTCACCGGGCAGTTGCCGTTTTCGGTCAGAATCACACTGCCCACTTTCTGCTGAAATTCTTCATAGGTCATAGGCTGGTTCATGGGTTTGCCTCTCTTTCCCTGGTATGGTTTTTCGTATCTGGTACGAATATTTTGCGTACTTGCACCTCAAATTGTTCTTGGTATAATGATTATACCGACAATTAAACTGCCTGTCAATCAAAGAAAGCGAGGTTATTTCTATGAAAGAACGCAACATTCTGGAAGCCACTGTCCTGACCTCCCCCAATCCTCTCACCCTGATCTGCTCACAAAATGAGGACGGCACCACCAATCTGGCCCCTATCTGTTTTGTGTCCTATCTGTCCTTCAATCCGCCCATGATTGGTTTCGCCTGCGGCAAGCAGTCCCACACCGGCAAACGGGTTCGGGAAACCGGCAAAGCCATCGTGACGGTGCCGGGCCAGAGCCTGGCTCAGGCCGTCATGGCCTGCGGCAGCACCACTGGCGCCAGCACCCACAAAGTCGCAGAAAATCACATCGAGATGGTGGATGTGGAGGGCAGCTCCATCCAGATTCCCGCAGATACCCGCCTGGCCATGGTGGCCACCTTAAAACAGACGGTGGAAGTAGGCGACCACATCCTCCACATCTGCCAGGTGGACCAGTTCCTGGGTGACGAAAGCCGGCAGGGCCTCTATGCCTGGAACGGCTTCGGCAAAGTCGCCCCTGCACAGGAAGGCTGAGGCTGGCTTTCCATGTCCGTCTGCATCAAATCCCTGATCCAGAACCTGAATCTGGTGATCGGCTGCAACATCGGGTGCAGCTACTGCTACGCCAGAACCAACGTCCGCCGGTTTCATATGACCGAGGACTTCGCAAAGCCAGAATATTTCCCCGGGAAACTTCGGCTTTTGGCTCGTCCCCGGCCCCAAAACCTGTTTCTCACCGGGATGAGCGATTTTGCCCGCTGGGCTCCCGCCTGGCGGGAGGAAATCTTTGCCGCCATGGCCCGCAATCCCCAGCATCAGTACATTTTCCTCACCAAGCGGCCGGAAGAGATTTCCTTTTCCACCACCCTGGACAACGTCTGGTTTGGCGTCACCGTCACCTCCAGCCGGGAAACCGGCCGCATCCAGGCTTTGCGGGAGCACATCCGGGGCGGACACTACCATGTGACCTTTGAGCCTCTGTTTGATGACCCCGGCCAGGTGGATCTGGCCGGCATCGAATGGGTGGTGATCGGCACCGAAACCGGCCGCCGCAAAGGCAAAGCCGTCACCCATCCTGCCTGGGTCCACAGCCTGACCCGGCAGGCCCAGAATCAGGGCACCCCGGTCTTTATGAAGGAAGACCTCCTCCCCATTCTGGGCGAGGAACAGATGATCCAGCAGCTGCCCCCGGCCATGGACCGGGTATGGGAGGAGCAAAAAGCATGGCAGAAACAACCGAAAACGGAATTTTAATCCGAGATGTGAACACCCAAAACATCATGACCAAATCCACCCTGCCGGTGGGAGGCTATTCGGTGAACCCCTATGTGGGCTGCACCCACGGCTGTAAGTACTGCTATGCCTCTTTTATGAAGCGATTCACCGGCCATACCGAGCCATGGGGCGCCTTTCTGGATATCAAGCACTGGCCGCCCATCCAGAATCCCCGGAAATACGCCGGCCAGCGGGTGGTGATCGGCTCGGTGACCGACGGTTATCTGCCCCAGGAAGCCCGGTTCCAAAACACCCGCCGTCTTTTGGAACAGCTGCGCCACAGCGGCGCCGAAATCCTGATCTGCACCAAATCCGACCTGGTGGTGCGGGACATTGACCTGCTGCGCCAGATGGAAAAAGTCACTGTGTCCTGGTCCATCGACACCCTGGACGAATCCTTCCAGGCCGACATGGACAAGGCCGTCTCCATCCGCCGACGGCTGGAGGCCATGAAACAGGTCTACGACGCAGGCATCCGCACCGTCTGCTTTATTGCGCCGGTTTTCCCCGGCATCACCGACTTTGAGGCGATTTTTCACCGGGTCAAGGATCAGTGCGACCTGGTCTGGCTGGAAAACCTCAACCTCCGGGGCGGCTTCAAGCAGGACATCCTGAACTACATCCGGGAGAAATATCCCCATCTGGTCCCCCTCTACGACGCCATCTACCGCAAAAAGGACCGGAGTTATTTCCGTTCCCTGGAAGAGCAGGCGGCCCGCCTGGCAGCAGACAATGACTGCCCCTTTGTGGACAATGAGCTGCCCTATGGCCGGGCCAAGCCGGGCCATCCGGTGATCGTGGATTATTTCTACCACGAAGAGGTCCGGGGCTCCGAAAACTCGGGCCGCCGAAATCATCCTATTCCCTAACGGCACAGCCCGGCAGGTTCCAGGTGAACCGCCGGGCTGTTTTTTGTATGTTATGGCTTTTCCTGGGCTTTGGCCCGGTTCTCCTTCCCTTCCGCCACTGCCTTCAGGCCGCCGAAGATAAACTGATTGGCTACAAATTGCATCTCATACCAGTTGTCGTCCTTCTTCCACTGCAGGGCACGGTTGCAGTAAAACAGGCCGTACACAATCATCATGAACAGGTTTTCTGCCTGGTCCGCCGGGAGGCCGCACTGCCGGACCAGGTATCGGGTCATGCTCTCCTTTTCCATCTGGTAGAGCCGATGGATGATGTAATGGGACAGAGCCGGGTCCTGGAACAGGGCCCGATACCGCGGGTCGTCTGCAATCCGCTGGCAGGGGGCCAGCAGGCATTCCCGCTCCTTCAGATCCTGAGCACTGCCCCAGCGGGAAAGCTCCCCCAGGTGCTGCATCCGCTCCTCAAAAGACATCTTGGCGCAGACTTTATCGGCGATGTAGACCGCCTCCTCCAGCAACTCGTTCAGCACCGAGTCCAGGGACAAATAGTGCAGGTAGAAGGTGGCCCGGGTGATTTCGGCCTGGCGGCACAGGGCCGCCACCGTGATTTTCTCGTAGGGCATCTGGGCCAGCAGTTCCAGCATGGCGTCCTTGATGACTTTCTGGGTGTACACCGCCCGCCGGTCGGGCTTGCGGGGGGTGGATGCGGGTTGGTTCATAAGACTCCCTCCTTTTTGTCTCGTCCATTCAGCCAAATCAGCCGGCTGATTTTTGTACACTTTGCCGCCCAAAAATTCCTGGTTTGATACACATTCCCGAAACCTGTCAAAAAACGTTTTTTTGCGCTGAAAGTGTGCTTGTGTGTATGGTTCCGAAACAGTATATTCAAACAAAAGAAAGATGTCAAGAGCAAAGCTTTTGCACAGATTCCACAGACAATCTGTCCAGAAACAATCCTTGACACCCTAAAAAAGAAGGAGGAACCCTATGCTCAACATCAACATGGAAGACGTCATCGGCGTCGTCAACGCCTGCAGACCACAGCTGATCGCCCTGGCTGTGGTGCTGATTTTGGCCGCAGCGGTCATCATCGCCATGGCGGTAAACAAGCGGGTGCAAAAAGCCGATCGCTTTTTCATCCGCTGGAATGCCGTCCTGGCCTTTGTGCTGGCTGCCGGCGCCATCGCCAACTGGGTCTGTCTGGGCCCTATGTCCAACCTCATCAGCCTGACCATGGGCACATCCAACGTCAGCGATGAGACCACCGCCCAAGCCATCGAGACGGCGGAACAGATCGCCGGCGAAGGGTTTGTCCTTCTGGAAAATGAGGACAACCTCCTGCCGCTGGAGGACGTGGACCAGCTCAACCTGTTCGGCTGGGCCTCGGTCAACCCCGTTTACGGCGGGGCCGGGTCGGGCGGCATCAACGACCTGTATGAGAAAGTCAGCCTGGAACAGGGTCTGGAAGATGCGGGCTTTGCCCTGAACACCGAGCTTCACGACTTCTACACCGCCTACACCAGCGACCGGCCCGAAATGTCCATCGAAAAGCAGAGCTGGACTCTGCCCGAGCCTCCCGCCGACACCTACACCGACGCCATGATGGAAAACGCCAAAGCCTTTTCGGATGTGGCGGTGATTGTGTTCTCTCGGGCGGCGGGTGAGGGCCACAACGACCTGCCCATGGACGTGAGCCAGGTGGCCTACGATGACAACTCGACGGACTACGCCGACTTTGAGCCGGGGGAGCATTACCTCCAGCTCTCCCAGACCGAGGAGGACCTGGTCGAACTGGTCTGCGACAACTTCGACCAGGTGATTGTCCTCTACAACGGTTCCAACCCCATCGAGATGGGCTTTGTGGAGCAGTACGACGCCATCAAGGCGGCTATCTGGTGCCCCGGCCCCGGCAATGTGGGCTTTGAGGCCCTGGGCAAAATCCTCCGGGGCGAGATCAACCCCAGCGGCCACACCTCGGACACCTTCCTCTACGACATGACCCAGGCCCTCTGGTGGAACAACGCCGCCAAGACCGACTACACCAATCTGGCCGACATGGCAGTCATGGGCATGAACGCCGGCAAGCCCCAGATGTACGCCCCCTCCTTTGTGAACTATGTGGACGGCATCTATGAGGGCTACAAATTCTACGAGACCGCATACACCGAAGCCCAGGAACACGGCTTTGCTTTTGATTACGACAGCGTGGTGCAGTATCCCTTTGGCTTCGGCCTGTCCTATACCACCTTCGACCGCACCCTGGACAAGATGACCGAGACCGGCGGCACCATCACGGTGACGGTCACCGTCACCAACACCGGCGACCGGGCCGGCAAAGACGTGGTGGGCGTCTACTACAACCCGCCCTACTACAACGGCGGCATCGAAAAAGCCAGCGTCAACCTGATCGACTTCGGCAAGACCGACCTGCTGGACCCCGGCCAGAGCCAGACTTTGACCTTCCAGTTTGACCTGGAGGATATGGCCTCCTACGATTATCAGAATGCCCAGGCCTATGTGCTGGAGGCCGGCGACTACGAAATCTCCATCCGTTCCGATTCTCACACCGTCCTGGACACTGCCGTCTATACGGTGCCCGAGACCATCGTCTATGACGCAGACAACCCCCGCAGCTCGGACCAGACCGCCGCCACCAATCTCTTTGGGGATGCCGCCGGGGATGTGGTCTACCTCTCCCGGAAGAACGGCTTTGCCAACTACCACCAGGCCACCGCAGCTCCTGCCAACACCAACATGCGCGAGGAAGATGTGGCGGTGTATCACCTGAACGCAAACTTTGACTACGACACCTACATCGACCCCGACGCCGAGATGCCGGTCACCGGCGCCCAGAACGGCCTGGAACTGGCCGACCTGCGGGGCGCCGACTACGACGACCCCCGCTGGAACGATCTGCTGGACCAGCTGAGCGTCCAGGATATGCTGGACATGACCTCTCTGTGCGGCTACCAGACCCCGGCGGTGGAATCGGTGGGAAAGGTCCACACCAACGACGCCGACGGCCCCTCCGCCATCAACAACAACTTCACCGGCGTGGGCTCCATCGGGTTCCCGGTGCCCACCGTACTGGCCTGCACCTGGAACCAGGACCTGGCCTATGAATACGGCGAAACCATGGGCAAGATGGCCCGGGAGCTGGATGTGGCCGGATGGTACGCCCCCGGCATCAACCTCCACCGGAATCCCTTCGGCGGCCGCAACTATGAATACTACTCCGAGGACGGCGTTCTCACCGGCGTGATGGCCGGCCATGCCGTGTCGGGTGCCGAAAGCCAGGGCGTCTACTCCTACATCAAGCACTTTGCCCTCTACGACGGCAACTACAAGATGGTTTCCATCTGGTCCAACGAACAGGCCATCCGGGAAATCTACCTGAAACCCTTTGAAATTTGCGTCAAGGACTACGGCGCCGACGCCGTGATGGTGTCCTGGAACTTCCTGGGAACCCGGTGGACCGGCGAAAACGCTAGCCTGCTAAACACTGTTCTGCGGGAGGAGTGGGGCTTCCGTGGCATGGTGGAATCCGACTACTTCCGGGACAACGGCCACGGCTTCATGAATGCCGACGCCGCTCTGGCCAACGGCATGGACGCCATGCTGTCCACCTATGGTTCTGGCCCCAACCTGCCCCATGACCACGCCAACCCCAGCGCCAGTACGGTGCAGTATCTGCGCCGCGCCTGCAAAAACATCATGTACACCGTGGTGAACAGCTGGGTGTATGAGGACGGGGTGTCCGCCTCCAACATGGACGGCTGGGTCACCATCCTGATGGGTGCCGATGCCGCCGGCGTGGTGGTTCTGGCCGGGCTGGAAGTGCTGCTGGTCAAGAGCTGGAAAAAGCGCCGCAGCCAGGCACCCGCCCAAAAGCATTGAATGACATTCCCCTTCTTTCGGTGCACGGAAGGTCCAAACCGGCCTTCCATCGTCACTCCAGGCAGGTCCAGATAGATTGCAGGGCGAGGCCCCTCCCTTTCCCGGGGAGGGCAGCCTCTCCCCCTCCTGCGGCCCGGACGCATACGGGGCGTTACCTGCCATGAGCAGGGTCGTGACCCGGAGCGCCCCTGGGCCGCCCGGCCTGCCGCCTGGAACAGGAAAGGAGCACTCTTTTGTGAATTACAGTGAACTGATCGGCAAGCTCACCCTGGAAGAAAAATGTGCCCTCCTTTCGGGGGCGGAAACCTTCAAAACCCGTTCCCTTCCCCAACATGGCATTCCCCAGCTCTGGCTGTCGGACGGCCCCCATGGGGTCCGCAAACAGGCGGGCGAAAGCGACCATCTGGGCCAGAACCCCAGCGAGCCGGCCACCTGTTTTCCCACCGCCTCGGCGGTGGCCAACAGCTGGGACCCGGACCTGGGCCAGGCCATCGGGGCAGCCCTGGGCGAGGAAGCTGCCGCCCAGGGGGTGGGCGTTCTGCTGGGCCCGGGGCTCAACATCAAGCGCAACCCCCTCTGCGGGCGCAACTTTGAATATTTTTCGGAGGACCCCTACCTCTCGGGCAAAATGGCGGCGGGGTACGTCCGGGGCATCCAGTCCCAAGGCATCGCCGCCTGCCCCAAGCATTTCGCCGTCAACAATCAGGAATCCCTGCGGATGGTGTCCAACTCCATTGTGGATGAGCGCACCCTGCGGGAGATCTATCTCCGGGGGTTCGAGCTGGTCCTGGAAGAAAGCTCCCCCCGCTGCATCATGACCAGCTACAACCAGGTCAACGGAGAATACGCCAACGAGAACCCCCATCTGCTGAAAGACATTCTCCGGGGCGAATGGGGCTATCGGGGGGCGGTGGTCACCGACTGGGGCGGCTCCAACGACCACGCCCTGGGGGTCAAGCTGGGCTCCACCCTGGAAATGCCCGCCCCCGGCGGGGACTCGGTGCGGGAGCTGATGAAAGCGGTGCGGGACGGCAAAATATCCGAGGCCGACATCCACGCTCGGCTGGAAGAACTGCTGGAACTGGCGGTCCCCATCACCGAAAACCTCCAGAGCGCCTCCAAAACCATCGACTGGGACGCCCATCACGCTCTGGCCCGGCGGGCTGCCGCCGAGAGCATGGTGCTGCTGAAGAACCGGGGCAACATCCTGCCCCTGGACCCTGACGCGTCCATCGCCCTGATCGGCGACTTTGCCGACACGCCCCGGTATCAGGGGGCCGGGTCCAGCATGGTGAACGCGCCCCGGGTGGACGCCTTCCGCCCCCTTCTGGAACAGAGCGGCCTGCACTGCACTGGCTACGCCCCCGGGTTTAACCGCACCGGCCAGGCCTCCCCCGCCCTCCAGGCGGAAGCCGTGGAGCTGGCCAAATCCGCCGACCTAGTGCTGCTGTTTCTGGGTCTGGACGAGGTGCAGGAGAGCGAAGGACTGGACCGCTCCCAGATGAAGCTGGCCGCCAACCAGTTTGAACTGCTGATGGCGATTCACCGGACCAACCCCCATGTGGTGGTGGTCCTGTCCAGCGGCAGCGCCGTGGAAGCCCCCTGGGTCAGCCGGTGCCAGGCTCTGGTCTGGACAGGCCTCAGCGGCCAGGCGGGGGCGGCGGCCCTGCTGGACCTTCTCACCGGAAAAATCAATCCCAGCGGCAAGCTGGCCGAGACCTGGCCCCTCCACTACGAGGACGCCCCTTCCTGCAAGCATTTCGGCGGCGCCCGCCGGAATGTGGAATACCGGGAGGGCCTCTATGTGGGCTACCGCTACTACCAGACGGTGGACGAACCGGTGGCCTTCCCCTTCGGTTACGGGCTGAGCTATACCAGCTTTCACTACAGCGGCCTTTCGGCCGACCCCGGCCAGGTCACCCTGACCGTCACCAACACCGGCTCCCGGGAAGGAGACGAAGTGGTCCAGGTCTACATAGCCAAGCCCGACGCCGCCGTTTTCCGTCCGGCGGAAGAACTGAAAGGCTTTGCCCGGGTCCATCTGGCGCCGGGCGAAACCAAAACCGTCTCCATTCCGCTGGACCAAAAAGCCTTTTCCTACTGGAACACCCTCACCGGCCGCTGGGCGGTGGAGGGCGGCCGCTATGAGGTGCGGGTAGGCGCTTCCTGCGCTGACATCCGCCTGACGGCGGACCTCACGGTGGAGCCGGACGGCAGCCCCAGCCCCTACCAAAAAATCCTGCTGCCCCACTACGCCAGCGGTCAGATCCAGGATGTGCCCAAGGCAGAATTCGAAGCCCTGCTGGGGCATCCTGTCCCGGAGGAAAAAATCCGCATCGACCGCAACATGACCCTGGGTGAAATCGGCCACGGCCGCAGCCCCCTGGGCTGGCTGATCCACGCCGTCCACAAACGGATGCTGGAAAACAGCCTGAAAAAGGGCGCCCCCGACTTGAACCTGCTGTTCAACTACAACATGCCCCTCCGGGCCATGGCCAAGATGACCAACGGAATGGTCAGCATGGGGATGGTGGACGGCCTGGTGATGGAACTGAAAGGATTCTGGCTGATCGGACTGGCACGGGTACTGTGGGCCGCCCTCTGGAACGCGGCCCGGAACCGCGCCCTGGAAAAGCGGCTGAAAGGAGGCCCCCAATGAAGCAGTGGATTCGCAATCACCCGGATCTGTGGCAGTTCATCCTGTTCAACCTTCTGTCCAACTGCGCCACCGTCACCAATTTTGTGGTGATGTGGCTGTGCACCCGGTTTCTCTTTGCTTCTCTGGCGGACCGGCCCTTCTCCTTTCTCGTTTTCCACTACACCCAGGTGGAGCGGGATCTGGGGCTGTGCGGCTTTCTGAGCTTTCTCACCGCCACCGCTGCCGCCCAGACTGTCAACTTCTTCGTTCAGAAAAACTGGGTCTTTCGCTCCAACGCCCGCTTCCGCCAGGCCGTGCCCAAATACATCCTGCTGGCCCTGGTGCTGGTGGTCCTGTCGGCGGCCATGCCGGCCTACAGTCAGGCCTTTTTCATCGGGGCCGGCGTGGCCCCCGGCATCGCTCCCACCCTGGCCACGGTGGTCAATGTGCTGCTCCAAATCGTCATCAGCTATCCGGCCATGAAGTTTTGGATCATGCCTCAAACCTAAGCGTTTCTCTTTTTCTCCTTTATCGCGCAGGCGTCTCCTTCTGCCTGTCAGCTGGCGCGCCGGCCTGACTGCCGGCAAAACAAACAAACTCCTGTCTGGCCGCATCCAGGCAGGAGCTTGTTTGCCAGCCAGAAACGTCGAACCGGCACGGATTTTGTTCTCACACTTGGCAGAATTCGTTTTGTTTTATCTTATTTCATTATAAAAGGAGCGTGATACTATGAAGTATGTTATTGTTGGAGGCAACACAGGCGGCGCCGGCGCAGCTGCACGGCTGCGGCGGCTGGACGAGCAGGCCGAAATTCTGCTGTTGGAAAAGGGTGCCGCCGTGTCTTATTCCAACTGCAGCCTCCCCTATCGCCTGAGCGAGACGGTGGACCAGACCGAAAAGCTGGTCCTCAACACCCCCGAATCCCTCCATGGAATCTACAACATTGAGACCCGAACCAATACCCAGGTTATCTCCATCAACCGTGCTGCCAAAAAAATCATGGCAAAATATTTGGTCACCGGTCAGGAATATGAGGAATCCTATGACACCCTTATCCTGGCCCCCGGCGCCAACGCCGTAATCCCCCGGATTCAGGGCATCGAAAACGCCAGCCTCTTTACCATCAAGACGGTGGCGGATGTGAGCCAGTTTTATGGCTTCCTGAAGGAGTCCGGCGCCAAGAAGGTTTCGGTGATCGGCGGCGGTTTCATCGGCGTAGAAGTCGCCGTCAACCTGCGGGAAGCAGGCTATCTGGTGGCCCTGGTGGAGGCCATGGACCAGATCCTGAAGCCCTACGACTATGACATGGTTCAGATTCTCCAGAAAGCCATGATCGACCACGGCGTCCAGCTGGTGGTGGGGGACTCGGTGGTGGCCTTCCAGCAATCCAACCTGCAGCTGAACTCGGGCCGCGTCATTGAAGGCGACGCCGTTGTGATGGCGGTGGGCGTCCGCCCTGACACCGCTCTGGCCGCCGATGCCGGGCTGGAAATGAACGCCCGGGGCGCCATCAAAGTGGACCCCAACTACTGCACCAGTGATCCCAGCATTTACGCGGTGGGTGATGCGGTGGAGGTGTTCAATCCCCTGACCCACAAACCCGCCATGGTTCAGCTGGCCGGCCCGGCCCAGAAACAGGCCCGGCAGGCTGCCGACCACATCTATGGTCTGCCGGTGCGGAACACCGGCTTCATTGGCTCCAGCTGCATCCAGGTGTTCGAGTGGAACGCAGCCAGCACCGGCCTCACCGCCGCCCAGTGCCAGCAGGAAGGCATTCCCTACGACACCGTCTATGTCCTGCCCAAGGACCGGGTGGGCATCATGCCGGGCAGCACCAATCTCCACTACAAGCTGATCTATGAGGTGCCCACCGGCAAAGTTCTGGGCGCCCAGGCCATCTCCAAGGGGGACGCCCCCAAGCGGATTGACGTGGCCGCCACCCTCATCAAGTTTGGCAGCACCGTGGATGATCTGCGGGATCTGGAACTGTGCTATGCGCCTCCTTTCTCCGCCCCCAAGGACGCTGGCAACTATGCTGGCCTGGTGGCGGGCAACCTTCTGGCCCACCGGTTCCGCCAGGTCCATGTGGACCAGGTGCGTTCGCTGGTGGAGTCCGGCGCCTATATCCTGGATGTCCGTCCCCCTGAAATGTACAATCTGGGCCATCTGAAGACTTCGGTCAACATTCCCCTGGGCCAGCTTCGCTGCCGTCTGGATGAAATTCCCACCGACCGGCCGGTCTACGTCCACTGTCAGATTGGTCAGAGCAGCTACAACGCTGTGATGGCCCTGCAAGGTCATGGCTTCACCAATATTTACAACATTTCGGGCGGCTTCCTGGGCATCTGCAACTATGAATATTTCAACGATATGACCCAGAAGCGGGACCCCATCGTCACCAACTACTGCTTCGGCTGATCCCCTCAAATGAAAACAGCCCCCGTTTGCTAGACCTTTTCTGTCCGGCAGACGGGGGCTGCCTGCTTTCTTGGCAGCGATTTCACCGGCTGCTTCGGCGGTATTCGGTGGGCAGGCACCCGGTGATCTCTTTGAAGGCCCGGGCAAACTTGCCCTGGCTCTCGTAGCCCACCCGGACCGCGATTTCAGCGACGGCTGCGTCGGTTTCCCGCAGCAGCTCCATGGCCCGGCGCACCCGGTATTCCTTCATATAGGCGGCAATGGGCATCCCATACACCCCCTTGAACACCTCTTTCAGGGTGGAGGGGTTGATGTGGTACTGGCGGGACAGTTCCTGGATGGTGACCCGCTGGTCCAGATGCCCGGTCAGCTGGCGGTGGATGGCCCGGATGGCCTCCGCCTGGGGGGAAAGGTACTGGTTCAGCTGCTTTTGGTCCGGGTCAAGATGGGACAGATACAGCAGCAGCTCCTGGACCTTCAGAACCGCCATGGGCCGCCGCAGATGGACAGGCGCTTCATACAGAGGCGCAAAGAGATGTTCCAGCGCCGGGCAGGCCGGCACCGTCCGGGGTTTGCCGGCGCCGAATTGCTGCCGCAGCGCCGCCCCGCTGACCCCTGCCTCCCCCAGCAGGGCGGGGCCTTCCCGGTCCAGGCAGTTCAAATCTACCGTCACTGAGATTCCTTCCAGATAGCCCAGGGGGAATTCCATGGCCGAATCGGCACACCAGTCGGCCCCGTGGACCGACAAGTCCCCCGGCCCCAGATAAACCGAGAGACCGTCCCGCATCGCCCAGCCCACCCGGCCGGCCCTGCAGTAATCGATTTCCAGCACCGCCGGGTCGGGCTGGTGGCGGAACGCCGCCCCCGGGCCCAGAAAGGCATTGATTGACAACTCTGCTCCCGGGAACAAAGGGTACACCTCCCGACAGCCCTTGCCTTGGGTGATGGCCTGGGTTTTGGCGGCAAAGGGACCGGCCTCACTCGTCTCCAACCGGAAGATCTGCACCGCCACCTGTCCTGCCGGGATGTCCTGCAGACGGGCTTTCAGCTGCTCTCTTTGGGTTTCCTTCACGGGGCATCCCCCTTTCCGTCCGGGTCGGGGCAGGCGATGGACAGCATCTCCTCAATCATCCGGTGGAGCAGCCGGGCCTGTTCTGTGTCCGCCGCCCGGTAGTATACCTCCCGGCCCTGCCGGCGGTTGACAATCAATCCCGCCCCTTTCAGCTGCCGCAGATGGTGGGACACTGCTGGGCTGCTCATCTCCATCCGGGCCGCCAGGGCCATGACGCTCCCCTCCCCGTGGCACAGCAGCCAGAAAATCCGCAGCCGGCTGCCGTCCCCCAGCTGACGAAACCACTCCGCCGCTGCTTGAAACCTCTCCGGCGAGTTTGCCGCCGGGTGCAAAGGGGTGTTTTCCATGTCGCTCCCTCCTTGTTGTGACGTTGGTTTTATTATACAGGCCCCGTCCCCAAAGGACAAGGCCTTCCCTTTTGCCCAAATGGCAAGACTTTTTGCCCGTTTGGCAGTTTCTTGCCCGAGAGCCTTGACCCGGGGGTTTGTCTATTGTATCATGAATGCGCAATTAAACATATGTTCAATTAAATATCTCAAATACACGCCTGGACAAGAAAGGAAAATTCCCCATGAAAAAGACTTATAAGATCGAAGTAGACTGCGCCAACTGCGCTAACCTGATGGAGGACGCCGCCCGGAAAACCGCCGGCGTCCAGAACGCCACCGTCAACTTCATGACCCAAAAGATGGTGGTGGAGTTCGCCGAAGGCCAGGAGCCCGCCGCTGTCATGGCCGCCGTCACCAAAGCGTGCAAAAAGGTGGAGCCCGACTGCGAGATTTTCCTGTAACCTGCACAACGCCAAGAAAGGATGATTTGTATGCAGGAACTGATTGTGAATGTTCTGCTGGGAGTGGTGGCCCTGGTGGCCGCCATCCTGCTGGGGGTGGGCCAAAAGCCCCAGAGCGGGATGACCCATAAACAGAAAGTGATGCTGGGCCGGATTCTGGCTGCTACCCTCCTGCTGCTGGTTCTCCAGGCGGTGGGCACCGGGGCCTTTGAGGCTCTGGGGGCCGCCGGCCGGTGGGTGCGGCTGGGATGCTATCTGGTGGACTACGCCATCATCGGCTATGATATCCTCCGCAAAGCCCTGAAAGGCATCCGCAACGGCCAGGTCTTTGACGAGAACTTCCTGATGGCGGTGGCCACCCTGGGGGCTCTGGCTCTGGCCATCTACGAGAACGGCGACTATCTGGAAGCCATTGCCGTCATGCTGTTTTACCAGGTGGGCGAGTGGTTCCAGAGCTACGCCGTTGGCAAGAGCCGCCGGAACATCAGCGACCTGATGGATATCCGCCCCGACTACGCCAACATCGAACAGGACGGCAGACTGGAGCAGGTGGACCCTGACGAAGTAGCCATTGGCTCGGTGATTGTGGTCCAGCCCGGCGAAAAAGTCCCCATCGACGGCACCGTGGTGGAGGGCGCCTCCACCCTGAACACCGCCGCCCTCACCGGCGAGAGCCTCCCCCGGGAGGTCAAAACCGGCGACGAGATCATCAGCGGCTGCATCAACATGACGGGGCTGCTGAAAATCCAGACCACCAAAGAGTTCGGCGAATCCACCGTGTCCAAAATTTTGGACCTGGTGGAAAACGCCTCCTCCCGCAAGTCCAAGTCGGAGGACTTCATCTCCCGCTTTGCCCGGATCTACACCCCCGCTGTCTGCTATGCGGCTTTGGCCCTGGCGGTGGTGCCGCCGGTGATGCTGATGGTGCTGGGCCGGGCCCCCGGCTGGGAGACCTGGATTTACCGGTCCCTCACCTTCCTGGTGGCCAGCTGCCCCTGCGCCCTGGTTATCAGCATCCCCCTGTCCTTCTTTGCCGGCATCGGCGGCGCCAGCAAGGCCGGCGTCCTGGTGAAGGGCTCCAACTACCTGGAAACCCTCTCCCAGACCAAAATCCTGGTGTTTGACAAAACCGGCACCCTGACCCAGGGGGTCTTTGAGGTCAACGGCATCCACCACAATCAGATGGAAAACCAAAAGCTGCTGGAATACGCTGCCCTGGCCGAGAGCGCTTCCTCCCACCCCATCAGCAAGAGCCTCCAGCGGGCCTACAGCAAGGAGATCGACCGCAGCCGGGTGGCCGACATCCAGGAGATCAGCGGCAACGGAGTTCTGGCCAAGGTGGATGGGGTGTCGGTGGCCGCCGGCAACGACAAGCTGATGGCCCATCTGGGCATCCAGGCCATCTCCTGCCACAGCGTGGGCACCATCATCCACCTGGCCATTGACGGCAAATACGCCGGCCACATCGTGATTTCGGACCGGGTGAAGCCCCACGCCAAGCAGGCCATCCAGGCCCTGAAGGCCGCCGGCATCCACAAGACGGTGATGCTCACCGGCGACGCCAGGCGGGTGGCCGACCAGGTGGCCGGCGATCTGGGCATCGACCAGGTGTACAGTGAGCTGCTGCCCGCCGATAAAGTGGAGCAGGTGGAACGGCTTCTGGCTGACAAGCCCGAGAAGGCCAAGCTGGCCTTCGTGGGAGACGGCATCAATGACGCGCCGGTGCTCCGCCGGGCCGACATCGGCATCGCCATGGGGGCCATGGGTTCCGACGCCGCCATCGAGGCCGCCGACGTGGTGCTGATGGACGACGATCCCCTCAAAATCGCCACTGCCATCCGGATTTCCCGCAAGTGTCTGGGCATCGTCTACCAGAACATTGTGCTGGCCATTGGCATCAAGCTGATCTGCCTGGTCCTGGTAGCCCTGGGCCTGGCCAATATGTGGCTGGCCGTCTTTGCCGATGTGGGCGTCATGATTCTGGCGGTATTCAACGCCATCCGCGCCCTCTTTGTCAAGAATCTCTGAGTTCTCCTTTTCCCGTCTCATGCAGGTCAATGAGCAGAACACCGCTCCTTATACCATCATTTTAAATACAATCGTACCTTTTTAAAGATAAAATCCGGGAAGGATTGGCATCAGACCAACTTCCCGGATTTTATTTTTGCATTGTTTACGCTGCCTCCAAGAGAAAAATGACCGGTCAGATGCCCTCTGGACAGGTGAACACGTCCATGGTTCCGCGCAGCAGCGGCGGGCGTTATAGAGAAACCGCGGGGGCACACAGCGCCTCCCGGAGAGCAGGCAGCAGCTCATTCAGCCGCCCGTCCAGTCCGAAGGACTTCTCTTTAATATTGTCCGCAATGTAGATCTCCCCCAGATTCATGGTCACATAAGTCGCGTTTGGCTCGCTGGCCACCAGCCGCATCAGTAGAGCCTTAATGAGCTGATTGCGCCAGCCGATGCCCAGCTCCAGAACCACCAGCTTCTTCCCATGATAGGTTTTCAGAAAGTTTTGGAACCGTTCCCGGGCGGCGGCATTCGATATCATTCTCCGGCCCGCGCCCATGTGGATGTCCATAGGACCACCGCACTTGGGACAGCGCGGTACTAACTCTGCAGGCACATGGCCGCCCTGCTCGGCATCCGATAATGTTTCGGCCACTTTCAGACTTGGATAGCGGGTGTCGTGGCAAGGGCGGGCACACTGCATCGTAAGCCAGCTTCCCTCAATCTCATAGATTTTCGACGAATCAAAACCACACAGTTCAAAGTGACCTTCTCCGTTTGATGTGATGACAAAGTAATCCTTTTCCCCCACAATGGCCCTCAAATCCTTCATCGCCGGCGTAGGCTGGTACTGCCCGCAGTAATGATGGATGAGCCGGGCCCAGAAGGCCCACTTTTCCTCCTCGCTGGGCCATCCTGCCATCATGCCCTGCAAAATGCACTCCAGGCCATATTTCCGTTTGAAGTCCCCAAACAATCTTTCAAAGGCCTCATTGTCCGCAAACAAGTGCAGTCCTTCCGTGATGGACAGGCCGTTGCTGGCCCCGATCAAGACAGCGTCTGCTTCTTTGAATTTTTCTGCAATAGGTTTCCAATCCATCCTGTTCGTTCGCCCCTTTCATTTTACGTTTGCTGCGATGGATCGCTCCTGCCGGAGGGCAGCCAGCGTTTCCGCCAAGTCTCCTTGCAGATACAGGCTGCGTCCCCGCAGATGCTCCGGACTATGAGACGCATCTCGATTCAGACAGGCATAAAAGACGTTTTCGTTTTTGGCGGTAAGTTCCCAGAAGGGCAATTTGATGATACTGGGCGTCATCTCACCCACGCCAAGTTCCAGCAGCAGGACATTTTTGTTGGCCTGATCCATAATCCAGCGTCGCAGGAAGCTATGGTAGCGGTGCAGGCTATCCTGCCAGAAGGGTCCCTCCAGGAAGGTATCGTCCCGTACCCAGGGCACCAGCACCCGACCGCAATCCGGGCAGCGGGGAACAGCCTCCTCCGGCAGGCGAACCCCCACCAAGCGATCCGTTCGTTCCTTCACCAGTTCGCGGTTTTCCCAAATATCATTCCGGCAGGGCTGGCTGCACTGGCAGTAGCCAAAGTCTCCCTGAAAGGCGCAAATCTGCTTTTGGGGAAATACCCGAAAAAACTGCTGATCCACATTCGTGGTCAGCACAAAGACAGGTTTATCTGCCACAAGCGCCTGCAGGTCCAGATAGGGCTGCCCGGTAGGGGCTTTCCACATGAAACGGATATATTGGCTGTAATATCCCCACTGTTCCCCATAGCTGGAAAAGCAATGGTAGAATCCAGCCAGCGGGGAGGTAAAGCCATACTGTTCACGAAAGGGAGCCAATGCCTCTGAAAGCGCCGGTGACCAATGGTAGTGGTCGTATCCAGCCGCACTTGACAGGCCGGAGCCTCCGCCGATCACAATGGCATCTGCTTGATCCATACGCTCGGCAAGTTCCTGAAGCACCGCCTTGTTTTCACCGCTCATGGATTGTTGTCTCCGTTTTCCATAGCGTCCCGTGCATCCAGCAGCACTTGAGCAATGTCGGCCACAATGGTCATGCCCTTGTCCTCCAACTGCTTGGGCAGGAAGTCATACCTGTCGTTGACAGCGATATATCGAGCATGGGGAAAGCTGAGGGTCAGGTTCCAGAAGGGCTCTTGGATGAACATGGGAGTCAGTCGGCCCACGCCCAGCTCCAGGAATAGAATCTTGCGATCTTTGTGCTCCAGCACATAGCGAGAAATTTTTTCGTACTGTTCTTGGTATTTCTTTCCCTGGAGGAAATTTCCATATCCTCGCACCCAGGGGAACGCCTCACCGCCGCAGTGGGGACACCGGGGAATGAGATCCGTGGGAATCTTGGTGCCATCCCTCATAGCGGCCACCATCTCAGCCACTGGCTTTACTGCGTCCCATGTGTCGTCGGTGCAGCAGGCGGCGCACTGGAAAAACCGGTGATCCCCCTGGATTTCCGCCACTTTGTCCTCCGGGTAGAGCTTGACAAACTGGGTATCCTGGTTGGTGGTAAGGATAAAGAAATCCTTGCCTTTCAGCAACGCATCCAAATCCAGGTAGGGCTTACGCACAGCGGCAGTCTGGGTAGTGTGAAGGAAGGTGGCAAGATACCCCCAATACTCTTCCCGGGTCTCCCAGGGGTGCATCATCCCTGCAAAAGCACCTTTGAAGTGGTACTTCTCCGCAAAAGGCCGGAAGTATTTCCGGTAGGAGTCGTTGTCCTCGTAGTAAAAATCACCGCCGCCGGCAGCGGACAGGCCGGAGGCTCCGCCCACGACCACACAGTCAGCTTCTTTTACCTCCTGTACCAGCCGATGGATCTGTTCGCTATACGGCAGCGGCTTTTTGTCAGTCAGCTGATATGGCGTACTGCCGGAAGCATAGACATGATAGTATTTGGAGTAATTCATCTGGGTCTGGGTGACCAAATTCGCATAGAAGCTCATTTTACCATTCCTTTCATCTGGATGTTATTTTTATTTTTACTTCCAGCTTATTTTAGCATCCACTTGCACTGCTGTCAATATGCTGTTATAATAAAAATTACATCAAATTGAGAAAGGAGATCTGACCATGAAATACCCCACCCGCCTTAGCGATGCTGTTCATATCCTGGCCTTTATCGCTCTGTACCCAGACTGCGACCTGACCAGTAACAAGTTGGCAGAAAGTGTTCAAACGAATCCTGCCTATGTGCGCCAGCTCATGTCCGCCTTGCGGAAGGGAGGTCTGCTGGTCAGCATAAAGGGGCATCCCCGGCCTTCCCTGGCTCGTGAGCCGGAGAAAATCACCCTGCTGGATGTCTACCGGGCAGTGGAGGGCAACAAACCTCTGCTTCATCAGGACATCCACACCAACCCCGCCTGTGGCGTGGGTGTAAATATCCAACTGGTGCTGCGGGATTTTTACTTGGACATTCAAAAAACAGCGGAACAAAAAATGCAAGAAATCACGCTGAAAGATGTACTGGAACAATATCACATGAAGTTGGAAGGGATTCACAAATGAAAATCGGATTGGTTGTGGAATGCGGCGGAATGAAGTGTGCCTATAATGCGGCAATCCTGGACGCTTTCCTGGATCACAATATCACATTTGCTTACTGCATTGGGGTATCTGGCGGATCTGGAAATCTGGCCAGCTATCTAGCCGGACAACGAGGACGAAATCTGCGTTTTTTACGGAGCACATTCACGACCCCGACTATTTTGGACTAAGAAGTTTTTTGAAGACAGGTGACTTGTTCGGGCTGCAATACATTTATGGGACTCTGACCAATTCTATGGGGAAAGATCCTCTGGATTTTCCCGCACTGAAAAACAACCCGGCAGAGTATGAGGTAGTGGCAACAAACGCCTTGACCGGAAAAGCGGAATATTTTGGGAAAGAAACGATGGCTCAGGATGACCATCGACTGATTATGGCATCCAGCGCCATTCCTGCCGCCTGCCGCCCGATGGAATTAAACAAAAACCCCTACTTTGACGGCGGTCTTTCAGATGCCATCCCGGTATCGCGGGCGTTGGAAAAAAGGCTGCGACCGTCTGGTGGTTATTCTGTCCAAAACGAGAGATTACATTCGTAAGCCTCATGGGATGCGTTTCCTCTATGCCATACGCTGCCATCCATACCCGCAAATCATATCCCTGATCGACCATAGACATATTGCCTACAACCAAAATTTGCAGGAGGTCTTTGCTCTGGAACGTGAAGGCAAAGCCTTTGTTTTTGCTCCCAGCCATTCGATTCATGTAGGGACCTATTCTATGAATGAGTAGTTGGAACGGGATCTGTATGCCCTTGGCATGGAAGATTTCAACAAACAGAAGGATGCTCTTGCAGCGTTTATGACAGTTTGATGTGCAGAAACGCTTCCATTTGGGATAAAAATTCTTCTAAAACGTGATATATGATAAAACTATTTTTTATTTCATCGATGACATAGTACCGGTTATACCGAAAGTTGGATTATCCCGAATCTTCAGAAAAAACCGCTTATTCACCAGCTTTTTATAAAAAGATTCGGGATAACTTTTCCATACTTTTAAGACACTTCCGCTGGGATTG